>DASTKT010000242.1:0-64767 GCA_035715725.1 Longimicrobiales bacterium | reverse complement strand
GCGGGAAGAAGCGGTGCCAGCGCCCGGCGCTGGGGGCAGGTTCACGCGTACGCGCCGGGGTGCGTGCAGCGGTGGGGGCACGGGGGATCCGGCGGAACGGCGGCGGGGTGGCTGCTCGCGGCCGGGCTGGCCCGCGCCTCCGCCCGGTTTTAGCTTGCCTCGATGAAACGTTATCCCGCCTTCGATCCCCCGGAGTACCTCCGCTGGACCCCGGATCCCGAGCTGGTCCGAGCGTACCGCGAGCGCGTGAGCGGCGATGCGGCGCGGCGGGACGTCGTCGCCTCGCTGGGCGAGGAGGCGTTGCTGGCGCTGTACGCGGGGATGCTGCGGAACCGGCTGCACGACTACGCGCTGAAGCGGTGGGTGAAGCAGGGCGTGATCTCGAAGGCGTGGCTGGGGACGGGGGAGGAGGCGGTGACGATCGGCGGCGTGCACGCGCTGGACCGCGAGCGCGACGTCGTCGCCCCGATGATCCGGAACGCGGGCGCGTGCCACGAGATGGGGATGCCGCTGGAGGCGATGTTCCGGGGCTACCTGGGGACGGCGGACTCGCCGAACGCGGGGCGCGACCTGCACATCGGCGACATGAGCCACCGGGTGATCCCGCCGGTCTCGCCGGTGGGGGAGATGGTGCCGGTGGTGACGGGGGTCGCGATGGCGTTCCAGCGGCGGGGCGAGGCGCGGGTGGCGATGACGTGGGCGGGGGACGGCACGACGAAGAACGGGCTGTTCCACGAGGGTGTGAACCTGGCGGCGGTGCAGCGGGCGCCGGCGATCTTCGTGCTGCAGAACAACCAGGTGGCGCTGGGCACGCGGCTGGACCAGCATCAGCGGGGCGATTTCCTGGAGTGGCCGCGGCTCTACGGGACCCTGGGCGCGGCGGCGGACGGCAACAACGTGCTGGACGTGTACGCGGCGACGCGGCTGGCGGCGGATCGCGCGCGGGGAGGTGACGGACCGGTGCTCCTGGTCGTCGATACGTTCAGGATGGGCGGCCACGCGACGCACGACGAGGCGGAGGCGCGGGCGACGTTCGCGCCGGAGCTGTTCGAGTACTGGGGGAAGCGGGACCCGATCGGGTTGTACGAGGAGTACCTCGTCGCCGAGGGGATCGGGCGGGACCGGCTCGAGGCGATCGAGGCGGGGATCATCGAAGAGGTGGACGCGGCGGCGGAGCGGGCGCTGGAGTCGCGGGAGCGCGCGAAGCCGGAGCCGTCGTCGGCGGAGTACGCGGGGTTCAGCGCGGGCGAGCGCCAGCCGGGGCTGGCGTGGCGGCTCAGGAGCGCGTGAGGCCGGCGTCCTCGGCCAGCTCGAGGAACTGCCGCAGGATCCGGTGGGTCAGTCCCCAGATGACGTACTCTCCGTAGTTGTAGGTCGGGAAGCTCCGAGGACCCCCCTCCAACTGCAGGATCAGCTCACCGGCGGCGGCTTCATCGGCCAGGGCCGGGAGCGGCACCCAGATGGCCGCCTCGACCTCGCTGGGATCGGCGTGGGCCGTGGCCTCCGGGCGGGCGGCCATGACGAACGGCGCGATCACGAGGGGCGGCAGGCGGCGCGTGCCGGGCGTGACCTCGTCGAGCGCGCCCATGCGGCAGCGCGAGTCGAGGCAGAGGCCGGTCTCCTCGCACGTCTCGCGGATCGCGGTGTCGAGCAGGTCGCCGTCGGCGGGGTCGCGGCGGCCGCCGGGGAGCGCCATGTGGCCGGACCACGGATCGGTCTCGTGCTCGGCGCGCTTGATGAGGAGCAGCTCGAGCGTCTCGCGGGGCCGGAGCACGATGGCGACGGCGGCTTCCGACATTCCGGCTTCGCGCGGGGCGGCGGCGGCGGGGCGCTGCTCGAGGGCCCTGCGGAGCAGGGCCAGGCGGGGGTCGTCGAACATAGGGTCCAAGAGTATGCCGGGGCGGGCCGGGGAGCAACGCGGCCCCGTCCCGTGTATGACCGGGCGTGAAGGGACGAACGACGGACACGACGCTCGGTCGCCGCGAGCGGATCTTCCGCCGGGATCGGAACCGCTGTGTCTACTGCGGCATGGTGTACCCGCCGGACGAGCTGACGGTGGACCACGTGCAGCCGCGCATGCGGGGCGGGGACCACTCGGATGGGAACCTGGTGACGTGCTGCCGGACGTGCAATGTGGCGAAGGGCGGGGAAGCCGCCTGGTCGTTCCTTTCTCGTAACCCGCAGATGCGCGCCAACTTCCTGAAGTATGCGACGGGAGTCTGGCCGCGCCTCCGCAGAGCCGTGATCGAGGCCGCGCAGGACTGAGCGCGGCCTGCTCGCCCCGCATCGGGGCGAGGGCCGCGCCGGCGGCCGACCTCGCAGTCCTCGACGTTCAATCGCAGTGAGCATGATTCGCCTTCGACGCCGATCCGTCCCGCTCCTGGCCGGGGTGACCCTGGCCTGGGCCGCCGCGTGCGCCCCCATCGACCGCCCGGACCCCGCCGCGGATGCGAAGCGGGAGCTGGCGCGGGGGCGCGCGTACGCCGAGCGGCTCGTCCAGGCGGGGGCCGGGCGGGAGGCGCCGGACGACCCGGCGACGATCGCGCTCGGCTACCTGGAGCGCCTGCGGCTCGGGCTCGGCAGCCCGTTCCGGCTGGTCGACCAGGCGGTGCACGATCCGCGGCTCCCCGAGGAGACGCGCCGGCTGCTCGGCTGGGCGCTGCTGGCGCGGACGGAGGACGGCGACGCGTACCAGCCGGACCCGGCGCCGCTGGACCGCGCGTCGGTGCCGGGCGTGGGCGCGCGCCCCGGGCTCGGCCGCTACCACCTGGAGCTGATCCAGGGTGCCGTGCAGGAAGCCCGCGACCCGCGCAGCGGCGAGCTGGCGGTGCGGCTGGCGTACACGCTGGCGGCGGCGGAAGGGAGCGTCGGGCGTCGGGCGCCGCGGCTCGCGGCCCAGACCGCGGCGCTGCTGCGCGACCGGGCGCTGGCGCGGCAGGACGCGCGCCGGCTGATCCGGATGGCGGAGGCGTCCGACACCGACGCGCTCGATCTGCTGGTGCACTGGCGGGCGGAGCGGCGCTTCGCGGTGGAGCAGGCGAGGCTGGGCGCGCCGCCGCTGGACGCGGAGCGCGAAGTTCTGGAGCTGGCGCCGCGGCTGGCGGAGGCGATCCGCCTGCTGGGTCCGCGCCTGGAGGGCGAGTCGCTCACGCCGGCGCACTCGCCGCGGCCGCTGCTGGCGCCCGCGGCGGCGGAGCGCCTGGCGCAGCTCGCGGACAGCACGAACGCGCCGCCGCAGGCGCCGATCGTGGTGGCGCTCGAGATGACGCGGCAGCAACTGCTCGGCGCGCGCGGGCTGGACGAGGCGGAGACGACGGCGCGGGAGCGCTTCGTCGCGCAGGCGAAGAACGAGGAGCGCTTCGCCGCGGAGTACGCGCGGCTGGTGGCGCAAGGCGGCGCCGACGAGGCGGGGCCCGGGCTGGCGCGGCTGGCGGCGGCGACGTCGCTGCGGACGTACGCGCAGGAGACGCCGTGGTTTCCCGGCTCGACCGGGCCGACGGGCCGCGACCTGGAGGAGCGCTACGGCCTCGTCGTGCAGTTCGACCGGAGCGTGCCGGCCGCGTGGCGGCCGTACTACCGGCGGATGCTGGCGACGTCGCTCGGCGACCTGCAACGCGTGCTCCCGAGCCTGGACCTGAAGGGGCTGCGGGTGCGCGTCGGCGAGCTGCCGAAGGAGGCGAACGCGCTGGCGCTGCACGATCCGCGGCGGCGGGTGCTGTACCTGCCGCCGGAGACCGGCGCCGGGACGATCGCCCACGAGCTGGCGCACGACCTGGACTGGCAGGCGGCGCTGCGCCGGTACACGATCCGCGGCGACTACGCCACGGACCTCGCGCTGCGCCGGTCCGGCGACCGCTTCGGCGCCGCCGTGGCCGGGCTGAGCACCGCCGCGCTGGTGCCGCCCGCGCTCGGGGAGCGCGTGGTGCCGAACCATCAGCGCCGGCCGGCGGAGGTGTTCGCGCGCAACGTCGAATGGTTCGTCGCCGCCTCGCTGGCGCGGGAGGGGCGCATGGACGGGTACCTCTCGTCCGTGCAGGACGACATGCTGACCGGCTACGGCACCGTGGTGCCGCCGGACGTGACGGGCGGAGCGGGGCGGGCGCTGATCGCGATCCTCGACGAGGTGGCGCCGGTCTATCCGGAGACGCGCGCCTGGTTCCTGAAGAGCTACGGCCCCGAGCGGCTGACGACCGCCTACGACCTGCTGCGCAGCGTGCTCGAGGCGTCGGCCGGCCAGCCGGCGATGCTCGGCGGCGCGGCGGCGCTGGCGCTGCCGCCGGGCGGTGCAGACTCCGCGCAGGGCGGCGCGCCGCGCGTCGGCGCCGCGCTCTCCCTCGCCGCGGTCGAGAGCGCGCGCGACGCGGGGTTCCGCGCCATCGACTCCTGGGCGTGCGCCGCGCCGGCCGCCGGCTACGACCGCCGCATCGAGGCGGACCGCCGCCGGCTCGTGCTGCTCGCGGCGGCCGCCCGGGCGCGCGGGATCGCCGCGCGCTGGGCGGCGCACGCGGCGGGAGTCGAGGGGTGGCGCTGGGTCACCCGCCGGCTCTACGGCGGCGGCGCCCCGCCGCTGACGTCCGCCGACTCCGCTCGCGCGCGGACGCTCGAGCCGATCGTCGACGCGGCGCTCGCCGTGGGCGACGCGGAACTGCCGGAGCCGAGGGATGGGTTCACGCTCAGCTCGCCGGGGCTGAGCTGCGGCGGGGGAGTGTTCTCGGACGTCCGGCGGTGAGCAACCCACCGGGCGCCGTGCATCCTGGAGCGGCGTCGATCTCGATCTCGTGTGTTGCGCTTACGAGCCCGAGCCCCGCGCCGCCGGCGCGGAGCCCGAGCCCGAGCCCGTCCGTGAAGCCGTTCTCGCGGGGTTCGGCGAGGCGAACCGCTTCAAGGACGGGCTCGGGCTCCGCGCCCTGCGGGCGCTCGGCTCGGGCTCGAACGGCGAAAACACGAGATCGCGCTCGAGATCGAACCGGCCCTCGCCACTGACCCCGCGGGCGGTGCGCCGCGATCCCGCCAAACATGGACTGCACCCTCCGCGGCTCCGCGTGGGACCCCCGGCCGCTGGAACGCCCACGGACGTGACGCAGGCGCCGGCGCGCCGCCTCACCCCAGCGACCTGCGGAACGCCCTCGTCGCCACGCCGAGCACGGCCGCGGCCATGACGCCGAGGATGACGATCTGCCGCCACAGGTCCGCCAGCCCCTCGCCCTTCAGGAAGATCCCGCGCACGACCTCCAGGAAATGCCGCACCGGGTTGAGGAGCGTGAGCTTCTGGAAGACCCAGGGCATCGACGTGATCGGGTACATGAAGCCGGAGAGGATGATCATGGGGAGGAAGAAGAGGAACATCCCCATGAAGGCCTCCTGCTGCGTGCTGGAGACGGTGGAGACGAGGAGGCCGAAGCCGAGCGCGCTCAGGATGTAGACGGAGGAGGCGGCGACGAGGAGGAGCAGGCTGCCGCGCAGCGGAATGTGGAACCAGAGCACGGCGACGAGGACGACGAGCGCCAGGTCGATGAACGCGATGGCCGCGACCGGGATCGTCTTGCCGAGGATCAGCTCGCCGGGGGAGAGCGGGCTGACCATGAGCTGCTCGAGCGTGCCGAGCTCGCGCTCGCGCACGACGGCGAGCGCGGTGAGGAGCAGCGCCATGAGCATCAGGATGACGGCGATGACGCCGGGGACGTTGTAGACGCGGCTCTCGAGGGCGGGGTTGTACCAGGCGCGCGAGCGCAGGTCGACGCCGCCGCGGATGGCCTGGCCGTGCGCGTCGGCGTAGTCGAGGCCGAAGCGCTGGACGATGCGGTTCGCGTAGCCCTGCGCGACCGTGGCGGTGTTCGAGCTGGTGCCGTCGACGAGCACCTGCACGGCGGCGCCGCGGCCGGCGGCGAGATCCTTCGCGAAGCCCTCCGGGATCTGGATGGCGACGACGGCACGGCCGTGGTCGAGCGCCGACGCCAGCGCCGCCGGCCGGTCGCTCCTCCCCACCACGCGGAAGTAGCCGCCCGCCGTGAACGCGTCCACCAGCTCCCGCGACTCCTGCGTGCGGTCCCGGTCGACGACGAAGAGCGACGTGTTCCGGACGTCCGTGTTGACGGCGTAGCCGAAGAGCAGGAGCTGCAGGATCGGCGAGGCGAAGATGATCCGCTTCGTCTTCGGGTCGCGGAAGATCTGCCTCCACTCCTTGCGCAGCATCTCGCGGATGCGGAGCAGCGAGTCGTGGAGCTCGCGCCGGTCCCTCATGCGATCTCCTTGTGGAAGGAGCGCGTGGCCAGGCCGAGGCCGACGGCGGCGAAGACGATCATGGAGATGGCCTGCGGCCAGAGCACCTCGATGCCGACGCCCTTCAGGAAGATGCCGCGCGTGACGGCGACGAAGTAGCGCGCGGGGATGATGCGCGTGACCAGGCGCAGCGGCGCGGGCATGCCGGCGATGTCGAAGAGGAAGCCGGAGAGGAGGATGGCCGGCAGGTAGGTGGCGACCATGGACACCTGCATGGCCAGGACCTGGGAGCGGAGCGCGGCCGAGATGAAGATGCCGAGGCCGAGCGCGCCGAGGAGGAACAGGAGCGAGAGGACGCCCAGCAGGAGCACGCTGCCGCGCAACGGCACGCCGAAGACGGTGATCCCGGCCAGCGTCGCCACGGCGACGTCGAAGAGGCCGATGGCCAGGTAGGGCACGAGCTTGCCGAGCACGACCTCGAGGCGGCCGACGGGCGTGGCCGCGAGCTGCTCCATGGTGCCGCGCTCCCACTCGCGGGCGATCGTCAGCGCCGTCAGCATCGCGGCGATGATCGACATGATGACCGCGATGAGCCCGGGCACGATCATCCACCGGCTCTCGAGCCGCGGGTTGTACCAGACGCGCCCCTCGGCGCGCGCGGGGACCTCGATCCGGCGGCCCTGGAGCACCACGCCACGGGAGTAGCCGGCGACGATGGCGTCCGCGTAGTTCTCGGCGATCGTCGCGCTGTTCGCGTCTCCGCCATCCAGCAGGAGCTGCGCGTCCGCCGAGCGGCCGGCGGCGAGGTCCCTGGCGAAGCCGGGTGGCACGACCAGCACGCCGAGCACGTCGCCGTGGGCGAGGCGGGCGTCGAGGTCGCCGTAGCGGTCGAGCCGCTCGACCACGTGGAAGTAGCCGCTCCCCTCCAGCGCGTCGACCAGCTCGCGGCTCTGCCGGCTCGCGTCCTGGTCCAGCACGGCGATACGGATGTCCTTCACGTCCCACGTGATGGCGTAGCCGAAGAAGAGGAGGAGCGCGACCGGCAGGAGGAACGCGAGCGCCATGCTGCGGACGTCCCGCCGGAGCTGGACCCACTCCTTCCGGGCGATGGCGAGGAGGCGCACCATGTCCATTCGCCTCACCCCTCCGCCGCGCCGCCCTCGCGGCGCACCAGCGAGACGAAGACGTCCTCGAGCGAGGCGCGGACCGGCGTGATCGCGCCGGCGCGCAGCCCTCGGGCGCCGAGGAGGTCGGGGATCGCGGCGCGGGCGCGCGCGGCGTCGCTCACCATGACGTGGAGCGCGCGGCCGAACATGGAGGCCTCGAGCACGCCGGGCGCGCCGGCCAGCACCTCGACGGCCTTCGGCGCGTCGTCCACGCGGACCTCGAGGATCGGGTCCGTCAGCAGCGCGCGCAGCCGCGGCGGCGTGTCCAGCGCGATGAGCCGGCCGCGGTTCATGAGCGCCAGCCGGTTGCAGTACTCGGCCTCCTCCATGTAGTGCGTGCTGACGAGGACCGTCGTGCCGGCGGCGGAGAGCGAGTTGATCAGGTCCCAGAACGCGCGCCGGGCGACGGGGTCGACGCCGGACGTCGGCTCGTCCAGGAACAGCACCGGCGGCTGGTGCAGCACCGCGCAACCGAGCGCCAGGCGCTGCTTGAAGCCGAGCGGGAGCTCCCCCGCGAGCTGGCGCTCGCGGCCGGCGAGCCCGGCCATCTCGACGACCCAGCGGCGCCGCGCCGCGAGCCGCTCGCCGCGGACGCCGTAGAGGCCGGCGAACAGGTCGATGTTCTCGTCCACCGTGAGATCGGCGTAGAGCGAGAACTTCTGCGACATGTAGCCGATGCGGCGGCGGATGCGGACCGCGTCCCGGCGGATGTCGAGCCCGGCGATGCGGCCCGCGCCCGACGTCGGCGCGAGCAGCCCCGTGAGCATCTTGATCGTCGTCGTCTTGCCGGCGCCGTTCGGGCCGAGGAAGCCGAAGATCTCGCCCTCGTGCACGTCGAAGGAGACGCGGTCGACCGCCACGAAGTCGCCGAAGCGGCGGGTCAGCTCGTGGACCTCGATGACCTCAAGCACGGGCGGCCTCCCGCCGTCCCACGAGGTGGATGAAGACGTCCTCGAGGGAGGGCTCGATGCGGGCGTCGTCGCTCACGGCGACGCCGGCGGCGGCGAGCGCGGCGCGGACCGTCTCCCACGAGGCGCCATCCTTCAGCAGCACGTGGACGGCATCGCCGTAGAGCGTGGCGGCGAGGACGTCGGGGCTCTCCGCGAGGCGCTGGACGGCGGTGCGCGGATCGTCGGTCCAGACGGCGCGCATCTCGCCGGTGAGCCTCGCCTGGAGCGCGGCGGGCGTGTCGAGCGCCAGCACGCGGCCGTGGTCGAGGAGCGCGACGCGGTCGCAGCGCTCGGCCTCGTCCAGGTACGACGTCGAGACGACGACGGTGACGCCCGAAGCGACCATCTCGTGCAGGATCAGCCAGAGGTCGCGGCGCGAGATCGGGTCCACGCCGAACGTCGGCTCGTCCAGCAACAGCACCTCGGGGTGATGGATGAGCGCGCAGGAGAGCGAGAGCTTCTGCTTCATCCCGCCGGAGAGCTTGCCGGCCAGCCGGTCCTCGAACGGGCCGAGGCCGGAGAAGTGGTGCAGCCGCGCGATCCTCGCCGGGCGCTCCGCCTTCGGCACGCGGTACAGGTCCGCGTAGAAGTCGATGTTCTCGCGGACCGTCAGGTCCTCGTAGAGCCCGAAGCGCTGGGACATGTAGGCGATGTGCGGCTTCACCGCCTCGGGGTCCCGCGCCACGCTGACGCCGCGGACGCGGGCGTCGCCGGAGGTGGGGCGGACGACGCCGGCGAGGATGCGCAGCGTCGTCGTCTTGCCGGCGCCGTCGGGGCCGACGATGCCGAACAGCTCGCCCGGCCGCACGTCGAACGTGACGTCGTCCACCGCCACCAGCTCGCCGAACCGACGCGTCAGCCGCTCGACGGCGACGACGGGGGAGCCGGCCGCCGGGATCACGGCGCCCCGAGCGCGACGTCGGCGGGGATGCCGGGCTTCAGGTCGCGCGCCGGATCGCCCGTGATCGCCACCTTCACCGCGTAGACCAGCTTCGTGCGCTCCTCCGTGGTCTGCACGTTCTTCGGCGTGAACTCCGCCTGGCTCGCGATGAACGTGATGCGCCCCGGGTAGCGCCGGGACGGGAACGCGTCGGAGGCGATGCGCGCCGGCTCGCCGAGCTTCAGCCGCCCGACCTCGCCCTCCGGCACGTAGATGCGGACCCAGCGGTCGGCCGGGTTCAGGACCGTGACGACCGGGAGCCCGGGCGAGAGCGTCTCCCCCGGCTCGCGGTGACGGATCGTCACCACGCCCGGGAACGGCGCGCGCACCACCGCGTTCGCCAGCGTGGCGTCGAGCTGCGCGACGGCCGCCTCGGCCTGGCGCAGGAGCGCCCGCTGCGCCTCGATCCGCTCCGGGCGCGGGCCCGTCGTCACGAGCCGGAGCTGCTGCTGCGCCTGGTCGTATTGGGCACCCGCGACCTCCGCCGCCGTCGTCGCGCGGTCGAGGTCCTGCCGGCTCACCACGCCCGACTTCTGCAGCGGCGTGACGCGCTCCAGGTCGCGACGGGCGTTCGCCAGCCGCTCGCGCGCGGCCGCCGCCATGGCGCGCGCCTGCGCCACCTCCTCCGGGCGCGAGCCGCGCTCCAGCTCCGCGAGCTGCGCCCTCGCCGCGGCCGCCTGCGCCACGGCGCCCGCCCGGCGCGCCGCCAGCTCCGCCGTGTCCAGCACCGCCAGCACCTGGCCGGCGGTCACGGCGTCGCCCTCGTCCACGAGGATCCGGTCCACGCGCCCCGCGCTCTGGAAGCCCAGGTCCGCCTCCCGTCCCTCCACCGTGCCCGAGTACGGCGCCTCCGCCGCCCCGCCGCGGTGCAGCACGATCCACGCGGTCACCGCCGCCGCCAGCGCGATCACCACGCCGACCGCGCCCAGGCGCTTCCGGTTCATTGGCCTTCCCTCCCGCTCGCCAGCCCGTTCCGCGCGAACCTCGCCGCGTGCGCCATCAGGCGCTCCCGCGTCTCCGGATCCCGAAGCTCCACGCCCGCCACCTTCGCCAGCAGCCGCTGCCCGAGGATCATGTGCAGCGGCTGCGAGACGATGCTCATCGCCATCAGCGCCGGATCGCCTTCCCGGATCGTGCCGTCCGCCTGGCCCTCCAGCACCACTCCCCGCAGCGCCCCCAGCACCGGCCGGATCGCCGCCGCGACCTCGTCCGCCGGTTCCCGCCCCATCACCAGCTCCTGCATCAGCAGCCGCGGCAGCTCCGGCGTGTCCAGCATGTAGCGGAAATACGCCCGCACGACCGCCTCGACCCGCTCCAGCGGCGGCGCGGGCGACGCCACCGCGGCGCGGATCCGCTCCGCCAGCGGCGCGATGCACTCCCGCAGCACCGCGCCGTACAGGTTGCGCTTCGAGCCGAAATGGTACGTGATCGCGCCGAGGTTCGCGCCCGCGCTGTCGGTGATGGCGCGGACGGACGCGCCGTCGTAGCCGTGGTGGGCGAAGAGCGCGCGGCCGGCGCGGAGCAGGGCGTCGGCGGTGTCGGCGCGGCGGGGGGCGCGGTCGGGCGTGATGGGTGCCTGCTTCATACGAATGTATGAATAGGACAAGGAGCGGGCGGGGGCAAGGGGGAGGAGGCGGCGGAGGGGTTAGGTTGCGCTTCCGCCGTGGTTACGCTCACCAGACAGCCTCGCGCCGGACCCGCCACCGGCGTTCGACGCCGAGGTGCCCGGGTTTCCCGGGAGCGTAAGCGAGAGCTGCGGCGAACGACAGGGCGGGGGTGAGGGGCCGTGCTAGACCCCCGGCACGTTCGCGCCCCAGATGACCTTGTGGAGCTGGATCTGGAAGCGGACGGGGAGGTGGTCCTCGAGGATCCAGGCGGCGAGGTCCTGGAAATCGACGGCGTCCCAGACGGGGGAGAAGAGGACGGCGCGCAGCGAGCCCTGGCGGAGCCGGTCGGCGAGGCCGCGGTGGAGCACGACGTCGCGGGCCCACTCGTAGTCCTGGCGGTCCTTGATGACGAACTTCACCTCGTCGCCGGCGGTGAGGTGCTCGAGGTTGGACCAGAGGTTCCTCGCCTCCTCGCCGGAGCCGGGGCACTTGAGGTCCATGATCTTGTGGGCGCGGGGATCGAGCGGAGCGACGTCGATGGCGCCGGACGTCTCGACGAGGACGGTGTAGCCCTCGTCGAGGAGCCGGCGGGCGAGCTCGAAGGCGCCGCGATGGATGAGCGGCTCACCGCCGGTGATCTCGACGATGGGGGTTCCGATCTCGCGGACGCGGTCGAGGATCTCGTCGAGCGACATCTTGTCGCCGCCGTGGAACGCGTACTCGGTGTCGCACCAGGTGCAGCGGAGCGGGCAGCCGGTGAGGCGGACGAACGTGCACGGGAAGCCGGCCCAGGTGCTCTCGCCCTGGATCGAGTGGAAGATCTCGGTGACGCGGAGGAAAGACATGGTCGCCAGGCTACGTCGTGGCTGGTTCGGGTTCGTTGCGCCGGGAGGGTGCACGCTGGCGCTGTCGCTCGCTTCGCTCGCGCACGCTGGTGTCGCTCGCTTCGCTCGCGCACGCCGGCTTCGCCGGCTGTCGCCGCGCCTGCGGCGCGCCGCACGCTGCGCTGTCGCTTGCTGTCGTGGCGCTGCGCGCCACGCACGTTTCACTGTCGCGCGCCTAACGGCTCGCGCGCGCCGTCTGCGCGGCTGTCGCGGCGCCGTGCGTGACGGCTAGCGCCGCCCGTTCCTTCTCCCCAGCAGCGCCCCCAGCGGAGACTCCCTCAGCACGGCGTTCGCCATGAAGAGCACGTTCGCGGGGCGCTCGGCGAGGCGGCGCATGAGGTACGGGTACCAGGCTTCGCCGAAGGGTACGTACACCCGGACGCGGTAGCCGTTCTTCACGAGGCGCTGCTGGAGGTCGCGGCGGACGCCGTAGAGCATCTGGAACTCGAAGGCGGAGGGCGCGATGCCCTTCTCGGCGGCGAAGTCGCGGGTGGCGCGGATCATCGCCTCGTCGTGGGTGGCGATGCCGGGGTAGTTCCCGTCCGTCAGCAGCATGCGCATGAGGCGGACGTAGTTCTCGTCGACCTCGTGCTTCTCGGGGAAGGCGACGGTGGGCGGCTCCTGGTAGGCGCCCTTGCAGAGGCGGACGCGGGCGTGGATCTCGTCGAGCGCGCGGATGTCGGCTTCGCTGCGGTAGAGGTAGGACTGGATGACGACGCCGATGTTTCGGCGTCCCTCGTCCCAGAGGCGGCGGAAGAAGTCGAGGGTGCGCTGGGTGTAGTCGCTCCCCTCCATGTCGAAGCGGACGAAGATGCCGGCGGCGGCGGCGCGGTCGAGGACGCGGCCGACGTTCTCGTGGAGGAACTCCTCGTCGATGTCCTGGCCCATCTGCGTGAGCTTGATGGACACGTTGGCGTCGAGCTTCTCGTCGTCGATGCGGTCGAGGACGCGGAGGACGACGTCGGCGGCGGCGCGGGCCTCCTCGCGGCTGCGGACGGACTCGCCGAGGTAGTCGAGGGAGACGGCCAGGCCCTGCTGGTTGAGGGCGCGGGCGGCGCGGATGCCGTCCTCGACGCGCTCGCCGGCGACGAAGCGGCGGGCGGCGGTGCTGGCGAAGGGTGCGTGCGTGACGAGCGTCCGCGCGGCGGGGCTCTGGCTCAGGTGCAGCAGCAGTTCGCGGAGCAAGAGGTCTATTCCTCGCGTTCGGTGCGCCGCCGCTCGATGGCGGCGTCGAGCTCGGCCTTCACCTCGTAGAGCGAGAGGTCGAGCGCGGCCTGGCGCGCCGCCTCCGCGTCCTCGCCCGTGCCGATGTCACCGGACTCGGCGTGGTCCATGATGCCGGCGCCGGTCTCGGCCCAGCGGAGGAAGACGAGGAAGGCGACGAAGGGCCGGTCCGGCTCGCCGGTCTCCTCCACGTCGACGTCGACGGTGTAGGGCTGGCCGTCGGCGCCCTCGAAGGCGGGGACCCGGTTGTGCACGGCGACGTAGCCGCCGAGCGTCATGTCGCGGGCCGCAGAGGCCTCCTGGTCGGTGGGCGGGGCGCCGGAGAGCACGTCCAGCAGCTTCAGCTCCGGCTCCGCCTCGGCCGCCTCGTCCGCGTGCTCCATGGCGCGCAGCTCGAGCGCGTCCAGCAGCTCGTCCGCGTCGTCCTGCTTCATGCGCGCAACCCCCTCCGACCGCGACACGCCTCCATGCGAAGGTGCATGGATTGCGCCGGAAGGTAGGGGTCCGGAGCGGGGGCCCGCCAGGGTGGGAACGGGCGGGGCGGTGGCCGCGCGCCGCTTGCCGGTGCGGGCCGGCGGGTCTAATACGCAGTCCGCCGGACCGGTTCCCGCCTCCGCCTCCGCGCCCGCCTCCGCCTCCGGGGTCGTTACCGGGCCCGGCGGCGGGGCCGAGGAAAGGCCGGATGCGAATGCGGGAGCTGCCGGAGGCGGAGGCGGAGGCGGGCGCGGAGGCGGAGGCGGAAAAGACGAACGGAACTCCCGAAGCTGGGAGGAGACCCAGAGCCCCGGAGGCGAGGATGCGCGCGGCGTTGTTCCACGAGTTCGGCGGGCCGGAGGTGGTGCGGGTGGAGGATGTGCCGCGGCCGGAGCCCGGGCCGGGCGAGGTCGTGGTGGAGGTGAAGGCGGCGGCGATGAACCACCTGGACCTGTGGGTGCGCCGGGGGCTGCCGATCGAGACGACGATGCCGCACATCGGCGGGTCGGACGTGGCCGGCGTCGTCGCGGAGCTGGCGGAGGGCGTGAGCGGCGTCGCGGTCGGGGACCGCGTCGTCGTCAACCCGACGCTCTTCTGCGGCCGCTGCGAGTGGTGCCTGCGCGGGGAGCAGAGCCTGTGCGTGCGCTTCAAGATCCTGGGGGAGCACACGCAGGGCGGCTTCGCCGAGTACGTGGCGGTGCCGGCGCGGAACCTGTACCCGATCCCCGACGGGTTCCCGTTCACGCGGGCGGCGGCGGCGCCGCTGGCGTTCCAGACCGCGTGGCGGGGCCTGATCACGCAGGGCGGGGTGCGGCCCGGGGAGGACGTGCTGGTGACGGGCGCGTCCGGCGGCGTGGCGACGGCGGCGATCCAGATCGCGAAGCGGGCGGGCGCGCGGGTGTTCGCGGTGACGACCGGCGAGAACGTGGAGCGGGTGCGCGCGCTCGGCGCGGACGTGGTCTACGACCGGCTGGCCGTCGACTACTCGAAGGAGGTCTGGCGCGAGACCGGGAAGCGCGGCGTCGACGTCGTCTTCGACTCGGTCGGCCAGGCGACGTGGACACAGAACGTCCGCGCGCTGGCGCGGGGAGGCCGGTTCGTCGTGTACGGCGGGACGAGCGGCGCGGCCGCGGAGCTCGACGTGCGGCTCCTGTTCTGGAAGCAGCTCCACATCATCGGCACCACCATGGCGGGCGTCTCCGACTTCGAGACGGCGATGCGGCTCGTGTTCCGGGGCGAGCTCGTGCCGGTCGTCGACGTCGAGCTACCGCTGGCCGCGGCACGCGCCGCGCACGAGCGGCTCGAGGCGGGGGTCCAGTTCGGCAAGATCGTTCTGATACCGTGACTTGCGTCCCCTCGATGCCACCTGTCTGGCCCGGATTATGCCCCTTTCAGAGCCGTTGACCGGCGACGGCCGGCAGGGGGCCGTCGGAGCAAATTCGCCAGCAGCCGAGCCGAACGGGGCTCCGGAACAGGAGGGATGGCTCATGGGTGCGCTGATGCTGATCGCGATCATTCTCGTGATTCTCGCGCTTCTCGGCTTCACCGGCGTCTGGGCCGCGCTGAAGTCGGTGGCGTGGATCATCCTGGTCGTGGCCATCGTGCTCTTCGTGCTGGACCTGTTGTTCTGATCCGTCCGGCCGGGGCGGCCTTCCGGCGGAGCGGGGGAGGGTAAGAACGGGGGAGTGGGTGACTGCTGTTTCCCCCACTCGTCCACTCCCCCGCTCCGCCATTCCGTTGGTTTCACTCCTTCGGCGTCCAGCGCTCGGCGTCCCGCACGCGGTACTTCTCCAGCACACGAGCGAAGGCGACCTCGAGATCGATCTTCTGCTCGTTCGCGATCGCCACGAGGACGAAGAGGATGTCGGCGAGCTCGAGCGCGAGATCCTGCTCGGGCTCGCCCGGCTTCTTCGGCTTGTGGCCGTAGCGGTGGTTCAGCTCGCGGGCCAGCTCGCCGACCTCCTCCACCAGCCGGGCCAGATTCGATAGCGGCGGCCAGTATCCTTCGCGGAACTGGCCGATCCAGGCGTCCACGGCCCGCTGCGCCTCGCCGATCGTCAGCCCCGCCACGTGACCAGCTCCCGGACCACCTGGTCCATCTCGTCCTCGGTGTTGTAGAAGTGCGGCGAGACGCGGACGAACCCCGGTCTCCAGTCGACGATGATGCCGCAGGTGGCCAGGTGGGCCACGGCGCCGGCGGGATCGGCGTCGGCGATCATGACGATGGCGGAGCGGGCCTCGGGATCCGCGGCGTGCCGCATCCGGAGGCCGGCCGCCTCCGCGCCGGCGACGAGGCGCTCCGTCAGCATGCGGTTGCGCTCGCGGATGGCGTGCACGCCGATGGCATCGATCACCTCCTGGCCGCCGAGCGCGAAGTGGACGCTCGGCAGCGCGGGCGTACCCAGCTCGAAGCGGCGCGCGTCCTCCTTGAACTCGAAGCGGGAGATGTCGAACTCGAACTGCTCGCGGGCGCCGAACCAGCCGGCCATGCTCGGCCGCAGCGTCGTCCATAGCGCCTCGCGCACGTACAGGTAGGCGAGGCCGGGGCCGCCGAGCAGCCACTTCAACGGGCCGGTGGTGAGGATGTCGACGTCGTCGCGGCGGACGTCGATGGGCACCTGGCCGGCGCTCTGGTAGGCGTCGACGAGGAGGAGCGCGCCGCGGGCGTGGGCGATGTCGGCGAGCGTGCGCAGGTCCTGGATGGCGCCCGTGGTGAAGAAGACGTGGCTCGTCGCCAGCAGCGACGTGCGCTCGTCGACGGCGTCGGCGAAGCGCTGCGGGTCGATGGTCGTGCCGTCGTCGCTGGGCACGGAGACGACCTCGGCGTCGGTGCGGACCATCCACTGGTAGGCCAGGGTGGGGAAGTCGAGCTCGGAGACGACGATGCGCGGACGCCGGCGGTAGTCGAGGGCGGAGGCGATGGCGGCGAGCGCGACGGACGTCGAGGGCTCGAGCGCGACCTCGGCCTCGGCCGCGCCGAGCAGCCCGGCGACCCTGCGGCGCAGCTCGGCGAGGCGGCTCATCCAGATCTCGTACCAGGCGGCGGCGCCCCAGGTGCTCCACTCGTCCTGGAAGGTGGCGGCGAGACTCTGGGCCCTGCGGCCGAGCGCGCCCAGGGAGCACGAGTTCAGGTACGTCTTGCGCGAGAGGATCGGGAACTCGTCCCGCCAGGCGTTCCAGTCCATGCGGGGAAGGTAGCCGGGGCGGAAACGGGGCGGCAAGGCGGTCGCGGACGCCGCGCCCGGAGGGTAACTTGCGGGAATGCTCTGGGCCATCGCGCTGATCCCCTGGCTGCTCCTGGCGCTCGTGGCGCCGCTGGCGCTGCGCCGGCGGCCGCGCCTCGCCGATTACCCCCGGATCGAGGGGGCAGACGCGCCGCTGGTATCGATCGTGGTGCCGGCGCGCAACGAGGAGCACAACATCGGCGCCTGCCTGGCCACACTGCTCGCGTCGTGCTACCCGCGGCGCGAGATCGTCGTCGTCGACGACGCGAGCACGGACATGACCGGTGAGATCGCGCGGGCGCTGGCGGCACGCAGCCCGGTGCCGGTGACCGTGATCACGGGCGAGCCGCTGCCGCCGGGGTGGTTCGGCAAGCCGTGGGCGTGCGCGCAGGGCGTGCGCCGCGCGCGGGGCGAGCTGCTGCTGTTCACGGACGCGGACACGCGGCACGACGATGACCTGCTCGGGCACGCCGTGGGGGCGCTGGACGCGGAGCGCGCGGACCTGGTCACGGCACTGGGCCGGCAGGAGCTCTGCACCTTCTGGGAGCGTCTCGTCATGCCGCACGTGCTCACGATGATCTTCCTGCGCTACGGCGGGCTCCGGCGGATCAACCGGCCGCGCGATCCGCGGGACGTGATCGCGAACGGGCAGTTCATCCTCGTGCGCCGCAGCGTATACGACGCGGTCGGCGGGCACGAGGCGGTCCGCGGCGAGGTCGTCGAGGATCTCCGGCTGGCGCAGCGAGTGGCGATGGCGGGGCACCGCGTCTTCGCGGCGCATGCCGAGGAGCTGCTGGAGACGCGGATGTACCGGCGGCTGCGGGACCTGGTCGAGGGGTGGTCGAAGAACCTGGCGGCCGGCTCGCGGCACACGGTTTCGCCCTGGCTGCGGCCGTTCCTCCCGTGGCTCATCGCCGCGTGGCTGCTGGTGATGTGGGTCGTGCCGCCCGCGGTGCTGGCGGCCGCGGCGCTCGGGCCGCTCGGCGCCGCCGCGCTGCGCTGGGCGCTCGGCGCGACCGGCGCATCGCTGTTCTTCTGGGCGATCATGAACTGGCGCTCCGGCGCGCCGATCCGGTATTGCGTGCTCTATCCGATCGGCGCGCTCGCGTGCGCCGGACTGTTCGTCCGCAGTGCGCTTCTCGGGGAGCGCGTGACGTGGAAGGGGCGTGCCTACGGCGCCCCGCAGGGGGAGCGGCGCTCGTAGCAGTCTTGTCGCGCGGCGTCCGCGGCGGGTAAATTTCCACTCTGGCCGAGCCGGCTACCCTTCCGCTCTCCAACCTGTGCCCGTTCGTGGGGCTCCGCCGCTGGCGGCGCTGCCGGCCATCTGGTCCGTGTTCCGGAGGTACGACGCATGTCGAGCCAACGGCGTCCGCGCCCGACCCGCTCCCACCTGGTGGTCGGGCTGTTGCTGCTGATCCTCGTGCTCAGCGGCGTGCTCGCGTTCCAGGCGCATCGGGCGGCGCGCGCGCAGCAGGCGACCGCGCGGGAGGCGCTCGTCGGCTACGCGGCGATGGCGACGAACGGCTTGTGGGTGAACGGGCAGGAGTGGGTCTTCCAGGTGCTGCGGAACACCATGGGCGCGCAGGCGCCCGGCGCCTCGGGCGAGGTGGCGGTGGCGCCGGGGAAGGAGGCGGAGGGCTGCGCCTGCCTGCTCTCCGGCGAGCCGCTGGCCCGGTTCGACTGGTCCCCCTCGGGGCTGCACCTCGACACTCCGGGCGCGCTGGCGCCGGCGGTGGCGGCCTACATCTCCGACTCGCTGCCGGCGCATCCCACGGCGCGCTCCGGGAAGGTCGGGTTCGGGCTGGCGTTCCCGCGGGGCAGCGGCGTGGGGCTGGCCTTCCAGGTCGAGCAGGGCGCGAACGGGAAGCCGGCCCGGATCGCGGGGATGGTCGCCCGCACGCGCCAGTTCGAGCCGGTCTTCAGGGCCATCGTCGAGCACGCGGCGCTCCTGCCGGCCGTGCTGCTCGGGCCGGAAGGCAACGAGGGGTCGCTCAGCCTCGCCGTCACGACGCCCGACGGCACGCCGGTCTTCACGAGCGCGCACACCGACGCCAGCGAGTACCGCTCGGCGCAGGCGCTGCCGCTGGCGTTCGGCGGGCTGCTGGTCCGGGCGGCCGTTCGGCCGGACGCCATCGGCCGGCTGGTGGGCGGGGCCGTGACCCGGTTCCCGGTGCCACTGCCGCTGGCGGTGCTCGCGCTCAGCGCGGTGCTGGTCATCATCGCGATGCTGCAGCTCCGGAAGGAGGCCGAGCTGGCCCGGTTGCGCGAGGACTTCGTCTCGGGCGTCTCGCACGAGCTGCGCACGCCGCTCGCGCAGATCCGCATGTTCACCGAGACGCTGCTGCTGGGACGCGTGCGGTCGGAGGCCGAGAGCCGCCGCTCGCTGGAGATCATCGACCAGGAGGCCCGGCGGCTGACGCAGCTCGTGGAGAACGTGCTGCGCTTCGCGCGGACGAACCGCGGCGTGAGCCGGGTCGCCCCGGAGACGGCGAACCTGGCCGGCGAGATGCTGGCGGCCGTGGAGGCGTTCCGGCCGCTGGCGGGCGCGCGCCGCGCGGAGCTGCGGGCGGAGGTGCAGCCGGGGATCATCGCGGCCGTGGACCGCGATGCGCTGCGCCAGATCCTGGTCAACCTGCTGGACAACGCGGTGAAGTACGGGCCGTCCGGTCAGCGAGTGACGGTCGGGCTGGCGCTGTACGGCGAGGCCGCGCGCCTCTGGGTGGACGACGAGGGGCCGGGCATCCCGCCGGCGGACCGCGAGCGGATCTTCGCGCCGTTCTACCGGGCGGCGCGCGAGGCGGGCTCGGCGGTGGGCGGGAGCGGGATCGGCCTGGCCGTCGTGCGCGAGCTGGTGGTGCTGCACGGGGGACGGGTCTGGGCGCAGACCGCGCCCGGGGGCGGCGCACGCATGACCGTGGAGCTTCCGGGGGCGTACATCGAGCGGCCGCTGGTGGCCGCCGGAGACTGGGCCGCGGCGTGATGCCGGGTCGATGAGGACATGGCGACGATCCTGATCATCGAGGACAACCCGGACCTGGCGTTCGGCCTGATCAACAACCTCGAAATCGAGGGGCACGCGGTCGAGCTGGTGACGAACGGTGCCGACGGGCTCCGGCGCGCGCGGACGCTCAAGCCGGACCTCGTCGTGCTGGACCTGATGCTCCCCGGGCTGAACGGCTACGGTGTGCTCAAGGGGCTGCGGGAGGCCCAGATGCAGACGCCGGTGCTGATCCTGAGCGCCCGGGGCGAGGAGGCGGACAAGCTGCGCGGCTTCCGCTACGGCGCCGACGACTACGTCACGAAGCCGTTCAGCCTGCTCGAGCTGCTGGCGCGCGTGGATGCGCTGCTCCGGCGCAGCCGCGCGGGCGCCGTGGCGGACGCCGCCGCGGCGGAGGTCGAGCGCTTCGGGGACGTGGAGGTCGTGCTCTCCACGCGCTCGGTCCGCAAGCGCGGCCAGGAGGTCAGCCTCCCGCCCAAGGCCTACGACCTGCTGGTCGCGCTGCTCGAGCGCCGCGGCAAGGTCACGTCCCGCATGGAGCTGCTCCGCGCCGTGTGGGGGCACCGGGTGGCGGTGATGACCCGAACGGTCGACACCCACGTGGCCGAGCTGCGGCGCAAGCTGGAGGACGACCCGGCCAACCCACGCTACATCATCACGGTCCGCAAGTCGGGGTACCGCATCGACACGCCCTGACCCGCCTTCACCGTTCCTTCACAATTCCCTCACAGATTCCGCACGACATCCGCACACGGGCTTAACCCGCGGGCCGCCCGGACGCGCTAGCTTCACCTCGGCGTCCCTGAATTCGCGAGGTGTTGCATGCCGATTGCTCTCCGCCGACGGCTGTTCTGGCGATCTCCGCGCCGCGCGTTCGACGCGTCGGGGCGCTTTCGCGCGTCCCGGTGCGTCGTCGCCGCACTGCAAGCCGACCGGGCCGTGCTGCTGGATCCGGACGTCGGCGCCTACTTCGGGCTGGATGCGGTGGGGAGCCGCATCTGGGCGCTGCTCGACGAGCCGCGCAGCGCCGCGGAGCTGGCCGAGCTGCTGGAGGCGGAGTACGACGCGCCGCCCGTGCGGCTACGGGCGGACACGGAGGCGCTCCTCGCCGCGCTTCTGAACGCGAACCTCGTGGAGGCGGTGTGAGCGTGCGCGCGGAGATCCGCTCGCCCTCGCTGGCGGCAACGGCGCTGCTGCTCACGGCGGTGCGACTGGGCCTGCGCACGGCGGGCTTCGGGCGAATGCTGGCGCTGACCCGCCGGTGGGCCGAAGCGCACGGCCGGGAGGTGGTGGCGGAGCGGGCGGCGCTCGAGGCGGTCGCCGAGCGGGTGGCGACGGCGGCGGCGTTCTTCCCGGGCCGCGCCGAGTGCCTCGAGCAGTCGCTGACGCTGTACCTGCTGCTGCGGCGGCGGGGCGTGCCGGTGGAGCTACGGCTGGGGGTCCAGCCGTACCCGTTCGCCGCGCACGCCTGGGTCGAGCATGATGGCGTGCCACTCAACGACCGGGCCGAGATGCTCACCTCGTACGTCCGACTCCCGAGCTTCGCGCGATGAACGCCTTCCTCTGCGCCCTGCGGACGACGGGCGAGCCGCTGCAGCGCGGCGAGATCTTCCCGGCCATCGCCCGGCTCGCGGGCGGGCGGCCGGACCGGCTGGGCTGGGAGGGCGGCGGCGCGTTCACGGCGGCGGCGCGGACCGAGCCGGACGCGCTGCGGCCGCTGGCCGCGCGCTGGCGCGGCCTGGTGGGCGTGGGCGACGTGCGCCTGGACAACTGCCGCGAGGTGCGCCGCTGGTGCGCCGAGCCGCCGCCGGAGGATGCGCCGGACCTGCAGCTCGTGCTGGCCGCGATCGACACGCGGGGCACGGAGTGCATCCCCGCGCTGCTGGGCGACTTCGCGTTCGTCGTGTGGGACCCGCGGGCGCAGCGGCTGGTGGCGGCGCGGGACGCGCTCGGCGTGAAGCCGCTCTTCTACGCCGAGCGGGGCGACGTGCTGATCCTCTCCTCGCGGCTGCGCGTCTTCGAGGACGACCCGCGCATCGACCGCGAGTTCGTCGCCGACTTCCTGGTGAAGGGCGCGTCCGACGGCGAGCGCACGATCTGGGCGGGCGCCCGGGCGCTCCCGGCCGGCGCGCTGCTGGTGCAGCGCGGGACCGTGCGGGAGCTGCGGCGCTACTGGAGCCCGGAGGCGTTCGTGCCGACCGGCGCCGCGGATCCGGCCGAGCAGCGCGACACGTTCCGCGCGCTCTTCCGTGAGGCGGTGGCCGGGCGCGTCGACGGCGCGGCGAGCCCGTGGGCGCAGCTCTCCGGCGGACTCGACTCCTCGTCGGTGGTGGCGACGGCGGAGTCGATGTGGCGCGAGGGCCTGGTCGGCCAGCGGCTGGCGGCGACGGTGACCGTCGTGGACGACATCGGCCGGGGCGACGAGCGCACGTTCTCCGACACCGTCGCCCGGACGTTCGGGCTGCGGAACGAGCAGCTCTCGGACTGGTGGGCGTGGCGCGACGACGGCCACGGCGCGCCGCGGACGGACGAGCCGCGGCCGATCCTGCCGTTCTTCGAGCGGGACCAGCGGCTGGTGCGCATGATCCGGGAGGCCGGCGGCTCGGTGCTGCTGAGCGGGCTCGGCGCCGACCACATGCTCTATGGCACGCTCGGCTACGTCACGGACCTGGTGGGACGCGGCCGGCTGCTGGCGGCGGGGAAGGAGCTCGCGCGCTGGGCCGTGGCCACGCGCCAATCCTTCTGGCACCTGGCGGCGAGCCACGCGGTGCACCCGTTCCTGCCGCGTCGCATGCGCCTGCGCGCGGCCGGCGCGCGCGCGCGCGTGCCGGACTGGATCACGGGGGACTTCACCGTCCAGCACGCCGTCCACGAGCGTCTCCCGTTCTGGCGCACCGAGGGGCTGACCGGGCGCGAGCGCTTCCGCCGCGGCGTCGCCTGGCAGGTGGCCCAGCTCCAGTCCTGGATCGAGCGTGAGCCGTTCGGCGACGGCGTCGAGCTGCGCTACCCGTTCCTCTACCGCCCGCTCGTGGAGTTCTCGCTGCGGCTGCCGCCGGAGATGCGGATCCGGCCGCTCCAGCACAAGTGGGTGCTGCGCGAGGCGATGCGAGGCGTGCTGCCGGAGCCGGTCCGGACCCGCACCGGGAAGGGCGCGATCGACGCGCGCATCCTCTGGTCGCTGCAGCGGGAGCGCGCGCGGCTGGACGCGCTGCTGCGGGAGCCGATCCTGGCGGAGCTCGGAATCGTCGACCGGCAGGTGCTGGCGGAGGCCGTGGACGCGGCGCGCAACGGCGTCGTCGCCAACCTCGCGACGCTGATCTACGCCCTCGCGCTCGAGACGTGGCTCGCGGTGCGCGCCGGACGGTGGGGCTCCGCCGTCGACGTGGCGCCGGCCGCATAAGATGCAGTACTCCGGCGTCCATGGGGGGCGCCGGCTCGACTCTATCCCCGCGAGGTGAACGATGGAGAAGAAGCCCTACGCCGCGCCGACGCTGGTCCGGTATGGGAGTGTGGTAGCCGAGACGCGCGGACCGTGCGGTGTCAACTTCGAGGTGTACGGCACCAGCCTCGATGGTGGCAAGGGCGGCGAGTACATCACCGTCCTGACGCCGCCCTCGTCGCAGAAGTAAACCACGGCCGGCGGCAGCCGAACGCGGCTCGGCAGGGGAGCGGCGACTGTTCCACGTCCCGCCGAACACGATGCCCGAGAGCTCGAAGCCTCGATGGAAGTCCTTCCACAGGCCCCCCGCTCTCCTGCCGAGCCGTCCGGCCGAACCCTCGGCCGGGCGGCTCAGCCGCCGGCGAACTCGACGTCCACGCGCCGCGGGATGAGGCCCGCCGCGTAGCCGCGATCCAGGAAGAGCTGCACCGCCCGGCGGCCATCCTCCCGGTAGTCGAGCGTCCGGGGATTCACGTACATGCCGACGAACTCGTCCGCCTGGGCGGTGTCGAGGCCACGGCCGTACGCCAGCGCGTGCGCCAGCGCGGCCTCGCGGTGCTCCAGCGCGTAGGCGATGGAGGCGCGCAGCAGGCCGGACGCGCGCTCGATCAGCTCGGGCCCGAGGTCGCGGCGGATGGCGTTGCCGCCGAGCGGCAGTGGCAGCCCGCCGGTCTCCCGCCCCCACCATTCCCCGAGGTCGGCCACGAGGTGCAGCCCGTGATCGGCGTACGTGAGCTGCCCCTCGTGGATGATGAGACCCACGTCGGCGTGGCCGGCGGCCACGTGCTCCAGGATCCGGTCGAAGTGCACGACCTCGGTCTCGACGTCCGGCTGGAACAGCTTGAGCGCCAGGTAGGCCGAGGTCATCGTGCCCGGGACCGCCACGCGGCGCCCGGCCAGGTCGCCCGGCGCGAGCGGCTCCCGCGCCACCAGCCGCGGCCCGTACCCCTCGCCCATCGACGCGCCGTGCGGGAGCAGGATGTAGAGGTCGGAGAGGTACGCGTAGGCGTGGATCGAGACGGCCGTGACCTCGAGCTCGCCGTTCAGCGCCCGGCGGTTCAGCGTCTCGATGTCCTGCAGCTCGTGGACGAACTCGATGTCGCCCGTGTCGAGCTTCCCCGCGGCCAGCGCGTAGAACATGAACGCGTCGTCGGAATCCGGCGAGTGCGCGACGCGGATGGTTCTGGGCATGAAAGTCACCGTCCCGGTTCTCGGAAGTTCGTGGAGCGGCGGATGATACCGGGCGTGGCCGAGCGTGTCAAACGCCGCCGGGGTTGCGTCGGCCGGCGCGGCGCACGCACTTTGTAGCCCTCTCGTCCGCCGGCTCGCGTCGGTCCCGGCGCTCACGCCCCCGATCCAAACCTCCCAGAACGACCGGCGCGGTGCCGCCGGCCGGGGACGCACCCCGTGGACCTCGTCCAGCGTCTCGTCGCAGCGTTCAGCTTCTCGCTCCTGTTGCTCGCCGGCCTGCTCCTCCTCCGCTTCCGCTGGAAGGACCGGCAGGCGCGCCGGCTGCGTCGCCAGCGGCTGCGGCGCACGCTGGTCCGCGAGATCGGCACGGTGTGCCGGGCGGAGGCCTCCCTCACCTCGAACCTCCCGTCCGTGCTCGGCCGCTTCGGGCCGCCGGCGGTCATCCCCAGCTTCGCCCTGCAGTCCGCGCTCGAGGGGCGCGATGCGCTGAGCGTCGAAGAGCAGGCGGCGCTCGGCGCGTTCGTGGGGCCGCTGACCCGGCTCTGGCACCCCACGCCGGAGCTGCAGCCGGTCTACGAGCGGACCGTGCGCGAGATGCTCGACGCGGGGCGGGCGGCCGTCCAGGTCGTGGAGCGGCACCTCGAGTCGGAGGGGTGAGGGGGCGGCGGGCGGGGGCGCCGGCTGCGGCGGTTCTCGCTCGGGCTCGGGGTCGGCAGGGCCTCGAGTCAGGTGAAAATTTCCGTTCCCGACCGCGGCGGCGCCCGCGAATACGGACGGCTCGGGCTCGAGACGGGCTCGTCATCGGACGCGCCCGGGCGCGAGATCGAGATCCGCGCCCGGGGCGC
Source organism: Longimicrobiales bacterium (assembly GCA_035715725.1). Taxonomy (GTDB): domain Bacteria; phylum Gemmatimonadota; class Gemmatimonadetes; order Longimicrobiales; family RSA9; genus JADGGV01. The sequence continues at coordinate 39,606 of DASTKT010000242.1, read as the reverse complement.
GGAGATCGAAACGGCGGGCGCTCCAGGGGAAGCCGGCATGGCCGCCGCGCGGATCGGCCTCCGGGCGTCCGGGTAGAGACAGCGGATGTCCGACACCACTTCCCTCGCCGCCCGCCTGAAGGCCGAGGCGCATCGGCTCGGCTTCGAGCTGGCCGGTGTCGCGCCGCTGCGCGAGAGCGACCACGGCGCCCTCTACGAGGCGTGGCTCGCCGCCGGCCGCCACGGCGAGATGGCGTACCTGGCCCGGCCGGATGCCGTGGCGGCCCGCCTCGACCCGCGGAGCCGGTGGCCGGAGCTGCGCTGCGCGCTCGTCGTGGGGCAGGTCTACGCGCCGGAGGACGAGGGCGACGACGCCGACCCGTCCCGCGGCATCGTCGCCCGCTACGCCCGCGGCCGCGACTACCACAAGGTCGTGAAGGGGAAGCTGATGGCGCTGCTCCGCTGGCTCGAGGCGGAGCTGGGCCGGGAGCTCCCCGCCGCGCACGCGTACGTCGACACCGGTCCGGTGCTGGAGCGCGAGCTGGCGCGCCGCGCCGGCCTCGGCTGGTTCGGCCGCAACACCCTGCTGATCAACCCCCGCCTCGGCTCGTACCTCTTCCTCGGCTCGCTCCTGCTCGAGATCGAGCTGGAGCCCGACGCGCCGTTCGAGCCCGACCGCTGCGGCACCTGCTCCGCGTGCGTGTCGGCGTGCCCGACCGGCGCGCTGCTCGGGCGGGATTCGTCGGGCGCGCCCGTGATGGACGCGCGGCGGTGCATCTCGTACCTGACGATCGAGCAGCGCGGCCCGATCCCGCGGGAGCTGCGGACGGCGATCGGGAACCGGATCTACGGGTGCGACATCTGTCAGGAGGTGTGCCCGTGGAACGGGGAGAAGTTCGTGGGCATCACGGCGGAGCCTGAGTACCGATCCCGCCGCCGGGGGGACGGATCGGGTACGGGCAGGGGTACGGGTACCGGTACGACTCCGGGGAGCCTGGCCGGCACCGACGGGCCGGCGTTGATCGAGCTCATGGGGATGGACGAGGCGGCGTGGGACGAGTTCTCGCGCGGGTCGGCGGTCCGGCGGGCCCGGCGGGCGGGGTTCCTGAGAAACGTCGCGGTGGCGCTGGGGAACTGGGGCGCGCCCGAGGCGGTGCCGGAGCTGGTCCGGGCGCTCGAGGACCCGGAGCCGCTGGTGCGCGGGCACGCGGCGTGGGCGCTGGGGAGGATCGGGACGGCGGAGGCGCGGGCGGCGCTGGAGGCACGACGGGGAGTCGAGCGCGATGCCCAGGTGCGGGAAGAGGTGACGCTCGCGATCGGCGAACGCCCGGTGTGACATTGCGCTGGACGCGCCCGGGCGCTCATGCTTCTTTGCCGTTCTCCCGGCGACGACGGAGGCGGCGAATGGACTCGAGAGTGCTGGAGCATACGCCCTCGTGGCAGTGGCCGGAGGATGCCGGCGCCATCCTCCTCGACGTTCTCGAGGACGCGAACGCGCCCGCCGCGGACCGGGCGGTCGCGGCCGAGCTCGCCGGCGACATCGTCGTCGTGAACGACGAGCTCGTGGCGGCTCTGCTGCGGATCGTGAGTGATGCCGGTCAGCCGGACGAGCTCCGCGGGCAGGCGGCGGTCGCTCTCGGGCCGGTCCTGGAAACCGGCGACATCGAGGGGTTCGATCTCTCCGACCCGCTGGCGGACGTGCCGATTACGGAGGCGACGTTTCACCGGATCCAGCGCACGCTGCGGGACCTGTACCACGACGCGAGTGCTCCGATGGAGGTGCGCAGGCGGATCCTGGAGGCGTCGGTCAGGGCGCCGGAGGAGTGGCACGCCGGCGCGGTCCGGGCCGCCCCTCACAGCAACGAGCCGCTGTGGCGGCTCACGGCCGTGTTCTGCATGCACTACATCAAGGGGTTCGACGCGGAGATCGTGGAGGCACTCGAGAGCGACGACGAGGAGACCCACTACCAGGCCGTCCTCGCGGCGGGTGCGCATGGGGTCGAGGCGGCGTGGCCCCACGTCGTCCGGATCATCGAGCGGGAGCGCTCGGATAAGCTGCTCCTGCTTGCGCCGATCGAGGCCGTGGCCTCGATCCGCCCCGACGAGGCCGAGGACGTGCTGGCGGAGCCCTGGGAGCTGGACGACGAAGAGATCGAGGACGCCATCCACGAGGCCCTCAGCCTGGCGGGCGTGGAGTCCTGGGACGACGAGGAGGACGAGGAGGACGGCTTCTGAGCCGGCGCCGCCTCGCGCATCAGGGCAGTCCGGCGCACTCCAGGCGCTCGAGCAGGCTGGTCTTCTTCGCGTGGCGCGCGCGCAGAGCGGCGATGCGCTCGTAGATCTCCGCATCCTTGCCCTCACGGAGGGCGAGTTCCTGGAGGTTGCAGAGGAGTACCACCGCCTCGTCGTAGTGCTCCGGCTGCCGTGTGGCGATCAGCTCGTCGACCTCGCGCCGCGCCTCGTCTTCGCGCGTCGCGAGCGCGTCCAGGCGGGCGTCGCGGGCCTTCGCCTCGGCGGCGCGCCGCCGGGCGTCCGCGGCGGCACGCCCTTCGGCCTCGCGGCGCGCGCGTTCCTCGGCGATGTCCTCCGCTGCGTCCCCCAGTTGGCGACGTAGAGGAAGGCGTCGAAGTAGCGCTCCATCCACCGGGCGGGATCCGCCTTCAGATCGCCCCACTCGTAATGGTTCGTGAAGCGGGTGGGCGTGATCTCCGCGCGCGTCGAGACCGCGCGGAGCTCGCGCAGCTGCTGGTCGGTCAGCGGGCGGTCGATCGCCAGGAACTCGTAGTACTGGTACTCGCTCATGGCCGGCCTGATTCTCGAGGGTGTTTTCCGGCGCGTCCGGTGCGACCGCGTCCTCGGAGGCCGCTACCGTGATGGTGCCCGGCCTGGCCGCATCCTCGCCCCGTCGATCCCCTCGGTCGCGCCGTGTCCCGCGAGGCGCGCCCGCTGAACATCTCGCTTGTCGAGGACCCAGCCCGATTCGCCGACGAGGAGGAATCCGTACCCGCCCGGGTCGCGGACGCTGGCGCAGGCGACGGCTCGCGCCCAGGGATCGTCCCAGCCGGGGGCGCTCCCCACCACGACCTCGAGGGGGTGTCCGTCCGCGTGCGCCCCACGCATGAGCTCATACAAGCCCGGCTCATCCGGGTGCACCCATGGCGCGAGGAGCCTCTCGTCGAGAAAACCCCAGCGGAGCCGCACGAAGTGGTGGAGCCTGCCATACTCGTAGATGGCGTACAGCGACTTCGCATCGGCCTCGAGGCGACGTCGCAGCCGGGTCGCCTCGCCGCGTTCCAGGTAGGCGCGCATCCGCTCGGGGTCGCCGAACGGGCGCGCGACGCCACAGCAGCCCTGCACCAGCAACTCCGGGGTGATCCGGAGCGTGCGGCCGCGTTGGTTGAGCTGCATCGTCTTCTGGGCCGGTCCGAGCTCGGCGAGGCGCCGCGGACCGGGGTCGAATGCCAACGCCCGCAGAAGCCTGCGCACGTCGAGGGCCCCGATGACGTCGTACTCCGACAGGCGCGCCCGCGCCGCCTCCAGCTCACCCGCGGTGAACGTGTCGATCCGGCGCTCCGCCATGTCGAGCAGGGTCACCGCGACCGGCGCGTCCGGGGGGAAGGCGGCCACGAGCACGCGGCGGAGCCGCGCCAGGGCCGCGCCGTGTGCGGCGCGCTTCTCGTCGACCCGTTGCTGGTGCGCCCGAAGCGCCTCGGCGTCCATGAAGCCGGCCGCGCGGTGGCGGCGCTCGGTCTGGATGCGCTCACGGACGGCCCGACGCGTCGCGCGCAACGCCGGATGGGTCGGAACGACCGACCAGGTTCCGTCGGCGGTCACGGCGATGGCGCCCGCCCGCCAGAACGCCGCGGATTCGAGGCGCAGCGCGTGATGGCGAGTCCACCGGTTCAGCGTCTCCACGACGTCCGCTCCGTGCAGGCGCCCGCCGTGGGCGTCGAGAACCGCCAGGGCCAGGCGCTGCGCCGACCAGCTCGCGAGGTAGGCGCCCCGGAACGCTTCCTCGATCTCGGCGGTCGAGAGGGACACCTCCAGTCCCGGCGGCGGCGTCGGCGCGGGCGGCTCCGGCCTCGGAGCGGCAAAGCGTGGCGGACGCAGCCCCAGGCGGAAGACCCAAAGGTCCAGTCCGTCGTCGTGTGCATCGAGGGCGTAGAGATCGCCGTCGCGGTACACGGGCGGGCGTGCCGGGCGGCAGCGCGAGAGTGAACGGAGCGCGGCGTCGGCGTCGCCGAGGCCGGCGCTCTCGAACCGCGCGGCCACCTCCTTCAGCGTCATGGGCGCGCCGCGCTCGAGCAGCGCCACGAGGAGGCGGGAGAAGGTGTTGGCCTCGGGGTGGTCGGCGATGGCTTCGAGCGAGGGGACGTCGATGCCGAGCGCCTCACAATAGGCGTTGGTGTTCATCGGGATCCGGGGAGTCGGGTTCCGGCGGCCGCCGCGATGCCGGCTACCGTAACTACCCCGGAGCGTGCTGGGGTGCCGGGGTGCCGGGGTCGATGGCGCGTCGCCGGGCGACGGTCGCACCACAGGAGGCCTGCAATGGACGAGGAATTCTGGCTCAACCGCTGGGAGCGACGGGAGACCGGCTTCGACCAGCAGGCCGTCAACGGGAACCTGCCGCGCTTCTGGCCGACGCTCGGGATCGCCGCGGGCGATCCGGTGTTCGTGCCGCTGTGCGGGAAGAGCGTGGACATGCGCTGGCTGCGCGCGCACGGTCATCCGGTCGTGGGCGTGGAGCTGAGCCCGTTGGCGGTCGCGTCGTTCTTCGCCGAGAACCACCTGGTCCCCGAGCGGTCGCGGCAGGGGAAGCTCGAGGTCAGCGAGGCCGGCGGCATCCGGATCCTCCGCGGCGACTTCTTCGACCTGACGGCCGAGGCCGTCGCGCAGGTGAGGGCCGTCTACGACCGGGCGGCGCTCGTCGCCTTGCCTCCCGCGCTGCGCGAGCGGTACGCGGCGCACATGGCCGCCATCCTGCCGCCGGGCACGCCGATGCTGCTGGTGACGCTCGATTATCCGCAGGAACAGATGGAGGGGCCGCCGTTCTCCGTCCCTCCGGACGAAGTCGAGCGGCTCTACGGCCGCCGCGGGTCGGTCCGCCGGCTCGCGTGCGAGTCGATCCTCGCGGACGAGCCGCGCTTCGCGGAACGCGGCGTCACGGCGCTGCACGAGTGCGCCTTCCATGTGACTCCGATGGTCTAGCCCGCCGCTCGAGCTTCGGCCGCGCGGCGGGGGCGCCGCGGCGGCGGGCCGCGCTGTAGCGGGCGGTGCGCCGTCCGCGGGGTTGCGCCCGGGCTCGTGGCGGGGCAGCTTGGATAATGGATACGATCAGGCCCCGCACCGCGACCCCGACGGAGAGGGCGACATGCCCGGGCGAGCCGCACTCCTTTCGCGCGCCGGCCGGCGCGCGAGCGCCGCGACGCTGCTCCTCCTGCCGCTGCTGGCGGCGGCCTCGCCGGCGCCGCCGAGCGCGCGTGTGGCGCTGGCGTCGCTCGATCTCACGAAGATGAAGGTGCAGCCCGGGCGGGGTAGGGAGGCGGTGGCGGCGGCGCGCGTGAACCTCTCCGTCGACGGCAATCCGCTCCGGATCGGCGGCCAGGTGTACGCGGAGGGGGTGGGGACGCGCGCGAACAGCGTGCTGTTCGTGCGCCTGGGCGGCGGCGCCGAGCGGTTCGAGGCGCTGGTGGGCGCGGACGACAATGCTCCGCCGCAGCCCCCGTCCGGCCGGAACATCCCGGTTCCGCCGCCGGTGCCGGTGGTGTTCCGCGTGCTGGGCGATGGTCGCGTCCTGCGCGTCTCGAAGCCGCTCGCGCGGGGGGACGCAGCGGAGCGGCTGAGCGTGGATGTTCACGGGGTGCAGACGCTGGTTCTTCAGGTGAAGCCGGTGCAGGGCTCGCGCCCGGTGGCGGCGAACTGGGCGGAGGCGTACTTCGAGGTGAGCGGCGCGCCCCCGGCGGCGATCGCGATCCCGCTCGAGCCGCGCACCGTGCTCACGCCGAAGGCGGGGCCGGAGCCGCGCATCAACGGGCCCTCCGTGACGGGCGTGACGCCGGGCCACGACGTGCTCTACCGGATCCCGGTCACGGGGGCGCGGCCGATCACGTACTCGGCGACGAACCTGCCCCGCGGGCTGACGCTCGATCCGGCGACGGGGATCATCGCGGGGCGGATCGCGCGGCGAGGCCGCTATCCGGTGACGTTCCACGCCCGGAACTCGCTCGGCACGGCGACGAAGGCGTTCACGTTCGTCGCCGAGGGCACGCTCTCGCTGACGCCGGCGCTGGGGTGGAACAGCTGGAACGCGTACGGGCGCGCGGTGAGCGACGAGCTGGCGCGCGCGGCGGCGGACGCGATGGTGGCGCAGGGGCTCGCCGACCACGGCTTCACGTACATCAACCTGGATGATGGCTGGGAGCGCGCCACGCGGGCGGAGGATCCGCTGAACGAGGGGCCGACGCGCGCGCCGGACGGGACCATCCTGACGAACCACAAGTTCCCGGACATGAAGGCGCTGGGCGACTACATCCACGCGAAGGGCCTGAAGTTCGGGATCTACACCGGCCCCGGCCCCACGACGTGCCAGCGGCTCGAGGCGAGCTGGCAGCACGAGCTGCAGGATTTCCGCACGTTCGCCGGCTGGGGCGTCGACTACATCAAGTACGACTGGTGCGGCTACTCCAGCGTGCTCGCCGACGGCGAGACGACGCGGCAGCTCCCGGTGCTCCAGCGTCCGTACCGGGTGGGGCGGAGCGCGCTCGACCAGGTGGAGCGCGACATCCTCTACAGCCTGTGCCAGTACGGCTGGGGCGACGTGTGGGAGTGGGGCGCGGGGCCGGACGTCCGCGGGAACTCCTGGCGCACCACCGGCGACATCACCGACACCTGGGAGAGCATGGACGGCATCGGCTTCCAGCAGGTCGGGCACTCCCGCTACGCCGGCCCCGGCCATTGGAACGACCCCGACATGCTCGTCATCGGCAAGCTCGGCTGGGGCCCGCGCCTGCGCGACTCCAGGCTCACGCCCAACGAGCAGTACGTGCACATCACGCTCTGGACGCTCCTCGCCGCGCCGCTCCTGCTCGGCAACGACATCGCGCAGATGGACGACTTCGACCTGGGCCTCGTGACGAACGACGAGGTGCTCGCGGTCCACCAGGACGCGCTCGGCCACGCCGCCGACCGCGTGGCCAAGGACGGCGAGCTCGAGGTCTGGGCGCGGCCGCTCGCGGACGGCTCCCTGGCCGTCGGCCTCTTCAACCGCGACGAGATGGACATGAAGGTGAGCGTGAGGTGGTCCGACCTCGGCGTCAGCGGCAAGCAGAAGGTCCGCGATCTCTGGCGCCAGCGCGACCTCGGCGAGTACGCGGACGGGTTCTCGAGCATGGTCCCGCGGCACGGGACGGTGTTCGTCAGGGTCACGCCGGTGGAGTGAGGGCGGGAGGCGGAGGGCGGCCACATCGGTAGCTCGCGGGCTTCGCTATTTGGCAGGTATCGGCAACATTGTTGGCAACGCCCGTCGATGGAATCGGCAGGTAGCGGCAACGTTGCTGGCCGAACCATCTGCCACCGCTCGGCATCCTGATTCGTCGCGCGCTCGTTGCCCAGCCGGGGGAGCGGCGAATGCTTACGGCGCGCGGCCTCGAACTGGCGGAGGAATCCCTCCGCACACGACGCGTGTCGATACATCAGCCGGCTGACGCGTTGGCGGTCCCGGCCGCGGTTCGGTTCCCGAGCCGTATGGTCGGGAACGGGACCGGGACCACGATCGGAACCACGGCCGGGCCGGGAAGGAAACGGCTTCACCGGGGTTCGGTCCGACCTGCTCCTGCGGTCGCCCCGGTCGGGAAGCGCTCCGCCCGTCGCGAACGCCGGAATCCTTGCCGTAAACCCCGCACGCGCCGCCGCCGCGGAGACGCTTGCGGGGTTTACGGCAATAATCGTGGTAAAGGCTGCAAGGATCTCCGCAGGAGTGCACCCTTGCGGCTTTGACGGCAATTCGACCCCGCGAGGCGCGTCGGCCGGCCCCGCCTGGGCGGCGGGGCTCGCGGTGCGCGCCGGGAGGCCGGCCGACGGGCCGGCCCGACCGCGTCCGGGCCCACCTACGCGTCGACGGACCCGCCGGGGCAGCCGTGAGCCCCGGCCACGCGCGCTTCCACGTGTGACCGAGGCCGCCATGAGCCGAGACAACGGCTCACCCGGCCACGCCTCAGCCGCTTGCCCCGCCGCCTCTAGCCCGCCCGTCTGTCTTGACGCCGTAGGTGGCCCGCGGCATTCTTCTCCAGACGATCTGAAGGAGAGCCCGATGACGCCCGCCGACCGCTCCGAGCTGCTCCAGGGCACGCTGGAGCTCCTCGTCCTGAAGACCTTGTCGCTCGAGCCGATGCACGGCTGGGGGATCAGCCAGCGCATCCGGCAGATGTCGCGGGAGGTGCTGGACGTGCCGCAGGGCTCGCTCTATCCGGCGCTGCAGCGGATGAAGCGGAAGGGGTGGATCCGCTCGGAGTGGCGGGTGACGGAGCACAACCGGCGGGCGCGCTACTATCTGCTGACGCCGGCCGGCGAGCGGCAGCTCGAGGCGGAGCGGGCGGCGTGGGATCGCTCCTCTTCGGCGGTGAACTGGGTGCTCGGCTGGCAGGGCGGCACCGCGTGAGCGTCTGGTCGGAGGTGACCGAGCGGCTGCGCGCCCTGGTGTTCCGCTCGCGCGAGGAGCGGGAGCTGCAGGAGGAGCTGGCGTTCCATCTCGAGATGGAGGTGGAGCGGAACGCCCGCGATGGGCTGAGCCCGGAGGAGGCTCGTCGCCGCGCGCTCCTCGCGTTCGGGGGCACGGAGAGGACGAAGGAGGAAGTCCGTGACGCCCGCGGCACCCGGCTGATCGAGGAGCTCGGCCGGGATTTGCGCCATGCGCTGCGCCAGCTCCGCCGCAACCCCGGCTTCGCGGCCGTGGCGGTGCTCACGCTCGGCCTCGGCATCGGCGCGAGCACGGCGGTGTTCAGCGTGGTGGACGCGGCGCTGCTGCGCCCGCTCCCGTTCCGGGATCCGGAGCGCCTGGTGGCGGTGTGGTCGAGCGCGGGAGCGGACGACGAGGGCGTCTCCGCCGTCCGCTGGGCGTACCAGGAGTGGGCGGAGAGCCGGTCCTTCGCGTCCGTGGGCGCGTACATGTTGACCTATCTCACGGTGTCGGGCGGCTCGGAGCCGATGCTGACCGAGGCGCTGGCGATCTCGGCGTCGCTGCTGCCGACGCTCGGCGTGCGCCCGGTGCTGGGGCGCGGCTTCGTGCCGGAGGACGACCGGCCGGGCGGCCCGCCGCGGGTGATGCTCGACTACGGGTTCTGGCGGCGCGTCTTCGGCGGCGATCCGGCGATCGTGGGGCGGACGATCCAGGTCGGCGGGGCACCGCACGAGGTGGTGGGCGTGCTGCCGGCGGGGTTCACGTTCCCGCCCGCGGTGCGTGTGGAGAAGGGATGGCTGGCCTGGCCGACGGGCGTCTACGTGAACGTGGGGACGATCGGCGGCCTGCGCGACGAGCGGAAGTTCCTCGTGATCGGCCGCCTCGCGCCGGGCGTGACGCCGGCCGCGGCCGCGGCGGAGCTGTCCGGGCGCGTCGCGGCGCAGGTGGAGCGCGGGCTCGTCTCGCCGGGTGAGTCTGCGCACGTCGAGTCGTTGCGGGAGCGGATCGTCGCGCCGCTCCGTCCGGAGCTGTTGGCGTTCCTCGCCGCCGTCGGCGTGGTGCTGCTGGTCGCATGCGTGAACATCGCGGCGCTGCTGCTGGCCCGGCTCTCGACGCGCGAGCACGAGCTGACCGTGCGCGCCGCGCTGGGCGCCGGGCGCGGGCGCATCGTGCGGCAGATCCTGACCGAGAGCCTGGTGCTGGCCGCGGGCGGCGGCGTGGTGGGCGCGCTCTTCGCCTGGGCGGGGCTGAACGTGCTGCTCGCCGCGGCGCCTGCGGAGCTGCCGCGGATCCACGAGGCCGGGGTGGACGCGCCCATGCTCGCCTTCGCTCTCGCGGTCTCGCTCGCGACGGGGCTGCTCTTCGGGCTCGCGCCGGCGCTGCGCGTCTCGCGCGCCGACCTGCGCGGGACGCTCGCGTCGAGCCGCGGGCTGGCGAGCGAGCGCGCGACCCGCCGCACGCACGGGGTGCTGGTCGCGGTCGAGGTCGGCCTGGCCGTCACGCTCCTCGCCGGCGCGGGGTTGCTGCTGCGCAGCTTCCGGGAGCTGGTGCGGGTGGACCTCGGCTTCGAGGCGAGGCGGCTGCTGACGCTGGACCTCATGCTCCCGCCGGACCGGTATCCGGCGCGCCTGGACGCCGCGCGCTTCCTGGACGAGGCGCGGCGTCGCCTGGGCGCGCTCCCGGATGTGCAGGGCGTGGGCGCGATCGACCGCCTCCCGCTCGGCCGGTCCTCGAGCCGCACGAACCTGCGGATCCTCGGCCGGCCGGAGCCGCGCCCCGGCGAGGCGCCGGAGGCGCTGAACGCGACGGTCGCGCCGGGCTACTTCGAGGCGATCCGCATCCCCGTCCTGGAGGGGCGGGACTTCGAGGCGCGTGACCGGGCGGATGCGCCGGGAGTCGTCGTGATCAGCCGCGCGTTGGCCGAGCGGTGGTGGCCGGACGGCGGTGCCGTCGGCGCGCGCGTCCGGACGTTCGGCCGGGAGTGGGAGGTGGCCGGCGTGGTGGGCGACGTGCACCACTTCGGCCCCGCGACGCCGGCGGAGCCGATGATCTACTTCCCCTTCGCCCAGGACGTGACGACCCGGCGTCGCATGACGCTCGTGCTGCGCACCGGCGGGGAGTCCGAGGCGCTGATCGGGCCGGCGCGCGCCGCGATCCACGCGCTGGACCCGCAGCTGGCGGTCTCGAACGTCCGGGGCTTCGGCTCGCTGCGATCGGAGAAGACGGCCGCGAACCGCTTCAGCGCCGTCCTGGTCGGCGCCTTCGCCACGCTGACGCTCCTCCTCGCGGCCGTCGGGGTCTACGGCGTGACCGCCTTCGCCGTCGCCCGGCGCACGCGCGAGATCGGCGTGCGCATGGCGCTGGGCGCGAGCGGCGGCCGGGTGTTCCTGACCGTGCTCCGCCAGTCGGCGACGATGCTCGGCATCGGGGCCGCGGCGGGGCTGCTCGCGGCGATCCCGCTGATGCGGCTCATCCGAGGGCTCCTCTTCGGCGTGGGGCCGGGCGACCCGCTGACGTTCGCCGTGGTGCTCGCCGTGCTCGCGGCCGCGGCGCTCCTCGCGACGTGGGTGCCTGCGCGCCGCGCCGCGCGGCTGGATCCGGTCGCTGCGCTCCGGGCGGAGTGAGGCGCGCCGCTCCCGGTCGCTTCACCGCTCCGGCGCCGCCGCATGGCGGCCGAGTACCCCGGCGTCGTACGCCACCCTGCCGCCGACGAGCGTGAGCACGCTCTCCGTCCTGGGCAGCGCCTCCACCGGCACCGTGAAGATGTCCTGCGAGAGGACCGCGAGATCGGCCAGCTTCCCCGGCGCCAGCGTCCCCTTGTCCCGCTCCGCGAACTCGGCGTACGCCGAGCCGGCGGTGTAGGCGCGGACCAGCGCCTCCCGGTCGAGCGGCGGCCGCAGCGGGAAGCTGAGCGCGTAGTACATCCCGACGAACGGGCTGCGCGGCTCGCCGTCGGAGCCGAGGCCGGTCACGAGGCCCTGCGGAACGACGGCCGCGGCCGGCACGGGCGGCATGTGCCGGGAGACCTCCGGTGGCGGGAGGAGCTGGAGGTTTCCGACGACGACGATCCCCTTCGCCGCCGCCCGCGCCCACAGGTCGGGGGCGCCGGCCATGCCGTGCTCGAAGCGCACGCGGAGCGGGCGCCAGGCGGAGTCCGGCGCCAGCGACTCCATGAGCCCGATCAGGATCGCCTGCGCGCTGTCGCCGGCGTGGAACGCCACCTGCTCGCGCCGCCGCAACGCGTCCACCAGCATCGCGCGGAGGCTGTCCACCGGGAAATCCAGCCGCCCGTACCAGCCGGGACGGCCCGGGTAGCCGCGCCGGGTGAGCGCGTTCTGCTCGACCGGCGTGCCGTCCAGGATCCACTTCCGCCCGGAGACGACGACGTTCGGCGCCGGGTGCTCGGGCACCCCGACCCACTCGGCCGCCTCGAGGCCGGTCGCGCTCGGGATCGAGAAGCGGATGATCCGCACGCGCAGCGGGAGGCGCGCCGCGCGGAACACGCGCACCGTCGTCGCCGCGTCCATCGAGCTGGCCATGTCCTGCACCGAGGTGATGCCGAAGCGCAGCTCGCGCCGCGCGTAGGCCCGCAGGCCGGCGACGATCACGCTGTCGGGGAGGCTCGAGCGGAGCGTGCGGATGGCGCTCCACCCGGCGTACTCGTCGAGTCGCCCGGTGAGCCGGCCGCTCGCGTCGCGCTCGTACCAGCCGCCGAACGGATCGGGCTCCGAGTCGCGGATGCCGAGCGCCCGCATCGCGGCGGAGTTGAGCAGCAGCCCGTGCCCCGTCGGCATCGAGAGCATGACCGGATCGCGCGGGGCGACGCGGTCGAGCGCCGCGCGCCGGAGCGACGCATCGTTCAGCGCCGCGAGGAAGATGGTGGCCTGGATCCACGTCCCGGCGGGGACGCGGGCCGCGGCCGCGCGCAGCGAGTCGAGCACCGTCGCCGCCGGCGGGTCCGCGGGTGGCGTCCCCAGCTCCACGAAGACGCCGGGGTCTTCGCCGCCGTGCACGTGGTCGTGCGCGTCGTCGAAGCCGGGGGCGATCACGCGGCCGCCGACGTCGATCACGCGGGAGCCGGGGCCGGCGAGCGCGCGGATCTCCGCGGTCGTTCCGACCCTCGTGATGCGCTCGCCGCGGATCGCGACCGCCTCGGCCCAGGGGTGGGTGCTGTCGGCGGTGAAGACCTTGCCGTCGACGAGCAGCAGCTCCGGCGCGCGCTGCGCCCGCGCCGAGCAAGCCGCGAGCGGGACGAGGACCCCGAGCAGGCCGGAGACGGCCGCGGCCCGGCGCGCGAACCGCGGAATCGGCGGAAATTGCATGGACGGGTATCGATGCGGGTGGAGCCGGAGCCGCGTGGGCCGTCGCCCACCGGCGGACATCGGATGAACGTACGCCCCGCCGCTGGGCGCGTCTTGGACAAATCGGCCACGGGGCGGGGCCGCGGCCGACCTCGTGAGCAGGGAAGTCGTGGGAGTGATACCGGATCCGGAAGATCCGTTCGGATCGGGCGGATTCCGTATGATGGATCAAGCGGTGATCCGCGTCGCCGAAGCCGGGAACGGCGACGGGCGGTGAGCCCGCGTGTGCGGACCCACCGCCCGTCCCGGCGCAACGCCGGCTCGACTCACCCGATCAGGCAGACGGACCGGGGTGAGCGACCGCGGCGCGCGTCACGTGCCCGCGATCCGCCGCGCCTCGCCCGCGAGGAGCCGGACCTTCGCCGCGTCGCTCGACCCCTGCGCATCGCTATCGAGCTGCGTGGCCAGCGCCGTGAGCGCGGAGGCGCGCTCGGAGCCGGAGGCCTTCTCGGCCGAGGCGAGCGCCGAGCGCACCGCGGCGATCCGCGCCGCGTCGAGCCCGTGGCTGCGCTCGAGCTGGTCGACGTACGCGCGGGCGACCACGAAGCTGGCGGGCCAGACGAGCTGCGGCTGGTCCTGCACGTTCAACTCGTCGAAGTGCACGAGCTTGGCGGCGTCGATCTCGTTCTGCGTGAGCAGCGGGTTCGGCTTCAGCTCGAACACGTCGAGCCCGCGCGCGATCTCCGAGCTGTAGATGTAGCCGTTGTACCAGTATGCGGACCACGAGCCGGCCGGGTCGAGCTTCGCCGCGTCGACGGGGCCGCGGTCGAAGTACGCGATCTCCTTCGGGTGCGCCGGGTCCGTCCAGTCGAAGACCGAGATCCCGCCCTGGTACCAGGCCTGCACCATGACGTCGCGCCCGGGCACCGGGAGCAGCGAGCCGTTGTGGGCCACGCAGTTCTCGGTCGAGGTCTGCGCCGCCGGCAGCTTGTAGTAGCCCTGGAACCGGAGCCGGTCGCCGTCGCGCGTGAAGATCGCGTCCGCGCCCCACTCCGGCTTGTCGGTCGCGCGGCAGCGCGGCTGGGTGCCGCCGCCCCACTCGTCGCTGAACAACACCTTCGAGCCGTCGTTGGTGAACGTGGCCGAGTGCCAGAACGAGAAGTTCGAGTCGGCCGCCGCGAACACCCGCTTCGGGTTCGCCGGGTCGCGGATGTCGAGCAGCAGGCCGTAGCCGGCGCACGCGCCGCCCGCCAGGCCGACCGCGGGATAGACCGTGATGTCGTGGCACTGCACCGGCCCGGTGCGCGGACCCGCGGGCCGGGATCGGGGCTGGCGGCCCGCCGCCGCCATCTGCCGTTCCCTCGCCGCCACGTCCGCGGGCAGCTCGCCGTGCCGCTCCGACGGGCCGAGGTCGGCCAGGATCGCGGGCTTCGTGATCACGCGCGCCTGCTCGGGGTGCGCGAGCGGCACCTGGATCACCTCGATCCGGAACAGCTCGCTGTTCGGGTCATCGGAGGGCGCGAGCCCCGAGCACCCGGCGAGCTCGTTCGGCGAGCGCACCGGCGCCGAGCCCGATACGTAGACGTAGACGTTGCTCGGATCGCTGGGCGAGGTGACCAGCGTGTGCGTGTGCGAGCCCCGGCAGGTCTGCACCTGCGCGACCGGCTTCGGGTGCGCGATGTCGCTGATGTCCCAGATGCGCACGCCGCGGAACCGCGCCGCGCTCACCGTGTCCGCCACGCCCTGCGCGCTGCAGTCCAGGCGGGTGTTCAGCGACTCCTCGGACTCGAAGAGCAGGTTCTTGTAGACCGAGACGTCGCTCTGCGAGCCCACGCACACCTGCCCGACCGCGAGCTTCGGATGCATCGGATCCGCGACGTCCCAGATCTGGAAACCCTGGAAGTTCCCCTGCACTACGTAATGCCCGGTGAAGGCGAGGTCGGAGTTGGCGTACTCCAGCCCGCTCGGCCCCTCCCGGTCGGTGAACCCGGCCGTCGACGGCGTGCTCGAGACGAGCGCCAGGTTCCACTGCGCCGCCGCCGCGTCGAAGAGGCCGGCGTTCAGCCCGACGCGTGGATCGGGCGTGGGCGCCTCCGCGGAGACGAAGGAGCGGACCTTCGGCGCCGCCGCAGGCGACGATTTCGCCGCGGCCGTCGTCGCCGCCCCGCCGCCCGCCGCAGCCGACGAGGCCTGCGTCGTGGCGCAGCCGGCCAGCGCCACGAGCCCGGCGCCGATCACGAGGGGGGAGAACGGAGCGCGCCGCCGCGATGCACGCGCGCGGCACGATGGAACGGCGGATTTCAGGCTGGAGTCCATCGGTGCATCCCGGTTCCTGAGGTGTGTTGAACCTTCGAGAGCGGAAGGCGACGCGGCCTCGTCCGCTACCGGCCGTCGCCCTTCGCCTCGAGCGCCGCGAGCATCCGCGACATGCGGTCGATCTCGACGGTCTGATCGGCGCTGATGTCGGACGCGAGCTGGAACAGCCCCGCGTCCTGCGCCGCGCCGGGTGAGCCGAACAGGTCGTCGACCATGTCCAGCGCCCCCCGGTGGTGAATGATCATGTCCGTGAGGAACAGCCGGTCGAACGCCGGCCCCCGCGCCGCGTCCAGCTCCTCGAGCTGCTGCTGCGTGAGCATCCCCGGCATCAGCGTGTGGTGCATCCCCGTCATCGGCATGGGGTGCATCCCCGGCCGCATCGCCATCGCCGCCGCCGTGTCGACCTCCGGCACCGCGGCGCCGTGATCGCGCAACATGTTGGCGATCAGCCGGATCTCGTCCGTCTGCCCGACCGCGATGCGCTCGCACAGCGACTGGAGCGCCGGACTCGCCCCGTGACTGGGCGCCCAGCCCGCGATGAGCACCGCCTGGGCGTGATGCCCGATCATCCCCTGCAGGAAGTCGACGTCCGCCTTCACGAGCCGCGCATGCCCGGTGTCGGGAGCGGAGGCGGAATGAAGCGCGGCGGCGTGCCCGCGGCCCGGGCGCCTCGCGGGCGGCTCGACATCGAGCGCCCCACGCGGCGCCGGGAGCGCCGCCGAGACCGCCGGAGCCGGGTGCCTGGCGGGCTCGGCCCGGAGCACTGGCGCGCCCTGCCCGGCCGCGCTGAAGCTCGCGGTCGCGAGGCACGCCGCGAGAAGCCGGCGGGATGACCTCCGCATGGGGTTCTCCAGGTGGTTTCCGAGCATCGGAGCCGGGGGCATGAGTGTGGGGCGAACGTAGCGGGGGCCGAACAGCGGTGTCAAGCAAGGGTGGCTCCGCGGGCGACCCGGAGAGTCATCGGCGGCGAGCGGCGGCTGGAGTCCCTCGGGCACGTCGAGGTAGCGCGGCGGCTGGGCGCCTCCGATATTTGGATACGATATCCAAGGACGCGCCGGGGAGGGGCGATGCGACGCAGCGGCACGGGCGGGAGGACAGGGCGGAGCGGCGACCGGGGCGAGGCGCCGGCGGGCGGGGCGGCGGCCGGGCGGATCTCGCGCCGCGACGCGCTGAAGCAGCTCGGCGCCGCGGGCGCGGGGCTGCTGCTCGAGGGGGTGCTGCCGGGGCGCGCGGCGGGCGTGCTCCGCGGCCCGGCCACCGCGCCGATCGTGGTGGGGGGCCGCCCCGTGGAGATCGAGGTCTGGGCGGTGAGCGGCGTCACCGCGCGGATCACCGCGCGTCCGCTGGAGGCCGGCCGGCCCGTCCCGGTTCCCGTGACCGGCGCGCTGGCGCGGGAGGAGCCGGGGACGCGCGCGGGCCTGGTTCGCGAGGGCGCTGCGCTCGGTCGCGTGCGCGCCGGCGAGCTCGTCGTCCGCTTCACGAACGATCCTCCCACGCTCCACGTCGAGACGCGGTCGGGCACGCCGGTGCAGCGCCTCACGCTGGACGCCGAGCGGCCGGGGATGTCGTTCCTCCTGGGCGACGGGCCGGTGCTCGGGCTGGGCGAGGGCGGGGCGCAGTTCGACCGGCGGGGCGCGGTGGACGAGATGCGGAACGGGCAGGGCGCGCGGAGCGCCGGGCCGAAGCCGTACTCGCTCGCGACGCACGGCACGCGCGCGCCGGTGCAGTGGCTGATCGGCACCGGGGGCGGGTGGGCGCTCTTCATCCACCAGCCGTACGGGAGCTTCGACCTGACCGGCGCCGAGGGGAGGTTCACGCCGCGGGCGGAGGCGACGCTCCCGCTCGACGTGTTCGTGGTGGCGTCGCACGACCCGACGACGATCCTCGGCGAGTACGCGCGCATCACGGGGCCCCCCGAGCTGCCGGCGCGCTGGACGCTCGGCTACATGCAGTCGCACCGCACGCTGGCGGGGCCGGACGAGGTCCTGGGCGTGGCGCGCACGCTGCGCGAGAAGCGGCTCCCGTGCGATGCGCTGATCTACCTGGGCACCGACTTCTGCCCGTCCGGCTGGAATACGCACAACGGCGAGTTCACGTGGCACGCCGGGAACTTCCCGGACCCCGCGGGGACGATCGCGCAACTGCACGCGGAGCATTTCCGCGTGGTGATGCACGTGGTGGTCGAGGGGCATACGCTCACGGGCGGCGTCCGGGACCCGTGCACCGCCGCACCGCTCCCCTCGGGCCGCACCCCGGATGGCCACTGGCCGCCCGACCGGCAGGCGTCCTGCTACTGGCCCGCGCACAAGCCGCTGATGGACGTGGGCGTGGACGGCTGGTGGCCGGACCAGGGAGACGGCCTGGACGGCCCCTCGCGCCTGAACCGCCACCGCATGTACTGGGAGGGGACGCAGCTCTACCGCCCGAACGAGCGCCCCTTCGCCCTGCACCGGAACGCCTCTCCCGGCATCCAGCGCTACGGCGGCTTCATCTGGTCCGGGGACACGCGGAGCCGCTGGGCGACGCTCGCCACGCACGTGCCCGTAGCCATCAACGCGGGGCTCTCGGGGTTTCCGCTCTGGGGGAGCGACATCGGCGGCTTCATCCCGACCGACGAGTACACCGGCGAGCTGCACGTGCGCTGGTTCCAGTTCGGCGCGTTCTGCCCGAGCTTCCGCGCGCACGGCCGGAACTGGCACCTGCGCCTCCCGTGGGGGTGGGATGGAGGCGACGGCGGCCCGTTCGAGACCGGGGACTGGCGCGCCGACCCCGCGGAGCTGCAGAACCCGCGGGTCGAGCCGATCCTCCGGAAATACCTCGAGCTGCGCTACCGCCTGCTCCCGTACCTCTACACCGCGGTGCGGGAGACGCACGACACCGGGCTCCCGGTGATGCGGGCGCTCTGGCTCCACTACCCCGACGATCCCGCGGCCATCGCCCGCGGCGACGAGTACCTCTGGGGTCCGGACATGCTGGTGGCACCGGTGGTCGAGAAGGGCGCGACGAGCCGGCGCGTCTACCTCCCGCGCGGCGCCTGGTTCGACTTCTGGAGCGAGGAGCGCATCGAGGGCGGCCGCGAGGTCGAGCGCGCCGTGGACCTCGAGACCATGCCGCTGTACGTCCGCGCCGGCGCCGTCCTGCCGCTCGGACCGGTGAAGCAGCACGTGGACGAGCCGAGCGAGGAGCCGCTCTCGCTCACGGTCTACCCGGGCCCGAGCGGCACGTCGCAGCTCTACGACGACGACGGGATCTCCTTCGGCTACCGGCGCGGCGAGTACACGCGCCTCGCGCTGCGCTGGGACGACGCCCGGCGTCGCCTTACGATCTCCGTCGCGCCGGGGGCGCGGACGCCGCCGCCGGCGCTGCGGCGCTTCGAGGTCAGGATTGCCGGCTCGAAGGAGGCGCGGCCGGTCACGTTCGACGGGAAGCGGACCGTGGTCGAGCTCTGAGGACTCGGCTGTCCTGGCGGCGGGTCGAGATGGAGTCCGCGGTCCGGCGTTTCGGGTTTGAGGCCATAGCAGCTTAATTAGACAGGACAAACAGGATAACATCTGATGAAAGGAATATGGTGAAACGCCGCGCTCCGGCGGTTCGCCAGTTAGCTTCACTGTTGTTCATTCAGGAGTATGTGAAAGAACCGGCCTGCACCCCGCAATCCTCCCGGGCCCGCCCGTCCTAACCCTCCTCCTCGCAGTCCAATTCCGTCCGCGAACAGGCGCATGCAGGCTTGCCCACGGACAGTGGCCAGCGCAACATTGACCGGCGTTGGGGTGGGGTGGTGCGGTCCGGGCTCGAAGCGGCTCACTGGACCCTTCGCCGGTAGGCCACCACGACAAATGCGGAATTCCCATGCGACTATCCGAACTGATCCGGGAACGGAAGGCGGCGATTCTCGAGGAGTTCGAGGATTTCGCGCGGACGCACACGGCATCGGGCGCCTCGATGGACATCGAGGCGCTGCGGGACGACGCCGCGGGCATGCTGGAGGTGTTCGAGCGCGATCTCGAACGGCCGCAGACGGCGGCCGAGCAGGAGCAGAAGGGAAAAGGTGACGCGCCCCACGAGGCGAGCGCGCCGCGCACTGCGGCCGAGCAGCACGGCTTCGCCCGGGCGCACCGCGGCTTCTCGATGGTCGAGACTTTCGCGGAGTACCGCGCACTCCGGGCGAGCGTGATGCGGCACTACGTCGCGGCGGCCACCGATCCCGCCAGCTTCGATCTCCAGGACGTCATCCGCTTCAACGAGGCCATCGACCAGGCCCTCGTCGAGTCGATCGCCGAGTACTCGAGAGCGGTCAGCGACTATCGAGAGACGTTTCTCGCGGTGCTGGGGCACGACCTGCGCTCACCGCTGAGTGCGGTCCTCGGCGCATCGGCCGTACTGGCCGACGACGTCCAGATCTCCGCACGCGGTCGCCGCCTCGCCACCACGATCTACCGCGCCGCCGTCCAGATGGGTGAGCTGATCGAGACGATGCTGGCATACACAGCGTCAAGGCTCGGCCAGGATCCGCGGTTGCAGCGGGCCGGCGCCGATCTCGGCGCGATCGCCGCTTCCGTGGTCCGCGAGACCGAGATGAGCCATCCCGGACGGGGGATCCGCATCGACGTCCGGGGCGACGTGGCCGGGGAATGGGACGCGAGTCGAATTCAGCAAGCGCTGTCGAATCTGGTCAACAACGCCGTACAGCACGGCGCCGAGGACTTACCGATCACGGTGTCCGTTTCCGGCGACGAACCCGGCGACGAAGTGGTGGTCGCCGTGCACAACTTCGGTGCTCCGATCCCGCCCGAAGAACGGGAGCTGATCTTCGAGCCGTTCCGGCAAGCGTCGTCGAGGGCGACGGGCGAACGGAGCCGTGCGCGCATGGGGCTCGGCCTCTATATCACACGGGCCATCGCGGAGGCCCACGGTGGAGTCGTCCGCGTGGATTCGTCGGCCGAGGCGGGGACGACGTTCTCCATGCGCCTGCCGCGGCGTCCGCCGGACCCGTCGAGTGCGTCGGGCTGACGTGACCGTGGTGACGTAGCGAGGGGTCGGGGTCCGCCCGTCGGGTACGTCGGTCGCCCGGTTCCCCAACGGTACCCGACCCGAACGCGCTCGGGTCGGGTACGCATGAGGCATGAGCAGGCGGAAGTACCCGACGGATTCGACGGGTGCGCAGTGGCAGATCGTGCGCGCCGTGATGCCGTCGTCGAACGGCGGTGGTGCCCCGCGCCGTTACCCTGCGCGCGTGATCGGGATGCGATCTTCTACCACGCGAAGAACGGCGGCACCTGGCGAGCCCTGCCGCACGACTTCCCACCCTGGCCGGCCGCGTCGCATCCCCCTCGAAGCCGTCCTGTCCGGGCGGGGCAAGCGCCAGAAGACGGGCGCGGGCGCCGCGCCTTCGGCGCTGGGCGCGGGCCCCGCGCCTTCGGCGCCGGGCGCGGGCGCGTTCGCGGGAGGGAGCCCGGCGGCATCCCAACCGCCCTAGCGTTGCGCGCCGGCGGACGTCGGAAGCCGGTATTGCCCGTCGGCGGCGGTGCCCATGTACCCGGCCCAGGCGCGGAAGGCGGGCGTCTTCGCGGACAGGTCGAGGCGGAGGAGCTCCGACTTCAGGTCGTGCCAGTCGGGCGCCTCGGAGGTCTGGGCCAGGCTCCAGGAGGGCGCGCTCAGCTCGAGCGTGCCCGTGCCGCGGGGGTCCGCGATGACGGGCGTGCTCGCGAGGTTGTTGGGCACGTCGTGCGCGATCAGCCGGCGTGTCGGGAGGTACAGGATGTGGATCCGCGCGCCCTGGGCGGAGGGGAAGCGCATGGAGAAGAAGAACGGCTCGTCGATCCCGTCGCCCGTGAGGTCGACGGCGAGGGGGGCGCCGGCCGGATAGTTCGGGTCCTTGTACTCGTAGAGGAGGCGCCCGTCCGCGGCATCGTAGAGGCGGTGCGCGCTTCCGACGTACCGTGGGAAGGCGCCGATCCCGCGGGAGACGAAGAGCCCGAGCCGTCCGCCCCGCGCGATGCGCACCACCGCCGCCCCGTGATACGCCTCCTCGCCGTCCACCTTCCGCTCCCACAGCGCCTTGCCGGTCGCGCCGTCGAGCGTGATCAGGCGGCCGTCGAAGGCGCTGATGACGATGTCGGGATCCGCGTCGCCCGTCAGCTCCACCACCGTGGCCGGGGCGATGACGCCCCTCGTCGCGCCCGGCGGGACCAGCCGCTCGACCCGCTTCTCGAACGTCCCGTCCAGGAGCGACGCGACCGGGGCGCGGTACGCCGCGCCGCCGTCCGTCTCCCCGCCGGTGCCGAAGATCACCCACTCCGCGCCGTCGGGGCGCCGGTAGGCCACGGGCGAGCAGTACGTCTCCTTGCCGTCCGGGGTCTGGTGCTCGGCGAGGACCGCCCCGTCGGCGCCGGAGACGACCACGAGGAACGCGGGGTCGCGCGGCTGCTTCGGCAGCTTCGTGTCGTTGCCGCCGTAGGCCGCCACCAGGTCGGGCACGCCGTCGCCGTTCGCGTCCCGGATGAGCGCGGGCGTGAAGACGTTGTACGGGAAGGACGTCTTCGCGAGCCTGGCGGGGTCGAGGCGCCAGATCGTCTTGCCGTCCACGCCGCTGTACGCGACGAACGCACCCTCGCGCCCGCCCATGACCACGTCCGGCACGCCGTCGCGGTTCAGGTCCGCGAACCGCGGCGTCGTGTACGCCTCGCCCGGGTGCGGGACCTTCCACAGGATCCGGTTCGTGGCGCCCGAGACGGCCAGCACGTATCCCGGGACCGGGATGTCCGGCGTGAAGACGTAGCGCCCGCGCCCCGGCTTCACGCGGTCCTTGCCGGTGCCGAAGACGATGTCGGGCGCGCCGTCGTGATCCAGGTCCGCCAGCGCGGGCGACGACTGCGTCAGCAGCTCGGCCTCGACCGGCGGGAAGAGGGGCGTGAAGCTCGGCTCCGGCGGATGCTCCCCGCCGCGGCAGGCAGCGAGCATGCACGTGATGGCCGCCATGACCCACGGGTGTTTGTGCATTCCGGGTTTGTGTCCGTCTCGAGGGACTGGCACTGGCGATGTCGCGCGCGGGCGCGCGAAGGCGCGCCCGGCGCGGCTCCGCTTCGAGCGCCCGCGGCGTCCGGGCTGCGCCGACGGCCTGCGCCGACGGCCTAGCGCCGGCGGCCTAGCGCCGCGTCGTGATCAGGATCGCGCCGCCGGCGCCGCGGCTGCCGTAGATCGAGGTCGACGCCACATCCTTGAGCACGTCGACCTGCCGAATGCTTTCCGGGGTCAGCCCGGCGAGCGCGCTCTGCACGCTCCCCGGCGCGATCTGGACCCCGTCCACCACGAACAGCGGCTCCTGGTCGGCCAAGATCGAGTTCGTACCGCGGATCCGGAAATGGACGCGGCCGCCCGGGTCCTCGATGATCTGCAATCCGGGGACGCGCCCGCGAAGCAGCTCGGCCACACCGAACGGCCGGGCGTTCCCGACCTCGTCGCCGGAGAGGGAGGACACGGCGCCGCTGACCTTGTCCGCCGGCTGGGTGCCGTAGCCGATGTCCACCTCGCCGGGCGCCGGCCCCGCCGGCGGCAGCCCCTGCCCGCCGCACCCGGCGAGAGGCAGCAGGGCCACTCCGATCACCAGCATCGCCACGTCGATCCGCGCTGTTGCCATGCTGCCCCTCCGTCGGCGCGAGCCGACCGGGCGGATCGTCCCGAGCGGGAGCGCTCCCGGCCCGCCTACCGTCGCCTGGTGTTGATGATCACCACTCCACCGGCGCCGCGAGTGCCGTAGATCGCCGTCGATGCTACGTCCTTGAGCACGTCCACCTGCTGGATGTCGTCCCGGGTGAGCCCCGAGAGCGCCGTCGCGAGGCCGGCGACATCGACCGGGGTCCCATCCACGACGAACAGCGGCTCCGGCGAGTCGGCGCTGATCGTGCTCATCCCCCGGATCCGGAACCGGTAGCCGCCGTCGGGGAGCGGAATGATCTCCAGCCCCGCGACGCGCCCGCGGAGCAGCTCCTGCACGCCCCCGGCGCGCACGTCGCCGACCTCCGCTCCCGGAACGGAGGTGACGGCGCCGGTCACCTTCTCGCCGGGCTGCGTTCCGTGGCCCACGTCCACGTTTCCCGGCGCGGGGCCGGCCGGCGGAAGTCCCGGCCCCCCGCAAGCCGACAGCGCGAGCAGCGCCGCTCCGACCACGGCGATCGCGGATCTGCTAGTCAGCGGCATCGTTCCCCCTCGCCGGTCGACCGGCGTGCGTGGCGACTGGTGCGCATATCCCGGACCGTGCCCCGGTCCCGCGGCGCGGCCGATCCCTCACCGGGGTCGGGATCCCACAAGCCACGGCGCCAGTAGACCGCGGCAATGGCATCGGCTTCCGCCTCCCTCACCGGGGTCGGGGTGCCACAAGCCACGGCGCCAGCGGCCGGCCGGGCTCAGCCGGCTGGCCGCTGGCGCGATCGGTGTTCGCGAGCCCGGTTTCCGGGTCACGGCACCCCTGTGTCCCCGCGTCCGGCACGGGGGGAGCGCGTGCCCGGATCCCGGATCAGTACCCCGGATTCTGTTTCAGCTTCGGGTTCGTGTTCAGCCGCGACTGCGGGATCGGGAAGATGATGCGATAGTCGCCGTTCGGCTTGTGGTTGAACCAGGTCTTCGTGGTGAACACGCCGAAGCGGATCAGGAACTGCCGGTCCTTCGCCTCGGCGGCGAACTCCCAGCGCAGCTCGTCCAGGAAGCCGCCGTACTGGATGTCGGCGCCGCCGTTCTGGACGGGAGTGCCGCCCGGGCCGGTCTTCACCACGCCATCGACGTCGTACCAGCCGTAGTTGTAGCGGCTTCCGCGCGTGAGGTCGGCGGCGGTGACCGTGGCCTTCGCGGCCGCGGCGCCCTTGAAGTCGCGCTGCCGCACCTGACTGACCAGGACGGCGGCGCCGCCGGCGTCGCCGGTGCGGAGGAGCGCCTCCGCCCGCATCATGAGCACTTCCGCGTAGCGGAGATCCGGGTAGTCGACGTCGGACGAGCCGGTCTCCCCCTGGTAGATCTCGTACTTCCAGACCGGGAAGCCATTGTTGAACTGGGTCTGCGTCATCTTCGGGACCGTCTTCACGAAGTCGTAGCCGCGCCCCTGCGCATCGAACTGCTTCCCCATGAGCCAGCTGTCCGCGAGGCGGCCATCGTCCGGGTCGTACGTGTCGATGAACTGCGGGTTCGCGGCGCTCCCGCCCCACGGCTGCGCGTTCATGCCGAAGACGAAGCGCAGGTCGGGCTTGAGCGTCTTCATGTGGAAGTTGCTGCCTTCACCGCCGGCCGGGGTCGAATACGTGGCGTCGTAGGGCGTGGCGAAGACGATCTCGGGCGACGTCTGGTTGTTCCTCGAGAACACGTGCCGGTAGCTCGGATCCAGGCTGTACTTCCCCGAGGCCATGATCTCCTGCGTGAGCTGGAGCACCTTGTCCCACTGGGGCGTGCCCGTGTAGACGCCGGCATTCAGGTAGACGCGCGCGAGGAGCCCCTTGGCCGCCCACTGGTTCATCCGGCCGTACATCGCCTGTCCGGCCGCGGTCGAGAGGTTCGGGATCGCGTCCGTGAACTCCTTGACGACGAAGTCGAATACCTCCTTGCGCGTGGACTGCTCGGGCGGCTCCGTCGCGGTGAAGTCCACCACGATCGGGATGTTGCCGAAGTTGTCCAGCAGGAGCGCGTAGTAGTACGCGCGCACGGCCTTCAGCTCGGCGAGCGTGGCCGTCTTCGCCTTGTCGTCGAGCGGGACGACGCCCGACTCGATCTGGTAGATCACGCGGTTGGCCGCGTTGATCCCGCTGTACGCCCGCCCCCAGAGCGAGTTCGGCATCCCGGGGGAGGAAGCGTTCCAGCGGTGCTCGTGGTTCTGGATGTAGATGCCGCCGTCGTACCAGCCGTTCGGCCGGACGGGGGTGAGCAGCATGTCGGCCGTCTCCCCCTGCCAGTCGACCATGCCGTACCAGCTCATCCAGATGCCGCGCATTGGCGTATACGCCGGCGCCATGAGCGCGGCCAGGTCGCCCGGCTTGGGGTTGAAGTTGGCCTCCGTGATCTCCGTGTACGGCGTCTCCGTCAGGTCCGTGCACGATGCGGTGGCCAGCGTCGCGAGGAGCGCGACCGCGGGCAGGGACTTCGCGAGGACGTGTCTCATGACGTCTCTCATTCCGGTTGGGCGTTCCATTGGGCGCATTCCGTAGAGGTCGCGCCGGCGCTCAGAAGCTGACGGTCATGCCGAACGTGAACCGCCGCACGGTCGGGTACTGGTCCCGCTGATCGTTCCCGGGAGCGAGCTCGGCGCCCGACGGGAGCAGCGGCACCTCCGGGTCCATCCCCTTGTAGCCGGTGAGCGTGAGCAGATTGCGTCCGGACACGTACAGGCGGGCGCTGCTGAGCGAGCGGGTGAACCGCCCGAGCTGCCCGGGCTTGAGCGTGTAGCCGAGCGTGGCGTTGTCGAGCTTGAGGTAGTCGCCGTCCTCGATGTAGTAGCTCACGTAGGCGAGGTCGTAGTTCACCGGCCGCTTGCCGTAGACCGGGTCGAACGCCGACTTGAGCATGTTGTACTGCACGATCTTGGGATTCTCGTAGAACATCCGCATGAAGTTCAGGATCTGGAAGCCCGCCGCGCCGCGCATGTTGACGCTCACGTCGAAGCTGCCGATCTGCGCGTTGTTGTTCCACGCGAAGTTGTACTTCGGGACGCCGTTGCCGAGGACGTGGCGGTCCTTGGCGGTCGCGTCCTTGATGGAGATGGTCTTGCCCGCGGAATCCTCGACCAGCCAGACGCCGTCGTCGTCGATGCCGACCGACTTGTAGCCGTAGAAATCGCCGATCGGCTGGCCGACGCAGTTGCGGTGGGTGGACTGCTGGATCGGCTCGCCGGTGCCGCCGTCGAAGCGGCAGTCGCTCTGCGGCTGGAACGTCTCGTCCGAGAGGCTCACCAGCTTGTTGTGGTTCGTCGACCAGTTGGCGCTCGTGGTCCAGGTGAGCCCCGGCCGCTTCACCACGTCGTAGCCCAGCTCCACCTCGACGCCGCTGTTCCGCATCGTCCCGACATTGGCCAGGATGCTCCCGGTGAGGTAGGGCGGCACGGGCACCGAGTAGCTGTAGAGCATGTCCTTCGTCTCGCGGCGGTACACGTCGACCGCGCCGGTGAGGCGAGAGTCGAACGCCGCGAGGTTCAGCCCGACGTTGACCTCATGCTTCTCCTCCCAGCGCAGGTTCGGGTTCGGGTTGCGCGCGGGTGCGAGCTGCTGGACCCAGCTCCCGTTGTAAAGGAAGTAGGCGCGGTACGCGTAGCTGGTCAGCGAGAGGTACGGATCGTCCGGCGCGATGCCGGTGACGCCGTAGCCGGCGCGCAGGCGCAGGTCGTTGAGGAACGGAAGGGCGTTCTTCATGAACCGCTCCTCGCTGATGCGCCAGCCGGCGGACACCGCGGGGAACGTCCCCCACTTGTGAGCGGCGCCGAACTTCGAGTTCCCCTCGTGGCGGACGCTGGCCATCAGCAGGTAGCGGTTCTTCCAGTCGTAGTTCAGCCGGCCGAAGAAGCCGATCAGCCTGTAGCCCTCCTTGGTGCTGCCGATGCCGGTGCCGGGCTCGCCGTTGATCAGCCCGGTGCCCTTGTCGAGCTGGTTCCACTCGAAGATGTCGGTCGGGAAGCGTGTGTTGGACGCGCGGAAGCTCTCTTCCACGTAGTCCTGGTAGCTGTACCCGCCCAGGAGCGTGAAATCGTGGCTCCCGAACTGCTCGGCGTACGTGCCCGTGGCCTCCAGGATCCGGTCCACGTTCGACCACGTGTCCCGCCGCGCGTAGCCGCCGTTGTTCCCCTGCGTGTTGTCCGGGTGCTCGAAGGTGGTGGCCGTGCCGGACAGCCCGTTCAACCGCGAGGTGCCGCCCATCAGCGAGAAGCGAAGCGGCTGGACGGGCCGCAGCGTCACCGTGCCGTGCAGCCGCGTCGCGCGCTCCTCGCGCTCCCCGTCCTGCTCGTCGATCAGCGACACCGGGTTGACGTAGAAGTAGCCGGACCGCTGCTGCCACTCGCCGTCGTCGTCCCTCACCCGGTCCGTCGGATTGCGGATCAGCGCCTGCCGCCAAGCGTAGCTGAAGCTCGGGCCCGTGAAGTTCTTCTGGTCCCGGCTGAGCACGTTCGCCTCGACCTCCAGCCGGCCGTCGAACATCTGGTGCCGGATGTTCGCCCGCGCCGTCAGCTCCCGGTTGTCCGAGCGCTGGAAGATCCCCTGCTCGTCCTGCATGTTCAGCGACGCCGTGTAGTTCGTGTTCTGCGCGCCGCCGGTGAGCGTCAGGTTGTGCAGATAGCTCACCGGCTGCCGCAGGACCTGGTCCTGCCAGTTCGTCGACGAGCCGAGGTCCTCGAACGTCGTCCCGCTCGACGTCTTGTAGCCGTCCGCGATCATGCGCCGGTAGTCCCCAGCCGTCAGAAACTGCGGTGACTTGTAGATCGTCGATTCGCCGATGTAGCCGTCGTACCGCAGCGTCGGCTTCCCGCCCTGATAGCGCTTCGTCGTGATCAGGATCACCCCGTTCGACGCGCGCGTCCCGTAGATCGCCGACGCCGAGCCGTCCTTCAGCACCGTGATCGCGTCGATGTCCTCGGCCGGAACCGTCTGCAGGTCCCCCGGCACGCCGTCGATCAGCACCAGCGGGTTCGTCGGCCCCTGGACCGTGGTCATTCCGCGAAGCTGGATCTGCGCGGTCGCCGTCGGGTCACCGGTCGGCTGCACCACGGCCAGCCCCGGCACCTTCCCCGCCACCAGCGACGCCACATCCCGCGCCGGCCCCTTGTTGAACTGGTCGGACGTGACCGACTCGACCGCGCCGGTGACCTGCTCCCGCCGCTGTGTGCCGTACCCCACCACCACCAGCTCCCTCATCGCCACGGCCACGGCCTGGAGCTGGAAGTTCGCCACCGCGGCGGCGCCCTCGGCCACCGTCACCGTGACCTGGCGCGTGCCGTAGCCAAGCATCACGGCCTGCACCACCTGCCGGCCGACCGGCACATCGGAGATTGTATACCGTCCGTCCGGCGCGCTCAGCGTCCCCAGCTGCGTCCCCTGCACCGAGACCTGGACACCCGCCAGCGGCTGCAGGGCGTCCGAGCGAATGACGCCCGTGATCCGACCGGTGCCCTGCGCCGCCAGGCCCGTGGGGAGCAGCAGGCCCAGTAAAAGCGCCCAACGCATGGTGTTTCGTCTCATGGCCGAGACTCCGCGATGTGGGAACGGGAGACGGCATCCCGCCGTCGCCCAAGCCTTATTCCCCGCGGGCGCGCGGGGGCGAGGGCGGGACGCAGTGATCGCTGGCAGCGCATCCGCGGGGGCTCGTTCGGCGGTTGCCGCACGCTCCCCTGGCGGTCGGGTGTGGTGAACGGATACAATATCCTGCACGCCGGACGCAAAACGCAAGAGCGGCGCGGCGGCGCTTCTCCCCGCACGGCGTCGCGCCCACTCCCGCTACCGGAACGGTGCCATGATCGACTACAGACCGCTCGAGGCCTGGTTCATCACGGGGAGCCAGCACCTCTATGGCCCGGAGACCCTCGATCGGGTGGCGAGGGACTCGCAGGCGATCGTGGACGGACTGAACGGGGCGGGGAAGCTCCCGGTGAAGCTGGTGTTCAAGCCGGTGCTGAAGACGCCGGAGGAGATCGGCGGGGTGCTGCGGGAGGCGGATGGTGCGCCGAGCTGCATTGGCGTGATCGCGTGGATGCACACGTTCAGTCCGGCGAAGATGTGGATCGGGGGGCTCGTGCGGCTGCGCAAGCCGCTCTGCCATCTGCATACGCAGTTCAACCGGGACATTCCGTGGTCGTCGATCGACATGGACTTCATGAACCTGAACCAGTCGGCGCACGGCGACCGGGAGTTCGGCTTCATCTGCGCGCGGCTGCGGCTGAGCCGGAAGGTGGTGGTGGGGCACTGGGCGGAAGCCGGCGTGCAGGGGCGGGTGGGGGCGTGGCTGCGGGCGGCGGCGGCCTGGCACGACAGTCAGCGGATGAAGCTGGCGCGGATCGGCGACAACATGCGCCAGGTAGCGGTGACGGAGGGGGACAAGGTCGAGGCGGAGCGGCGGTTCGGGTACGCGGTGAACGGCTACGGCGTGGGGGAGCTGGCGGCGCGCGTGGCCGCCGTCCGGGATCGAGAGGTCGATGCGCTGTGCGACGAGTACGCGGCGGAGTACGCGCTGGCGCCGGGGCTGGAGCGCGGGGCCGCAAAGCACGCCTCGCTGCGTGAGGCGGCGCGGATCGAGCTGGGGCTGCGGGCGTTCCTGGAGGAGGGCGGGTTCCATGGCTTCACGGACACGTTCGAGGACCTGCACGGGTTGAAGCAGCTCCCGGGGCTCGCGGTCCAGCGGCTGATGGCGGATGGATTCGGCTTCGGGGCGGAGGGCGACTGGAAGCACGCGGCGCTGGTGCGGTCGATGAAGGTCATGGCGCACGGGCTGGCCGGTGGCACGACGTTCATGGAGGACTACACCTACCACTTCGACCCGGCGAACCGGAGCGTGCTCGGGGCGCACATGCTCGAGATCTGCCCGTCGATCGCGGCGGGGCGGCCGTCGTGCGAGGTGCACCCGCTGGGGATCGGCGGAAAGGAGGATCCGGTACGGCTCGTGTTCGACTCCGCGACCGGTCCGGCGGTGAACGCGTCGGTCGTGGACCTGGGGGACCGTTTCCGGATGGTGGTGAACGTGGTGGACGTGATCGAGCCGCTCGAGCCGCTCCCGAGGCTGCCGGTGGCGCGGGCGCTGTGGAAGCCGCGGCCCGAGCTCGACACGGCCGCGGCCGCGTGGATCCACGCCGGCGGCGCGCACCACACGGGCTTCTCGCTCGCGCTCACGCCGGAGCACCTGGAGGACTTCGCCGACATGGCCGGCGTGGAGTTCCTCCTGATCGACGAACGCACGGAGCTGCGGCAGTTCCGCAACGAGCTGCGCTGGAACGAGGCGGCGTACCGGGCGCTGGGTGCGCGGGGGTAGGGTCGGGCGCGCGAATCTCGCGGCTCGCCGCTTCACGGGTTCGCGCCGCGAGATTCGCGCGTTCACGAGCGCGCGCAAGCGCCGGAGCGAGCGCACGAGACGGATCGGCCCTCAGGCCGGGCCGGGAAAGGGGGCCGAGGCGCCTGGCCGAGGGATGCGCCGGTAGGCCGCCTGGCGGCGACGAGCTCGCGTCGGCGTCGCCGGGCGACGGAGTGCGGGGCCCTCCATTCCGGTTCCGCCAGGATCGTATCACGCGCCGATACGATCCTGGCGGAGCCGGGAGAGTGGGGCCGGCCTGGGCCGGCGGCTGCCCTGACGGACGATCCGAACGCCCGTGCGCCCAGCCCTCCGCTGAACCCCGATTCCTCCCCGTTCGAGCGCGCCAGCGTCCGAGCGCCCGGCCAGCCGAGCGGCGGATCCCCAGAGCCGCCGTCCGATTCGCATTCGCATTCGCATTCGAAAATGATGCACCGTGGACCGGCGCCGGTAATGCGGATCCGCATGGCACCCCATCGGATGCCGATGCGGATGCGAATGCGAGTGAGGAAACTCCCGGTCCCGCTCCCGATCCCGGCGGTTCAGTGACACTTCGGGAACGGGATCGGGATGGGGAACGGGAACGAACACGGCTCAGCCGAGCGGAGGCTCACGCCTCCCGCATCCACACGATCGACGTGGCGGGAAAGGGCATCGGCCGGCTGCCGTCCGCCGGACGCGGCGGGCGCCGGGGCGCGTCGGTGCCGGCGAGGCGGTTGCCGCGGACGAAGTTGGGGATCGCGAGCAGCGGCGCGCCGTTCGCGAACCGCCCGCGGATCACGGTCACGCCGCCCAGCAGATCGCCGCGCCATTCGGTCGTGAGCGGCGCGTGCGGGTCCAGCGCCTGGTCGATCTCCTGGTCCTCGCGCTCGATGTTGTAGAGGAGCGGCCCGTACTTCAGGGCGACCCTGCCGCGGTCGGCCTCGATCCGCGGGTCGGCGTATACGCGCTGCACGCGCATGGGGAGGAGCAGGTCGATGGTGTCGCCCGGCTTCCACGTCCGCGTGATGACCGCGTATCCGCGCTCGACCGGTGCACGGACGACCTTCCCGTTGACGGCAATGCGCGCGATCCCGTTCGCGGCCGGCGTCGCGCGGTAGAGCCCGCTGACCATCCGGTCCGGCGCTCGCACGCGGACCGCGAAGGTCCTGGCGCTTGCTGGACTCACCCGGATCCGGACCTTGCCTTCCCAGGGGTAGTTCGTCTCCTGCACGAGCTCCACGTCGGTGCCGGCCACATCCTCCACGGTCACCGTGCTCGGGACGAACAGGTTGACGTAGAGGCCGTCCGCACCCTTCGCGTACATCCACGTGGGAAGGCTGAGGAGCGTGCGCGGGATGTTGCCCACGCAGCACGGGACGTTGTGCCACGCGTAGCGGGCGATGTTCGTGTCCAGCGGGTTGTCGTAGTAGTAGTGCCGCCCCTCCCGGTCGAGCGAGCCGAGCAATGCGTTGTATAGGGTATCCTCCATCAGGTCGGCGTGCCGGGCGTCCTTGTACAGCCGGTTCATCTTGGCCTGGAAGAAGATCTCGCCGCAGCTCGAGCACGACTCGCAGTACGCGTTGTTCCGCAGCGAGTATTCGGGGCCGAACCCCTCCGACGTCTCTCCGCTGCCGATCCCGCCGGTGACGTAGTACTTCTTGTCGACGATGCTGTCCCAGATCGAGCGGACCGCGCTCAGGTACTCCGGGTCCCGGGTCTCCAGCGCGACGTCCGCCATGGCGGAGTAGGTGTAGGCGGCGCGCACCGCGTGCCCGACCGCCTCGTACTGCTGGACCACCGGGAGGTGGCTCTGGTCGTACTCGCTCCCGGCGCGGCGGCAGTCGAGGAGGAAGCGGGCCAGCCGGACGTACCGCTCCCCTTTGCCCGACCCCTCCACCCCGTCGACGTAGCGGCCCAGGCGGACCAGCGCCTGCTCCATCTCCTGGTGGCCGTCGAACCATTCCTGCTTCGGCGCCGGGCCGATGTGGGCGTCCCAGCAGTCGGCCAGCTTCCGGGCGGCGTCGTAGAGCCGCGTGTCCCGGCCTTTCGTCATCACGTGGTGGGCGATCGCCGCCTCGATGAAGTAGCCGCCCACGTACCCCTCGTGGTTGCCCCTCCCCTGGGGCGTCCAGCGCTCCCGCCAGCGCGCAGGGTCCCGCAGCGTGTACGCCGTCTGCAGGTAGCCATCGGGCTCACGGGCGGCCAGGACCTTCGGGATCCAATCCTCGAGCGTCGCGCGCATCTTCGCCTGCGCGGCCTCGATCTCCGCATCGCCGCGCGGGTCCACCATCAGCGCCATGCACATCGACTCGATCGTGTTGTGCACGTAGGCGTTCGAGAACACGTACCCCTTGTGGCCCCCGTGCGCCTCGCCCCGCAGCGCCTTCGCCGCCTCGACGAAGTTGTCGATCCCGCCCGCCCCCAGCTCCAGGTCGCTCCGCTCGAGCTGCGCGATGCAGTGGGGGATCCAGGTCACGATCAGCGCCTTCGCCCGCTGGTCCCACAGTCGGCCGCCGATCCGGTACCCCCGCGTCGCGACCGGCTCCGGCGCGCCCTCCGGCGGCGGCGGCTCCACGCTCACCCGGAACGTCGACGCCACCCGCGACTCGCCGTTGTCGGCCACCAGCTCGAGGACGTACTCCCCCGGCACCGTGAAGCTCGCCGTCGTGACCGGCGACGTCGAGTCCGCAAACACCACCTCGCCAGCCCCCGACTTCCGGCTCCACCGCACCGCGGGCGCGGGCCCGGTCTCCACGGGCGGCGTCGCGGGCTCCCCCCGCCGCCGCCGCCGCCGCCACGGCGGCTCGCCGTATCCCGCCCACGCGTTCAGGTACGTCCTCCCCGCCGCCCCCGCGGGCGTCACCACGACCCGGTCCGGACCGGCCAGCGCCACCAGCGGCGCGCCGCCGCTGGAAGGCGAGGGGGCGGCTCCGGCCACGGGGCCCGCCAGCGCCTCTCGAGGCGTCAGGAACGGCGGCACGACGACGGTCCAGACCGCTGCCTTTCCCATCGTGGACAGCAGCTCGCGCCGGCTGACACCGGGTCTCTGCGGCTCGTCGGGCATGGGTCCTCCCGTGGAAGTGTTGTCGGGTCGCGGGTTGCGCTCTCGCCGAGGGGCTGCGGGCCCGGCGCTGCGGTGTCGTTCTGGCGGTGCTGTCCCCACAGTTGTATCATTTATCCAATCAAGCAAGAGCCTAGGCCGTCGAACCCCCGCCGGATGAGGTGCCTCGCATGCGACGACGCGCGTTCCGACGTGCCCGGATCCTGGGCACGGCCCTGCTGGGAGGGATCACGCTCGCGGGGTGTTCCGCCGGCGGCGCCTCGGTGCGGCCCGGCGTCACCACGTCGAAGTTCGGGACGACCCCGGACGGGAAGGGAGCGGAGCTGTTCACGCTGCGGAACCGGGACGGCATCGAGGTGCGGGCGACGACGTACGGCGGGACGATCGTGTCGCTGCGGACGCCGGACCGGACCGGCCGGCTGGACGACATCGTCCTGGGCTTCGACAGTCTCGCGCCATACGTGAAGGAATCGCCGTACTTCGGGGCGATCATCGGGCGCTACGGCAACCGGATCGCGGGGGGCAAGTTCGCGCTGGACGGGCGGACGTACGCGCTGGCGACGAACAACGGGCCGAACCACCTGCACGGCGGGAACCGCGGGTTCGACAAGGTGGTGTGGTCGGGCACGCCGTTCACGAACGACACGGCGGTGGGGGTGGTGTTCACGTACCGGAGCGCGGACGGGGAGGAGGGCTACCCCGGGAATCTGGACGCGAAGGTGACGTACACGCTGACGGACTCGAACCGGCTGGTGTTCGACTACGAGGCGCGGACGGACAAGGCGACGCCGGTGAACCTGACGCAGCACAGCTACTTCAACCTGAAGGGCGCGGGGAGCGGGGATGTGCTCGGGCACGTGCTGACGATCGCGGCGAGCGCGTACACGCCGGTGGACTCGACGCTGATCCCGACGGGTGAGGTGCGGCCGGTGGCGGGGACGCCGTTCGATTTCCGCATGCCGACGCCGATCGGGGCGCGGATCGAGGCGAACGATCCACAGATCCATAACGGCCCGGGCTACGACCACAACTTCGTGCTGGACCGGAAGGGTCCGGGGCTGGATCTGGCGGCGCGGGTGGTGGAGCCGACGACCGGGCGGACGCTGGAGGTCTACACGACGGAGCCGGGGCTGCAGTTCTACTCGGGGAACTTCCTGGACGGCACGATCACGGGGAAAGGGGGCAAGGTGTACGGCCACCGGAGCGGCTTCTGCCTCGAGACGCAGCACTTCCCGGACTCGCCGAACCACCCGGCGTTCCCGTCGACGATCCTGCGGCCGGGCGAGGAGTACCGGTCGCGCACGGTGCTCGCCTTCGGCGTGGCGCGCTGACATGGGGTTCCTCGACTGGGCGATCATCATCGCCTACCTGGGGGTGGTCCTGGGTGTGGCGGCGTGGGTCTTCGTGCGGCGGAAGGACACGCCGGACGACTACTTCCTGGCGGACCGGAACCTGGGGTGGCTGATCGTGGGCGCGTCGATCTTCGCGTCCAACATCGGCTCGGAGCACCTGGTCGGGCTGGCGGGCTCGGGCGCCACGGATGGCGTGGCGATGGCGCATTACGAGCTGCAGGCGTGGTGTCTCCTGGTGCTCGCGTGGGTGTTCGTGCCGTTCTACATCCGCTCGCGCGTCTACACGATGCCGGAGTTCCTGGAGCGGCGCTTCTCGCCGACCGCGCGCTGGGTGCTCTCGGTGATCTCGCTCGTCGGCTACATCCTGACGAAGATCGCGGTGGGGATCTTCGCCGGGGGCGTCGTGTTCGCGACGCTCCTCCCGGAGCTGCACCTCCAGTTCGGCGGGGTGGTGCTGAACAGCTTCTGGATCGGCTCGGTGGCGGTGGTGCTGCTGACCGGGGTGTACACGGTGGCGGGCGGGATGACGGCGGTGGCGTACACGGAGGCGCTGCAGACGGCGGTGCTGGTGCTGGGCTCGGCGCTGCTGACGCTGTTCGGGCTGGCGAAGCTGGGCGGCTGGGGCGCGTTCCGGGCCGCGCTGGACCCGGACCTGTTCAACCTGTGGAAGCCGCTGATCCCGGAGGGGGTGCAGGGGACGTGGGCGCCGGTGCTCGAGCCCGGGCGGATGGCGTGGTACTTCAACGGCCACTTTCCGTGGGTCGGGATGCTGTTCGCCGCGCCGATCATCGGGCTGTGGTACTGGACGACGGACCAGTACATCGTGCAGCGGGCGCTGGGCGCGCGGGACCAGACGCAGGCGCGGCGGGGGAGCATCTTCGCCGGCGTGCTGAAGCTGCTCCCCGTCTTCATCTTCATCATCCCGGGGATGATCGCGCTCGCGCTGGCGCGGACGGGCGCGTACGCGGAGCTGCGCCCGATGGTGGACGCGAACGGGGCGGTGGACCCGGCGGCGGCGCAGGCGGCGTTCCCGCTCCTGATCATGGCAATCCTGCCGCCGGGCGTGCGGGGCGTGGTCGTGGCCGGGCTGCTGGCGGCGCTGATGAGCTCGATGGCCGGCGCGTTCAACGCCTGCTCGACGCTCTTCACGATGGACCTGTACCAGAAGTGGAACCCGCGAGCGTCGAAGCATCGGCTGGTGTGGATGGGGAGAATCGCCACCGGGGTGATGGTCCTGGTCGGGCTGGCGTGGATCCCGGTGATCCAGGGCGCGCGCGGGCTGTACTTCTACCTCCAGGGGATGCAGGCGTACCTGGCGCCGCCGATCTTCACGGTGTTCTTCCTCGGCATATTCATGAAGCGGCTGAACGCGAAGGGCGCGCTCGCGGCGCTGCTCGTCGGGTTCGTGCTCGGGCTGTTCCGCCTCGCCGTGGACACGCCGGTGACGCTCGGGATCGGAGGGCTCGCGAGCGGCTACGAGCCCGGCTCCTTCCTCTGGATCGTCAACAACATCTACTTCCAGTACTACAGCCTCCTGATCTTCCTGGTGTCCGCGGCGGTGATGGTGGCGGTGAGCTACATGACCGAGGCGCCGGCCCCCGAGAAGGTGGCGGGGCTGACGTACGCCACGCAGACGGCGGCGGAGCGCGCCGACACGCGCCGGAGCTGGGACTGGCGGGACGTGGCCGGGTCCGTGTTCGTCCTGGTCATGATCCTGGCGGCGTACCTCTACTTCCGCGCCTGAGGCCAGCGTGGCGAGCGCGTTCGTCCTCGGCCTGGACTTCGGCACGAACTCGGCCCGCGCGGTGGTGGTGGACTGCGCCGATGGCCGGACGGTCGGGACGCACGTCGCCGGGTACCGCTCGGGGGAGCGCGGCGTCGTCCTGGACCCGCGCGACCCGCACCTCGCCCGCCAGCATCCGGCGGACTACCTGGAGGCGCTCCGCGAGGCGACGCGCGGCGCGCTGACCGCCGCCGAGCGCGCGGACGGCTTCGCGCGCGCGCGCGTGATCGGCATCGGCGTGGACACGACCGGCTCGACGCCGCTCCCGGTGGATGCGCGTGCCCGGCCGCTGGCGCTGGACCCGGAGTTCCGGGACGAGCCGGCGGCGATGGCGTGGCTGTGGAAGGACCACACCGCCGCCGAGGAAGCGGCCGCTATTACCCGCATCGCGCGGGAGCACGCCCCCGAGTACCTCGCGCCGATCGGCGGCACCTACTCGTCGGAGTGGTTCTGGTCGAAGATCTGGCGCTGCCTGCGGGTGGCGCCGCGGGTGTTCGACGCCGCCGCGAGCTGGGTCGAGCTGGCGGACTATCTCCCCGCGGCGCTGACCGGCGTGGACGACGCGCGGCGGATCCCGCGCGGCGTCTGCGCCGCCGGACACAAGGCGTTGTACTCCCCGGAGTGGGGCGGGCTCCCGTCGCGCTCGTTCCTGGCGCGGCTGGATCCGCGTCTGGCCGAGCTGCGCGACCGGCTCTACGACGAGGCGCACGCCGCCGACCGGCCGGCGGGGCGCCTCTCCGCGGAATGGGCGGACCTGCTCGGGCTCCCCGCGGGGATCCCCGTCGCCATGGGCGCGTTCGACGCGCACTACGGCGCGGTGGGCGCCGGCATCGAGCCGGGGACGTTCGTGAAGATCATCGGCACGTCCACCTGCGACATCGCGATCGCCCCGGCGGACGGGCCGCGCGCCGAGATCCCGGGGATCTGCGGCATCGTGAACGGCTCCGTGATGCCCGGCTGGTACGGCATCGAGGCGGGGCAGTCCGCCGTCGGCGACCTGCTCCGCTGGTGGGTCGAGGTCGTCTGCGAGGGGGATGAGGCGCTGCACGCCGAGCTGTCCGACCGCGCCGCCCGCCTCCGCCCCGGCGAGTCGGGGCTCCTCGCCCTCGACTGGAACAACGGCAACCGCACGGTGCTGGTCGACCCGCGCCTGACCGGCCTGCTGCTCGGGCAGACGCTGCACACGACGCGGGCGGAGGTCTACCGCGCGCTCATCGAGGCGACGGCGTTCGGCGCGCGCGTCATCGTCGACCGGCTCACCGGGTCGGGCGTCCCGGTCGAGCGGGTGGTGTGCTGCGGCGGCATCGCGGCGAAGAACGAGCTGTTCATGCGGATCTACGCCGACGTGCTCGGGCATCCCATGCTCCTGGCGGGCTCCGACCAGACGCCCGCGCTCGGATCGGCCGTGGCGGCGGCCGTGGCTGCGGGCGCGGCGGCCGGCGGCTACGACACGTTCCAGGAAGCGAAGGCGCGGATGACGTCGCTCAAGGAGGAGCGGTTCACGCCCGATCCGGCCGCCCACGCCGTGTACGACGAGCTGTACGCCATGTACCGCGAGCTGCACGACGGCTTCGGCAGCGTACCCGGCGCGACGCCGGAGCTCGGCACCGTGATGAAGCGGCTGCTCGCGCTGCGCGAGCGGGTGATGGGCGGGAGGGCATCGTGAGCGGGATGCTGGCGGAGCTTCGCGAGCAGGTCTGGCGCGCGAACATGGAGCTGGCCGGGAGCGGGCTCGTCACCGGCACGTTCGGCAACGTCTCGGGGGTGGACCGTGAGGCGCGGATCTTCGTGATCAAGCCGAGCGGCGTGCCGTACGCCGAGCTGACGCCCGCAGACATGGTCCCCGTGTCGCTCGACACGGGGGAGGTGCTGGAAGGGCGGCTGCGCCCCTCGTCGGACACGCCGACGCACCGGGAGCTGTACCTCGCGTTCGACTGCGGCGGGATCGCCCACACGCACTCGGAGTGTGCGACGGTGCTCGCACAGGCGCGCCTCCCGCTGCGCTCGATGGGCACCACGCACGCCGACCATTTCCGCGGCGACGTCCCCGTGACGCGCGAGATGACGCGCGCGGAGGTCGAGACGGACTACGAGCGGAACACCGGGCTCGTGATGGTCGAGACGTTCCGGCGCGGCGGGATCGACCCGGCGGAGGTGAGCGCGGTGCTGGTGGCGAACCACGGCCCGTTCACCTGGGGGGCGGACGCGCTCGCGGCGGTGGAAGCGTCGCGCGTGCTCGAGCTGCTGGCGCGGATGGAGTGCGCGGTGCGGGCGCTCGCTCCGGATGCGCCCCGGCCGGCCGCCTACCTGGTCGACAAGCATTTCCTTCGGAAGCACGGGAGCGACGCGTATTACGGGCAACGCTGATCGGGCGCCGCGCGCGGTGCTCTGGGACCTGGACGGGACGCTGGTCGATTCCCGCGACTACCACTGGCGCTCGTGGCAGGGCGTGCTGGAGGCCGAGGCCGTGCCGATCACGGAGGCGGACTTCCTGGCCAGCTTCGGGCAGCGCAACGACGCCATCCTGGGCGCGTGGCTCGGCCCCGGCGCGACGCCGGAGCGGATCCGTCGCATCGGCGAGGCCAAGGAGGCGCTCTACCGCGAGCTGCTCGCCGCCGAGGGAATCGGCCCGCTCGAGGGCGCCGCGGAGTGGGTGCGGCTGCTCAACGCCGTGGGGTGGCGCCAGGCCATCGCCTCCTCCGCGCCGCGCCTGAACGTGGAGGCCGTCGTGCGGGCGCTCGAGTTCATCGGCGTGATCGACGCGGTCGTGGCGGCGGAGGACGTGCACGCGGGGAAGCCGGACCCGGAGGTCTTCCTCACCGCGGCCGCGCGGCTGGGCGTGCCGCCGGCGCGGTGCGTGGTGGTGGAGGACGCGGCGGCGGGGATCGAGGCCGCGCGGCGGGCCGGCATGCGCAGCATCGGCGTGGGCGGAGCGGCGCTCGCCGCCGCGGACGTGGTGGTGGAATCGCTCGGGGCGCTGCCGCCCGACACCTTCGACCGGCTGCTGCGCGCATGAGCGGCCGGGGCGTGTCGGGGCCGGAGACGCGGCCGCAGGCGACGACGCGACGCGAGTTCGTCGCCTCCGCGATCAAGGGCGTGGCCGCGCTGGCCGCGGCGCCGCTGGCGGCGCCGCTCCTGGCGAG
>DASTKT010000241.1:0-4728 GCA_035715725.1 Longimicrobiales bacterium | reverse complement strand
GAGGATCCCCAGCAGCTCGGCCTTCTGCTGCGGCACCGGCAGCCCCGGCGACGACGGCCAGTCGATGTTCCGCACCGTCGCCACCCATACGCCGCGGAACTCGCGCGCGACCGGCGGCAGCGCCGGCACCGGCTCCGGCGCACGCGGCGCGGCGGGCGCGCAGGCGGCCAGCGCGACGACCCCGGCGAGCGCCGCGAGCCCGACGACCGCGGCGAGCCGCGGCGGGGCGGAGCTGGAGTCGCCGGCGGAGATGGTGTGGCCGGCGGGGATGGCGCGCCCGGCGCGAGTGGCCTCACTGCCGGGGATGGCGCGCCCGGCGCGGGTGGCCTCACTGGCGGGAATGGCGTGGCCGGCGGGGATGGCGAGCGCGGCGGGCTCGGCCGAGGCGGTGCGGGCGGCGAAGATGCGGCGCACGGGGTGGCTCCTGGGCGCGGGTCGGGATGGCTGCGGGCCGGCGCTGGCCCGGGCCGCCGACAGAGTACCGCCTGGCGGCCGCCCGCGCACCTGTCACGCCCCTCCTCGCCCGTCGCCATACCGCACCCGGTCGTGCCTCCCCGGTCGCGCTCGTGCCTTCCCGGCCCCCTTCCGCCCGCCCCGTCATCCTTGCCGTCCCTTCGGGATTTTCCCTACATAACGGCGACCGATCACCGACAGACTCCCCCCCGGCCCGTTCTTAGGTTCGAGCCGCAGACGGGGGGCATCGCATCCCCTCGCGTTCCGCCGTCCGATCACGTCCGCGGCGCGCGCCGGACCTTGCAGGTCTCGCCCGGCCGGCCGAAAGGATCTGGGCCATGTTCGGGAATTTCGGGATGGGCGAGATGCTGCTGCTCCTGCTCGTCGTCCTGCTGCTCTTCGGCGCGAAGCGGCTTCCGGAGCTGGGCGGCGCCGTGGGCAAGGGGCTGCGCGAGTTCAAGCGAGCGACGACGGACGGCGGCGTGGGCGATGGGCGGCCGGCCGCCGCGCCGGCGGATTCGCCGGCGGCCCCGCCGGCGCGCATCGAGGGGAGCACGAAGGACGGTCGAGCATGAGCGTCGCGCACGTCGTCGCCCGGGTCGCGCAGGCCGGCGCGCCCGCCGGCGGACCCGAGATCCAGTTCACCCCGCCGGGCGGCCCCGCGGCGTTCAGCCGCATGATTTTCGATGCGCCGCAGCCGGTGCAGTGGGCGGTGGCGGTGATCGGCCTGGTGCTGGTCGGCGTCGCGGCGTACCTGCTGTTCCGCTACTGGCGGCAGATGCTCGCGTGGGTGAAGTCGCGGCCGCGCTGGCTGCTGATCTCCGCGGGCTCGGTGCTGGTCGTCGTGCTGGGAGCGAGCGCGTACGGCGGGCTGAAGGTGCAGCACTACATCGAGCACGAGAACGCGTTCTGCACGAGCTGCCACCTGATGCACCAGCCGATCGCGCGCTTCGAGACCACGAAGCACGACGGGCTGGAGTGCCACGACTGCCACAAGCAGTCGCAGCTCGCGAGCATGCGGCAGCTCTACTTCTGGGTGGTGGAGCGGCCGGGCGAGGTGAAGCCGCACGCGAAGGTGGCGGACCGCGTCTGCGAGTCCTGCCACGACGCGCCGCCGGCGCAGCGCCCGGAGCGGGGCGACACCGCGGTGCAGGTGGCCGCCATGGACGGCCACAAGGTGCACCTGGACCGGACGAAGAAGGGGCTGGAGCAGGTCGCGTGCGTGACGTGCCACGGGATGAAGGCGCACGTCTTCACGACGTCCGACAAGACGTGCGCGCAGGGCGGCTGCCATCAGGACAAGCGCATCACGCTGGCGAAGATGGCGACGGCGAAGGGGATCCAGTGCACGGCGTGCCACAACTTCAAGCGGACGGAGGCGGCGAGGTCGGCGCCGTTCGACAGCCTGGCGCCGCGGCTGATGCCGGAGCGCAAGGAATGCCAGAGCTGCCACCAGATGCGGGAGAAGGTGACCGAGGCGGCGCTCCGCAACGACCCGCACGGGAAGGTGTGCGGCGCGTGCCACGACCCGCACAAGGACCACACGAAGGACGAGACGCGCCGGGTCTGCGTGAAGTGCCACGAGCAACCCGAGACGCTGACGCCGTTCCACCGCGGTGTCCGCCCGGCGAGGCTGAGCGACTGCGTCACCTGCCACAAGCCGCATAGCTGGAAGGTGAGCGGCAACCAGTGCGAGGCGTGCCACACGACGCCCGGCCGCCGCGTCGTCAGCGGGGCGAAGGCCGACGGCGCCGGCTCCGCGCACCCGGCCGGCAACGCGCCGGGCGCGGAGGCGGCTCCGACCCCGCCGCCGGAACCGCCCGCGGCGGCGGTGCGGCCGTCGCCGTCCGGCCGGCCGCCGGGCGGCGGCCACGGGGCGGCCGGCGACGATGCCGCCTGGACGCCGCCCGCCGCCGCGGCGCCGGCCGCGGCACCCGGGCAGGAAGCGAGCGCGGCGTCCGTACAGGACTCCGCGTTTTCGCACCGGCGGCATTCCGCCGTGCCGTGCCGCCACTGTCACGACTCGAGCGACCGCCACGGCGCCCTGCTCGTGAAGTCGAAGGCCGACTGCCGCTCCTGCCACCACTCCCGCTTCTCGGGCGACGACTGCATCCGCTGCCACCGGGCGGGGGATGCGCGGGCGCTGCCGCAGGCGGTCGAGATGCGCGCGACCGCGTGGTCGGGCGCGAAGGAGCGGACGCTCCCGTTCGCGCATGCGAGGCACGTCGCCGAGACGTGCCGGACGTGCCACGCCGACGGCGCCGACCGCGCGGTGACGCGCACGTGCGCGTCGTGTCACGACAAGCACCACACCGCCCAGGCCGGCTGCACGACCTGCCACGTCACGCCGAGCGACCGCGTCCACGACGTGCGCGCGCATCTCGGCTGCGGCGGCGCCGGCTGCCACCAGGACGCCGCCGTCGCGCGGCTCGACTGGTCGCGCAACATGTGCCTGGCCTGCCACCAGAAGCAGGCGAACCACCAGCCCGGCGGCGAATGCGCATCCTGCCACGCCGTCCCGGGGCTGCACCGGGAGATCCGGCGGGTGGTGGA
Source organism: Longimicrobiales bacterium (assembly GCA_035715725.1). Lineage (GTDB taxonomy): Bacteria > Gemmatimonadota > Gemmatimonadetes > Longimicrobiales > RSA9 > JADGGV01. The sequence goes on along the minus strand of DASTKT010000241.1, from coordinate 1,722 downwards.
ACGGTAGGCGCGTTCAACTCGGGCTCCGTTCGGGTCACGCGAAGCCGGGGAGGGGCGGAGTCCGTGATCGTCGGGTTCGCGGCGGACGGGCCGGCGCCGGAGACCGGCGAGCGCCGATTCGAGCGCGATCTCGATCTCGAGCGCGATCTCGGGTTTCGGATTTTCGAGCCCGAGCCCGAGCCCGAGCGCCCGCCGGCCGCGGAGCCCGAGCCCGTCTTTGGATCTGTTCGAGCGCATCTGCGAGCGAACGGCTTCACGGACGGGCTCGGGCTCCGCGCCTGCGGCGCTGGGCTCGGGCTCGAAACGCCAACACACGAGATCGAGATCGCGCTCGAGATCGATACTGCGTCGTTATGCAGGGCGCCCGGTGGGGTGCTTCCCACCGGGCGCTTCCACGATCCCCCGGCATGTCTCGCACGCCCGGTCACCCTCCGCGGCTCCGGGTGCGATGCAGTTCCCGGCGGCGGCGAGGCGGCTCCGCGTGAGCCGCCGTTCCCGGCCCGGGCTCCGCGCCAACGGCGGTCCACTGGGGTGACCCGCGCTCCGGCGGCCCCCCTACTCCGCCGGCATTCTCCTCGTCTGCGCGAGCCGGGAGCGCGCCTTCTCGACCGCCACGCCCTCCGCCTCCTCGCGCGTCGACGCGCTGGCCCGCGCGATCGTGGCGCCGGGGTCGACGTTGTCGACGCTGGCGTAGTAGATCTCGCCGATGCGGTGCGAGGTGATGCGCACGGGCCAGCCGGCGAGCTCGTCCTGGCGGGTCGACCGGTCCTCGGCTCTCATCGGCTGGCCGCTCATGGCTTCTCGACCGGGGCGCCGACCATGTTGCCCCACTCGGTCCAGGAGCCGTCGTAGTTCAGGACTCTGTCGTAGCCGAGCAGGTACTTGAGCACGTACCAGGTGTGGCTCGAGCGCTCGCCGATGCGGCAGTAGGCGATGACCGGCTTGTCGGGCGTGATCCCGGCGCTCTCGTACAACGTCTTCAGCTCGGCGTACGTCTTGAACGTACCATCCTCGTTGCAGGCGCGGGCCCAGGGGATGTTGCGGGCGCCCGGGATGTGGCCGCCGCGCTGGCACGTCTCCGGGAGGCCGGGCGGCGCCAGGATCTCGCCCGTGAACTCCTGCGGGCTGCGCACGTCGACGAGGCCCGTGTCGCCGGTGCCGAGGACGGCGCGGACGTCGGGAAGGAACGCGCGGATCGAGAGGTCCGGCTCACGGGCGTGGTAGTGCGTGGGAGCCGGGACCGGGAGGTCGACGGAGAGCTCGCGCCCCTCGTCGAGCCACTTCTTCCGGCCGCCGTCCATGAGCCGGACATCCTTGTGGCCGTAGACCTTGAGCTGCCAGAGCGCCCAGGCGGCGAACCAGTTGTTGTTGTCGCCGTACAGGACGACCGTCGTCTCCGGGGTGACGCCGGCGGCACTGAGCAGGTCCTCGAGCGCGGTCCGCGGGATGATGTCGCGGACCTTCGTGTCGCAGAGCTGGGTGCTCCAGTTCCAGCCGAGTGCGCCCGGGACGTGGCCCTGGTGGTACGACGCCGTGTCGACGTCCACCTCGACGATGCGCACCGCGGGGTCGTCCAGGTGCTCGGCGACCCACTCCGTACTGACGAGCGTCTCGGGGTGACGATAGCCTCGCGCCTCGATGGCGCTCCTGGCGGTGGCCTCCTGCGAGCCCATGCGGCCTCCTCCGGCTGGGGTATGCATCGCGCCGGCGGCTCGCGGGGAT
>DASTKT010000240.1:0-17297 GCA_035715725.1 Longimicrobiales bacterium | reverse complement strand
CTGCAAGGGCCCGGCGACGTTCTCGCCCTGCCCGATCTTCCAGTGGAACGACCACACGAGCTGGCCGATCGGCGCGGGCCACCCGTGCATCGGCTGCACCGAGCCCCACTTCTGGGACGCCATGGCGCCGTTCTACGGCCGCCTCCCGGAGATCGCCGGCTTCGGCATCGAGGCCAAGATCGACACGATCGGCGGCGCGCTCGCGGCCGGCACGATCGCCGGCGTGGCCGCGCACGCCGTCATGACCGGCGTGCACCAGGTCCGCGCGAAGAAGCAGCTCCCCGTGGTCCCGACTCCCGCGACGCAGCAGCCCGAGACGAAGGAGGCCGACCGTGGCCAGAACTAAGGTCGTCGTCGATCCCATCACCCGGATCGAGGGGCACCTGCGCATCGAGGTGCAGGCGGAGGGCGGCCGCATCGCCGAAGCCTGGGCCTCCGCAACGCAGTTCCGGGGGATCGAGACCATCATGCAGGGGCGCGACCCGCGCGACGCCTGGGCGTACGTCCAGCGGATCTGCGGCGTCTGCACCGTCGTCCACGCGCTGGCCTCGCTGCGCGCGGTCGAGGACGCGCTCGACATCCGGATCCCGCAGAACGCGAACACGATCCGCAACCTCGTGCACGGCATGCAGTTCGTGCAGGACCACGTGATCCACTTCTACCACCTGCACGCGCTCGACTGGGTGGACGTGACGAGCGCGCTGAAGGCGGACCCGGCGGCCACGTCGGCGCTGGCGAAGTCGATCTCGCCCTGGCCGAACAACTCGGCCACGTGGTTCGCCGAGGTGCAGAACCGCGTCAAGACGTTCGTGCAGTCCGGCCAGCTCGGCATCTTCACGAACGGCTACTGGGGGCACCCGGCGTACAAGCTGCCGCCGGAGGCCAACCTCATGGCGGTCGCCCACTACCTCGAGGCGCTCGACTGGCAGCGGGACGTGATCCGGCTGCACACGATCTTCGGCGGCAAGAACCCGCACCCGAACTTCCTGGTCGGCGGGATGGCGTCGGCGATCAACCTGGACGACACCGCCACGATCAACTCCGCGAGGCTGGCGGAGATCCACGGCATGATCGTGCGCTCGCAGCGCTTCGTGAACGAGGTGTACTGGCCGGACCTGATCGCGATCGCCTCGTTCTACAAGGACTGGGCGGCGATCGGCGGCGGGACCGCGAACTACCTGTCGGTGGGCGAGTTCCCGGAGGACGTGCGCGACCCGAAGACCTGCCTCTTCCCGCGCGGCATCATCCTGAACAACGACCTGAGCACGGTGCACCCCTACGACCACGAGAAGGTGAAGGAGTACATCACCAGCTCCTGGTACGAGTATCCCGGCGGCGACGACGTCGGGCTGCATCCGTGGGAGGGCGAGACGAACGCGAAGTACACGGGCCCGCCCGCGCCGTGGAAGTACCTGCAGGACGAGAAGAAGTACACGTGGATGAAGGCGCCTCGCTACGACGGCAAGGCCATGCAGGTCGGCCCGCTGCCGCGCATGCTCGTCGCCTACGCGTCGAACGACGAGGCGGCCCAGGCGCTGGTGGGCGAGGCGCTGGGGAAGCTGAAGGCGCCGCCGACCGCGCTCTTCTCCACGCTCGGCCGCACGGCCGCCCGCGGCATCGAGACGGTCATCGTCGCGAAGCAGCTCGGCGTCTGGTACGACCAGCTCGTCGGCCGCATCAAGGCCGGTGACGTGGCCACGTTCAACGGCGACAAGTGGGACCCCGCGAAGTGGCCGAAGAAGGCCCGCGGCTACGGCTACGTCGATGCGCCGCGAGGCAGCCTCGGGCACTGGGTCGAGATCGAGGACGGCAAGATCTCGCGCTACCAGTGCGTCGTCCCCAGCACCTGGAACTGCTCGCCTCGCGATGCGCAGGGGCAGATGGGGCCGTACGAGGCCGCGCTCGTGGACAACCACCCGCTGGCCGATCCGGCGCGCCCCCTGGAGATCCTCCGGACGATCCACTCCTTCGACCCGTGCATCGCCTGCGGCGTGCACGTCCTCGATGCGCAGGGGAATCCGGTGGTCGAGGTGAAGGTGCAATGAGCACGACCACGCAGCCCGGATCCGCGACCGCCGCGCCGCAGGGCGCGGCGGCGCCCGCCCACGTCGACGCGTGGCACGCGCGGTACCGGCCGATCTACGTCTACCAGTGGCCGGTCCGCTTCGGCCACTGGGTGGCGATGTTCTCCATCGTCATCCTCGTCGTGACCGGCCTCTACATCGCGAAGCCCTACGCCGGCACGGGGGACGTGGGGGGGGAGCACCTCCTCACGAGCTACATGCGCTTCGCCCACTACCTCGCCGCCACGCTGCTCGTCACGACGGCGCTGCTGCGGGTCTACTGGCTCTTCGCCGGCAACAAGTGGGAGCGCTTCCCGGCGCTGTTCCCCGTGCGCAAGCGGGACCTGAAGAACCTGCTCAAGGTCGGCAAGGCCTACATCACGATGAAGCCGGACACGGCGCCCAAGTACATCGGGCACCACCCGCTCCAGCAGCTCAGCTACACCGGCATCTACGTGCTGGCGGCGGTCGAGGTCGCGACCGGCTTCGCGCTTTACGGCCTGGTCAACCCCGGCGGCTTCTTCGACAGCGTGTTCGGCTGGATGGGCACGCTGCTGAGCTGGCAGTGGCTGCGGCTGATCCACCACGCCGTGCTCTGGGTGTTCGTGATCTTCATCCCGCTCCACGTCTACCTGGCGGTGCGCGCGGCGATCATCGACCGGGAGGGTGCGGTCTCCTCGATCCTGAGCGGCGAGAAGTTCATCCGCGTCGACGAGAGGTACGAGGATGAGTGACCCGGCGCGGCCGCCCGCGGTGGTGATCGGGGTCGGCAACCCGCTCCAGGGCGACGACGGGCTCGGCATCGCCGCGGCGGCCGCGCTGCGTGAAGGCTGGACGTTCGACCCGCCGCTCGACGTGCTCGACGGCGGGACGTGGGGCATCAACCTGCTTCCCGCCATCGAGGCCGCCGAGCGGCTCCTCGTCATCGACGCGATCGACGTGGGGGCGTCCCCCGGGGCGCCCATCACGCTCGAGAAGCAGGAGCTGCCGCGGCTGTTCTTCCTGAAGCTCTCGCCGCACCAGGTCGACCTGCGCGAGACGCTCGCGCTGGCCGAGCTGCGCGGCCACTTCCCCACGGACGCCGTCGCCCTCGGCATCCAGCCCGAGCAGGTGGACTGGGGCGAGGACCTGAGCCCCTGCGTGCAGGCCGGCTTCGGCGAGCTGCTCGGCCGCGTCGTCCAGCGGCTGGAGGCGTGGGGCTACCACGCCGAGCGGAAGGCGGTGGCCGCCCGTGCATGAGATGAGCGTGGCGCTCGAGATCTGCCGGATCGTCGAGGACCACGTGCCCGCCGACCGGCTGGCCGACCTCGTCGAGGTCGCCGTCGACGTCGGCGACCACGCCGGGATCGAGCCCGCGAACCTCGAGTTCTGCCTCGAGACGCTCCTCTCGATGCCGCCGTTCGGACGGGCTCGCCCCGTCCTGGCCCGGCTCCCCGGCGACGTGCTCCGCGTCTCGCACCTGGAGCTGGAGGACCCCGAAGACGTTTCCCCCCCGGAGGTGCTCTGTGCCGATTAGGACCATCGACGTGCGCGAGCGCGTCATGGAGAAGAACGACCAGCTCGCCGCGGAGGTGCGCGAGCGCCTGCGGGCGCACGCCGTCCCCGCGCTCAACGTCATGTCCTCGCCCGGCTCGGGGAAGACGCTGCTCCTCGAGCGCACGCTCGCCGCCCTCGCCGGCGACGTCCGCGCCGCCGTCGTCGTCGGCGATCTCCAGACCGAGAACGACGCCACCCGCCTGGCGCGCCACACCGACGACCTCGTGCAGGCCGTCGTGACCGGCGGCGCGTGCCACCTCGACGCGCGCCAGATCCTCTCCGCGCTCGACGCCATCGACCTGGAGCGCACGGACCTGCTCGTCGTCGAGAACGTCGGCAACCTGGTCTGCCCGGCGTCCTGGGACCTGGGCGAGGATGCGCGCGTGGTGCTGTTCGCGACGACGGAGGGGGAGGACAAGCCGTCGAAGTACCCGAAGATGTTCCGGCTCGCGCACTACGTCGTGATCTCCAAGATCGACCTGCTGCCGTACCTGCCGTTCGACGTCGAGCGCGCCGTCGCGCTGGCGCGCGAGGTCAACCCGGCGCTGCAGTTCTTCTACACGTCCGCGCTGACGGGGCAGGGAATGGACGCCTGGCTCGACTTCGTGCGCGGCTTCGCCCGGTCGGGCGTCGCACCGGCGGGCGCGGGCGGTGCCGCCGAACGCGCCGCCCGCGCCCCGGCTCCGGCGGGATCCGCCGGGGGCGTGACGCCATGAGCGCCGCCGAGAGGGTCGCCCGCGAGGTGCACGTCCAGGGCGTCGTGCAGGGCGTCGGGTTCCGGCCGTTCGTGCACCGGCTCGCCATGCGCTACGGGCTCGCCGGCGCCGTGCGCAACGAGTCGGGCGAGGTGCGCATCGAGATCGAGGGCGAGCCGGCCGCGGTCGACGCGTTCGTCCGCGAGCTGCGCACGGAGGCGCCGCCGCTGGCCCGGATCGACGCGCTCGACGTGGCGCCGGCGGAGCCGAGCGGGCGGGCGGTCTTCGAGATCGCGCCGAGCGTGGGGCGCGCGGACCGCCGGCTGCCGGTCTCCCCCGACGTCGCCATCTGCGACGCGTGCGCCGCCGAGCTGCTCGACCCCGGCGACCGCCGGTTCCGCTATCCCTTCATCACCTGCACGGACTGCGGGCCGCGTTACACGGTCATCGAGACCATGCCGTACGACCGCGAGCGGACGAGCATGCGCGCGTTCCCGCAGTGTCCGGCATGCGCGGCGGAGTACCACGACCCCGCGGACCGGCGCTACCACTCGGAGACGAACTCGTGCCCGGCGTGCGGGCCGCGCGTCTGGCTCTCCGGCCCCGACCGCCGCACCCTCGCCGAAGGCGACGAGGCGATCCGCGCCGCCGGCCGGCTCATCAAGGCCGGCCTCATCGTGGCGCTGCGCGGGCTGGGCGGCTTCCACCTGGCCGTGGATGCGGGCAACCGCAGCGCGACGGCGCGGCTGCGCCGCCACAAGCACCGCGAGGCCAAGCCGCTGGCGGTGATGGTGCGGACGCTCGAGGAGGCCCGCACGCTCGCGCACGTGGACGAGGCGGCCGCGGAGCTGCTCGCCTCGCGCGAGCGCCCGGTCGTGGTGCTGCCGAAGCGCGCGCCGACGCCGCTCGCGCCCGAGGTCGCGCCCGGGCTCGCCGAGGTCGGCGTCATGCTGGCCTACACGCCGATGCACCTGCTGCTCCTCGAGGAGGTGGACCGGCCGCTCGTCATGACCAGCGGCAACGCCAGCGAGGAGCCGATCGCGATCGGCAACGAGGAGGCGATCGAGCGGCTGGGCACGATCGCGGACGCGCTGCTGCTGCACGAGCGCGAGATCGTCTCCCGCTACGACGACTCCGTGGTGCGCGCCGGCGAGGGCGGCGCCGTCTTCCTGCGCCGTGCGCGCGGCTTCGCGCCGCTCCCGCTCGACCTTCCCGTGCCGACGCCGCGGCCGCTGGTCGCGGTCGGGCCGCACCTCAAGAACACGTTCGCGCTGGCCGTCGGCGCGAGCGCGTTCGTCAGCCAGCACATCGGCGACCTCGAGAACGTCGAGACGCTCGACCACTTCCGCGCCACGCTCGAGCGCTACCGCGCGCTCTTCAACGTGCGCCCCGAGATCGCCGTGCGGGACCTGCACCCGGGCTACCTGTCCACGCGCGTGGCGGACGAGCTCGGGCTCGGCCGCACGATCCCCGTGCAGCACCACCACGCCCACATCGCCGCGGTCATGGCCGAGCACGGGCGCACGCAGCCGGTGGTCGGGCTCGCGTTCGACGGCACCGGCTACGGCGACGACGGCCACACCTGGGGCGCCGAGGTGCTGATCGCGGACCTGACCGGCTACCGCCGCTTCGCGCACCTCCGCTACGCGCCGCTCCCGGGCGGCGACCTGGCGGCGCGCCGGCCGTGGCGCGTGGCGCTCGGCTATCTCTCGCTCGATCCGGAGCGCGCGCCGGCGCTGGCCCGCGCGCTGGCCGGCGTCCCCGAGCGCGAGCGCGAGCTGGTCGAGCAGCAGATCCGCCGGAACCTGAACTCGCCGCTGGCCTCCTCCATGGGCCGGCTGTTCGACGCCGCGGCCGCCGTGCTCGGCGTGCGGACCGAGTCGCAGTACGAGGGGCAGGCCGCCATGGAGCTGGAGGCGCTCGCGGGCGCGCTCCCGGCGAGGCCGCTGCCGATCGGCCTGGGCCAGGCCGACGGCCGGCTCGTCCTCGACCCGCTCCCGCTCCTCGAGGCGCTGGCGGACCGCGCCGCGCGGGGCGTCGACCGCGCGCTCCTCGCCGCGCGCTTCCACGAGACGGTGGCCGCCGCCGCGACCACGCTCGCGGAGCTGGCGTGCGCCGATGCGCGGACCGACGTCGTCGCACTGGGCGGCGGCGTCTTCCAGAACCTCCGCCTGCTGCGCTCGCTCCGCTGGCGTCTCGAGGCGGCGGGCCTGCGCGTGCTCCTCCCCCGACGCCTCAGCCCGAACGACGGCGCGATCAGCTACGGCCAGGCGGCCGTCGCCGCCGCGCTCCTCACCCGCGACCGAGGGTAGCGCCATGTGTCTCGGCATCCCCGGCCGCATCGTCTCGATGCGGCGCGACGAAGGCGGCCTCTTCAACGGCGTCGTCGATTTCGGCGGCGTCCGCCGCGACGTCTGCCTCGCCTACGTCGCCGGCGAGGTCCAGGTCGGCGACTATGTCATCGTCCACGTCGGCTTTGCCATCTCGAAGGTCGACGAGGAGGAGGCCATGCGCACGTTCGAGGTGCTGCGCGAGATGAGCCAGCTCGACGAGCTGAAGTGGATGGCGGAGCTCGCCGACGGAGCCGAGGCCGTGCGGGCCCGGGAGATGGCGCCATGAAGTACCTCAGCGAGTACCGCGACCCCGAGCTGGCCAAGGCGCTGATCCGGCGCATCCGCCAGACCGCCACGCGCACGTGGAACCTCATGGAGGTCTGCGGCGGCCAGACGCACACGATCGTCAAGCAGGGGCTGAACGAGATCCTCGAGGGCGCCGTCGAGATGATCCACGGCCCCGGCTGCCCCGTGTGCGTGACGCCGCTCGAGCAGATCGACCGCGCGCTCGCGCTCGCCGCCGACCCGCGCGTGATCTTCACCTCCTTCGGTGACATGCTGCGCGTCCCCGGCAGCGAGTGCGACCTCTTCGCGATCCGCGCGAGAGGCGGCCAGGTCCGCATCGTCTACTCGCCGCTCGACGCGCTCGAGCTGGCGCGCAAGAACCCGGACAAGGAAGTCGTCTTCTTCGCCGTCGGCTTCGAGACCACCGCGCCCGCCAACGCCATGGCCGTCTGGCGCGCCCGCGAGCTGGACGTCCGCAACTTCAGCGTCCTCGTCTCCCACGTCACCGTGCCGCCGGCGATCACCGCGCTCATGGAGGACCCCGACAACCGCGTGCACGGCTTCCTCGCCGCCGGCCACGTCTGCACCGTCATGGGGTGGAACGAGTACCTCCCGCTCGCGGAGAAGTACCGCGTCCCGATCGTCGTCACGGGCTTCGAGCCGCTCGACATCCTGGAAGGGATCTGGATGGCGGTGAACCAGCTCGAGGAGGGGCGCCACGAGGTCGAGAACCAGTACGTCCGCTCCGTGAAGCGGGAAGGGAACCGCGCCGCGCAGGTGCTCGTCGAGCGCGTCTTCCGCCTCGTCGACCGCCAGTGGCGCGGCGTCGGCACGATCCCCGCCAGCGGCCTCGGCCTCCGCGACGAGTTCGCCGCCTTCGACGCCGAGAAGAAGTTCGACCTCTTCCACATCGTCGCCACCGAGCCCGCCGAATGCCGCGCCGGCGCCGTGCTCAAGGGGCAGCTCAAGCCGTTCCAGTGCCCCGCCTTCGGCACGCGCTGCACGCCGTCCACGCCGCTCGGCGCCCCCATGGTCTCCTCCGAGGGCGCCTGCGCGGCCTACTACAACTTCGGCCGCTTCCGCGACGCGGCCCCTCAGGAGGCGACGTCATGAGCGCCACGTCTTCCGCGGACGCGGGCGCGGGCGCGTTCGGGGGTGGGGCCGGGCCTGCGGGCGCCGGTACGGCTCGGCCTGCGGGCGCCGGCGCGCCGGCGCCGCGCGGCTCGCTCGCGAACGGGCCCGTCTGCCCCGCGCCGATCGCCCGGCACGACCGCGTCCTGCTCGGCCACGGCTCCGGCGGGAAGATGAGCGCCGCCCTGCTGCGCGACCATTTCCTGCCCCGCTTCCGGAACGACGCCCTCGCCCGCCTCGGCGACGCCGCCGTCGTCGCCGGCGCCGCCGAGCTGGCCATCTCCACCGACACGTTCGTCGTGCGCCCGCTCGAGTTCCCCGGCGGCAACATCGGCTCGCTCGCCGTTCACGGCACCACGAACGACCTGGCCATGATGGGCGCCGAGCCGCGCTACCTCTCCTGCGGCTTCGTCCTCGAGGAAGGCCTCGAGCTCGATCTCCTCGACCGCATCCTCGACGAGATGGCCCGCGCCGCCGCCGCCGTCGGCGTCGCCATCGTCACCGGGGACACGAAGGTCGTCGAGCACGGCAAGGCCGACGGCGTCTTCATCAACACCACCGGCGTCGGCGCCGTGCACGCCGACTTCCGCCCCGCTCCCGATCGCGCCCGCCCCGGCGACGCCGTGCTCGTCAGCGGCCCGATCGGCCGCCACGGCATGGCCGTCATGGCGCTGCGCGAAGGCCTCGAGTTCGAGGCCGAGATCGAGAGCGACTCCGCCGCGCTCTGGCCGCTCGTGCGCCTGCTCCGCGACGCGCTCCCCGCCGACGCCGTCCGCGTCCTCCGCGACCCGACCCGCGGCGGCGTGGCCAGCGCGCTGAACGAGATCGCCCAGGCCTCCGGCGTCGGCGTCGAGCTCGCCGAGCACGGCCTGCCGATCCCCGACGCCGTCGCCGCCGCCTGCGAGATGCTCGGCCTCGACCCGCTCTACGTCGCCAACGAGGGCGTGCTCGTCGCGCTCGTCGCGGACGCGGAGGCCGAGCGCGCGCTCGAGCTCATGCGCTCGCACCCGCTCGGCGCGGAGGCGCGCAGGATCGGCACCGCGGTCGAGGGGCATCCGGGGATGGTCGTGCTCCGGACCGGGGTGGGGGGAACTCGGGTTGTGGATATGCTGCCGGGGGATCAATTGCCGCGGATCTGCTGAGGCGGTCGCCGGCTCGGCTCCCGGCCCGCGGGGCGTGGGGCGCTGCCGCTGTCGCGGAGGCGTCCCATGCCCCGTCGCGATTCCACGGCGCTGCCCCGCCGGGTGCTCTGCGCGGCGGCCGCGGACGGCCCGCCGCCGCGGGCCATCGGGCCCCGGGCCGGTCCGTCGGATCGCGCAGCGGACCGCCCCGGGATCACGATCCGTGGGCCCGCCGCCTGTGATGCCAGGCGAGCGAATAGACCAGGAGATTGATCCCGAGCACCGCCAGCCCCAGCACCACCCCCACCGGCCGCGTATAGCCTCGCGGATAGAGCAGCGAGACGATGTAGTGCTCCACGAACCCTTCGGGGTAGCCGACCTCGCCCCCCAGCCGGCGGAAGTGGTTCTCGAGCGGCGTCAGCGGACAGGTCCACCCGGCCAGCTCGACCACGATCCCCCACATCGCCAGCGGCACGTGCACCCACGCGAGTCGCGGCCACCGGAACAGGAGCAGGCCGCCCAGCACGACGAAGAGCACGAACGCGAGGTGCGCCAGCAGCGTCAGGTCCGCCAGGGTCCGGTAGATCATGCTCGCGCCGTCCCATCTTCGAGGTGCGATCGGCCCCGCCGAGCGGCAAGCGGCTCCGGCGCGGCGCCGGTCGGCCGAGGGGCAGGGGGCGGGGGTCACGTGTACGGGACGGGGCAAAAGGCATCCAGGCACGTTGACGCGCAGGGGCAGGGGCACGGGGCATACCGAATCCGTCAGATCCGTTGTCGCCTCCGCCTCGGAACCGCCGGAGGCGGAGGCGGGCGCGGAGGCGGAGGCGGAAGAGACCGAACGGACCTTCCGGATCTGGTATCCGATCCTGGTGCCGCGGGAGTCCGGCCCGTTCCCCTGCGCCTGCCCATTCCCGTAAACGTGCCTCGTTGCCTCGCGACCTCTACGCCCGGCCCGTGACCCCTGCCCCGTGCCCCCAAACCCGGTCCCCGCTTGCGCTTGCGCGCCCGCGCCCGGGCCCTCTCCCCCGGAAAGGGTTGGCACCGCCCGCCATCTGTTTTACCTTGTTGTATTCGAGTCAAGCTTTTCGCGATGTCGCGGGGCATGCGCCCCGCCGGCCGGACCGGCCGGTAGGCGCTTTTTCTCGGCCCTCGGCGCTCGCGGGATCGAGCGCGGGGGCGATGCGGCCGCGGGATGGCCGGCGCGCACCTGCATTGGAGTCCGAGGTAGGATGTCCAAGGAGCTGGAAACGCGAACGGTGCTTCCGGACTGGCTCTCCATGCCGGCGATTCAGCCGGGCCGTCCGGGGATCGAGGAGTTCGGCGACGCGCGGATCCTCGTGGTCGACGACCAGCCGGCGAACATCGCGCTCCTGCAGCAGGTCCTCACCCAGGTCGGGCTCACCCGGCTGCGCACGACGACCGACCCCACCGCCGCCGCGGACCTCTTCTCGGAATTCGAGCCGGACCTCGTCGTCCTCGACCTGCACATGCCGGTGATGGATGGCTTCGCCGTGATGGCGGAGATCCAGCGCCGCGTGACGCCGGGCATCTACCTGCCGATCCTGGTCATCACCTCGGACAGCCGCGCGGCGACGAGCCGCCAGGCGCTGGCGCTCGGCGCGACGGACTTCGTGACCCGCCCGCTGCGGTTGGCGGAGGTCGTGCTGCGCATCCGCAACCTGCTGGAGACGCGGCACCTGCACGAGCGGCTGCGGGAGCGGAACACGGGGCTGGAGTCGGAGGTGCGGCGGCGCACGAAGCGGCTGGCGGAGGCGCAGACGGAGGCGCTGGAGCTGCTGGCGCTGGCGGCCGAGTACCGCGACGACCAGACCGGGCGCCACACCCGCCGCGTCGGCGCGCTGGCCGCGCTGATCGCCCGGGAGATGGGGCTCTCGGCGGAGATGGCGGAGCTGATCCAGCAGGCGGCGCCGCTCCACGACGTGGGGAAGGTCGGCGTGCCGGACCGCATCCTGCTCAAGCAGGGCAGCATCTCGGAGCACGAGCGCGCCGTCATGCAGCGGCACACGCTCATCGGCATGCGCATCCTCTCGCGCAGCGCGTTCCCGGTGATGCGGCTGGCGGCGGAGATCGCCGCGTCGCACCACGAGTGGTGGGACGGCAGGGGCTACCCGCGCGGGCTGCGCGGGGAGGAGATCCCGCTGGCCGGCCGCGTCGTCGCGCTGGCGGACGTCTACGATTCGCTGACCCATGCGCGGCCGTACAAGCGTGCCTGGACGCAGGAAGAGGCGCTCGCCGAGATCGCCGGCGAGCGCGGCACGCACTTCGACCCGCGCGGCGTCGACGCGCTCTTCGCGCTGCACGCGCGCGGCGCGCTCCCGCCCGCCGAGCCGGTCGAGGAAGGCGACGAGCGGTCCGCCGCCGCGCCGGCCGGCTGGCGCCAGCGCGTCGCGCTCCTGGCGGCACGCTTCGGCGCCGCGTTTCACGGCCGCCGGCGCTGACCCCGCCCCCCTCCGCCCCTCCCGCGCTCGCCGGCGCGCTCCTCGCCGCGTGCGACGGCTCGCCCGCCGCTCCGCGGCCGGACGCTAGAAGCGGCGCGCGGCCCGCGGGCCGGTGCGCCGCCGGACCGGGCGCACCGCCGCCGCCGGGGGCACGTCCTGCACCGCCGTGTCGCTCTCCTCGAACGTGTACAGGAAGTCCGTGAAGCCGCGGTCGTAGTCGGACAGCCCGTTCTGGCCCATCAGCTTCATCCGCTCCTCGTACAGCACCTTCATCACCCCGGCGACCTTTTCCATGAGCGGGTCGAGGTCCGGCCGCAGCGCCACGAGCTGCGTCGCCACTTCCTGGCGCAGCCCCGAGGTTTCCACGCGCCGGCGGAAGTCGGCCACGTCGTCGCCCGCGAGCACGCGCAGGTCGCGGTGCAGCCGCTCCGCCAGCGCCGACTGCACCAGCACCGGCTCGCCGGAGGACGCCATGGCCAGGTACGCCAGCGCCTGCGCCTCCAGCTCCTTCCAGTACCCCTTCCGGTGCGTGAACTCGTGCGCGATGACGTGGGGCTCGAAGATTCCGGTGTCCTTGAAGATCGCGATGTCGCCCGTCAGGATGTCGCACGTGCCGAGCGCGAACGGGAAGATCATCTGCACGAGCGCGAAGTTGCGCACCTGCGTGCTCGTCTCGACGCGCTGCCCCGTGACCGAGGCGATGTAGCCGGTGAGGTGCCGGTCGATCTCCACCGTCAGCTCCGGGCGCGGGATGCGCCGCGGCGTGTACGTGTCGTTGAGCCGCTCGACCAGCGTGCGCACCTCCGCCTCGCGCACCTCCGGCGCCATCGGCTTCAGCGTCCGGAGGTCGGCGCCGAACTCGCGCTTGAAGTCGATCTTGCGGACCCCCTGTCGCTCCGCCCAGTCCCGCAGCGCGCTGCCGGCGTACAGGCTGAACGCCGCGAGCTGGATCATGCGACCCGGTAGCGTCGCGCCGAGCAGCAGCCGCGACACCATGGGCGCGGCGAGCATCACGTCGGTCAGCGAGACCGGCGCGTTGGTCGCGTCGTTCGGGATGCGGATGGTCTCCATGCCAGGCTCCGGAGAAATGGACGTTTCCCCCATCTACCCCGCCGCGCCGCCGGGGCTCCCCCCCGGAGCGCGGCCCCGCTGACGCCGGCCGTGCGCGCGCCGCTCCTGCTCCGCAACGCCGACGCCCCCGACGTCGCCGACAATTTCCTCGTCGCCGCCGTGGCCGCCGTCATCGGCGTGCGCGTGCTGCTCTACCTCACCGGCTACCCGTCCGTCGGCGGCGCCCGCCTGCACATCGCCCACATGCTCTGGGGCGGGCTGCTCCTCGCCATCGCGCTCGTCGTGCTGCTCAGCTTCCTCGGCTCCGCGGCCCGCGCGATCGCGTCGGTCATCGGCGGCCTCGGCTTCGGCCTCTTCATCGACGAGATCGGCAAGTTCGTCACGCGCGACAACGATTACTTCTACCGTCCCGCCGTCGCGCTGATGTACCTCGTCTTCGTACTCCTCTACCTGGCGTTCCGCAGGCTGCACGGACCGGACCTGACGCCGGCCGAGCGCGTGGCGAACGCGCTCGAGCTGATGCAGGAGGCCGTGCGCCGCGACATGGATGCCGACGAGTGGAGGCGCGCCGCGGCGCTGCTCGAGCGGAGCGGCGCCGATCCCCTCGTCACCGCGCTCCGCGGCGCCCTCGCCGACGTGACGGTCGCGCCGCGCGCCCGCCCCGGCCCGATGCAGCGCGCCCGCCTCCGCCTCCGCGCCGCGTACCGCTCCCTCGTCGCCTGGCGCGGATTCCGCCGCTTCACGAGCCTCTTCTTCCTCCTGCAGGCGCTCCTCGTCCTCCTCGAGGCGATCGTCCTCGTTCCCGCCGCCGCCCGGCTCGTCGCCATCGCCGCGGTGGCGCTCTTCGGCGGCTACGGCATCGCGCGTCTGGATGCGGCCGGGCGCCGCCCCGCCGCCATCGGCGCCGCGGTCGTCGCCGCGACCGCGCTCCTGGCCGTGCTCGGCCTGTTCCTGCGCGCCGGAGGCGTGCCCCCGCTCTCCTGGTTCCAGTGGGGGCTGCTCGCCTTCTGCATCATCCCCGCCGCCCTCGCGCTCCGCGGTGCGCTGCGCATGCGCACCTCCCGCCGCGCCGCGTACCGCACCTTCATCCGCGCCGTGCTCGTCCAGATCTTCGTCACGCAGTTCTTCGCGTTCTACATCGCCCAGCTCCCGGCCGTCGTCGGCCTCTTCGGCAACATCCTGATCCTCACGCTCCTCCGCTACGCCTCCCAGGAGGAGGCGCGCATGGCCGCGCCGGAGCCGGCTCCCGTGCGCGGCTGAGCCCCGGCGGGCGCGCGCCCGAGCGCGCGCCCGCCGCCGGTCCCGGCCCGGTCCCTGCATCGCCCCCGCCGGGGGTCGATGCTCCTGTTGGGCCAGCGATCGAAGCGCACGGCGGGCACAGCCCCGCGCCCCGGCGCGGACGGACCACGTTCGGCGGCACGACCTGGACGGCGCGGTCCACCGTGCCGCGCGCGGGCGAACGGCATCCGCGGCGACCCGAAGGCGCCCGCGCCCGCTCGCCGGCCGTTGCCGCGAACGGATCCGGGCACCCAGGGTAGTCCCATATGACCCGTTCGAGCGCGGCCCGAGGCCGCGCCCGCGCCGTGCGCTCCGCCAATTCCGCGGCGCACGGCGCCTCGATCCGGTAAGGAGGATGCCGAAGGCGTCATGAGCGATCCACGCGCAGCCCGTACGGCAGAGCGACAGCAGGAGGCCGGTGGCCCGGCCTGCGAGCACGATCGCGCGCCGGTCGCGCTCGCGCCCGGCCTGCTCCCGCTCGCCGCTGACCCCGACCGCCTCAACAGCCTGCTGGTCGGGAGCGTACAGGACTACGCCATCTTCGCGCTCGATGTCGAAGGCCGCGTCGCCACGTGGACGCGCGGGGCGCAGCGGATCAAGGGCTACTCCCGCGACGAGATCATCGGCCGCCACTTCTCGATCTTCTACCCGCCGGAGGCGGCCGCCTCGGGCTTCCCGCAGTACGAGCTCGACGTCGCCGCGGCCACCGGCCGCTTCGAGGACGAGGGGTGGCGGATCCGCAAGGACGGCAGCCGCTTCTGGGCGAACGTCGTCATCACGGCGTTGCGCGACGAGGAGGGCACGCTCGTCGGCTTCGCCAAGGTCACCCGCGACCTGACCGAGCGCCGCCGAACGGAGCAGGCGCTGGCGGAGAGCGAGGAGCGGTTCCGCCTCCTCGTCTCGAGCGTGAAGGACTACGGCATCTTCATGCTCGACCCGCAGGGGCACATCGCCAGTTGGAACGACGGTGCCGAGCGCATCAGCGGCTACACCCCGAGCGACATCATCGGCCGCCACTTCTCGGTGTTCTATCCGCCGGAAGACATCGAGTGGGGCAAGCCGGCGTGGGAGCTCTCGGTCGCGATCGCCGAGGGCCGCTTCGAGGACGAGGGGTGGCGGATCCGCAAGGATGGCAGCCGCTTCTGGGCGAACGTCGTGATCACGCCGCTGCTGAACGAGGCCGGCACGCTCCTCGGCTTCGCCAAGGTGACGCGCGACCTGACCGAGCGCCGCGACGCCGAGCGCCGCGCCATCGCCGATGCCCGCCGCATGGCCGAGATCGAGGCGGCCAACAAGGCCAAGAGCGAATTCCTCGCCGCCATGAGCCACGAGCTGCGGACCCCGCTCAACGCCATCGGCGGCTACGTCGACCTCCTCGCGCTCGGCATCCGCGGGCCCGTCACCCCCCAGCAGGTCGAGGACCTCGAGCGCATCCGCCGCAGCCAGCAGCACCTGCTCGGGATCATCAACGACCTGCTGAACTTCAGCCGCATCGAGGCCGGCCGCGTCAGCTACGACATCGGCCCCGTCGCCCTCCACCAGGTGCTGGAGACGGTGCAGGGCATGATCGAGCCCCAGGCGCTCGCGCGCGGCATCACCATCGTGGCCCACGACTGCCCGCCGGACGCCGTCGCCCTGGCCGACCGGGGCAAGGTCGAGCAGATCCTGCTCAACCTCCTCAGCAATGCCGTGAAGTTCACCTCCGCTGGCGGCACCATCACGCTGTCCTGCGCCGTCGCCGCCGACGTCGTCGCGCTCGCCGTGCAGGACACCGGCCTCGGCATCTCGCCCGAGAAGCTCGAGGCCATCTTCGAACCGTTCGTGCAGGTCGGCCGCTCCCTGTCCAGCCCCCATGAGGGCACCGGCCTCGGCCTCGCCATCAGCCGCGACCTGGCCCGCGCCATGGGCGGCGACCTCGGTGTCGAGAGCGTGGTCGGCGTGGGCTCGACGTTCACCCTCACGCTCCCCGCGCCGCCTCGCGCCGGCTGATCACAGCAACAGCGCCTCCACGCGGTGCGCGTGCACCATCTCCTCGCACGGCGACCACGCGAACAGCGTGAACCTCCCGTCCTGCGAGGCCACCAGCGCGAGCGCATCCCGCTGGTCGTGGATGAACTGCGCCGCCGACAGGTGCCGCGTCCCGCCGATCGTCGCCGGCGCGACCACCGTGGCGACGTCGCCGACTACCGGCTCCGTCGCGACGACGCGCTCGATCGGCGCGCTCGCGCTACGCCTCCCGATCTTCGCGCCGAACGCGAGGACCTCGTATCGATCCGTCACCACCGTCGCGCCGTCCACCGCGGTCAGACCCGCGATCGCGTCCACCGCCCGCAGCACGGCGTTCTGCCAGGCGAGGCGCCTGCGCTCCGCCACGTCCTGCCGCGCCAGCTCCGCCAGCTCGGAGAACGGCGGCGTCACCAGGTAGGGGATCGGCCGCAGGATCGATTCGCGCCAGGCGTCGCTCCCCGCCGGAACCACCAGCAGCGTCCCGCCTCGCCCGTGCGCCCGCATCGATACCGCGAGCTGCACCAGCACGTTCGCCGATGCGACCCACGACGCGGGCGAGTCGAAGCCGAGCAGCGACGCCAGCAGCTCCGGACAGTCCGGCAGGCTCGCGCCGCGCTCGTCCACCACCCGCACGTCGTCCCCTTCCAGCACCGCCACATTGCCGAACTTCGCGAACTCCTCCGCCCGCCGGTACTTCACCACGAGCAGCCCCGGCTGGATGACTTCCAGCACGAACGTGAAGCACGGGATCGTCCGCGTCGTCCCCCACACGTACAGCTCCCCGCCCTCGCGCCACACGCCGAGGTGGATCCCCGGCCGCTCCACCGCCGGCGCGAGTCGGCTCAGCGCGGCCGGCGCCAGCATTAGCCGATGCTCGAAGATCAGCGGTTGCCCCGCCTGCTCCGGCGGCAGGAACACCAGCGAGATCTTCGGCGAGTACCCCTCCTCCCGTCGCAAGCTCGCCCAGAACGCGACATCGATCATCGCCTCCACGTCCGCCGCCCCCGGCGCAGGCCCCGCCGCCGCTCCCACCTCCGCCCCCGCCCCCGCCCAAGGCGCCGTTCTGGCCGCCGCCCCCCCGGCCGCTCCCGCCCCGCCCGCCGCCGCGGGCCCGCGCACCCCCGCCCCGCCCGCCGCCGGGAAGGTTCCGGGCGCTTCCACCCCCGCCGCCATCGCGGCCCCACCCCGCGCAGCATGCCGCGCGAAGAAATCCTCCACTGCCCCGGCCACCGCCCGCGCCGCCGGGTACCCCGGCTCCGGCAAGAGATGAAACCGTTCGTTCCTGGGTCCCTGCCCCCACCCCCTCCCTCCCGCCCCC
>DASTKT010000239.1:0-35217 GCA_035715725.1 Longimicrobiales bacterium | reverse complement strand
CTCCCCGGGCACCGCGAGCGCTGAGCGAACGCCGGCCCAACGAAAGACCGGGGCGGAGAGAGGTCTCTCCGCCCCGGTCGCGTTCGCCGGCCGGGCCGCTCAGCCGCGCGCCATGCTGTCGAGGAACTCCTTGTTCGTCTTCGTCCGGCGCATCCGGTCCAGCAGGAACTCCAGCGCCTCCGCCGGCGGCATGTCCGCCAGGAAGTTCCGCAGCAGGTAGACCCGGTTCAGCTCGGTCTCGTCCAGCAGCAGGTCTTCCTTGCGCGTGCCCGACCGGTTGATGTCGATCGCCGGGAAGATCCGCTTGTCCGCGATGTGCCGGTCGAGGACGACCTCCATGTTGCCCGTCCCCTTGAACTCCTCGAAGATCACCTCGTCCATGCGCGAGCCCGTCTCGATCAGCGCCGTTGCGATGATCGTGAGCGACCCGCCGCCGTCGATGTTGCGGGCGGCGCCGAAGAAGCGCTTCGGCTTGTGCAGCGCGTTCGCGTCCACACCGCCGGAGAGGATCTTCCCCGAGTGCGGCACGGTCACGTTGTAGGCGCGCGCCAGACGCGTGATCGAGTCCAGCAGGATCACGACGTCCCGGCCGTGCTCGACCAGCCGCTTCGCCTTCTCGATCACCATCTCCGCCACCTGCGTGTGACGGTCGGCGGGCTCGTCGAACGTCGAGGAGATCACCTCGGCGGCCACGTGCTCCTCCATGTCCGTCACCTCCTCGGGCCGCTCGTCGATGAGCAGCACGATCAGGTGCACCTCGGGATGGTTCTCGATGATCGAGTTCGCGATCTTCTGCATCAGGATCGTCTTACCCGCCTTCGGCGGCGAGACGATCAGCCCGCGCTGCCCCTTCCCGAGCGGCGACATCAGGTCCATCAGCCGCATCGAGAGGTCCCCCGCCGTGTTCTCCAGCAGGAGCCGGTTCTCCGGGTAGCGCGGCCGCAGGTTGTCGAAGGCGATCCGGTGCTTCGCCCGGTCCGGGTCGTCCCCGTTCACCTGCTCCACCTTCAGCAGCGCCAGGTAGCGCTCCCCCTCCTTCGGCGGCCGCACCTGCCCGAGCACCGTGTCACCCGTCCGGAGATCGAAGCGCTTGATCTGCGACGGCGAGACGTAGATGTCGTCGGGGCCGTACAGGTAGTTCCAGTCCTGCGAGCGCAGGAAGCCGTACCCCTCAGGTAGGATCTCGAGAACCCCCTCGCCCCGCAGCACCACGTCGCTGTCGAGGAGATTCTGCTCGATGCGGAAGATCAAGTCCTGCTTTCGAAGGCCGGAGTAGTTGGAGATGTTCAACTCCTCTGCCATTTCGTGCAATTCAGCAACGGATTTGCTTTTCAGTTCGGCGATGTCCACGTATCACCACTCCGTACCCTATGTTAGGAAAAACGACCGGCGAGCAGGCTCCGCCGTTCCGGTAGGTATGAACGCCATTCGTCTTGTGGAATCCGTGCGAAGGGCCGGGAACGGTCGGCGAGGCGTCTGCGCCTCCGGTGGCAGGTTCCATTTCGAGGTGGATACCCCAAGACTATCACGCGGTGCCGGACCGGTCAAGAGCGTCGCCGCGACGGAGTCCTGCTTCGTCGATTGCCTCCCGGAGACCCTGGCGCCCCCGCGCCATGGGACGGAATGAAGGCGCAAGTTTCATACTCGCCCACCGGAATCCCGGCGCCAGCACTCGGAACGACGGGAATTCGTGGGCCGCGGTCGTGCGAATCCGTGCGGTTTTGCGCGCGACGCGCGGCGCGTTCGATCGCCGAACTGCGCGGTGACGACTGGAGTTCCGGCATCTCGCCGACCCGAGCGGGCGCACCGAAAAGGGACGCTTGACACCACGGCGGAGGGGCAAAAGTTTACCGATCGACATTTCCTCGACTGCGGCGGAGGTGGGCATGGCGCGTCACAACCGGGATGGTCACGGATCGGACCAGCGCGGCTTCGAATACGACCTCAGCTACCAGCCAGACTGGCTTCGGCTCGTGAAGGTCACCCGGAACCTGGAGAGCGGCCGGCAGTCGACGAAGACGCTCTTCCGGAACCCGGCATCGAGCCGCGAAGGAGCGCCCGGGCCGCGCGTGCGGACGCACGTCGTGTCCGCGGATCAGCAGATCGACTTCGAGATCGCGATCACGGATCCACGTGGGATCGTGCGGCGGATCATCGTGGAGACGATCCCGCCGGGCGGCTCGGAGGCGGACATCGTCAGCTTCTCGTTCGACGGCGGGCTGCCGGAGCCGTAACCGCGCTGGCCGCCTCCCCTTCATCGATGCGCGCGGCGGGAGCGGCCGCCCGCGCACCTGCGACGCTGCGCTGCACCGGCTCCGTGCGCCGCCCGCCGCGCGCGGAGCCGTCTAGAACACGAATCTCGCCGGGTTCTTCCTCGTCTCCGCCACCAACGAATCGAGCTGGATCTGGACCCCGTGGATCGCGCGGATGAGCGCGCTGTCGGACCGGAAGCGCGGCAGCGTGCCGCCCCCACCCTGCTCGATCAGCGACCGCAGGTGCCGCAGGCGCCGCTGGAGCTCGGCGACATCGGTGCCGAGCCGTTGCTGAGGGGGGCCGAGCTGGCGCGAGAAGCGCCCGAAGCGGTCCTGCGCCGCTGCGAGCTCGTCCGCGATGGCGCCGGTGGAGCGGCCGAGCCGCCCGAACGCGCCATCGGCTCCGGTCGTGCCGAGGAGCTCGGCCATGGCGCCACCGGACCAGGTGTTGGTGAGCGAGGCGAGCTCGGCCTGCGCGGCGGATGCCTGGGCGCCGAGGCGGGCATACTGTGCCAGCCGGGCGCTGGCGCGTCCGCTCAGCACGCTGATCGAGGCGCCGAGCGAGTCCATGCGGGTGAGCAGCACCCGGGCGCGGTCGGCGACCTCGGCCTGCGAGAGCGGCGGGCGGGCGTACACCGTGTCGCCTTCGTGGAGCACGCGGGCGCGAGGCGAGCCGGGGAGGATCTCGAGCACCTTCGCGCCGAGGGTGTGCACGGTCGTGAGGCGGGCCTTGCTGTCGCGCCGGACCTGCGATTGGATCCGCCGCTCCAGATGGAGCGAGATGGCGACACGGGCGGTGGTGTCGCGTGGGGGGAGCAGCTCGATGCGCGTGATCTTGCCCGCCGCGACGCCGGCCACCCACACGTCGTCGCCCTCGCGCAGCCCGGGCGCCGTCGCGAAGACGGCGGTCAGGTTGTAGCTCGGCCGCAGCCACCGCCGGACGTTGTCGAGGAAGAAGATGCCGAGCGCGAGGGCGAGGAGGACGAGCATGATCAGCGCGCCGTAGAGCGCCCGGCGACCCTGGCGGCGGGGGCCGGCCATGGTATGTTACCGCCCTCCCAGACACCCGGGTGACGTCGCATGCTCCGAGTCGGACACATCGAATACAGCAACTGCTTTCCCGTTCACGCTCTCCTCCTGGATCGTGGCGCACCCGCCGACATCGAGGTCCGGACCGGCGTCCCGTCGGCCCTGAACCGCGAGCTGTCCGCGGGCGCGATCGACGTGGCGCCCTCGTCGAGCATCGAATACGCCCGGAACGCGGACCGCTACCGCGTGCTCCCCGACTTCGTGATCGGCTCCCGCGGGCCGGTCCAGAGCATCCTGCTGGAGGCCGACCGGTCGCTCGACGCGCTGGACGGCGCGGAGGTCGCTCTGCCCACGGCCTCGGCGACGTCGGTCGTGCTGCTGCGCGCGCTGCTGGAGCTCCGCCTCGGCGTCCGGCCGCGCTACCGGTGGTTCGACCAGGCGCTGGAGCCCGATCCGGTGGGCGCCGGAGCCGCCGCCGCGCTGCGGATCGGCGACGTCGCGCTGCGCCGCGACTTCCCGCGCGGCCGCTGCGTCGTGGATCTCGGCGCGGCCTGGATGGAGTGGACGCGGCTCCCCTTCGCGTTCGCGGTCTGGCAGACCTGCGCGGGGCCGGAGCGCGACGACGACCTCGCCCGCCTGCACGCCCTGCTGCTCGAGTCCCGCGACTACTTCCACCGCAACGCCGAGGCGCTGGCGGCGCGCTACGCCGCGGACTTCGGCCTCCCCGCGGAACGGCTGCTGCGTTACTGGCGCTCCCTCAGCTACGACCTCGACGGCGACATGCAGGAAGGCCTGCTGCGCTTCTACGCGGCCGCGGCGGAGCTGGGCGAGGTACCCGCCGTGCCGCCGCTGCGCTGGACTCTGCGTTAGCCTTCCGAGGATTCGGGCTCCGGGCGGGCATCACCGAGCTGCGGAACGTCTCCGAGAACACCGCCACCGATGTCGGAGCCGCCCTGCGTGTGCTCGACGAAGTGCGACGCCGCGTCGTCCGGGAGCTCCGTGGTGGACTCGAACGGTGCGCCCTTGAAGCGCTCGTAGCCACTTTGGACGATGTCCTCGACCTGCTCCCATGGCGCGGGCTCGCCCATGCCGCGCCAGCTCTCGTGCAAGTACTCGGACACCTCGTCGAAGGGGCGGTCCGCGAAGCGGTCCCGGGAATCGAACCCGTGCCGCCACGCCATCTCGACCTGATCCCACGACAGATGCCGCGCCTCCACCCACCGACGCTGGAAGTCGGCGTCCAGGTCGTCGCCGAAGCGGAGCCGGCGCTCCGGTCGCGCCTCGTTCGGTTCCCCGGCCATGTGCTCCTCCGATGGCGGTCAGGGTCCGGCGAATGCAAGCCCCGCGCCGGACCGCGCCCCCGTCGTGCTCGCGCCAGGCCGCGCACGGCTTTATCTTACAGACGATATGGGCCTGTCCCTCAGCGCACCGTTCGCGTGGATCGGACGATCGGCCCTCGACACCGCCGCCGCATTCGGGCGCTTTGGCGCGTTCGGCGGCTCGGCTGCTCGAGGGCTTCGTGACGTGCGCACCTGGGGTGCGCTCCTCGTCGGGCAGATGGCCCGCCTCGGCGTGGACTCGCTGCCGATCGCCCTCTTCATCGCCGCCTTCACCGGCATCGTCCTCGCCCTGCAGGCGTCGTACACGTTCACCGGCGCGATCCCGCTCTACTTCGTCGGCGTCCTCGTCCAGAAGACGATGATCCTGGAGCTGGGCCCGGTGCTCACGGGGCTCACGCTGGCGGGCCGGGTCGGCGCCAACATCGCGGCCGAGCTCGGCACGATGCGCGTCACCGAGCAGATCGACGCGCTCGAGACGCTGGCGTACGACCCGATCTCCTATCTGGTCGTGCCGCGCGTGCTCGCCGGGCTGCTGATGTTCCCGGTCGTGGTGGCGTTCGCCGATTCCGTGGGCGTGCTGGCCGGCTGGCTGACCGCCATCAACCTGCTGGACCTGTCCACGCCGGAGTTCGTGCGCGGGCTACGCCTGTTCTTCAGGCCGTTCGACGTGGAGTTCTCGCTCATCAAGTCGGCGTCGTTCGGGCTCGTCGTGACGGCGATCGGCTGCTTCTTCGGCTTCACGACGATGGGTGGCGCCGAGGCGGTCGGCCGCTCGACGACGCGGGCGGTGGTCGTGTCGAGCATGTTCATCCTCGTCCTGGACGCGTTCTGGGCCGCGGTGCTGCTGTGATCGAGCTGCGGCGGGTGCGGAAGGCGTTCGGCCGGAAGGTGGTCCTCGACGACGTCTCGCTGGAGGCCCGGGACGGCGAGACGCTCGCGGTCATCGGCTACTCGGGCGTCGGCAAGTCGGTGCTGCTCAAGACGATCGTCGGGCTGCTGCGCCCCGACGCGGGCACGGTGTCGGTGGATGGAGAGGAGGTGCCGACGCTGCGCCGGCCGGCGCTCTACGAGCTGCGCCGCCGGGTCGGCTACGTCTTCCAGTTCGCAGCGCTGTTCGATTCGATGACCGTGTTCGACAACGTCGCCATGGGGCTTCGGCGAACGGGCACGCTCGCCGAGGACGAGATCGCGCGCCGCGTCGGCGACGCGCTGGAGCGGGTCGAGATGGGCGGGTACGAGGCGCGCTTCCCGGCCGAGCTGTCCGGCGGCCAGCGCAAGCGGGTCGGCCTGGCGCGGGCGGTGGCGACCCGGCCGAAATACCTCCTCTACGACGAGCCGACGACGGGCCTCGACCCGGTGACGACCACGGTGATCGACCGGTTGATCCAGAAGATGGCCGAGGAGCTGAGGGTGACGAGCGTGGTGATCACGCACGATATGACGAGCGCGTTCCGGATCGCGGACCGCATCGCGATGCTGTATCAGGGACGGATCCGCTTCGTGGGCACGCCCGCCGAGACGCGGGAGACGGCGGATCCCGTGGTCCGGGGCTTCATCGAGGGGCGCCCGGAGCTCGCGCAGGGGGCGGCATGAGGCGGCGCGACGAGGTCATGGTCGGCGTCGTGATCGTGGCCGCCATCGCCGTCGTGTTGGCCGGGACGCTGTGGCTGAAGGGGAAGGTGTTGGGCGCCGAGGAGGTCACGCTCTGGTCGCGCTTCCGCGAGGTCGGCCTGCTCAACACGGGCAACGACGTGAAGATGCGTGGCGTGCCGGTGGGGAAGGTCGAGCGGATCACGCTCGAGCCGGGTGGCGGTGCCGTACTGGTCCGCATGACGATCCGCGAAGGGCTGGATCTGCCGAAGGACCCGGTCGTCGTGCTCTCGCCGAAGTCGATGTTCGGCGACTGGCAGGCCGAGATCTTCCCGCGGGCGTCCTTCCCGCAGTACGACTACCTCGAGTCGACGAACCGGCGGATCCTCCCCGGCTACACGCTCCCGGACATCACCCGCCTCACCACCGTGGCGGACCAGATCGCCCGGAATCTCGCCGGGCTCACGGACCGGTTCTCCATCGCGTTCACCGAGGAGACGGCCGTCAACATCCGGGACGCCATCGACAACATCCAGGACGTGAGCGCGAAGCTCACCACGATGGTCAACCAGCAGCAGCGCACGCTCGACGAGGTCGGCGGCAACCTGGCGTCCACCTCGGCGGCGCTCGGCGACGTCGCCGCGGTGGCGCGGCGGGCGTTCGCGCAGATCGACACGTCCATCGGCCATGGCGAGCTGAAGGACATGATCGGCAACGTCCAGCGCAGCACCGCGCGCATCGACTCCCTCACCGCGGCCATGGTCATCGCGAGCCGGAGGCTGAACGGCACGCTGAACAGCGCCGACAGCGCGTTCAACGCGGTCTCGGGCGTGGCCGGGTCGCTGCAGGCCGGCCGTGGCACGCTCGCCCAGCTCGTGCGGGACACGACGCTCTACACGCAGCTCGTTCAGACCAACGCGCAGATCCAGGCGCTCCTGGTCGATCTCCAGCGGAACCCGAAGAGGTATATCAACCTGAAGGTGTTCTGACGGCCGAGGGGGCGAGTGGGGGAGTGGGGGAAACAGCGATCTCCCGCGCTCCCGCTCTTCCCCTCGCCCGCTCTGCCGTCGCCCGCTCCTTGCGTTCCGGTCGTGCATGACGCTGATCGTGCAGAAGTTCGGGGGCACCTCCGTGGGTACGCCGGAGCGGATCCGGCGGGTGGCGGAGCGGATCGTGGGCGAGCGAAACGGCGGCCGGGGCGTGGTCGTCGTCGTTTCTGCGATGGGTGACACGACGGACGATCTGCTCGGCCTCGCGGCGGCGGTTACGCCGGAGCCGCGCCGCCGGCATCCCCGCGAGCTGGACATGCTGCTGACGGCGGGAGAGCGGATCGCCATGGCGCTGGTGGCCATGGCGGTACGGGATGCCGGCGTGGAGGCGATCTCGCTCACGGGCTCGCAGGCCGCCATCATCACCGACGACACCCACACCGGCGCGCACATCGAGGAGGTGAAGGCGACGCGGGTGCGGGAGGAGCTGGCGGGCGGGCGCGTCGTGATCGTCGCGGGCTTTCAGGGGGTCAGCCGGCGGCGGGAGGTCACGACGCTGGGGCGGGGCGGCTCCGACACCACCGCGGTCGCGCTGGCGGCGGCGCTCGGCGCGGAGCGCTGCGACATCTACACCGACGTCGACGGGGTGTACACGGCGGATCCGCGGCGGGTGGCCGCCGCACGCCGCATCGACCGGATCGACTACGTGGAGATGATCGAGCTGGCCACGTCGGGGGCACAGGTGATGCACCCCCGGGCGGTCGAGATCGGCGCGCGTTTCTCCGTGCCGATCCGTGTGCGCTCGTCGTTCCGGGAGGACGCGGACGCCGGGACGTTGATCACGAGGGTCGAGCGGATGCAGCCGATCGAGGGGATGGTGCTGACGGGGCTCGCGTCCGAGCGCGGGCACGCACGGCTGACGCTGCGCGGCCTGCCCGCGTCGATGGAGGCGACGACGCGGGCGCTGGCGCGCTTCGCGGCGGCGGGCGTGAGCGTGGACATGGTGGCGCCGGTCGACCGGGCCGACGGCGTCCGGCGCGATCTCCAGCTCACGATCAAGGAGGAGTCGCTCCCGGAGGCGGAGCCCGCCGCCCGGGAGCTGGTCGCGGAACTCGGCGGGGACGGCTACGACGTGAAGGGCGGACTCACGCGCGTGGCGGTGGTGGGGAGCGGGATGCACGACCGCCCGGGCGTTTACGCGCTCGAGTTCGAGGCGCTGGAGCGGGCGGGCGTGAGCGTGCACGCCCTGTCGAGCTCCGGCATCACCATCCGCGTCCTGGTGGACGCGGCGGAGGAGGACGCTGCGCTGCGAGCGCTGCACGACGCCTTCGGGCTGGGAGAAATGGTCAGATGAAGGTTGCGATCCTGGGCGCCACCGGAGCGGTGGGGCGCACGATGCTGCGGGTACTGGAGGAGCGGCGCTTCCTGGTGGACGAGCTGGTGCTATTGGCCTCGGAGCGCTCGGAGGGGAGCCGCATCCCGTGGGGCGGGCGCTCCTGGGAGGTGCGTGCGCCGGCGGAGGGCGCGTTCCGCGGGTGCGACATCGCCCTCTTCTCCGCCGGCGGCGCGCGCAGCCGCGAGTGGGCGCCGGTCGCGGCCGCGGAGGGCGCGGTCGTCATCGACAACTCCTCGGCGTGGCGGATGGACCCGGATGTGCCGCTCGTCGTGCCCGAGGTGAACGCCGAGGCCGCCGGGCGGCGCCCGAAGGGCATCATCGCGAACCCGAACTGCGCGACGATCCAGTTCGTCATGCCGCTGGAGGGGCTGCGGCGGCGTGCGGGCATCCGGCGCGTCGTCGCCACCACGTTCCAGTCGGTCTCCGGGGCCGGTCAGAAGGGGATCGACGCGCTCGCGGCGGAGCTGGCCGGCGCGTCGTCGCCGGACTCGCCGTTCCCCGGGCGGATCGCGGGGAACGCGATCCCGTGGATCGGCCCGCGCGGCGGCGACGGCTGGAACGAGGAGGAGAACAAGCTCCGCTCCGAGACGCGCAAGATCATGGGGCTCGAGGGCGTGCCGATCGCGGCGACGTGCGTGCGCGTCCCCGTGGAGGTCGGCCATTCCGTCTCGGGCACGGTCGAGCTCGAGGAGGCGCTATCGGCCGACGAGGCGCGGGCGGCGATGGCGGACATCCCCGGCGTGGAGGTGTGGGGCGACGCGCGCGACCCGCTGCCGCGGGACGTGGCGGGGCTGGACGTGGTGCGCGTCGGGCACGTCCGGCTGGATCGCGACCTCCCGCGGGTCTTGCACTTCTGGGTGGTCGCGGATAACCTGCGCAAAGGCGCTGCCACGAACGCGGTTCAGATTGCTGACATTTTGCTCCGTGCCTGAGCGACGATCCTCTTCACGTCCGCCCGGAAGGGCCGAGGCACGCGGGAGGCGAGCACGAGTGGAGACGAGCGCCGGAGGCGTGGTGTTCCGCCTCCGGGGCCGCGAGCCCTTCGTGCTGCTGATCCGTGACCCGTACGAGAACTGGGGGCTCCCGAAGGGGCACCTGGAGGCGGCGGAGACGCCGCAGCAGGCGGCGGCGCGCGAAGTCGCCGAGGAGACGGGGCTGACCGACGTCGCCATTCGCGGTGAGCTGCCGACGATCGACTGGTACTTCCGGGACGGCACCCAGCTCGTCCACAAGTTCTGCCATTTCTTCCTGATGGAGTGCGCCGAGGGCGAGGCGCGCCCGCAGGCCGACGAGGGAATCTCCGCGTGCGTCTGGTTGCCGGTCCAGGAGGCGATCAAGAAGGTGACGTACGCGAACGCGCGGGAGGTGCTCCGCGCGGCCGGCGTACGGCTCCGCACGTCCACGGCCGAGCGCTCCGACGAGCGCTGATGCACGGGCCGCGTCGCTGACCGTCGGCGCAGCCAATGCCCCGGTACCCCGAGCGGGTCGAGTGGAAGCACCTCTACGCGGCGGCCACGCTGCTCGTCGCCGCGCTCTACCTCTTCTCCGTCCGGTCGATCTTCTCGCCGTTCGTCGCGTTCCTCCTGCTGCTCGTCCTGCTGCTGCCGTACGCCGGCTCGACCGGGTACGTGGGGCTCGTGCTCGGCTTCACGGTCCTGACGCTGCTCTGGCTGCTCACGACGGTCGGCTCGATCCTCGCGCCGTTCGTGCTGGCGCTGGCGCTGGCATACATCCTGGACCCGGCCGTGGACTGGCTGCAACGCCGGCGGCTGCCGCGCTGGGCCGCGATCCTGGTGCTGGCGCTCCCCGTCGTCGCCCTGGTGTTGCTGGCGGTGCTCGTCGGGATCCCGGCGCTCATCGATGAGGTCGAGCTGCTCGTCTCGAAGATCCCCGACGCGGTGGCGGGGCTGGCCGCCTGGATCGAGCGGGCGCGGGTGAGCGCGATGCGCTGGAACGTTCCGTTCGTCGGCGCGCGCCTGCAGGCGTGGCTCCAGACGCTCACGCCGGAGCGGATCGGCGAAATGATCGCCGGCCGCCAGGCGGAAATCGGGGCCCGGCTCTGGGATGCCGTGGTGGGCGTGGGACGGGGGCTCGGCTTCGCGTTCACGATCCTCGGCTACGTCGTGCTCACGCCGGTCCTCACGTTCTACCTGCTGCGCGATTACGACCGCATCACGTCCCGGCTCGGCACGCTGGTGCCGGTGAACCGGCGCGAGAGCTGGATCCCGGCGATCCGGCAGTACGACCAGCTGCTCTCGAGATTCCTGCGCGGCCAGCTCATCGAGGCGGCGCTCGTTGGGATCATGACCTGGATCGGATTGCGGATCGTGGGGTTTCCCAATGCGGCGCTCGTCGCCACGATCGCGGCGGTCTTCAATGTCGTGCCGTATCTCGGGCTGCCCGTGAGCCTCATTCCGGTCATCGTGATCGCGCTGGTCAGCGGCAACGTGCTGTCGCTGCTGCTGCGGGCCGGGATCGTCTTCGCGATCGTGCAGTTCATCGACGGCTCGGTGACGGGTCCGCGCATCGCCGGCGGGTCGGTCGGGCTGCACCCGGTCTGGATCATGCTGGCCTTGACGATCGGCGGCGCAATGTTCGGCTTCGTCGGGCTCTTGCTGGCGGTGCCGCTCGCGATCCTGGTCAAGCTGCTGCTGCTCGCCGGCCTGGTGCGCTACCGTCGCTCGCGGCTGTACCTGGGACCCGCGGCCGCCGGTGAGCCGGAGGCGTGAGCTTGCCTTGCGCGAACGAGCGGCGGTGGACTAGGATGCGCGGTTTTCAAGCCCGGCAGGAGCGGAGCGGATGGATCAGGCGGTGAGCGCGGCGGAGCCCAGGGACATCACCATCATCGGAGGTGGCCCGACCGGGTTGTTCGCCGCCTTTTACGCGGGAATGCGCGGCGTCAGCGCCCGGATCGTGGATTCGATGCCGGAGCTGGGCGGCCAGCTGGCCGCGCTGTACCCGGAGAAGTACGTCTACGACGTCGGCGGCTTCCCGCAGATCCTCGCGCGTGACCTGGCCGCGCGCTGCATCGAGCAGGGGCTTCAGTTCGGCGCCGACGTGCGGCTCGAGGAGCAGATCGACGAGCTGATCCCCGAGGCGGACGGCTCCTTCACGCTCACGACCGACCGCGGCCGCTACCCGACGAAGGCCATCGTCATCGCGGCGGGGAAGGGCGCCTTCGCGCCGCGGGTGCTCGAGTGCGCCGGTTACGAGCGGCTCGTCGGGCGCGGCGTCACGCATCACGTGAAGGACCCGGCGCACTACGAGGGGAAGCGGGTGCTGATCGTCGGCGGCGGCGATTCGGCCGTCGACTGGGCGCTCAACCTCAAGGACAGGACACGCCGGCTCATCCTGATTCACCGGCGGGAAGGCTTCCGGGCCCACGCCCACTCCATGCGCCTGATGCAGCAGGCGGTGGAGGCGGGGCAGATGGAGCTGCTCACGCACCGCGAGGTGCGCGAGATCCATGGCGACGAGATCGTCACGGGCGTCACGATCTTCGACAACCGCAGCGATGCCGACACGCATTTCGAGGTCGACGCGGTCCTCGCGCTGATCGGCTTCAAGCCGGATCTGGGCCCGATCTCCCGCTGGGGGCTCGAGCTCGAGCGCCATTCGATCCGCGTGGACCCGCATATGCAGACGACGATTCCCGGCGTCTTCGCCGCCGGCGACATCTGCACTTACGACGGCAAGCTGGAGCTCATCGCCACAGGCTTCTCGGAGGCGTGCATCGCGGTGAACTACGCCGTGCACCACATCGACCCGAAGGCGCGGATCAATCCGGGGCATTCGACGAACCTCAAGGTCTTCAAGGACCGCGAGGAAGAGACGGTCCCGGTCGCCGGTTGACCGTCGCCGATACGGTGGCGCGATGCGTTTCTACGTGATGGGCGGCGGCTGCTACGGCACCTTCTACGCGCGGCAGCTCCTGCGGGCCCGCGCGGCGGGCGCTCTCGCGGTGGACGAGGTCGTGGTGGTGGACCACGGCGAGGCGCCGCAGGCCGCCCGGGAGCTGGGCCGGGAGGCGCCGCTCCGGTTCGAGCGGAGCGGCTGGGACGATTTCCTCGACCGGCGCCTCGGCGAGGCCGACCTGCGCTCGGACGACCAGCTCGTCACCCCGCCGTTCACGCCGCACCTGGCACTGGCGTGGCTGCTCCGGCGCGTGCGCGAGGAGTGCGCGGACGTCCACTGGACGCTCGAGCCGTTCCGCCGCCTACCGGGGACGCCGTTCCAGCGGCAGGCCGACGGTGGTCCGCTCCTCCTCTCCCACGCGGACTGGGTCTGCCCGGTCAACTGCATCGAGCCGGAGCGCTGCCCGAAGACTCGAGGGCCGCGCTTCTGGGACCTGGATCGGACGGTTCGGCAGCTTGCGGCGGCGCTCGAGGAAGGGGGGCAGCGCGTCGAGCAGCTCCACCTGTTCCACTGCCACCACCTGGCGTACGGGGTCGGCGCCTACCCGCTCGCCGAGGTGGCAACCGCCCGCGCGGCGGTCACCGAGGCGGTCCGGCGCGCAGCGGGCGGGGACCGCTGGTTGCGGTTCCTGGTGGGCACGATCTCCCACTGTCACGGTGCGTTGCACCTCCTGACGGCAGATACTGGCATGGTTTCTGTATCGGCGGGTTCGTTGCTTCCCGCCCGAAATCCCCGTTCCCAACCCGAGGCGTCGAGCCGGGCATGAGCAACAACACCAGGAAGACCGTCCTTCTCGTCGAGGACAACGAGGACAATCTCGTCGTGTACCGGACGATCCTCGAGCACGTCGGCTACCGTGTGATCGAGGCCCGGGACGGCGAGGAAGGCGTGGCGCGGGCGAGGCAGGACCTCCCGGACCTGATCCTGATGGACATCTCGATCCCGAAGATCGACGGCTGGGAGGCCACGCAGCGGCTGAAGGCCGACGCGGCCACGGACGCCATCCCGATCATCGCGCTGACCGCTCATGCGCTGGAGGAAGACCGGCAGAAGGCGCTTCAGGCCGGCTGTGACGGCTATCTGGCGAAGCCGGTCGAGCCGCGGCGCGTGGTCCAGGAGGTGGAGAAGTTCGTCGGGCCGCCGACGGCGGTCAGCGAGACGTAGCGAGACGGGGCGGCGCGGCGGCCGCCGCGCGCTGCCGCGCAAGCCGTCGCCGGAAGTAGATGGAGACGGCGGAGAGTGCGGTCAGCAGGACGAGTTGGGCCGCGAGCGACTCGGCGATGGGGTAGAGCCCGAAGAGCTGACGCAGCGCGCCGTGGTCGGGCACCCAGCCGAGGGGGTGGGGCGCGAAGAGGCCGGCCTCCTGGAGGTTGTAGATCCCCTTCCCGAGGAAGACGACCGCGAGGTAGAGCAGGATCGCGTTCGTAACGCCGAAGACCCGTCGCAGCGGGAGCCTCACCCCCATCCGGATGATCGCCACGCCGAGTCCGACGATCAGCACGAGCCCCGGCACGCAGCCCGCGAGCACCGACCCGGTGCCGGCGTCGAAGACGATCGCCTGGTAGAACAGCACCGTTTCGAAGCCCTCGCGGTAGACCGCGGCGAAAGCGAGCGAGGCCATCGCCATGGCGGAGCCGCTGGTGACGGCGCGGCCGACGTGCTGCCGCAGGTACTCCTTCCAGTCCTGGATGTAGGTCTTCTGGAAGAGCCAGTGCGAGACGTACAGGAGGACGCCCACCGCCAGGAGTCCCGTGACTCCCTCCACGAGCTCCCGGCTCGCGCCGCCCAGCGGGACGAACGTGCGAGCGAGCACCCACGTGGCCAGCGTGGCCAGCATCCCGGCGCCGACGCCGACGAAGATCTGGCGCCGCTCGCGCCGGCCCGCCCCCGCCGCCGAGAGGTAGGCCAGTAGCGCACCGATCAGCAGCACCGCTTCCAGCCCCTCCCGCACCAGGATCACGAACGCATTCGCGGCCCCGAACCAGAAGGGCGTTCCCGCCCGGAGCACGGCGTCGGCGGCGAGCAGCTCCCCGCGCAACGCCGCGATGTCCCGCGCCACCTCCGCCGTGTCCGCGCCCCGCGCCAGCCCCGGCCGGAGCCGGAGGTGGATGAGGCGCTCGATCCGGGCCACCCGACCCTGCGCGATCCGCGCCTCCAGCGGCTCGATCCTCTCGAGGTAGGCGTGCTCCACGGCC
This sequence comes from Longimicrobiales bacterium, assembly GCA_035715725.1. Lineage (GTDB taxonomy): Bacteria > Gemmatimonadota > Gemmatimonadetes > Longimicrobiales > RSA9 > JADGGV01. The sequence continues at coordinate 20,511 of DASTKT010000239.1, read as the reverse complement.
CGGAGCGCCCCGCCCGCATCCCCGGCCCGGACGGGAGCGGGGGAGCGGAGGCCGGCCCGGCAAGCGGACCCGGCCGACGAGCCGGGGCGACGTTCCCGACCTCGCCGCGCAACGCCGCGAGATCGGCGCGCAGCGACGCCGCGAGCGAAGCCGCCGCGCCCGGCGTCGCGGCACCGAGGAGCGCATGGAAGCGTGCCTCCGCTTCACCGATCCGCTCGGCCGCCGCCGCCGTCCCGTACGCCCCAGCCACGCCGTACGTGCTCTCCAGCACCTCGAACTCGTCGAGGTAGACCCGCAGCGCCGCCTGCCGGGCGTCCTCCAGCCGCCCGGCCCGGGCCGTGGCCTCCACGCGGCCGACGGCGCCCGAGATATCCTCCAGCCAGGGCCCAAGCGGGCGCGGCGGCAGGGTCTGCGCGGCGCCCGACCTCCCCCAGGCGACGATCGCGAGGGCGAGCAGGACGGCCGCGAGGCGCCGGGCGATCACGGCGCCCCGGATGGCGCCGCCGCGTCCCCCCGCGGCAGCAGCGGCACGCCCGCGGACTTCGCCGCCGCGAGCACCGTGTCGTATTGCGCGGAGAGCCGCGCCACCCCGCCGGCCAGCCCACCTGCCGCCGACCCCGCGCCGGGGCGCATCTGCTGCAGGACCTCGTGGAATCGGTCCTCCGCCGCCTTCACCGCCGGACCCAGCGCCGGACCGGCGTTCAATCGGCCGCCCGTCCCGTAGTACTGCTCGATGTATTCCTGTCGGGTGAGGTACAGCTCGAGCGCCTGCCGCTGCGCGCCGGCCGGATCGCTCGCTGACCGCTCGGCCGCGGCCGCGAGGCCGCGCCGCACGTCCGTGATCCAATCCTGGAGGCCCCCCGCGGGAGTCCCCGGGATCAGCCCGCCCGGCACCGATGCACGCGCCGCCGCGGCAGGCGGCTCGGCCTCGGCCTTCGCGGCGCCGTCGCTCTGGCACCCGGCGACGAGGAGCGCCGCCGCGCCGACCAGCACGATCGAGATGAAGGAAACGCCCTGCCTCGCGCCCATCGCGTACTCCCCCGGCGGCGCAGTTGAGATTGGTTCTCAACTCGCAAGGTAGCGCGGGGCCACGAATGGAGCAAGGGCCGAACGGGGTGCGAGGTGGGGGTGGGCGAGGAGTCGTGCGAGGCGGCGCGGGGCTACCAGGAGATGAAGCGCTCGATGGCCCGGATCGTCGCGAGCGTGGCCGCTTCCTCGACGGGTCGGTTGGACTCGAGGGCGAGGAGCGCGGCGAGCGTGACGAAGCGGCGGGCGGCGGAGGCCTCGACGGAGACCACGACGTAGCGGCGGGAGAAGAGGTCGACGAAGGCGGCGCCTTCGAGGCCGAGCGCGAAGGGCGACGCGTTTTCGGCGGCGGCGATGGTGGCGCGGGCGGCGGCTCGGGCGCGGCCGAGCTCGGTATCGAGCTCGCGGGCCTCACCCTCCAGGTGCTCGCCCTGGCGGAGGAGTCGGACGCGGCAGACGATGTGGCCGCCGGAGGTCTGGATGTCGACGCTGTCGAGGAGGATGAAGCGGCCTTGCGCGGCGACGGAGTCGGGCACGGTCCCGGGCAGCGGCGGCGTGGCGGCGGTCGGCGCGGCGGGCGCGCCGAGCGGCTCCTGGATGGCACCGACGCGCACGACGGCGGGCGCGACGTCGACGCCGTTGCGGGCGAGGATCGCGACGGTGGCGCTCTGCAGGTCGGCGGCGGAGGTGCCGGGTGCGGCGGCGATGTAGACCTCGCGGATCTCGGCGGCGGGCCCGAGATGGATCGCGGCGGCGACGACGCCGGGGAGGCGTTCGATCTCCTCGGCGAGAAAGGCCTCGACCTGGCGCGGTTCGTCCCTCGGCGGGGTGCCGGAGCTACTCACGAGGCGGTGCGCGGGAGTCGGAGCAGGAGTCGGGCGCCGTCGCCGAGATCGGGCGCCGCGGCGGAGAGTCGGCCGCCCATGCGGAGCGCGAGCTCGCGGGAGAACGCGAGGCCGAGGCCGAGGACCTCGTCGGAGGCCTCGAGCGCGTCGGTGGAGAGCGTGGAGAACACCTCGGGCGGCAGGCCCGAACCGGTGTCCTCCACCTCGACGATGCCGGCGTCGTCGTCGCCGTGAATGGAGACGGCGATGGAGCCACCGGCCGGGGTGGCGTCGATGGCGTTGCGGAGGAGATTCTGGAGGATCTGGTGGACGCGATCCGGGTCCGCGGCGACGTGGACCGTCTCCCCGACGGGCGGGCCAGCCAGGACGAGCATGAGCTGGCAGAGGTCGGCGGTGGGGCGGATGGCCTCGATGGCCTCCTGGGCGGCGACGCCGAGGTCGACCTCCTGGACGTGGACGACGAGGTCGGCGGGCGGCTCTCCGGCGTCGAGCGTTTCCTCGGCGCGCCGGAGCACGCTGTCGGTGGCGCGGAGCAGGGGCGCGAACCAGGGCGTCTTCTGGAGCGGGGAGCGGCGCAGTGCGAAGCCCCAGGAGAGGAGCGCGTGAGCGGCGTTGCGGAGCTCCTGGATGCGGAGGCGCCAGCGGCGCTCGCGGTCCGCGGACTGCGCCTGGAGGGCGCGGTGGGCGGCCTGGAGGCGCTCGAGGCGCGCGGTGAGCGCCTTGATGGCGATGCTGCTACCGACCTCGACGGCGGGAGACGCCGGCGCATCCGGCGCGGTCGCGGCGCGGCCGGCGCCGGCCGCGGACCACGATGGGCGCGGGGTAGCGCGGGCGCGGCCGGCGTCCGGGCGCGGCGCGAGCCACAGGCTCGCCAGGCGCGCGGCGCGCTTGAGGCGCGGCTGAAGCGAGGCGGCGCCCGCCGGCTGACTGGCGGCGGCGTCGATCTGGCGGGCCAGCCCGCCGAGCTCACCGGCGAGGGTGTGGGCCAGGCCGGATGGGAGGACGACCTCGACCGGAGGCTGTGCGCCGGCCGATTCGGCGAGCAGGTCGCGGGCGACGTCCTCGAAGCGCGAGAGCCGGGCGACGATGTCCTCGGCGGAGCGCGTGATCGCCTCCGCCGCGGCGCGGGCCGCCGGGTTCGTCTCCCCGGTCTCGGCCAGGCGGCGGGCGAAGAGGAGGATGCGCTCCAGCGGGTCGCGCATGTCGTCGCGGATGCGCGCGCCGAGCCGCCGCGCGTCGTCTTCGGGGACGGCGGGCTCCGCTTCCGCGGGAGCGGCGAGGCGATCGTTCGCGAGCAACGGGGACCTCGAGGACCGGGATCGGGGGCTAGGACGGGAGCTCGACCCAGCGATTCGTCGCCTGCAGCGAGGCGAGGATCGCGGCCTCTTCCGCGGAGCGGCCTAGAGGCGCCGCACCGGTGAGGGGGATGGTCTGGCGGCCGGTGAGGCCGTGCGCGGCGACGAGGACGAAGGTGCGGCCGTTCGTCTCGACGAGGGCGGCGCCTTCGAGGGCCACGTCGTCGGATCCGCGGCTGGCGACGACGGCGGCGAAGAGGGCGCGGGCGGCGGCCTCGGCGCGGCCCTGGGGTGTGTTGGGTCCCTGGCCGGCCCCGCTGAACTCGTCCGCGCCGCGGCGGAGCACGACGTGGCAGTGCGCCTCCTGGATGCCGAAGAGGCGAGCGTCGTAGCGGACGAACTCGAGGCGCTGGCTCTCGGCGAGGGCGGACTCGGCCGCCTCGGCCACGAGGGCCTCGGGCTCGGCGACGACGTCATCGAGGAACTCGTCCCGGACCTGGGCGACGCTGACGGTGCGGCGGTCGACGACCACGCCGAGGCCGGCGGAGAGCGCCGATTCGACGTTCCGGACGACCTGCTTGGGGTGCACGGCGGGCGTCGCGAGGACGTGGATCTCCTCGACCTCGCCCTGGGGACCGACGACGACCCGGGCCGAGACCACCCCCGCCAGCGAGGAGAGGAGCCGCTCGATTTTTGCTTCGAGAGAAGAGTGTGCAAGATCCATGGCTGACTTCCGGTGTGGTGGGAAAACCTAGCGCCGGCATGCTCCGGGCGCCAGCCTTTCGTCCCCTCGGGAGGGCGCGTTGCCGCCGCGCGACGCCGGATCTATCTTGCGCGCAGGCGCGCCGAAACCCGTTCACCCTCAGCTTCAGACGACCAGTATCATGGCCTCAATCGCGCGCGAAACCCTGGTGATCATCGGCTCGGGTCCGGCGGCCTGGACGGCCGCCATCTACGGCGCCCGGGCGTCGCTCGATCCGCTGGTGCTGGAGGGCGAGCCGCTGGGGACGCTGCTCCCCGGCGGCCAGCTCATGAACACGACCGAGGTCGAGAATTATCCGGGGTTCCCGCAGGGGATCACCGGGCCGGTCCTGATGGAGAAGATGAAGGAGCAGGCGCTCCGTTTCGGGACGCGCGTGATCAGCGAGAACGTCCAGAGCGTGGACTTCTCGCGTCATCCGTTCCGCGTTCGGCCGAACTACTCGGCGGAGGTCGAGGCGCTCACGGTCGTCGTCGCCACGGGGGCGTACGCCAAGTGGCTGGGGGTGCCCAACGAGGAGCGCCTGGCCCAGATGGGGGGTGGTGTGAGCGCGTGCGCCGTGTGCGACGGGGCGCTGCCGTTCTACCGCGACAAGGTCCTGGCCGTGGTCGGCGGCGGCGACACGGCGATGGAGGAGGCGCTCTACCTGACGAAGTTCGGCCGGGAGGTCCTGATCATCCACCGGCGCGCCGAGTTCCGGGCGTCGAAGGTCATGGCGGACCGGGTCCTCGGCCACCCGAAGATCCGCGTGCTGTGGAACAAGGAAGTGGCGGAAGTGCTGGGCTACGACCAGATCAGCGGCGTGCGGCTGGTGGACACGGTCTCGGGCGAGCGGGAGGACCTCGAGCTCGGCGGGCTCTTCATCGCCATCGGTCACAAGCCGAACACGGAGTTCCTCGGAGGGCAACTGGACCTCACGCCGCATGGCTACGTGAAGGTGAGGCCCTGGCGGACGGCGACGAGCGTCGACGGCGTGTTCGCGGCCGGTGACGTCATGGACGACTTCTACCGCCAGGCGATCACGGCGTCGGCGACGGGGTGCATGGCGGCGCTGGAGGCGGAGCGGTGGCTGGCGCACATGGGGCTGGGGGAGTCGCCGGTGCTGGAGACGGCGGAGGCACCGGTGCCGGCTCGCGAGACCGAGTAGCGGCGGGCACCGGCGCTGCCGGCGCGCGATCCGGATGCGAACGGGGGCCTGGCGTCTGCCAGGCCCCCGTTCGCATCCGCGCCGGTCCGGCGCGGCGGTCGGTACGTGCGCCGTGGCGCGCCGTTCCGGCGGGCGGCGGCGCGCGGCGCGCCCGCTCAGAAGACGTGCTTGAGTCCCTGCCAGAGGCGCCCGACGAACCGCCCCGGGCCGCCCTCCGGGTGGAGCGGGCAGAAGTCGTGCGGCTCGGTGCCCGGGAGGTAGTACTCGATGCGGACCGCCTCGGGCGGGCAGTTGGCCGTGGCGAGGAGGCCGGTCTCGGCGTCGACGGCGACGCTGACGACGCCGGCGGGCGGCGCCCAGCTCCCGGGCGCGGGGCGCGTCCGGTACTCCTCCTTCATCATCTGGCCCCAGATCGGTGCGGCGAGGCCGCCGCCGAGGGCCGAGGCGGTGATGGTCTGCGGGCGGTCGAAGCCGAGCCAGACGCCGGCGACCAGGTCCTTGGTCATGCCGACGAACCAGACGTCCTTGGCGTCGTTCGTCGTGCCGGTCTTGCCGGCGGCGGGGAGCCAGAAGCCCTGGCTGCGGACGCTGGCGCCGGTGCCGTGGTCGACGACGTCCTCCATCATGCTGAGCGTGATGAAGGCGGTCCCCTCGTCCAGCGCACGCTCGCGGACCGCGGGCGGCTGCCAGAGCACCTTGCCGGCCTTGTCCTCGACGCGCGTGATCAGGTGCGGTTGCACGCGAAAACCACCGTTGTCGAACGCCGCGAAGGCGCCGACCAGCTCGACGGGGACGACCTCGGCGGCGCCGAGGTAGATGGAGGGGTAGGGCGGGATCGGCGTCGAGATGCCGAGCGCCTTCGCGGTGCGCGCCACCGCTTGCGGCCCGACCATCGCGCCGACCCGCACGGCGGCGGCGTTGGACGACTTCGTGAGCGCCTGCCGGGCCGTGAGCGCGACGGTCCCCGGCGCGACCTCGTCGTCCGGGTTGTAGGCCGCGGCCGAGGCGAGCTGAATCTGCGTCGTCGGGGTGAGTCCCGCGTCCTGGATCGCCGTGGCGTAGACGATGGGCTTGAAGGCCGAGCCGGGCTGGCGCCGGGCCTGAATGGCGCGGTCGTAGGCGGAGTGCGAGAAGTCGCGGCCGCCGACCAGCGCGCGGACGGCGCCGGTCTCCGGGTCGAGGGCCACGACCATCCCCTGCAGGTACGGCGAGCCGCCGGCCGACGGGTCCGCGCCGGCGGACTTCGGCATGACCGGATGGCGGTACTTGCCGTACTTTCCGGCCTCGATGGCCTGGATCTGCGCGACGAGCGCCTTGTAGGCCGCCTGCTGCAACTGCGGGTCGAGCCCGGTGTAGACGCGTAGCCCGCTCACGTCGGCGTTCGGGCCGAAGCGCTCGCGCAGCTCGCGGCGGACCTCGGCGACGAAGTACGGCGCCGGGCCGGCCGCCTCGGGCGGCGGCGCCAGGCGGAGCGGCTCGCGCATGGCGCGCTGGGCGTTCGCGGCGGGCAGCACCTTCTCCCGCGCCATGATGGCCAGGACCGTGTTGCGGCGCTCGATGGCGCGCATCGGGTTCTTGCGCGGGTTGTAGCCCTCGGGGTTCTTGTTCAGGCCGATGATGAGCGCGGTCTCGGCGGGCGTGAGCTGGGCGACCGGCTTGCCGAAGTAGTACTCCGAGGCCATCTCGACGCCGTAGAGTCCGCTCCCGAGATAGATCTGGTTCAGGTAGAGGCCGAGGATCTGCCGCTTCGTGAACTCGCGCTCGATCTTGCCCGCCAGGTACACCTCACACGCCTTGCGGCGCAGCGACTTCTGCGAGGACGGCAGGTCCTCGGGGAAGAGGCTCCGGCTGAGCTGCATGGTGATGGTGCTGAAGCCCTCCTTGAAGGAGCCGGCCGCGATGTCATGCACGATCGCCCGGCCGATGCCGCGGAGGTCGATGCCGCCATGCTCCCAGAAGCGGCGGTCCTCCACGGCGACGAAGCCGTTCTTGAGCGCGGGCGGGATCGCCTTCTCGTCGACGACCACCCGGCGCTGCGGCGAGAGGTCGGTCAGGACGGAGCCGTCCTGGGCGAAGACGCGGGAGGCCTCGGGCGCGCGGTAGGTTCGCAGGCCCTCGACCGAGGGGCAGTCGAGCGCCCGCGGTGCGGCGAACAGGCCGAGCCCGGCGCCGAGCGTGGCGACGAGGGCAGCCGTCAGCACCAGACCGGCCCGCAGCTTGAGCCACCGCTTCGCGGCCGGCCGCTTCCTCGCGCCGGACCGCGTCTGCTTTTTGGATCGGTTCCTCATCTAGACGAGCAGCCTCCCACCGTCGACCGGAATGACGATGCCCGTGACGAAGTCGCTCCGGACCAGATACAGGAGCGCTTCCGCCACGTCGTCGGGCGAGCCGATCCGCTTGAGCGGGATCGCCTCGCGCAGCTTGTACACCTGCTCCTCGGTGAAGGTCTCCGGGGGGAGCACCGTCCCGGGCGCGATCGCGGCGACGCGGATCTCCGGCGCGAGCGCCCGGGCCGCGACGCGCGTCAGGTGGATCAGGCCCGCCTTGGACGCGCCGTGATGCGCGTAGCCGGGCCAGGCCTGGAGTCCGGCGAGGTCCGCGATGTTCACGATGATGCCATCGCCATGGGCGCGGAGCAGCGGCGTGGCGGCCTGCGAGAGGAGGAACGGTCCCTTCAGGTTGACCGCCATCACGCGGTCCCACTCCTCCTCGGTGATCTCCAGGAACGGCGCGGACTCGAAGCCGGCGGCGTTGTTCACCAGGATGTCGAGCCGGCCGAACGCGGCCTCGCACGCGCGCACGAGCGCGTCGACGTCCGTCTTCGAGGCGACGTCGCCCTGAACGGCCACGGCGCGGCGCCCGAGCGCGCGCACCTCCTCCACCAGGGTGTCGGCATCGCTGGCGGAGCGGTGATAACCGACGACGAGATCGGCGCCGGCCTCGGCCAGGGCGAGGGAAAGGGCGCGGCCGACACGACGGGCTCCGCCGGTCACGAGAGCCACCTTCCCGGGAATCTCCATGGCCGAAAAAGCTAGTGGCGGGGCGGTGGGGAAGCAATTAAGATCCCCGCCTCGAAGGCTGACGCGGAGGGAGTGGTCATGGTGGATCTGAGTGGGAAGTCGGCGATCGTCACCGGCGCGACGCGCGGAATCGGGCGCGCCATCGCCGAGGCGCTGGTGGGCGCGGGCGCGGGGGTCGTGATCTCGGCGCGGACGGCGGCGGACGTTTCGCGGGTGGCGGGCGAGCTGAGCGCGCGCGGTCCGGGCCAGGCGCGGGGCATCGCGGCGGACGTGGGGAGGTTCGAGGACTGCAGCCGGATGGTGGCCGGCGCCGTGGAGGCGTTCGGGCGCCTGGACATCCTGGTGAACAACGCGGGGATCGGCGTCTTCGCCCCGGTGCCCGACATGGCCGTCGACGACTGGGACCGCGTGATCCGGACGAACCTCGATTCGCTGTTCTACTGCAGTCACGAAGCGATCCCGCACCTGCGGCGCGCCGGCGGCGGCTGGATCCTCAACATCGGGAGTCTCGCGGGGAAGAACGCGTTCCCGGGCGGCTCGGCCTACAATGCCAGCAAGTTCGGGTTGGTCGGCTTCAGCGAGGCGCTGATGCAGGATGTGCGGCACGACGGGATCCGCGTCAGCTACATCATGCCCGGAAGCGTCGCGACGGAGTTCGGGCTCTCGCGGCAGGGACACGGGGACGAGTGGAAGATCCAGCCCGAGGACATCGGGCAGATGGTGCTGGATCTCCTGGCGCTCCCCGCACGGACGCTGCCGAGCCGGATCGAGGTCCGGCCGTCGAGGCCGCCGAAGTAGGCGGCGCCCTCGCGGCGCGGAGCGCCGCTCCAGCCGCGCAGATGGCGTGCGCTCGCCTCCGGCGAGGGACAGTGCCAGCGTGCGTGGCCGAACGGCCACGACAGTGAAAGGTGCGTCGCGCCGCAGGCGCGGCGACAGCGACAGCGTGCGCGGCGCGGAGCGCCGCGAGAGGGGAGGCCGCGATGTCCAGCCAGGAGTTTCGGATCGAGAAGGACTCGCTCGGCGAGATGAAGGTGCCGGCGCGGGCGCTGTGGGGGGCGCAGACGCAGCGGGCGGTGGAGAACTTCCCGATCAGCGATCTGCGTTTTCCGCGGCAGTTCATCGCTGCGCTGGCGATGATCAAGAAGTCGGCGGCGCAGACGAACACGGAGCTGGGGCTGCTGGACGAGCGCACGGCGGCGGCGATCGAGCGGGCGGCGGACGAGGTCATCGCCGGGCGCCACGACGGCGAGTTCCCGATCGACATCTTCCAGACCGGGAGCGGCACGTCGACGAACATGAACATGAACGAGGTGATCGCGCACCGGGCCGCGGCGCTGCTGCGGGAGGGCGGGCACGAGGGCGCGAAGGTCCACCCGAACGACCACGTGAACCTCGGCCAGTCGTCGAACGACACCATCCCGACGGCCATGCAGGTGGCGGCGTGCGTCGCGATCCAGGAGGCGCTGGATCCAGCGCTTCAGCAGCTCGAGGCGGCGCTGGAGCGGAAGGCGCGGGAGTTCGACCACCTGGTGAAGTCGGGGCGCACGCACCTCATGGACGCCACGCCGGTGCGCCTGGGACAGGAGTTCGGCGGGTACGCCGCGGGGATCCGGCACGCGCGTCGTCGCCTGCGGATGGCGGTGGACGACATGGCGGAGCTCCCGCTGGGCGGCACGGCGGTCGGGACGGGGATCAACACGCACGAGGCGTTCGCTCGGCTGGCGATCGCGCGCCTCTCGACGATGACGGGGATCCAGTTCCGGGAGGCGGAGAACCACTTCGAGCGGCAGGGGACGCGGGATACGATCGTCTTCGCGCACGGTGCGCTGAACTCGCTGGCGGTGGGGCTGACGAAGATCGCGAACGACATTCGCTGGATGGCCAGCGGGCCGCGGGCCGGGCTGGCGGAGATCACGCTGCCGGCGACCCAGCCGGGGTCGAGCATCATGCCGGGGAAGGTCAACCCGGTGATTCCGGAAGCGGTCACGATGGTCGCGGCGCAGATCATGGGGAACCACACCACGATCACGGTCGGCGGGCTGGGCTCGTACTTCGAGCTGAACGTGATGATGCCGGTGATGGCGTACGCGCTGCTGCAGTCGATCGGGATCGCGGCGAACGCGGCGCGGGTTTTCGCGGAGAAGGGCGTGGACGGGATCGTGGCCAACGAGGAGCGGTTGCGGGAGCTGCTGGAGGGCAATCTCATGCTGGCCACGGCGATGGCGCCGAAGATCGGCTACGACGCGGCGGCGTCGCTCGCCAAGGAGGCGCATGCCCGGCGCACGACGGTCCGGGAGATCGCGCGCGAGAAGGGCGTGCTCGGCGAGCGGGAGCTGGACGAGGTGCTGAACGTGCGGGAGATGACGGAGCCGGGGATCCCCGGCGGGGGGCCGTTGCCGGGCGGTGGCTGAGCCGTCGCGCCGCGGGCTGGAATCGAAAACCGCGACGGTGGCGCCACCGTCGCGGTTTGACGTTCTCGGCACGGGGATGGCGTGCGGGCCGCCTTCAGGCCACGGGGCGCAGCAAGCCCTCCAGCACCGCGAGGTGGGCGCGCAACTCCTCGCGGCGGAGCCGGTTCAGCGTCCACAGGCCGTTCTTGCGGCGCTCGATGACGCCGGCCGTCTCGAGGACGGAGAGGTGGTGCGAGATGAGGGAGGGCGAGAGGCCGAGCGCCTGGCCGATCTTGCCGCAGGAGAGGTCGGCGGCCTCCACGGAAAGCAGCTCCACGATGCGGAACCGGTTCTCGTCCGACAGCGCGGCCAGGACCCTCACGAGCGGCCTCGACGGCTGCGCCTCCTGCGCTCCTGCCACAAATTCCTCCGGCGACGGTCAGGCATCGCGGTGATTGCCACACGGCGTGGTGCGCTTGGATACCCGAACCGGGCCGCTTGGGTCCGAGGCGTCGCTCAGGGGTGTTTTCCGACGAAAAGCGGGATGGCGCGGCGGACCTGGTCGCCGGCGAGGATGTCGAAGAAGTAGCGGCCGGGGTGGGGGAAGACGACGCGCTGCAACGGCAGGATCAGGCGCGTGCGCGGCGGAGCGCGGTCCTCGGCGCGAGGCTCGACCTCGGTGTGCCCTTCGATCGTGAGGATCCGGGTGCCGGCCTCGTCGACGAGGTCGGCGCGCAGCGGTTGCCGGCCGACCTCGTCGGCCGCCCATTCGATGACCACGACGACGACCATGCGCTCCTGGACCGCGGGGAAGCCGGGAGCGTAATACTCGAAGCGCACGCCGTGGACGTCGAAGTTGCCGTCGGTGCGCTCGCGGACATCGTCGGCGGCAAGTGCGAGGATGAGTTCCATGGGGTGTGAATGTCGCCGGGGTGGTGGCGGTCGTCAACGCCAGCCGCCGCCGGGATGTCATCTGCTCCCGCGCCGGGTCGGCGCGGGAGAACCGTGAATCGCGAGAGTTCCACGATGCCCGAAACGACACGCCGTACACTGCTGGTCGGACTGAGCCATCCGGATGACGAGGTGGGATGCCTCGGCGCGATCGCCGCGCAGGTGGCGAAAGGGGACCGCGTCGTGATCGTGTGGCTGACGCGGGGAGCGATGACGGAGGCGCTGGGCCCGCTCCCCGGCGAAGAGGTTGCGCGGCGCAGGGAAGAGCAGGGGTTCGAGGTGGCGGCGATGCTGGGCGCGGAGGCGCGCTTCCTGGACTTCGAGGATACGTGGGTCGAGGCGACGGCGGAGAACGCGCACCGCGCCGCCCGTGTGATCGCCGAGATGCAGCCGGACGCCCTGCTCACCTGGGGAGACGCCTGGCGGCGCGGCATGCGCCATCCCGACCACCAGGCGACGGGGAAGATCCTGCGCGACGCCGTGACGCTGGCGCGCGTCGCACGGGCGGTGGCGCCGCTCCCGCCGCACCGCGGGCCGTGCCCGGTGTTCACGCTGCGCGAGGAGCCGGCGGTGCTTCCGGCCGCGGCGGTGGACGTGACGCCGTACCAGGCGGTGATCCACGGCGTGGCGGCGTACTACCGCGCGCGAGTGGACTGGCCGCCGGATGCGTGGCTGCGCGAGCGGCTGGCGGCCGCCGGCGCGCGCTGGGGCGTCACGGCGGCCGAGGAGTTCGACGCGTGGGAGACGCCGGGCGGCCTGTTCACATCACTGATCTGAGACCGGCGGGCAGCGGAAGTCCGGCCGGTCGAACCGGCGCGCGCCCTGGAGCCGGGCGTCCAGTGCGACGCGGAGCTCGTCTTCGGCCGCGCGGGTAATGGCGTCGGATGGGGCCGGCGGCAGCGTTCCGAGATCCTCGCCGGAGAGGCCGGCGACGCGGACGCGCGCGGCCTCCGCGTCCAGGGCGAGCAGTCCGACGGGCAGGAGCAGCGGCGCTCCCCCCTCGATCCGGGCGAGGGCATAGCGGACCTTGCGCGCGGCGGGATCGACGACCAGGTCGTCGATGACGCCCACCTCGTCGCCGCGGCAGTCGACGACGCGCCAGCCGCGGACGTCGGGCTCGCCTTCCGCCACGCGGAAGCCGGGGAGCTGGGAGAGCGGGGTGAGCGCGGCCTGCGGGACGGCGATCGCCGGCGCCACGATGGGGTGCTCGCCGGCGTAGAGGCCGCCGTGGTCGTAGGCGGGGTGCGCGTAGTAGCGGGCACCGGCGAAGAGGCGGCAATGGGCGGCCAGGACCTGGCCCTCGAAGATGTCGTCGAGCGGCGCGTCGGGCTCGAACGTCGGGATCGTCTCCAGGTCGGCGCGCGTCGCGGCGCGCAAGCGGACCTCGGGGACCTCGCCGTGGCGCTGGATGCGGGCGTGGCCGATGGGCACGAGGACATGGCGGTCCGTGCCGTGGACGTCGACGTCGAGGTACCGGATCAGGCCGCTGCCAGGCTCCGCGAGGGTGCCGAAGACCTCGCCGAAGTAGGTTCCGTGCGCGTCGGCGGCCGGCGTGCCGGCGAGATCGGGTACCGGCTGGAGCGGCTCGGGACGCTCATCATCGGGGCGGCACTCGTCTGACTCGGTCATGGCGCGTCGGTGCTGAGGTTGTGGATCGAGGGTGCAAGGTGCATTCCTTGACAGGCGGGCCGAGCGCCCCGTACGTTCGGCCACGCGGTCGCCCGCAGGGAGGCGGGGGCCGCAACTCGGCGCGAGGCGCCGACGTGGGATTTGATTCGGCAGCTTGTGCCCCACGTAAAAGAAGGCACTAAAGAGCCGGAGGCCCGCTGCCGAGTCTCCCGGCGGCGGGCTTCGGCATTTCCTGGAGGGTTGATGGCCGGCGAGTTCATCCTGACGAGCGAATCCGTGTCGGAGGGGCACCCCGACAAGGTGGCGGACCGGATCAGCGACACGGTGCTGGACGCGCACCTGGCGCGGGACCCGGACGCGCGGGTCGCGTGCGAGACGCTGGTGACGCAGAACTACGTCTGCGTCGCGGGTGAGGTCCGCAGCTCGACTCCGCTCGACGCCGCGGAGATCGAGGCGGCCGCGCGGGCGGCCATCCGGGACATCGGGTACGTCGACTTCGACGGGCGCTTTTCGGCCGACCACGTAGAGGTGCACGTCCGGCTGCACGCGCAGTCGCCCGAGATCGCCTCGGCCGTCGACAAGCTGGACCGCCGCTCGCAGGGGGCGGGCGACCAGGGGATGATGTTCGGCTACGCGACGGGCGAGACGCCGGAGCTGATGCCGGCGCCGATCACGTGGGCGCACGCGCTGACGGCGGGGCTGGCGGCGGCGCGCAAGTCGGGGGGCGTCGCCTGGCTGCGCCCGGATGCCAAGAGCCAGGTCTCGGTCCGCTACGAGAACGGCCTGCCGACGGAGATCACCCGCATCGTCGTGTCGACGCAGCACACGCCGGAAGTCGGGCGCGAGACGATCCGCGCGTTCGTGCTCGAGGAGCTGATCCCGGCGGCGCTGCCGCCGGACCGGCTGCCTGCGGGCTGGGCCGACCGCGTCCTGGTGAATCCGTCGGGCTCGTTCGTGGAGGGCGGCCCGGCCACGGACACGGGGCTGACCGGGCGCAAGATCATCGTGGACACGTACGGCGGCGCGGCGCGGCACGGCGGCGGCGCGTTCAGCGGCAAGGACCCCTCGAAGGTCGACCGCTCGGCCGCCTACGCGGCCCGCTGGGCGGCCAAGAACGTCGTGGCGGCGGGGCTCGCGCGGCGCTGCGAGATCTGCGTGGCGTACGCGATCGGCGTGGCCGAGCCGGTGGCGATCGGCGTCGAGACGTTCGGCACCGCGCAGGCGGCGGAGCACCTGATCCGCGACTTCATCCGCACGCGCTTCGACCTGACGCCCCGGGGCATCATCGAGGACCTGGACCTGCTGCGGCCGATCTACGCGCCGACCGCGTCTTACGGGCACTTCGGCCGCACGCCCGGCGCCTCCCGCGGCTTCCCGTGGGAGGCTGTCGTGGTCGAGCCGGTGGTGCCGGTGTACGCGTGACGGGAGGCATCACCGCGATCGTTCCGACCGGCAGCGGCGCGGGGCACCGGCGCCGCTGCGCCACGGCCGCACGGCCGCTCGCCAGCCAGGCAGCCCGCGGCGTTCCGTCGTCCGTCTCCGATGCGCGTCCAGCGTAGCACGTCGGCGGGCGTCGTCGTCTTCTTCCGGCGCGCCGACGGCGGCTGCGAGGTCCTCCTGCTGCTGTCCCGGCTGACGAAGCGCCCGCTCTGGGAGTTCCCCAAGGGCGGCGTGCAGCCCGGCGAGACGACGCTGCAGGCCGCGTTGCGCGAGCTGGCGGAGGAGACCGGTCTCTCGCCCGCCGACATCCGCCTCGTCCCCGGCTTCGAGTGGAGCGAATCGTACCGCTTCAACGTCGGGGATGCCGACCGGCGAACACTGGTGCGCAAGCAGGTGACGTACTTCCTGGCCGAGGCGTTCCGGCACGAGGTCAGGATCGCCGAGGACGAGACGTCGGCGTACGCCTGGCTCCCCGTCCCGGAGGCGGTCCGCCGGGTTCGCTATCCGGGGCGTCGCCGGATGCTCCGGGAAGCGGCGGCGCTGCTCGGGCTGAGCCCCGAGGAGTTGGGGCCGCCGGCGGCGTCCGCCGGGGACGGCGGCGAGGCGCCGGGCGCCGGTGCGAGCGGCCGGAGCTGAAGTCGACGAAGCGCGATCCCGCCCCTCGTGACGACGCATGGGGGGCGGGATCGCATCCGGGCCGGCGCCAGCCTATTCCGAGATCATCGTCCGCAGGCGGCCGGTCAGCGTCGGCTCCGACAGCGCCATCGCCTGATGCAGGATCTCGTGGTACGTCCCCCCGCTGAACGGCGCCTCGCCGTCGGAGCAGATCCGACCGAGCGGGCCGACGAAGAGAAGCTGTCCCCGCCAGGCGGGGCCCTCACACCACGTCTGCAACAGAACCCGCCAGGCGCGACCGTCCACGACCAGACCGCACAACTCGATGGTCCGCGTGGAGGGTGCGGAGGCGATAGCGGGGTGCGGGTGGGCCCGGACGGTCTCGCATACGCGCGACACCCCCTGCCACCCACACCTCGCACACCAGCGCGAGTGGAGCCGCTCACCGCCGCCCAGGCGCACCCATCGCAGCCAGCGGGCGACCAGCCGGAACGTCTCGGTGCCACAGACGGGGCAGGAGCGGCCGGCGGGGAGTCCGCGGAGACTGATCGCCGCGCTCAATGCGAGCGGCAGCACGATGACGAGGGTGAGGTATAATGCCGTGAGCGACAACATGTTCCGTGATCGTTCCGGGTCCGACCTCCATGTGTCGAGGGGGGCAAGAAGCGTACCCGGGACGGGTCACCGGAGCGGCGGCCCGGGTTGTGCACGAGCGTGCCGTAAGGCGTGCCGCGAGCACGGATTCGCGCACACTGGAATCGGAGGGGAAGCGCCGGCGGACCGGAGCGTCGCTCGGCGCCGTATCGCGGGACCGAGTGCTTGACACCCATGCAGCGGCCCCGCATTATCTTGCCCGATCATGCTCCCGGGGGCGGGAGCTCATGCCGAGGGCGCAAGCCGTCGGCGGAGTAAGCTTCGGGCCACTTCGGCGCGAAGCGGTTGCGACCTCAATCGGAGAGGTGAGTATGAAGCGCTCGTGGATCCTGGCGGTGGCCGTCTCGATGGCTTTCGTCGCGTGCCAGAAGAAGGAAGAGGTTCCGGAGGAGACGACGCCGGCGGTCGAGACGACGCCCGCTCCGGCTCCGGCCGCTCCGGCCGCGCCGATGGACACCGGGATGGCGCACGACACGACCGGTGCGATGACGACGCCGGCCACGACGACCTCGGGCAGCTGATCCGGGTCGCACGGCAGGCTCGAAGCATGGACGCGGCGCCTTACGGCGCCGCGTCCTTTTTGCGGCTATTCGCCGATCCGGCCGCGCTCCTGGTAGAGCGCGATGCACGCCTGGATGACCGCGCGCGTGCGGTCCATCCGTTGCCAGCCGAGGACGGTGGTGCGCACGCCCTCGAGCTCCTTGTAGATCTCGAAGAAGTGCTCGACCTCGCGGAGGTAGTGCGAGGCGACGTCGTCGAGCCCGTGGTACTCGGTGTAGAGCGGGTCGTTGACGGGGACGGCGAGGATCTTCTCGTCGAAGCCTTTCTCGTCCTTCATCTCGAAGAGGCCGATGGGGCGCACGACGACGAGGCACCCCGGGAACGTCGGCTCGGTGGTCATGACCAGGACGTCGAGCGGGTCGCCGTCGTCGGCCAGCGTTTGCGGGATGAAGCCGTAGTCCCCGGGGTAGTGGACGGCGCTGTAGAGCAGCCGGTCGAACTTGAAGAGCCCGGTCTCCTTGTCGAGCTCGTACTTGTTCCGGCTGCCGCGCGGGATCTCGATGATCGCGTTCAGCTCGTCGGGTACCGCGGGGCCCGGCGCGAGCTCGTGCCACGGATTGAAGGGCATCCTCCTCCTCCTGAACGTCAAGGGCCGGCGCGGCGCCGCGTGCGACGTTGCGACGCCGAGTTCCGGCCGCGTACTTTTCTTCGAACGCACCGACGGAGAGCGGTAATGGAGCAGGACACGTCGCGCAAGGCAACGGTGCCGTGCCCGTTCTGCGGCACCCTGAACCGGGTGGACCTCACGCGGCTGGCGCTGCGGCCGAAGTGCGGGGAGTGTGGGCGCCCGATCCTGCTCGACCGTCCCATCCGGGTCGGCGACAACGATCTGGAGCGCGTGGTATCCGGAAGCGAGGTGCCGGTGGTGGTCGATTTCTATGCCGATTGGTGCGGCCCATGCAAGCTGATGGCGCCGCTGTTGGACCAGCTCGCCCGTGAGCGAGCCGGGCAGATCGTCGTCGCGAAGCTGGACACGGACCGCAACCCCGCCATGGCGGCCCGCCACCAGGTTCGCGGCATCCCGACGCTGGCCGTCTTCGTGGACGGCCGCGAGGCCGCCCGGCAGACCGGCGCCGTGCCGAAACCGCGGCTCGAGTCCTTGGTCGACGAGGCCATCGCCCGGGCGCGCTCGTGACAGCGGCCCCCGAGCCGCGCGACGAGCTGGGCGCGCACGTCTCCACCGCGGGCGGCGTCCAGCGTGCGCCCGAGCGGGCGGCCGAGATCGACTCCGTCGTCGTCCAGGTCTTCACGAAGCAGCCGAACCGCTGGGCCGAGCGTGCGTGCGACGACGTGCTGGTGGCCGCGTTCCAGGAGGAGCGCCGCGCCCATGCGATCGTCGCCGTCGCCTCCCACGACTCGTACCTCATCAACCTCGCGTCGCCCGATCCCGTCCTGTTCGAGCGGTCGTACGCGTCCTTCCGCATGGAGCTCGAGCGCTGCACGGCGCTCGGCATCGAGTACATCGTCACGCACCCGGGGAACGCGACGGACGGCGACTTCGACCGCGGGCTCGCGCAGAACGCGGAGGCCATCGAGCGGGCGCTGGAGGAGGTCGGCGGCGCGACGCAGGTCCTGCTGGAGACCACCGCCGGGAGCGGCCGCGTGCTCGGCGCGACCTTCGAGCAGCTCGCGGCGATGCGCGAGCGGATCCGCGCGCCGCTGCGCGACCGCGTCGGGATCTGCCTCGACACCTGCCACGTCTGGGCCGCCGGCTACGACCTCGTCGGCGACTACGACGGCGTCACGGCCCGCTTCGGGGACGTGCTCGGCCTGGACACGCTGCGGCTCTTCCACCTGAACGACTCCGTGGGCGGGCACGGCAGCCGGCGCGACCGCCACGCCGGGATCGGCGAAGGCACGCTGGGCGACGCCCCGTTCCGGCGGCTGATGACGGACGATCGCTTCCGCGCCGTGCCGAAGGTGCTGGAGACGCCGAAGGGCGAGGACCTGGTGACCGAGGACCGGCTGAACCTGGGGCGGCTGCGGCAGTACCGCGCGGAGGGCTGAGCGGCGGTGCCGCGCGAACAAAAGGGGCGGAACACCGCAAAAAGTAGCCGGGTACGTGGACGCCCGAGGTTCGACCGATATCAGATAAGCGACGATGCCGCATAGCGATAGCTCTTTGGCCCCGGAGTGGACCCGAACGTGCACTACGTCCGGGCACAACATGGTCGTCACGGCGAGCGGGAACTCCGGGGAGAGCGCCGTGGCAAGGCGGGCGGTCGTCAGCAGCATGGCGGCCGCTTCGTCTTTTGTATCCCTGGTGGAACGGGACGGCGGGCCGACCGCGGCATGCGTGCGCACGGCCGCGGTTTTTTTCGTTCGGCTGCTGGCCGGCGCGGTGATGGTCGGGCTCCTCGGCATGGCGGGCGCGCGGCCGGCCGCGGCGCAGGGCGTCGCGGTGGAGGTGCGGGCGGGGGTGGCGGCATCGAGCGCGCTGGTGAAGGACGAGGTCGCGGCGGGGGGCGGGCGGCCGGTGGCCCCGGTCACGCTGCGGGCGGCGCCGGCGCCGGTGGTGGTGGCGTCGGTGGGCGTTCCGTTGCGGCCGAGAGTGTCGCTGGAGGCGTCGGCCGGCTGGACGTTCTCGGAGCTGCGGGCGGAGGAGGGCTTCGGCGCGCGCGACGTGCAGCGGCTCGGCGTGGGGCACGGCGTGGTCGGGGTCCGCTACGCGGCCGGGGGCGCGAGCTTCGTGCGGGCGGGCTTCGGCGGGATCCGCTACGTCGCGGAGCGGGAGGGCATCTTCGCGGGGGGCGCCCGGGTCGAGCCGCTGGCGGAGGTGGGCGGCGGCTGGACGCGGCCGATCGGGCGCTTCGTGCTGGACCTGGGCCTCACGCTGCAGGCGCACGCGTTCGGAACCCCGACGCTGGAGGCGGGCGGGGTGAAGGGGGGCGGGGCGTATCGCGCGCTGCTGCAGGTGGGGATCGGCACGGGAGGCCCGCGATGAGGCCGGCTCGCGCGGCGGCGGCGGCAGGGCTGGCGCTGCTGCTCGCGGCGTGCGACGCGCCGACCGTGCCGGCACTCCCCGGCGCGTACACGTACGCACTGCCGACGAGCGGGAGTGGGACGGTGCTGCGCTGGCCGTCGGGGTCGACGATCCGGGTGTACGCGGAGGGTGGCGACGCGGCCGCGACGGCGGCGCTCGCCCGGGCGCTGGACCAGGGCGCGGCGGCGTGGAACGCGACGATGAAGTACGGGGAGTTCCGGATCGTGGCGGCGTCCGCGATCGAGGATGCCGACGTGGTCCTGCTGTGGACCGGGGTCGCGCTCCCGGTCGAGACGGGCCAGTGCGTGCCGGACCTGACGGGCGTCGCGGTGACGACCTTCTGCCTGGCGACGCCGCCGACGCGGCTCGAGCCGTTCCCGATCAAGGGCTCGGCGCAGGGCGGGCGGGTGAAGATGCTCGTCCAGGTGCTGGCCTCGCTGGCGACCGACTCGGCGCGGGCGCGGCGGACCGTGACGCACGAGCTCGGGCACGTGCTCGGGATCGGGCAGCACTCCCCGAGCGAGGCGGACCTCATGAACGCCCGGGCGTCGGCGCCGCGGCTCTCGCCGGCCGACCAGGCGACGGTTCTGGCGCTTTATCACACGCGCCCGGACGTGGTGCCATAGGCCTGTCGGAGCATTGACTGGAGGTCCTTCGGCCGCTAGCTTTGGTGTTGAGTCGGGCGTACTGGGGGGTCAATTTTTGGGCCGACAGCACACTCCTACGGAGCCGACTCCCGAGCCGGACGTCATGCCTCCACGGAGGACGGCGGAACGCGAGGGGAGGTTACCAGTCGTCATCGACTGGGCTCCAAAAAATACCCTTCAGTGCGAACGACTGGCCGGCCCGTGGGCAACCGCGGGCCGGCCGTCGTTTTGTCCGCTTACTGGCCGGGCTGGCTTGCGGGCGCCGGGCGGGCATACGAGGTTGGCCGCGCGGCCGGGCGCCCGGCGGCGCGCGTACGCTGCGCTGTCGTGGCGCCTGCGGCGCCACGCACGGTTCCCTGTCGCTCGCCTGCGGCTCGCGCACGCTGGCGCTGTCGCGGCCCTGCGGGCCGCGCACGTTTCACTGTCGTGGCCCTGCGGGCCACGCACGCTGACGCTGTCGCTCGCCTGCGGCGCGCGCACGCTCGCTGCGCTCGCTGTCGCGGCCTTCGGCCGCGAGAACGGACACACCTCCGGTCGTGCGGGCGTAC
>DASTKT010000238.1:0-39860 GCA_035715725.1 Longimicrobiales bacterium | reverse complement strand
GAAGACCAGGTCCGGCTCCTGCTCCAGGATCGCCCGGACGGCTTCCTCCCCCGTCGTCGCCTCCCCGACCACCTCCACATCCGGCTCCTCCCCGAGCTGCAGCCGGATCCCCTCCCGCGCCAGCGGCTCGTCATCCACGATCAGGGCACGGATCGATGTACTCATGGCGCTCGCGTGGTTGCCCACTCCCCGCCCCGCCGGAGGAGCGGGTCCGGCGCCGGCCGGAACGGGAGGTGGAGGGTGACGATCGCCCCGCCGTCCGGGGCGTTCGCGACGTCGATCGACTGCTCCGCGCCGTAGAGTTGCTCCAGCCGGAGCCGCGTGTTGGCCAGCCCGATGCCGCGGCGCGGCCCGGGCGCCGGCTCCGGCCGGAACCCCGGTCCCGTGTCGCAGACCTTCAGCACGAGCCAGCTCCCCTCCACCCCGCCGCGCACAGACACACGCCCCGGCCCCGGGTTCCTCGCCACGCCGTGGGCGATGGCGTTCTCGACCAGCGGCTGCAGGATCAGGCTCGGCACCTCCGCGTCGAGCACCTCCGGCGCGAGGTCCAGCACGACCTCGAGACGGTCCTGAAAGCGGAGCTGCTCGATGTCCAGGTATCGCTCCAGGAACTCCAGCTCCTGCGAGAGCGGGATCACGTGCGACGAGTTCTCCAGCGCCACGCGCAGCAGCTCGGAGAGGCGGGCGAGCATCCGTGCCACCTTCTGCTTCTCGCCCTTCAGCGCGAGCACGGAGATCGAGTTCAGCGTGTTGAAGAGGAAGTGCGGGTTGAGCTGCATGCGCAGCGCCTGCAGGTTCGCCGTCGCCAGCCCCGCCTCCAGCCGGCTCGCCTTCAGCTCCAGCTGCGCCGCCGTGCGCTCCCGCTCCCGGAACCGCCGGTAGTAGTCGAACGCGTAGTAGACGCCCAGCACCGCCCAGTACATCACCACGTCCAGCACGAAGTAGACGGAGAGCAGGAGCTGCACGTCCGCCCAGAGCGTCTCGCCGGAGCTCGGCCGCGCCAGCACGAAGTCGCTGACGTAGCTCGTCAGCGAGAGGTGGATGACGACGAACACCACCGAGGCGACGACGTGCGGCGCGACCCACCCCCAGCGCCCGCGCTCGACCCGGAACCGCTTCGCCAGCCACACGATGCCCGGCACCAGCGCCGCGAAAACGTACCAGGACGGCACCGTACTCTCGATCGCCCGCCACGGCGTCACCGTGCCGCCGCCCAGGCGCACGCCGGCGTAGTACTGCGTGGCCTCGACCACGCCCACGGCCGTCGCTGCCACCAGCAGCGCGACCGCGGGCCTCACCGGGAGGCCCGCCACCCGCCGCCGGAGGGGAATGCGCCGCTCCGAGCCCGCGAGGCCGGCGTCGCCGGTCCCCTCCGCGGGCTGCGCCCCATGCGCGAGATCGCTGTTCACGTCTGCCGTTCGTCCCGGACAACCGAGGAAGCGACGGGCGCCCGCACACCGCTGCACCGGGCCGCCCGCCGCGTCTACCGGCGCCAATCTCCCACCCGAGCGCGTCCCGGGACATGCCCATGCCATGGGGCGGGCTCAGCCGGGGACGGGCGACCACCCGCAGGGACGAGTGGGGGGCGGCGCGTTCGTGGGCGGAGCCGGGGTCGTGAACCGGCGGGTCACACGAAGACGCGGAGCCGAACGGACAGGACGCGAAGGGTCGGCGCGGATAGCGGGTGGGCGGATGCGGGAACGGTATTCTTCACCACTGAGCACACAGACCGCACGGAGCGTCGCCGGGCATGGGAGGCCCGCCGGAAGCGCGGTTTCCTTTGATGTGATCCCCGGGGGGCGCAGGCGGCCGATGTCCCACCGGCGTGCCGAGGCCGCCCCATTCGCGGCGCTTCTGTCAACCTTCGCGTCTTCGCGTAACGCATAGGACGTGAGGGCGCCCGCGAAGGCCGGGCCCGCGATCCGCTCCGGCGACGCTGGGCCCGACGCCGCGCCCCCCGCTCCCCTGCTCCGCCCACCGGCGGATCTTCTCATGGCTCTGTGTGGTGTGACCCGTGGCCATGATCTCCTCTCCGAGGGTGACGTAACCTCCAGCCGGGGCAAAGGATGCGCCGGCCTCTCGTTTCCCCGCCGGCGCGGGGGTGGCGCGCGGGGCGAGGGCATGATTTCTTCAGGCGTGGCCCCGGTCTCGCCTTGCGCGGCGCCGGGGCGGGCGCCGACCCGGCACGGAGCGAGCGTCCGGGCCGGCGAGGCGATCCGCGGCCGGGGAGGGACGAGGATGCACGTCGGTGACGCGTGGCTCACGATTCCGTTTCGTTCCTCTACCGCGAGATCATCGCTGCTTCGTCCGCCGCGGGGCGGCGCCGCGCGCACGGGTGAGCGCGCGCACGCGGGACGCCGCCCCGCTGCGCCCCGCCTCCGGCCGGCCCTCGTCCTCGCCCTCGCGGCGCTCGCCGTGGCCGCGCCGGCGCGCGCGCAGGACGCGCCGGCGCGCGTGCAGGATGCGCCATCGCGCGAGCTGGCCGCGCCGCTGACCGGCGCGCAGATCTACCGCGCCGCCTGCTCCAACTGCCATGGCGCCGACGGCCGCGGCGCGTCGTTCAGCGTCGTCGGCTTCCGCGAGCCGGTCGTCCCCGACCTCGCCGACTGCCGCGCGACGACGGGCGAGACGAACCGACAGTGGTCTGCGGTGGACCACAACGGGGGTCCGGCCCGCGGCTTCTCCGCCCGCATGCCGGCATTCGGCTCGGCGCTCACGGACGCCGAGATCCGGCGCGTGCTCGAGTACATCCGCGGGTTCTGTGGGGACCGGCGCTGGCCGCGCGGCGAATTGAACCTCCCGCGCCCGTTCCTCACGGAGAAGGCCTACCCGGAAGACGAGGTCGTGCTCGACGGCGCATACGCCCACACGCGTCCGCGCACGCTCGACAACACGCTCTTCTACGAGCGGCGAATCGGCCCGCGTGGCCAGATCGAGTTCGTCATCCCGTTCGGCGCACACGAGCGCACGAGCGAGTTCGACGAGCCGGAGCACCGCTGGACCGGGGTCCGTCTGGGCGACGTCGCCGTCGCCTACAAACAGGTGCTGTACCACTCGCTGCGGAGCGGCTCGATCCTGAGCTTCGCGGGCGAGGCGGCGTTCCCGACGGGAGACACGCGGGACGGCTTCGGCGTGGGGACGACGGTCGTCGAGCCGGCGCTGCTCTTCGGGCAGCTCCTGCCGGGGCTCGTGTTCCTGCAGGGCCAGGGCGCCGTCGGCCTGTCGATGAACCACTCCAAGGCGCCGAACGAGGGGCTGCTGCGGCTCGTGCTCGGCAAGATCTGGATCCCGGTGCGCTTGGGGCGGGAGCTCTCACCGATGATCGAGGTCCAGGGCGTACGGGAGCTGATCGAGGATGGCGTGACCACCTGGGACCTCGTGCCCCAGGTCCAGGCGACGCTCAGCCGCCGGCAGCACATCCGCGGGTCGGTCGGCTACCTCGTCCCGGTCGAGCGCAATACCGACCGCCCCAAGCAGTTCGTGGCGTACCTGCTGTGGGACTGGTTCGACGGCGGACTCTTCCAGGGGTGGTGAGCCCCCCGCCGCCCATCCGGCCGCCGTCACCGCCATCGCGCAAGGAGCCAATGCACCGACTCGTCGTCCTCCTCGTGCCGGCCGTCGCGCTGGCCGCCACGTACGCGGCGCCGCCGCGCCGCGCCGCCCCGCGGCCCGCGGGCCCGCCGCCGCTGTTCGAGACGCACGAGGTCTGCTTCGCGTGCCACAACCAGCTCTCGACGGGCGAGGGCGAGGACGTGTCGATCTCGACGGACTGGCGGGCGTCGGTGATGGCGAACTCGTCGCGCGACCCGTACTGGCAGGCGTCGGTGCGGCGCGAGGTGATGGACCATCCCAAGGCCCAGGCGCACATCGAGGACGAGTGCTCGATCTGCCACATGCCGATGATGCGCTACCAGGCCCGGGCGCAGGGCGAGCTCGGCAAGGTCTTCGAGAACCTGCCGCCCGGCCAGTCCGACGACTACATGGCGCGCCTCGCCGCCGACGGCGTCTCCTGCACGATGTGCCACCAGATCGAGCCCGACCGGCTGGGCACGCGGGCGAGCTTCGTGGGCGGCTTCGTGGTGGACACCGTGCGCGAGCCCGGCGAGCGCATCGTCTTCGGGCCCTGGGCGATCGACAGCGGGCGCACCCGCATCATGCACTCCTCGTCGACGTTCATCCCGGAGCAGGGGCTGCACATCCGCGAATCGGCGCTGTGCGCGACCTGCCACGAGCTGTACACGGAGGCGCTCGACCGGGAGGGGCGGCACATCGGGCGGCTCCCCGAGCAGGTCCCCTACCAGGAGTGGCTGCACAGCCGCTACGTCCGCGAGCGGAGCTGCCAGAACTGCCACATGCCGGCGGTGACCGACAGCATCGAGGTCTCCGGCGTCTGGGGGCGGCCCCGCCCGGCGCTGGCCCGGCACGTCTTCCGCGGCGGCAACTTCCTCCTCCTCCGGATGCTCGACCGCTACCACGTCGAGCTGCGCGCGGATGCGCTGCCGCGGGAGCTGGACGAGGCCGCGCTCGGCACGATCGCGTTCCTCGAGACGCAGGCGGCGCGCGTCGCCGTCGAGCAGCCCCGGGTGGAGTATGGGCGGCTGGAGGCGGACGTCGTCGTCACGAACCTCACCGGCCACAAGCTGCCGACCGCCTACCCCTCGCGCCGCGCCTGGCTGCACGTCACCGTCCGGGACGCGCGCGGACAGGTGCTCTTCGAGTCGGGCGCGCTGCGGCGCGACGGCTCGATCGTCGGCAACGACAACGACGCGGACCCGACACGCTTCGAGCCGCACTACCGCCAGATCACGAGCCCGGACCAGGTCCAGATCTTCGAGTCGATCCTCCGCGACCCGCAGGGGCGCGTGACCACCGGGCTACTCAGCTCGGTCGGCTACATCAAGGACAATCGCGTGCTCCCCGCCGGCTTCGACAAGGCCACCGCGCAGCCCGACATCGCCGTGGTCGGCGACGCGTTCGGCGACCCGAGCTTCGTGGGCGGCTCCGACCGCGTGCACTACTCCGTCCCGATCGGCGCCGCCGCGGGGCCGCTGCGCGTCGAGGCCAGGCTCTGGTACCAGCCGATCGGCTTCCGCTGGGCGCACAACCTGGAGCCCTACGACGCCGTCGAGCCCCGCCGCTTCGTCGCCTACTACGAGGAGCTGTCCGAGACGACCGCGGTCGTCCTCGCCGCCGCGGAGGCGACGACCGCCGGCGGGGCGCGGTGACCGATACGCCCGCGGAGTCCCGGCCGGCGCCGCTCCGGGTCCTGGCGTGGCCCGCGTTCAAGAACCGGCGCCGGAACCCGTACAACGCGCTGCTCTACGAGCACCTGGCGGCGCTCGGCGTCGAGGTGGCGGAGTACTCGGCCGGCCGGCTCCTGACAGGCCGCTTCGACGTCTGGCACCTGCACTGGCCCGACAGCCACCTCCGGGAGCGGCGCCGCCCACTCGCCCGCCTCCGCCTGCACGCGCTGCTGCGCCTGATGGACGTGGCCCGGCTGCGCGGCACCCGCGTCGTCTGGACCGTCCACAACCTCCGCTCCCACGAGGCCCGGCACCCGGCGCTCGAGCGCTGGTTCTGGCCCGAGTTCACCCGGCGCCTGGACGCGTTCGTCAGCCTGAGCGAGACGGGGCGCGGCGCCGCGCGGCTGGCGTTCCCCGCGCTCGCCGACAAGCCCGGCTTCGTGGTGCCGCACGGCCACTACCGCGAGGTCTACCCGAACGCCGTCGCGCGGGAGGAGGCGCGGCGGCGGCTCGGCATCGATTCCGGCGCGCGCGTCGTCGCGTTCATCGGGCTGATCCGGCCGTACAAGAACGTGCCGGCGCTCGTGCGGGCGTTCCGCGAGATGGACGGCTCCGACCTCGTCCTGCTCGTGGCCGGCAAGCCGTCGGACGAGGAGGCGGCGCGCGTGCCGGACGCCGCGGGAGACGACGCGCGCGTCCGCTGCCGCCTCGAGTTCGTCCCCGACGACGAGGTGCAGCTCCACCTGAACGCGGCGGACCTCGTCGCCCTGCCCTACCGCGAGGTGCTGAACTCCGGGAGCGCGCTGCTCGCGCTCTCGTTCGACCGGCCGGTGCTCGTCCCCGATCGCGGCGCGATGGCGGAGCTGCGGCAGCTCGTGGGCGGAGCGTGGGTGCGGACGTACGAGGGGGAGCTGTCGGCCGGCGAGCTGGCGGCGGCGCTGGCGTGGGCGCGCACGCCGCGCCCGACGGCGCGTGCGCCGCTCGACGCGCTCGACTGGCCGGTGCTGGCGGCGCGGCTGAAGGCGGCGCTCGAGGCGGTGGCGCCGCGGCAGGCCGGCGCCGGCTGACCGGGGGGCAGGACGCCCGGTCGCGGGCGTTCAGTCCGAGTTGAGCGCCGCGGCCGGCTGCACGCGCGTGGCGCGGCGCGCCGGGATGTAGCACGCCGCGAGCGCGACGGCGCCGAGGACGACGACGACGCCGAGGAACGTGACCGGGTCCGTCGCCTCGACGCCGAAGAGGAGGCCGCGCAGCACGCGCGCGAGGGCGAGCGAGGCCGCGGTCCCGGCCAGCAGGCCGAGGATCACGGGACGCAGCCCGCGGCGGACGAACAGCGCCACGACGGCGCGGGGGCTCGCGCCGAGCGCCATGCGCACGCCGACCTCGCGCGTCCGCTGCGCGACCGTGAACGAGATCACGCCGTAGATGCCGACGGCGGCCAGGACGAGCGCGAGCGCGGCGAACAGCCCGAGCAGGAGGCTGCGGAACCGCGGCTCGGCCACCGACCTGGCCACCACGTCGCTGAGCCGCTGCACGCGGTCGACGGGGAGGTTCGGGTCGAGCGCCGCCACCTCGCGCCGCACGGCCGCGAGCACCGCGCCCGGCGCGGCGTGCGCCCGCAGAACGAGCGACATCATCGGCCACGGGTTCTGGCGGTGCGGGATGAAGAGCGCCGGCTCCGGCGCCTTGTCGAGGCGCTCCGGCCGGGTGTCGGCGACGACGCCGACGATCGTCATCCAGGGGGCGCTCGTGTCGGCCGGCTCGTCCGTCAGCTTGATGCGCTGGCCGACCGCGGCCTGCCCCGGGAAGAAGCGCCGCGCGAGCGCGCGGTTGACCACGACCACGGGCGGCGTGCCCTCGCGGTCGTCGTCCGTGAAGGCGCGCCCCTCCACCAGCGCGGTCCCCATCGTCGCGAAGTAGCCGGGCGTCGCCCACGCGAGACCGGCGGCGTTCGTGCCGCGCGGCAGCGCGGGCCGCCCGCCGATGCTGAACGTGGCCCCGGCGCTCGAGCCCGTGAGCGGGATCGGGTAGACCGCGCCCGCGGCGTCGACGCCGGGGAGCGCCCGCACCCGCTCGAGGAGCCGCCGGTAGAAGTCGGTCTGCTTCGCGGAGGCGCCGTATTGCGGCTGGGGGAGCGCCAGCCCGACGGCGAGCACGCGCTCCGGCTGGAATCCGGGGTCGACCGCCGTGAGCCGCTGGAGGCTGCGCATCAGCAGGCCGGCGCCGATCAGCAGCATCACGGAGAGCGCCACCTGGGAGGCGACGAGGATCGTCCGGATCCGGTGCCGCGAGGCGCCCTCGCTCGAGCCGCGCCCGCCCTCCCGCAGCGCGCCGCTCATGTCGAGCCGCGAGGCCTGGAGCGCCGGCGTGATGCCGAACGCCAGCCCCGCGAGGAGCGAGACGACGAGTGTGAAGCCGAGCACGCTCGCGTCCACGCCGGCGTTCGCGAAGCTCGTGGCGTCCCCCGGCACCAGCCGCTCCAGCAGCGGCACGGCCAGTGACGCGAGCGCGAGCCCGGCCGCGCCGCCGATCAGCCCGAGCAGCACGCTCTCCGTGAGGAACTGCCGCAGCAGCCGCTCGGCGCTGGCGCCGAGCGCCGCGCGGATCGTCACCTCCCGCTGCCGCGCCGTGCTCTGCGCCAGCAACAGGTTCGCCACGTTCGAGCAGGCGATCAGCAGGACCAGGCCGACCGCGCCGAGGAGCAGGAGCAGCGGCTTGCGGCTCTGGCCGACGAGCGTCTCCCGCAGCGGCACGGCGGACAGGGCGCGGCCCGCCTCCGCGTCCGGGTACGTCGCGGACAACCCGCGCTGGATCCCGGCCAGCTCGGCCTCCGCCCGCTCCACCGTGACGCCCGGCCGCAGCCGGCCGACGACGACGAGGTAGCGCGCGCCCCGCTCGGCCTCGAGGTTCCGCTCCGCCGTGAACGGCGATGCGGGCACCGCGCCCGTCTGCAGCGTCCAGACGTCCGTCTCGTCCAGCGGCCCGAAGCCCTCCGGCATCACGCCGACCACCGTCCACGGCTCGCCGTCCAGCGTGAGGGTCCGCCCCACGATCCCGGGGTCGGCGCCGAAGCGCCGCTTCCAGAAGCCGGCGGACAGCACCGCCTGGCGCCCGGCCGGCGCCGCGCCGGCCTCCGCCAGGAACGTCCGCCCGAGCCGCGGCGCCACGCCGAACACCTCGAAGTACTCCGGCGAAACGTTCTGGCCGCGGACGCGCTCCGGATCGCCGGCGCCCGTGAGCGTCCTGACCCCTCCGGACGCCGCCGCCAGGAAGCCGAAGCTGCGCGCCGCCCGCTTCACGTCGAGGTAGTCCGGCCCCGAGAACGGCCCGTCCTCCCCGCCCCGGTCGTGGCCGTAGAGCTGCACGATCCGCTCGCCGTGCGGGTACGGCAGCGGCCGCAGCAGCACCCGGTTCACCACCGTGAACATCGCCGTGTTCGCGCCGATGCCGAGCGCCAGCGTGAGCCCGGCCACGAGGGTGAGCGTCCGGGCGCGGCCGAGGACGCGCAGCGCGTGACGGAGGTCGTGGAAGAACATATCGGTCCAGGCTCCTCGAAGGGCGGGCGGGGCGCGCTCGCCCCGCGTGCGATCGCGGGCGAGCCAGGCACGGCCGGTGCCACCGGCCACGATCCCCGTACCGTCGTGCGGCGGCGCGGGTTTCAGGCTCGGGACCGGCGGTCCGGGCCACACCCGTGCGTCCGCGCCCGGGACACCGCGGACCGGAATCGGACACGCGCGGCGGCCGCTCCGGCGCGGGCCGGGCCGCCATCTCCCTCTCGCACACCCCGATGCGCCCGGCGGACCGCCTGGCACGCGCCTCGCCCGCTGGACCGCCTCCTCGTGCGACACACCCTGGAGGCCCTGTGGACACGTTCCTTCGCGAGCTGCGGATCGCCGGCCGGACGCTGCGAAACCGGCCGGCGTTCACGCTGACGGTCGTCGCGGTGCTGGCGCTGGGGATCGGCGCATCCAGCGCGATCTTCGGCATCATCGAGGCGACGCTGCTGCGGCCGCTGCCGTTCCGGGAGCCGGGCCGCCTGGTGCTGCTGTGGGGCACGTTCGGCCCGCAGCACGACATCCGGGGCGGCTCGTACCCGGAGGTCATGGACTGGCGGGCGCAGACGCGGTCGTTCGAGGACGTCTCGATCTACGACGCGGCCAGCCTGAGCCTGAGCGGCGTGGGCGAGGCGTCGCAGGTGAGGTCGGAGACGGTCTCCCCGGGCTACTTCTCGATGCTCGGCGTAAAGCCGGCGCTGGGGCGCGCCTTCACGGCGCGGGAGGCGGAGGCGGGGACGGAGCCCGTGGCGATGATCTCGTACGACCTCTGGCGCACGCGCTTCGGCGGCGACCCCGCGATCCTGGGCCGCGCGATCCGGCTGGAGGGGAAGGCGTTCACGGTGGTCGGCGTGCTGCCGCGCGGCTTCCGCGGCCTCTCCTTCGAGGCGCAGGTGTGGACGACGCTGGCGTCGCTCGATCCGGGGGCACTGACCGGCCGGGGCGCGCGCTGGCTCGGCGCGGTGGGCCGGATCCGGCCCGGCGTGACGCGGGCCGCGGCGGCGGCGGACGTGGCGGCGGTGGCCCGGCGGCTGGAGGCGCTCTACCCGGCCATCAACCGGGACCGCGGCGTGATCCTCAGGTCGCTGCACGAGTTCTACCTGAACGACACGCGCGTGCTGCTGCTCGTCGTGCTCGGGGCGGTCCTGATCCTGCTCCTCATCGCGTGCGGCAACGTGATGAACCTGCAGCTCGTGCGGGGCGCGGCGCGCACGCGCGAGATCGCCATCCGCCACGCGCTCGGCGCCGGGCGGAGCCGGCTCCTCCGCCAGCTGCTCCTCGAGTCGCTGCTGCTCGCCGGCGCCGGCGCGGCGGCCGGGCTGCTGCTGGCCGACTGGGGGGGCCGGCTCCTCGTGCCGCTCGTGCCGGACGGGATCCTCCCGCCCTACGCGGTGGTGCGGCTGGACGCGGGCGTCGTCGCGTTCACGGTGGCGCTGGCCGCGGCGAGCGGGATCCTGTTCGGGCTGGTGCCGGCGCTGCGCAGCGTGGGCGCCCGCCTGTCGGCCAGCCTGCGCGACGGCGGCCGGACGACGACAGGCGGGCAGCGCCGCGGCTTCGGCCTGCAGCACGCGCTCGTCGTCGTCGAGGTCGCGCTGGCCGTCGTGCTCCTGGTCGGCGCCGGCCTGCTGATCCGCAGCTTCCAGCAGCAATTGAAGGTCGAGGTCGGATTCCGGCCGGAGGGCCTCCTGGCCGCCTCGCTCGAGCTGCCGCGCTCGAGCTACGACGCCGCCGG
Organism: Longimicrobiales bacterium; assembly: GCA_035715725.1. Lineage (GTDB taxonomy): Bacteria > Gemmatimonadota > Gemmatimonadetes > Longimicrobiales > RSA9 > JADGGV01. The sequence continues at coordinate 29,334 of DASTKT010000238.1, read as the reverse complement.
GCGGCGCCGCTTCGCCGCGGAGCTGCTGGACCGGTTGCGCTCCCACCCGCAGATCGCGGACGTCGCGCTCGCGTCGGACGCGCCGCTCCGCGGCCACTGGACCGCCCAGACGCTGCAGCGCGACGGCTTCCCCGAGGACCACCTGCGCGTCTACTGGCACGCCGTGACGCCGAGCTTCTTCGCCACGCTCGGCGTGCCGATCCGCGCCGGGCGCGGCCTCGAGGCGCGCGACGTCGACGCGGCCGCCGGCGTGGTCGTCGTGAGCCAGGCCATGGCGCGGCGCCTCTGGCCGGCCGGCGACGCCGTCGGCCAGCGCCTGCGCTTCGGCGGCTCGCAGGAGGCGGATGTCGCGACCGTGGTCGGCGTCGCGCGGGACGTGCGCCACCGCGACCTGACCTCGAGCCTGACCTCGCCGGCGCAGGACCCCGACCTCTACGTCGCCTACGACCAGCTCCCGACGAGCAGCCTCGAGATCCTCGTGCGCTCCGCGGCGGACCCGGCGGAGCTGACCGCGCTGATCCGGCGCGACGTCGCCGCGCTCGACCCCTCGCTCCCCGTCTACCGCGCGGCGCCGCTCACGGCGGCGCTCGCGCTCCAGACCGCGAACGAGCGCTTCGGCTCGCTCCTCCTCGCGCTGTTCAGCGGCCTCGCGCTCGTGCTCGCGGCCACCGGCATCTACGGCGTGATGGCGTTCCAGGTGGGGCTGCGCACGCGCGAGATCGCGATCCGGCTCGCCGTCGGCGCGGCGCCGCGCGCCGTGCGGCTCATGGTGCTGCGGCAGGGCGCCGGTCTCGCGGCCCTCGGCATCGCCCTCGGCGTGCCGCTCGCCGCGGCCGCCGCACGCACGTTCGCCGCCGTGCTCTACGGCGTCACGCCGACCGACCGGCCGACGTTCGCCGCCGTCGTCGCGTTCGTGCTCCTCGTGACGCTGGCGGCGAACCTGCTGCCCGCCCAGCGGGCCACGGCCGTGGACCCGCAGGCGGCGCTCCGCGCCGAATGACGCAGAGTGGGGGAGTGGAGGAGCGGTCGAGTGGGGGATCGCAGTGTCTCCCACTCCCCCGCTCTCCCACTCTCCCGCTCCGCTTTACCGCCGCGGCCGCTCCGGCGCGCCGGGCTGGCGCAGCTCGGCGGCCTCCGCGCGCGTCGCCGTCGTGGGCTTGTCCTCGTCCATCCGCAGCGCGTTGAACAGCAGCCCCGCGGCGGCGCCGCCCACCAGGTTGGCGACGAGGAAGATCCATAGGCTCGACACCGGCACGAGCCGCAGGATCGTGACGCCGACGGCCACGGCGGGGTTGAACGCGCCGCCGGAGATCGGGCCGACCGCGAACGCGCCCGCCAGCACGGTGAAGCCGATGGCGAGGCCGAAGTAGGAGTTGCCCTCGGTGCCCCGCGTCGTCGCCGTGTTCAGGACGACGTAGACCAGCGCGAACGTGAACAGGAACTCCGCGATGAGCGCGGGCACGACCGGCAGCGGCGCCGGCGCGGGCGTGCCCATCCCCTTCAGCAGGCCGGCCAGCAGCGCACCGACCGCACCGCCGATCAGCTGCGCCACCCAGTAGCCGCCGAGCTCGGCCGCGGTGGCCTTCCCGCGCAGGAAGACGCCGAGCGTGACCGCCGGGTTGTAGTGGCCCCCGGAGATATGGCCGCCGGCGTAGATCATGACCATCAGCACCGACCCGATCGCGATCGGCGCGAGCGCGCCGGCGCCGGGCTCGATCACGGTGAGCCCGACCGTCATCACGAGGAACAGCGTACCGATCGCCTCTACCACCAGCTTCCGCCCCATCAGGCATTCTCCGGGCTGGGGGCGGCCCCGCCGGGGCCGCCCGAGGATTCGGCGCCGCCGCGGGGCCGTGGCCCGGTCCACGGCGGGACGGGTCCGGCGGCTCGCTTCGGGGGCGCCCTCTCACGTTCGACGGGCGGGTGGAATCTTTGCGCCAGACGCCTCCGCGTCCATGGGTTCGCCCGCGGCGCTTGAAGAATCCGCCGCACTCCACGATCCTGTCTGCGACGACGCCGTTACTCCCGACTGGAGCCTCCATGCGCCCGCGCCTGATCGTCGCCGCCCTCGTCGCCGCCGCCGCCTGCTCCCGCGGCCCCGGCTACCAGGTCGCCGTCTCCGGCAGCTCGGACGTCTACAACGCGGCCAAGCTCGCCGCCCGTGACGTGAACGCCCGCCGCCCCGTCGGCGGCGGCGGCATCCACGTGCTCCCCGCCGCCACCCGCCCGGGCACGCCGGACGGCGCGCAGCTGCGCGAGAAGGCGGCCGATCCCAGCCTCGTCGCCGCGCTCGAGCAGGGCGCGCGCGACCGCGTCACCGCCGAGGTGCGGGCGTACGTCGACGCCGGCGTCCCCGTCCTCTCCATGACGCCCGGCCTGCCGATCCACAGCCCCTACCTCTTCCTCCTCGCGCCGCCCCGCGGCGACATGACGCGGCTCATGGCGGACCGCGCCATCCAGCTCTGGTCGCCGCACCGGGCGGTCATCATCCGCTCGACCGACTCCTACGGCTCGGTCGTCCACGACTCGCTGGCGCGAAACCTCCGCGGCCGCCTCCAGGTCGTCGGCGACGAGACCGTCGCCATCGACGCCGACACCGGCGCGCTCGCCTCGCTCACCCGCCGCGTCGCCGAGGCGCGCCCGGACGTCATCTTCTGGCTCGCGCCGGTCCGGCCGCTCTGGGTCATCGTCAACCGCCTGCGGGGCGACCTCCCCGACACCTACATCATGGCGAGCGACGCCGTCGAGTCCCCCCGCGTCCACTCGAACGACAACGAGTCCTTCAACGGCCTCGTCTTCGCCCGCCTCGCCTCGCCCGCCGACACCGGCGAGGTCGGGCAGTCCAGCTCCTGGACGCAGGCCATGGTCGGCAAGCCCGACGACGCCCTGGCCTACGACGCCATCGGTGTCCTCGCCGCCGCGCTGCGCGACGGGGCTCGCACCCGCCCCGCCATCCAGCAGTACCTCGCCAGCCTCGGCCGCACCCGGCCGGCGTTCAAGGGGCTGAGCGGCCCCGTCGCCTTCGACTCCGCCGGCGTCATCAACCGCCGGTACCAGCTCGTCGAGGTGACCTCCGCCGGGACGTTCGCCGTGCCCGAGCGCCGCGACACGGCGGCGGCGAAGCCCGCGGGGAAGCGGGCGGCGAAGCCGCGCGGCTGACGCGCCGGCGGGGCCGGCGGGCCTGCCGCCCGGCTGAGCCCGGCGGCGGCGGAGCCGATCGACCGCGCGGCCGACCCGCCGCGCCCCGCCGGCCGACCGGATGCACCACGGCCCCGGCGGTCGCTCCGCCGGGGCCGTGGTGCTTGCGGGCCTTGCCCGCGCTCAGCGCCGCCGCGAGCGCTCCGGCGCCGGCGTGTCGCCGAAGCGCGTGACCGTGCGGAACGTCTTCCCGCCCCGCGCGCCGTAGACGATCTCCGTGACCTGCGAGCGGGTGTGCCGCCGGCCGTCGGCGAGCAGCGCGGTCGTGTCCGCGCGCGCCGGCAGGACGTACGGCGCCGTCGCGATGTTCGTCGTGACGCCGTACGTGACCGGCTCGGCCACGAGCTCCGCGTCCGTCAGCACACAGTCGCACCCCACGCCGTCGAACGCGACGACGCCGTCCACGCCGAACGGCCCGAACACGCCGAAGCGCGGCCGCCGGACCAGGCCGTGCTTCCGCAGAAGACGGTCCCGGCCGAAGCCGCGCTTCACGATCGCCACGCTGCGCCGGTCGATCCCCCGATCGAACCCGGTTCCCGGGCCCCACGGCGGGAGCACGACGCCCGCCCCCACCGCGAAGCCCACCGGGGTGACGAAGCGTCCGGCGCCGATCTGGAGGAGGAAGCCGTCCTTGCCGTGGTCGCGGAAGCGGCCGTCGAAGCCGTGGCCGCCGAAACCGTGGCCGCGGAAGCCGCCGGAGAAGCCGCCGTGCCCCGAGAAGCCCCCGCGCTGGGCGCGGGCCAGGGACGGCACGGCGACGAGGAGTGCGAGACCGAGAAGCAGAGGGCGGCGGCACATGGGTGCCTCCCTGGGAAGAAGCGCGCGGCGGCACCGGAACGGCGGCGCCGCCTGCTGGACGCTAGCCGAGGGCCGGCCGGGCGTCAACGCCCGGCCGGTCTCACGAGCCCGCGCGCGGGTCCGGATCGGCGGCGAACCACACGACGGCGTAATGCCCGCTCATCGCCGCGCCGACCGCCCGCCACTGCACCCGCCGCCACTCGTCCTGGTTCAGGATGACCTTGAGGTGCGGCGAGCTCTGCTTCCACCCGTCGAGCGCCGACGCCGTCGTGACGTCCGGGCTGGAGTACGCGATCTCGTAGCCGCTGCTCGCGTACGCGCCCTGCGTGATCTCCCGCGGCTTCTCGAGCATGCACTGCGCCTTCGACTGGTCCGCCGTGTAGCAGCACCCCTCCCAAGGCCCGTGCGGCGACCAGCTGTGCAGGTTGCAGCTGCCGCCGGCCGGCGAGTTCCGCTCCAGGTCGTCCACGTGCTTCTGCGCCACCAGCGTGAGCGATGGCGAGACCTCGACCGGCGCCAGCCCCATGCTCGCCCGGTAGTCGTTGATCACCTGGACGAGCGGCCGCGTGTCGGTGACCACGTTCGCGGGGGCCGTCGGGGACGAAGCGATCCGCTGCGCGGACCCGTCGGAGTCCGCGCCCGCGCAGCCGCCGAGGATGGCCGCCGCGAGAATCGGCATAACAGCGTGCTGACGTCGCACTTTGCAGCCGCATCGCCCCGGGAAGAGGATCGGATGAGGGGCACAAATCTGTGCCCCGCACGGCCGCCGGAGCAAGATTTCCGCGCAACTCATTTCACACCTTTCTTTTCCGCGGAACGTGACACGGGATGAGGGCGGGCGTCCCCCGGCGGGCGGCGGGCGGCGGTGAGGGCCACGCCGCGACGGCGCGAGGCGTGGCGCTCGCGCCGTCGCGCTGTCGGTGACCGGGGTGGCCGCGCACGGAATGAAACGGGGCCCCGTCCGCGGGGGCGGACGGAGCCCATGGGGGCGCTGGGAATCGAACCCAGACCGAGGGATTAAAAGTCCCCTGCTCGACCTTCGAGCTACGCCCCCGGGGACAGGCGCTGAGCGGGACGACGGATGGACAGACCGGCGAGGAAAAATCTAGCCGGATCCGGGGAGCCGTTCAACGGCAGTCCTCCCGGGGAGCGCGGCGAGTCGGGCGCGCCGCGGCCGGCGGCGGCGGATCGCCCGACGGGCTCGGCACGGTGCGGGAGATGCCCGGCGTGCCGCACGGGGTCATGGCGCCGCTCCGCGCCGGGGCGCGTGCTCAGGCGGGCTGCGGCGCCGCGGCGCCCTCCGCGGCCGCCAGCGGCGAGTGCGCCTTGCCGCGCGCGGCCAGCAGCCGCTTCAGCCGGAGCTGCTCCTCCCGCTCCCGCTCGTCGAGCGTGCGGCGCACGGCCGTGACCTGGTGCTCGAGGTCGGGCGCGAGGCGCCGCTCCAGGCCGTGGATCTGCCGCGAGGTCTGCGCCAACGCCTCGCCGAGGCGCCGGAGCAGCGCCTCCCGCGGCGCCGCGTCCAGCAGGAGCTCGGCCAGCAGCTCGAAGCGGTCGGTGGCGGCCACGGCCGTCGGTCCCGTGGCGCCTGGCGGCGTCCCGCGGGTCTCCAGCGAGCGCGGGATCGGCGGGCGGGAGACGATCTCGGCCACGGGCGTGCCCCAGACCTGCGACGCCCGTACCTCGAGCGGCAGGTCGCGGGGCGGCCAGGCCAGCGCCCGCAGCCCGGACTCGCCGTGCAGCGCGAGCGCCTCGAGCAGCGCCGGGTACGCCTCTCCGACCCGCTGCGAGATGGCGGCGCGCGCGTCCACGGCCGGGCGGGCCAGGTGGAAGAGCTCGGCCACCACGGCTTCGCGCTTCCGGTGCAGCAGCGCCACGCCCTTCTGCACCTGCGCCAGCCGCCGGCGCGCGCGCAGCAGGTTCGAGCGGGTGGGCGCGACCTCTCCGAGCCCGGCCATGACGCGCCCCCTCAGCCGCCGGCGGCCGGTGGCGCGCCGGTCCGCATCGGCGCGGCACCCACGGCGGCCGGTGCGGGGCCGCCAGCCGGCGCAGCGGCGGCATCCGCCGGCCGCCGCGCCTCCGCCGCGGTGCCGGGCTGCGCGCCCACCGCGTCGCGGCGCCGCTGCCACGTCGCCTCCTTGATGCGGACCAGGTCCTCGCGCGGGAGCGCATCCAGCAGCGCCCAGCCGGTCTCGGCCGTCGCGGCGAGCGTGCGGCGCTCCGCGCCCTGGTTGATGAACTCGTCCTCGAAGCGCTGCGCGAACGCCAGCGCCCGCCGGTCCGCGGGCTGCAGCCCCGCCTCGCCGACGATCGCCGCCATCAGCCGGGCATCCCGCCCCTGCGTGTAGCTGGCGTAGAGCTGGTTGGCCCACTCCCGGTGCTCCGCGATCGTGCGGCCGTCGCCGATGCCGGCGTTCATGAGCCGCGAGAGCGACGGCAGCACGTCCACCGGCGGGAACACGCCGCGCCGGTGCAGCTCGCGGGAGAGCACGATCTGCCCTTCCGTGATGTAGCCGGTGAGGTCCGGCACCGGGTGGGTGATGTCGTCGTCCGGCATCGTGAGGATCGGGATCTGCGTCACGGAGCCGGACCGCCCGCGCAGGATGCCGGCGCGCTCGTAGATGCTCGCGAGGTCCGTGTACATGTAGCCCGGGTAGCCGCGCCGCCCGGGGATCTCCTCGCGCGCGTTCGCGATCTCGCGCAGCGCCTCGCAGTAGTGCGCGATGTCGGCGATCACGACCAGCACGTGGATCCCCGCCTCGAACGCCAGGAACTCCGCCTCCGCCAGGGCGATGCGGGGCGCGAGCAGCCGCTCGATCGCCGGGTCGCGCGTCTCGTTCAGGTACAGCACGCTGCGCTCGGTGGCGCCGCTCTTCTCGAAGCGGTCCAGGAACGCGTGCGTCTCGCGCGCCGTGATGCCGAGCCCGACGAAGATCACGGCGAACGGCTCGCCGCGCGGTGCCCGCGCCCCCTCCACGATCCGCCCCGCCAGCTCGAGCCCCGGCAGCCCCGGCCCCGAGAAGACCGGCAGCTTCTGCCCCCGCACCAGCGTGTTCATCCCGTCGATCGCGCTGATCCCCGTCTCGATGAAGTCCGACGGCCGGATCCGCCTCGCCGGGTTCATCGGCGCCCCGACGATCGGCCGCAGCGCCTCGCCGACCGCCGGCGGGAGCCCATCGATCGGCTGCCCCATGCCGTTGAACGCGCGGCCGAGCAGCTCCCGCCCCACCACGACCTGCGCAACCTCGCCGGTGAGCGTGACGTCCGTCCGCCGCGGCGCCAGGCCGATCGTCTCCTCCAGCACCTGCACCACCGTCGCCGTCTCGCCCGCGTCGATGACCTGGCCGCGCCGGTCCGGCTCGCCCGGCGTGCGGATCACGACCCACTCGCCCAGCGCCGCCCGGCGCGTCCCCTTCAGGAACAGCAGCGGCCCCGCCGCCGCCGGCGCGCCGTGGTAGGTCCGCTCGAGGGTCCTCATGCCACGCCCCCCTTCCCCGCCGGCCCGCGTGCCACTCCAGCATCCGCGCCCGCCGCCTCCGCGAACGCGCCCGCGCCCAGCACCGTAGGCGCGGCGCCCGCGCCCGTCCGTGAATCCGTTGCAGTGTCCGCCGGCGCATCCCGCGCCGCCATCAGCGCGCGCCGCGCCTCGCCCAGCTCCAGCCGCTCGTACGGCACGCCACGCTCCAGCGCCGCCACGCCCTGGCGGTACATCTCCCGCGCCAGGCACGCCAGCCCGTACGTCTTCGCCGGAGGCGACGACGCGTCGTTCGGATCGAACGCGCTCTGCGCCAGCACCAGCTCGCGCACGGCGCGGGCGCACTCGAGCAGCAGCCGCTCCCGGTCCTGCAGCGCCTCCGGCCCGACGAGCGAGGCGATCTCGCGCAGCTCCCGCTCCTGCTGCAGCAGCGTCATCAGGTCGCGGCGCAGGTCGGACCAGTCGGCGGCGACGTCGGAGGCGAACCACGGCGCCGTCGCCTCCTCGTAGAGCGAGTAGCTCGTCTCCCAGTCGATGGCCGGGAAATGCCGCTGGTGCGCGAGCGCCGGGTCGAGCGCCCAGAGCGCGCCCGCCACCCGCAGTGCGGCCTGCGTCACCGGCTCCGACAGGTCGCCGCCGGGCGGCGAGATCGCGCTCACGATCGTGAGCGCGCCGCCGCGCTCGGGCGCGCCCAGCGCCTGCACCCGCCCCGCGCGCTCGAACAGCTTGCCGAGCCGGTTGCCCAGGTACGTCGGGTAGCCCTCCTCGCCCGGCATCTCCTGCAGCCGCGAGCCGATCTCGCGCAGCGCCTCCGCCCAGCGCGACGTGCTGTCCGCCATCAGCGCCACGCGGTACCCCATGTCGCGGTAGAACTCCGCGATCGTGACGCCCACGTAGAGCGACGCCTCGCGCGCCGCCACCGGCATGTTCGACGTGTTCACGACGAGCACGGTCCGCTCCATGATCGAGCGGCCCGTGCGCGGATCGACGAGCTGCGGGAACTCCGAGAGGACCTCCGCCATCTCGTTGCCCCGCTCGCCGCAGCCGATGTAGACGACGACGTCGGCGTCCGCGTACTTCGCCAGCGACTGCTCGACGATCGTCTTCCCGGTGCCGAAGCCGCCCGGCACGGCGACGCTCCCGCCTTCCGCGACCGGGAAGAGGAAATCGAGGACGCGCTGGCCGGTGACGAACGGCCGCCCGGGCGGGATGCGGCGGGCCGCCGGCCGTGGGATGCGCACGGGCCAGGCGTGGGACAGGCGCAGCGCCGTGCCGTCCTCGAGGAACGCGTACGGCTCGCCGGCCGCGAGCTGGCCGGCGCGGATCTCCGCCAGCACGCCGGCGGTGTCCGGCGGCGCCATGACCCGGTGCAGCACGCCGGGCGTCTCCTGCACGGTGCCGAGCACATCGCCGGGGGCGACCCGGGTGCCGACGGCGAGGCGCGGGTCGAACGCCCAGCGCCGCGCGGGGTCGAGCGTCGGCGCCCGGGCGCCCGGCGCGATGAAGTCGCCCATGGCCTCGGCGATCGCGGCGAGCGGCCGGCCGACGCCGTCGATGACGGCGCCGAGCAGCCCCGGACCGAGGTCGATCGTGAGCGGCTTCCCCGTCGCCTCGACGGGCTCGCCGAGCCGCAGGCCCGTCGTATCCTCGTAGACCTGGATCGTGGCGACGTCGCCCGTCACCCGCACGACCTCGCCCAGCAGGCCGCGCTCGCCGACGCGCGCCAGCTCGTACAGCGCCGCGCCCGGCAACGGCCTCGCCTCCGCCAGCGCCCCCACGATCCGCACCACCTCCGCGTGCTTCATCTGAGCCTCACCCGATAGCCGATGGCCTGCCGCAGGATCTCGACGATCTGCGCTTCCGGCGCCGTCGTCGCCCCCCACGCGGGGCTCGGGAACGGCACCACCATGGGCAGCGGCCGGCGGCCCAGCTCGCGCCGGTCCTCCGCCGAGAGCGCATCGAACAGCCGCTCCTCCACCAGCAGCACGCCCAGCCCGGGCTCGTCGAGCGCGCGGCGCACCCGCTCCGCGCCTTCCGCCGGGGTGGCCGCGCGCTCCACCCGGATCCCGGCCAGCTCGAAGCCAGCCGCCACCTGCGGCGAGCAGACCGCCCGGAGCGCGTACGCCATCACGCCCCCACCAGCTCGGCCGCGGTCCACGCCGGCGGCACGCCGAGCGTCCGGCTCCACACGATGCGCCGGAGGTCCAGCACCTCCGCGCGGAGCCGCAGCGCGTAGAGGAGCACGGGCGCGGCGCCGAGCGGATCCAGGCGCGCCGCGTCCCGCAGCCGGCGGATCCGAAGCCGCAGCAGCTCGCGCTCGAGCGTGGCCGCGTTGGCCGGGTACGCCTCGAGCGCCGCGGCGTACGGCGTCCCGCGGAACGTCACGCCGAGCCGGACCGCGGCCGTGGCCACGTCGCCCGACGTGACGGCGAGGAAGCGGGCGCGGTCGAGGCGGGCGCCGCCCGGCAGGAACACCTCCGCCGGCGCGCGGTCGCCGGAGCGGCCGGCCAGCCCGAGCGCGGAGAGCGCGTTCTCCAGGTCGATCAGCTCGCGCACATACTCCCGCAACGCGCGACCGCCGCGCCGCGCGCCCCGCGTCGCCCGCTCCGCGAACGTGGCGGCGAGCGCCGCCTCCATGCCGAACAGGTCGGGGTGCGCCCGGCCGGCCTCGCGCGAGAGCGGCGGGCCGTACGGATGGCGCAGCACCACGAGCAGCGACGCGACGCCGCCCGGGCCCGCCTGGCGCGCCATCTCCTCCAGCGCGCGCACCGGCAGCCCCGGCGTCGGCACCAGCCCGGCGAGGCGTGCCTCGGCCGCCACGCCGGCCACGGCACCCCGCAGCAGCGCGCGCACGCTGCGCCGGTCCTCGTCCTCGAAGACGACGGCGAGCGCCGGCAGGCGCGGGCCGGCCCAGCGCGCCAGCACGGCGAGCCGGTGCGCGGCCATGCGCCGGATCGCGCCGTCCAGCAGCGCGGCGCGGGAGGCGTCGGCGCCGGCGGCGGCCACGCCCGTCGCCATGGGCGGGAAGCCGGCGCGCTCGAGCGCCTCGGCCAGGCCGGCCTCGTCCGGAAGCGCCGCCAGCTCCTCGAGGCGGCGCCGGCCGAGCAGCCGGCCCTCCAGGCCGCGCGCCCGGGCGCCGACGTCCTCCCAGCCCACCCTCACGGCTCGGACTCCGCGAGGCCGAGCAGCTCCATGGCGAGCCGCGGGCCGAGCCGGCGCAGCCGCGCCTCCAGCGTGTCGTCGACTTCGACGGCGCCCGGCACGAGGACGCGGATCCCCGCGCCATCCTCGCACGCCTCCACGGAGATCCCCGGCCGCCCGGCCAGCAGCGTCGACACGAGCGGGACCAGCGGCGGCGGGCAGCGCACCACGCCGCCCCCGTCGCCGAGGTAGGCCAGCGCCTCCTCGAGCTGCGCCGGGAGCGCCTCCGCGAACGCCGCGGACTGCGCCGCGGCCGGGAGCCTCGCCGCCGCGTCCGCCAGGATCCGCTCGACCAGGCGCCAGCGCGCGCGCAGCAGCTCGCCCGCCGCGCGCCGGCGCTCCGCGGCCAGCTCCGCTTCCAGCGAGGCGCGGAGCGTCCGTTCCCGGACCTTCAGCCGGTCCGCGAGCCGGGCCTCGATGCGGGCCCGCGCCTCCGCCAGGATGCGCTCGGCCTCCTCCCGCGCCGCGTCCAGCTCCCTCCGCGCCGCCTCGTCACCGTCTCGAGCGATGGCCGCCAGCAGATGCTGCAGCGCCATGGCCGCCTCCGCGCCTCACTTACCGCCGCCCTGAAGCATGATCAGGACGGCCACGACGAAGCCGAGGATCACCATCGTCTCCGGGATCGCCACCAGCACGATGACCGTGGCGCTCAGCTCCGGCTTCTCCGCCAGCGTGGCGGCGCCGGCCGGGCCGATCTTGCTCTGCGCCCACGCCGTCGCCAGCGCCGGCACCGCGACCGCCAGCGCCGCGCTCAACGTGATCCAGACGATATCCATGCGGACTCTCTCTTCCAGGGTGTGGAACCGCCCGGCGCGCTCCAGTGGCGGAACGGCCGGTAGCGCGTCCCGCCGGGGGAGAAGAACTTCCCGAAGAACTCGACGTAGTGCAGGCGCAGGGCGTGGATCGTCGGGCTGAACAGCCCGAGCGCGAAGTTGACCAGATGGAACAGCAGCGCGAAGAGCAGCCCGACCGCGACGCTGCCGATCGCGCCCACCATCCGGTTCGCCACCACCGCCATCATCACGGACGCGGTCCCCAGCGCCGCGATGCGGGCGTACGACAGGACGTTGCCGACCGTGGCCAGCAGCTCCACCGGCGCGATGATGCCCTCCGCGAAGACGAGCACCGGGAACGTGACGAGGAGCACCACCACCGCGGGGGTGAAGAACGCCTTCGGCAACACCTCGACGGCCGCCAGGATCGCGGCCAGGATGAGCAGGATGAGCAGCGCGGAGACGCCACGGCCGAGCGCCTTGCGCGGCGCCTCCCGCGCCTCGGCCACGACGCCCAGGATCAGCCCGAGCAGCACGTGCACGAGGCCGATCGAGACCGCCAGGCCGAGGAACGGCAGCAGCTTCGCCTCCCGGTCCATGACGAGCGGCTTCAGCCCGAGGAAGCGACGCCCCAGGTCGCCGAACAGCTCGCCGAACCCGAGGCCGAAGAGGATCGAGAAGAGCGCGCACGCGCCGGCGATCTCGCCGACGGCCCGCAGCGGCGCGTCCGCCTCGGTCCGCCGCACCAGCACGAGCGCCAGCAGCGCGAGCAGCGCGCCGTAGCCGACGTCGCCCAGGATCAGCCCGAAGAACATCGGGAAGAAGACCGCCATGAACGGCGTCGGGTCGATCGTGCCGTAGCGGGGGAGCGGCATCAGCCCGACGAGCAGCTCGAAGGGACGGAACAGGCGCGGGTTCGACAGCACGACCGGCGCCTCCTCCGGCGTCCACTCCTCGCGCGAGAGCACCTCCATCACGACGACGTCGCCGAAGCCGGCCGCGAGCCGCTTCGGCACGTCCGCGACGGCCGCCTCCGGTACCCAGCCGTCGAGCACGAACGTGTGCGCCGTCACGCCCGCCGAGCGCAGCGCCTCCAGCTCCAGCAGCCGGTCGTGGATCGCGGACGCGGCCCGCTCGAGCTCGCCGCGGTGCTGCGCCGCCCGCTCCTCCAGCCGCGCCCGCACGCCCTCCGCCTCCCCGCCGATCGCGTCCAGCCGCTCCAGCATTCGCGGCAGCGCATCGCCCAGCGTCGCGCCGTACCCCTCCGGGATGCGGATCTCCTCGACCCGCGCATCCCCCATGATCCGCTCCACCACGCGCGCCGCCGCCGTGGGCAGCAGCAGCAGCACGCCGGTCTCTCCCGTCGGCAACGGGCGGGCGCGCAGCTCGAAGTCGGCGCCGACCGCCGCCGCCAGCGCCGCGCGCAGCCGCGCCACCTGCTCGCCGTCCTGCCGCAGCACGATATGGTACGCCGTGGCGTTGACCCAGCGGCGCTCCGTCAGCAACACGTCGCCGAACTCGGCGAAGAAGCGGCTGTACCGCTGCAGGAAGGCCCGCTCCTCGTCCAGCTCCGTGGCCCGGCGGGCCAGCGCCTCGGCCTCGACGCGCGTGCGGCGCGCCAGCCGGGCCCAGCGGACGAGATCGGCGGAGGAGCACGGCGCCGGCGAGAGGCTCGGCCCCAAACCGTCGGCGTGCGGCAGGATCCGCAGCCCGCCCTCCACGTCCAGCAGCACGCGCCGGAGCTGCCGCGCCAGGCGCTCCTCCCGCGGCGAGAGCGGCAGCTCCCGGACGGCCGGCGTCGCCGGGCGCCCGGCCAGGTGCACCAGCCCCACGTCCTGCACCGTGCGCAGCACCGCCGGCAGCCGCTCCCGCGGGCCCAGGATGCGCACCTTCGCCATGCGCAGGATCATGCGCCGCCTCCGGCGATGGTCCGCTCCACCACCCGGCGGGCGAGGGCCTCGACCCGCTCCGGCGAGAACGCGTCCAGCCGCTCGACCGCCGCGCCGCACGCCGTCGCCACCCCGGCCCGCGCCGCCGCCAGCTCCGCCGCGAGCCGCTCGGCGAGCGCCCGCTCCGCCGCCGCCAGCTCCGCCTCGGCCACCCCCTCCAGCCGGCGGGCCTCCGCGCGCGCCGCCTCGACACGGCCACGCGCCTCCTCCCGCGCCGCCGTCAGCTCCACGGCCAGCCGGTCCTCCAGCTCCACCAGACGCGCCAGGTCGCCGCCTGCGTCCGGCGCGCCTCGCCGCTCCGGCACCCCTCGCATCGAAGCCGGGCCTTGTAAGGTGAGCCCCCGATCCGGACGGGGCATCCGGATGCAACGTGCCCCGCCCCCGACCCGGCGACAATCGGGGAAGCCACGACCTCCGTGTAGGGTTATGTCGGTAGGGAATGCCGCACGGGCGCGGCGCCGGCTACCCCGTCAGGTCCGGCCCGCCGCGCTGCGCGATCACGTGGCCGGTCCAGGCACCCGCCACGGCTGCGACCATCTGGAGGAGGAGCAGCCCGGTCGTCATCGCCGGCGTGAGCGCCGCCCACCCGGCGTCCGGGAAGAAGAGGACCGTCAGGACGTTCAGGACGAACCAGACCACCAGCGTGAAGATCCCGACAGCGATCCCGTGCAGGATCGGCGCGTCCAGGGAGTTGAAGCCGGTGAAGAGCCCGCCCACGTAGAAGCCGATGGCGACGGCCACCACCGACCAGCCGACCGGCAGGCTGGCGAGCGGCTCGATCACGCCGAGCGCCGTCAGCACGAAGAAGACCGCGCACGTCACCGCCGCGGCCACCAGCCACCCCGCCGCCACCCACCCGAGGTGCACGTTCTGCAGGTGCTCGGTTCGCATCTCACCCGCCCAGTTCGAAGGTAAGCTGCTCCGCGACGAAGGAGCGGCGGTGATGCGGCGTCAGCCCCAGCCGCTCGACCGCCTCCCGATGCTCGCGCGTGGCGTACCCGACGTTGTGCTCCCAGCCGTAGCCCGGATAGCGCGGCGAGAGCCGATGCATGAGCCGGTCCCGCACGACCTTCGCCAGGATCGATGCGCACGCGATCCCGTGCACCAGCTCGTCCCCCTTCACGATCGCCGTGTGCGTCTCGCCCAGCTCCGGCACCGGCCGCCCGTCCACCAGGATGTGCTCCGGCGCCACCGCCAGCCGGCTCACCGCCCGCCTCATCGCCAGGTGCGTCGCCCGCAGGATGTTCAGCCGATCGACCTCCGCGCGGCTCGCCGCCGCCACCGCCAGCGCGATCGCGTGCCGCCGGATCTCGACCGCCAGCCGCTCGCGCGTCTCCGCCGTCAGCTTCTTGCAGTCGTCCACGCCGGAAATGGCGAGGCCGCGGGGCAGGATCACCGCCGCGGCCACCACGGGACCCGCCAGGGGCCCTCGGCCGGCTTCGTCCACGCCGGCTATGTACTGGAGGCCCTGTTCCCAGTACGCCTCCTCGATCACGAGCAGCTTCTTCAGGCGACGACGCTCCGCCCGCCGCTTCGCCGCCGCGCGGGCCCGCGCCTCCGCCGCCTTCGTCGTCCGATTCCGGCCGCCGGCCGTCGCGTCCGACATCCCCGCCGGATCAGCCCTGCCGCTTCTCGCGGATGCGGGCCGCCTTGCCGCGCCGCGCGCGCAGGTAGTACAGCTTCGCGCGCCGAACCCGCCCCTCGCGCACCAGCTTGATCGACTCGATCGACGGCGAGTGGATCGGGAAGATGCGCTCCACGCCGATCCCGTTCGAGATCTTCCGCACCGTGAACGTCTCGTGGATCCCACCATTCTGCTTCGCGATGCACACGCCCTCGAAGGCCTGGATCCGCTCCTTCTCGCCTTCGCGCACACGCACGTTCACCCGCACCGTATCCCCCGGGTTGAACGCCGGCAGGTCCGAACGGAGCTGCTGCTTCGCGACTTCCTGTAGAATGTCCATGGCTCTTCTCCTGAGCGTCCGGGGTCGGCTACGTCGTCCGCTCCCCGTCGTGCATGCCGCTGTGCGTCCCTCGAAGGTCCGGCCGCCGCTCCGCCGTCAGCCGCTCCGCCTCCGCGTGCCGCCACGCCTCGATCCTCGCATGATCGCCGGAAAGTAGCACATCCGGCACCCGCAGGCCGCGATACTCCGCCGGCCGTGTGTACGACGGCGGGCTCAGCAGCCCCTCGTCGTAGAACGAGTCGCTCGCCGCCGACTCGTGCGTCCCCATCGCTCCCGGCAGCAAACGGACCACCGCGTCCGTCACCGCCAGCGCCGGGATCTCGCCGCCGCTCAGCACGAAGTCCCCGAGCGACAGCTCCTCCGTGGCCAGGTGGTCCGCTACCCGCTGATCCACGTCCTTGTAGTGCCCGCAGAGGAGCGTGACCTCCTCCTCGAGCGACAACCGGATCGCATCCTCGTGCCGGAACCGCTTGCCCCGCGCCGACATCACGATGATCGGCCCCTTCGGCGCCAGCGACTCCACCGCCTCGAAGAACGGCTCCGGCTTCATCACCATCCCCGCCCCGCCGCCGAACGGATAGTCGTCCACCGTCCGGTGCCGGTCGTGCGCGAAGTCCCGCAGGTCCACCACCCGGTACTCCACCAGTCCGGCCTTCTCCGCGCGGGCCGGAATGCTTACGCCGAGCGGCCCCGTGAAGAACTCGGGGAAGATCGTGATGATGTTGATCCGCACTGGTGAATCCGCTTGCTGCGCGCCCCAGGCACGAGCAGCCACGAAGGAAGGACGAGGGGCGCGCAGCCCTTTGCGCCTTCGAGCGGCCGAGCCTGCCAGCCTCCGAGCCTTGAGGCTTTCGCCTCGAGCCTCTGCCCCGCCGCCTACAACTCCAGCAGCCCCTCCGGCGGCTCGATCTCCACCCTCCCCGGCTCCACCCGGCGCACGATGCGCTCCGTGAACGGGATCAGGTGCAGCTTGCCGCTGTCCGTCTCGACCTCCAGCAGGTGCGCGGGCTCCGTGTCGTAGACCTCGCGGACCTGCCCGATCACCTCGCCGCCCGACGTGACGACGTCGGCGCCCAGCAGCTGGTGGTAGAAGACCTCGCCTTCCTCCAGCGGGGCCACCTCCTCCAGCGGGACCAGCAGGTAGCGCTGCGCCAGCCGCTCGGCGGCGCTCCGGTCGTCGATGCCGGCGAACCTCACCAGCAGGCCCCGCTTGAACTCGCGGGACGCTTCGACGCGGAGCACCTCGTTGTCCTCGCCCGCGTCGCCCTCCTCGTCCCCGACGAGCAGCTCGCGGCCGGGGGCGAAAACCTCCTCCGCCCGGTCGGTCAGCAGCCAGACGGAGACCTCGCCCTTCGTGCCGTGCGGCTTCGTCACGTGCCCGACGACCAGCCGCTCGGGCTGGCTCGACGCGCCGGACGACACGCCTTACGCCTCGGCCGGCGTCTCCCCGGCGCCGGCCTCGGCGGCCGGCTCCGGCGCCTGCGCGGCCTCCGGTGCCGCGGCCGGCGCGCCCTCGGCGGCCGGCTCGGCCGCCGCCGCGGGGGCCGCGCCCTTGCCGCGGCTCCCCGCCGCGGCCGGCTTCGCCCGCTCGGGCCGGACCGTCGGCGCCGGCGCGGGCGCCGCCTCGGCGGCCGCCTTCGCCTCGGGCGATGTGTAGCCGACCTTCGCGTCCCCGCCCTTGCGCGCCTTGCGCACCAGCGAAGCGGCCGTCGTCGACAGCGACGCGCCCTTGCCGAGCCACTCGTCGAGCTTGCCCAGGTCCATCTCGAGCGTCGCCGGCTGCGTGCGCGGGTTGTAGAACCCGACCGTGTCGACGTACGCGCCGTCGCGCGGCGAGTTCGCATCCGCCACGACGATGCGGTAGCTGGGCTGCTTCTTCCGGCCGACGCGCCGGAGTCGGATCCTCAGGGGCATGGTGCTCTTCGTACGGGTTCTCGTGAGCGCGACCGCGGGCCTACCGCGGCCCAGGGAAGCGCGGCATCCGGGGCATCTTGCCGCCCATGCCCATGCCGCGCATCGACTTCATCAACTTCTGCATCTGCTTGAACTGGTCCATCAGCCGGTTGATCTCGGCCACCGGCCGGCCCGACCCCCGCGAGATCCGCTGGCGCCGCGAGCCGTTCAGGATGTCCGGCTTCGCCCGCTCCTGCGGCGTCATGGACAGGATGATCGCCTCGACGTGCTTCATCCGCTTGGGGTCCATGTTCGCCTGCTTCAGCATCGCGCTGTTGACCCCGGGGATCATCTTCAGCAGCCCCTCGAGCGGGCCCATCTTCTGGAGCTGGCGCATCACGGCGAGGAAGTCCTCGAGGTCGAACTTCCCCTCCTTCGCCACCTTCCGCGACAGCCGCTCCGCCTCGCCCTGGTCGAAGGCCTCCTGCGCCTTCTCCACCAGCCCGATGACGTCGCCCTGCTGCAGGATCCGCCCCGCCATCCGCGACGGGTCGAACACCTCCAGCCCGTCCGGCCGCTCGCCGACACCGACGAACTTGATCGGCACCCCCGTCGCGCCGCGCACCGAGAGCGCCGCGCCGCCGCGGGAGTCGCCATCCATCTTCGTCAGGATGACGCCCGTCAGCCCCAGCGCCTCGTGGAAGCCCTGGGCGATCTTGACCGCCTCCTGGCCGATCATCCCGTCGACGACCAGCAGGATCTCCGCCGGCTTCACTGCCGCCTTGACCCGCTTGAGCTCGTCCATCAGCTCCGCGTCGATCTGCAGCCGGCCCGCCGTGTCCAGCACCACCGCGCGGCTCCGCTCCGAGCGCGCCCGCTCCACGATGCGGTCCGCGATGCGCGCCACGTTCCGCTCCTCGCGATCCGCGAAGACCGGCACGTTCACCTGCTTCCCCAGCGCCTCGAGCTGGTCGATCGCCGCCGGACGGTAGATGTCCAGCGCGCCCAGCACCGGCTGCCGCCCCTCGCGCGCCAGACGCTTCGCCAGCTTCGCCGCCGTCGTCGTCTTCCCCGAGCCCTGCAGCCCCACGAGCATCACGACCGTCGGCGGCACCGGGCTGATCGACAACGGCGCCGGCGTGTCGCCCAGCAGCCGGACCAGCTCGTCGTAGACGATCTTGACGATCTGCTGCCCCGGCTGGACCGACTTCAGCACCTGCTCGCCCAGCGCCTTCTCCTCGACCTTCGAGAGAAAGTCCTTCACGAGCTGGAAGTTGACGTCGGCCTCCAGCAGCACGCGACGCACCTCCCGCAGCCCCTCGCGAATCATGGGCTCGGTGAGCATGCCGCGCTGCCGGAAGGCGCCGAGGACGCCGTCCAGTTTTTCTGAAAGTTCTTCGAACATCACACGTTCGCTGACCGGTCGTACGCGAATCGAGCCCGTAAATCTAGCGGAGGGGTCGCGGTTACATCAAGAGGCGGGCCGCCCCCGCGCCCGGACGGCGGCCGCGCCGGCCACGCTCCAGGGCGGGGACGTCAGCGGTGGCGCAGGTGCCCGTACAGCGCCGGGACGAGCGTGCCGTCGTCGCCGCCCAGCTCCCAGACGACGACGCCGGCGAGGCCGCGGTCGCGCACGTAGTCCGCCTTCCGGGCGACGGACGCGGAGTCGTCGTACGTGATCCAGGTCCCGGTCCGCGCGTCGTAGAGCCACGGCACCTGCGCCTCCGCGCTCCAGTAGCGGCGGTAGCCGGGGGCGCCGACGCGCTCGCGGGCCAGGGCGCGGTAGTCGCCGGCGCCCTCCTTCCAGTCCTCGGGACGGCCGGCGGAGGGCTGGAACAGGCCGGCATCCACGGCGGGCACCTTGCCGTAGGCGCGGCCGTAGAACGGGACGCCGACCAGCAGCTTCGCGGCCGGCACGCCGCCGCGGCGGAAGACGGCGATGCTGGTGTCGATCGTGAGCGCGGGCGTCGGGTCGCCCGCCGCCGGGAAGAGCGGCGCGTTGAAGTGGGCGATGCGGGAGCCGGAGTGGTAGTCGTAGGTCATCACGTTGATCAGGTCGAGCAGCGGCGCGATGGCGGGGAGGTCGAGGTTCGCGATCTCGCGCGGCCGCGCGGAGGCGGCGATGGTCAGGAGATAGCGGCGCCCGTCCCGCGCGCCCTGCTCGTCGAGGCGCCGGCGCAGCTCCTCCAGCAGCAGCGTGAAGTTGCGCCGGTCCTCCGGCCGCTCGACGTTCCCCTCCAGCCCGCCCGCGACCGGGAACTCCCAGTCGATGTCGATGCCGTCGAACAGCCCGGGCCAGCGGCGGATGAAGAGGTCGACGCCCGACTCGGCGAAGGCGCGCCGCGACTCCGGCGTGAGCGCCGCGTCCGAGAAGTGCGCCGAGCCGCCCCACCCGCCGGCCGAGACGAGCAGCCGCAGGTGCGGGTAGCGGGCCTTGAGCCGGCGCAGCTCGCCGAAGTTCCCGCCCAGCGAGTCCGGCGGCGGTGCGCCCGCGCCGCCGCACGCGCCCACGTCCAGGCACGGGTCGGCCAGCGCGAAGCGGCCGTCCGCCCCGACCCGCGCGAACGCGTAGAAGATGTGCGTCAGCCGGTCCGCCGGGAGGTCGGCGATCCGCGTTCCCTTCGAGCGCACGCCCCAGGACGCGAGGTAGCCGATGAGGTAGGGCCGGTCCGCGCGGGGCGTCGCCGCAGGCGCACCCGGCCGCGCGCATCCGGCCGCCGCCGCCAGCGCAGCGGCCGCCGCGAGCGCGCCGAGCGCCGCCAGGGGGCGGGGAGCTCCGCGTCGTGGCGTCATGCGTTCATCACCGCTTCTCGCGGGAGGCGGCGCGCCCGGAGGTGCGGCGAGGTACTCGCCGGTGCGGCGGCTCACCCGCCCGCCTCGGGCAGGCGCGCCGTGACCTTCCCCGCCGCGTCCATGAACTCGATGCTCGGCGTGCCGAGCGAGTCGACGCGGAGGCGGATGCGCGGCCGGCCGTCGGGATCGGCGAGATCGACCGTGGCGGCGCGGTCCGCGTCGCGGCCGAGGTAGACGCGCGGGGCGTACAGCGGCACGCCGTTGCGCGGCTGCCGCCAGCGGTCCAGCGCGGCGGTCCGCTCCGACTCGGGGAGCTTCAGGATCGAGTCGCGCTCCGCCACCAGCTCGTTGATCGGGACCTGTGCGCGGTCGCCGATCGTGAGGCCCGCGCGCCGCCGGCCGTTGCGGTCGTCGTAGCTCAGCACGACGATCTGGTCCTGCTCGAACTGGTCGAAGGACATCCCGGTGTGCGCCTCGTACGTGCCATCCGGGTTGCGGTGGCCGGTGAACGTGAGGCCGCCGTTCTCGGTGCCCTCGTCGTTGAAGAAGATGAGGCCGGGGCGCGTGCCGCCCGGGTAGCCGAACGGCTTGCCCTTGTAGATCGGCCCGATCGAGCGCGCCTTGTTCGAGATCACCAGCCGGTAGGAGCCGTCCGGCTCGACGACGTTGATCCGCTCGACGTCGATCTCGCCGAATTTCTGCTTCTGCCCGGACCGCTGAAACGCGGCGAGCGACAGCGTGCCGAGCACGAGCGTGACGATCACGGCGTAGGCCTTGAGGAGGCGCAGCTCCCGTCGAATGCGGTCGTCCATGGCGAGGCTCCGGACAGGTGTGGTGTCGGTGTGGGGCCCGGCGGCGCGCCGGCGGGCCGCGCGAGATACGGCGGGCGCGCCGCGGGCGTGGTAGTATACGGCGGCGTCGGCGCGCCCGCCCGGTGCACGGTGGACCCCTGCGACAGGACCTGCCCGATGATGCTCGCACTCCCGGCCCGGGCGCTCGCCGCCCTGGCGACGCTCGTCCCGGTCGCGGTCGCGGCGCTCGCCGCCCCGGCCCGCGCCCAGGCGCCGCGCTTCGAGGTGACCGTCTCCGCCGCCGCGCACGCGGCGCCGCTCACCGGGCGGCTCGTCCTGGTCCTCGCCCGGGACTCGAGCCCCGAGCCGAGGCTGCTGATCTCGCCGCAGGGTCCGGAGATCGCGGGCGTCGACCTCGACTCGCTCGCCGCCGGCACCGCCGCCGTGATCGACGGCTCGGCCGCCGCGTACCCCACGCCGCTCGCCGCGCTGCCCGCCGGCGACTACTTCGCGCAGGCCGTCGTCAACGTCTACGAGCCCGTGCGCCGCGCCGACGGCCGCACGCTCTGGCTGCACATGAACGACGGCACGATCGAGCCGTTCCAGATCGCGGCGGGCAACCTGTTCAGCGAGCCGCGCCGCGTGCGCGTCGCCGCGGGCGGCACGATCCGGCTCGTCGTCGACCGCGTGAACCCGCCCGCCGAGCGCCCGGCCGACACCGAGTGGGTGAAGCACGTGAGCATCCGGAGCGAGCGGCTGACGAAGTTCTGGGGCCGGCCGATCGACATCCACGCCACGGTGCTGCTGCCGAGGGGGTACGCGGACCACCCGGAGGAGCGCTACCCGACGCTCTTCGTCTTCGGCCACGGCGTGCCGTTCGGCTTCACGACGGACTCGGCGCGCGCGCGCGGCCGCGGCCGGATCAACCCGGTGACCGGCCTGGAGTCGGGCTACGACTTCTACCGCTCCTGGGTCTCGGACTCCTTCCCGCGCGTGATCGCCGTCACGTTCCAGCAGGCGACGCCCTACTTCCCCGACTCCTACTCGGTGAACTCCGCGAACAACGGCCCGTACGGCGACGCGATGGTCGAGGAGGTCATCCCGTTCCTGGAGAAACGCTTCCGCATGATCGGCCGGCCGTACGCGCGCGCGGTCGAGGGCGCATCCACGAACGGCTGGCAGTCGCTCGCGCTGGTGCTGCGCTACCCCGACTCCTTCGGCGGCGCCTGGGTGCTGCAGCCCGACCCGATCGACTTCCACCGCTACCAGCTCGTCGACATCTACGAGGATGCCAACGCCTTCACGACCTCGGCCGGCTCGCTCACGATCGAGCGGCCGTTCCGGCGCACGACCGAGGGGCAGGTCCTCTGGACCGTGCGCCAGCTCAGCGCGTTCGAGGACGTGCTCGGCTCGCGCGGCCGCTCCGGCTACCAACTCGAGGGGTGGGAGGCCGTCTACGGGCCGGTCGGCCCCGACGGCTACCCGGTCCCGCTCTGGGACAAGAAGACCGGCGTCATCAACCGCGACGTCGCCAGGTACATGCGCGAGCACGGCTACGACCTGCGCGACTACGCCGAGCGCAACTGGGCGACGCTGGGACCGAAGCTCGCCGGCAAGCTCCACTTCTTCGCCGGCGACATGGACGACTTCTACCTGAATCTGGCCGTCTATCGGATGCAGGACTTCCTCCGATCCACGACCGACCCCCGCTCCGACGCGGAGTTCAGTTTTGGACGGCCGATGAAGGGCCACGGCTGGCACGACTTCACCTGGGCGGAGTTCGTGCGCCGGGCCGCCACCGAGATCGCACGCCACGCCCCGGCGCCTGCCGGGTCGGGGCGGGAGCGCTGACGCGGATCGCAGCATCCGCCTTTCATCCCGTCTTCCGCAGCGCTCCTCGGGACGGGGAATCCGGCGCACCCTCCCGCGCGCCCCTGGCGGCGGCGTTCCCGGCGGGTGCATCCTGCGCTGCCCCGCTGTCGAGCCCCGAGACACGAGCCCTGGAGAGCCGATGTCGCGACGCTTCCCCGCCCTGGCGCTGGCCGGGGCCGCACTGCTGGGCCCGAGCGCGGCGCTGCATGCCCAGGCGCCGATCCTGGCCGGCGACACGGCGGCCCGCATCGACGCGGTGTTCGCGAAGTACTCCGACCCGGGCAGTCCCTCCCCCGGCTGCGCGCTGAACGTCGTGCGGCAGGGCGTGTCGGCGTACGAGAAGGGCTACGGCTACGCGTCGCTGGAGCAGGGAGTGCCGAACGGGCCGCGCACGGTCTTCGACATCGGCTCGACCTCGAAGCAGTTCACCGCGGCGTCGCTCGTGCTGCTGGCGCAGGACGGGAAGCTCTCGCTGGACGACGACGTGCGGAAGTACATCCCGGAGCTGCCGGAGCTGGGCGCCACGGTGACGATCCGGCATCTGCTGAACCACACGAGCGGCTGGCGCGACTACACGGACCTGATGGTGCTGGCGGGGTGGGACGAGCGCGACCACACGACGGACCGCGAGGCGCTCGAGCCGCTGCTGCGGCAGAAGGCGCTGAACTTCGCGCCGGGGAGCGACTGGCGCTACAGCAACAGCGGCTACTTCCTGGCCGGGCTGGTGGTGAGCCGCGTGTCCGGGATGCCGCTGCGCGAGTTCGCGCGCCGCCGGATCTTCGCGCCGCTCGGGATGAGCGACACGCGCTTCCTGGACGATACGCGCCTCGTCGTGCCGCGCCGCGCCACGGGATACGCCCCGGGCGACTCCGCCGGCTGGGTCGTCGAGATGTCGGACTGGGAGCAGGTCGGCGACGGCGCGGTGCAGACCACGGTCGAGGACCTGGCCAGGTGGGACGCGAACTTCTACGCGCCGACGGTCGGCGGTGCCGGGCTCCCGGCGGCCATGCAGACGCGGGCGCGGCTGAGCGACGGCCGCGAGCTGACGTACGGCCTCGGCCTCTTCGTCGACGACTACCACGGCGAGCGGCGGGTCCAGCACGGCGGCGCGTGGGCCGGCTACCGCGCCATGCTGATGCGCTTCCCGGACCGGCGCCTCTCGGTCATCGTGCTGTGCAACTCGGCCGAAGCCAACACCATGAGCCTGGCCCAGGGCGTCGCCGACGTCTTCCTCGCCGCCCCGAAGACCGTGGCCAAGGCGGCGCCGCGCGCAAAGCCGCTGCCGGCGGCCGAGGCCGCCCGCTACGCCGGCCTCTGGGTCAGCGAGACCGTGGGCACGCGCGCGCGCCTCGAGGCGAGCGATGGCGCGCTCTCCATCCGGCGCGGCGGGCAGAGCGTGGCGCTCGCTCCGCTCGGCGGCGGGCGGTTCCGCGACGAAACGACCGGAGCGACGTGGAGCTTCACGCTCCCGGCGACGGGCGCGGCCTCGGCCGTCGTCACGCGGGAGCTGACGCCGACCGACCGGCTGACGCGCGTCGCGCCGGCGCCCGCGGACGTGACGGCGCACCTCGACGACTACGTCGGCACCTACGCGAGCGACGAGGTAGCCGCCGAGTGGTCGATCCAGCTTCGTGACGGGCGCCTCGTGCTGCATACCCGGCGCGGGGCGGACCTGCCGCTCGAGCCGGTGTTCGCCGACGCCTTCGGCAGCCCGGACGTGGGCGTGCTGCGCTTCGTGCGGGACGCGTCCGGGCGCGTCGGCGCGATCTCGCTCACGACGCGCGGCGTGCACGACCTGCGCCTGGCCCGGCGGTGATCGGGCCTCCGGCGCGGGCGGTCGCATCGTCGCATACAGCAACGAGTTACGCGCCGGATACGTTCGCCTCCGGCGCCCGGCGGGGACCGCGAGGGGGGCGCCGGGGTACCACCTGGTCATATGCCGACTCGGGCGGCGCTCGACGCTGCGCGGCTCGGCGAATCCTCTCGCTGAAGGGAGCACGCCTATGGCCAGGACGCGGATCTACAAGAAGGATGGCACCCCCACGCCGTTCTTCTGGTCCGACAAGGACGGGAACGACCTCACCAGCAAGACCGTCTACAAGAAGACCGCCGAGGGCGTGAAGAAGATGCGGGGCGTTCGCTTCGACGCGAGCAAGCAGACGTTCCGTAAGGTCTGAGTCGACCGGGTTCGCCCGGCGGCGCGGGCACACCCGCGTGGCCGGCTCGGAGCCCGGAGCGCACGTGAACGGGAGCCCGATCGTCCCCTGACGATCGGGCTCCCGTTCGTTACACGACCGTTGGGCGGGCCGGCGGCGCGCGCTATCGTAGCCGCCGAGTCTGCGGCGTGGCACGACGCGCCACCCCGTCGGAGTCCCGGAACCGGAGGACACGCGCATGTCCAC
This sequence comes from Longimicrobiales bacterium, assembly GCA_035715725.1. Classification (GTDB taxonomy): domain Bacteria; phylum Gemmatimonadota; class Gemmatimonadetes; order Longimicrobiales; family RSA9; genus JADGGV01. The sequence continues at coordinate 4,228 of DASTKT010000238.1, read as the reverse complement.
GCCGTTCAAGGACCTCGTCCACGCCGCGCGCGGCCTGCGCAAGGCGCCCGCGTTCACGCTCGCGGCGGCGCTGACGATCGCGCTCGGCATCGGCGCCAGCACGGCGATCTTCAGCGTCGTGAACGCGGTGCTGCTCCGGCCGCTGCCGTACAAGGATCCCGACCGCCTCGTCATCATCACGTCGGACATGCGCAACCGGAACGTGCCCGACTTCCCGTTCCCGCCGGGGGACGTGAAGGACCTGCGCGAGGATGCGACGCTGCTCGAGGGGTTGGCCGCCGTGGTCACCGGCCGCCAGGCCGTCTCCGGCGACGATGGCGAGCCCGAGCAGGTCCAGGCGGCGGGCGTGACGCCGAACTTCTTCTCGCTGCTCGGCGCGCGCGTCGCGCTCGGCCGGAACTTCGTGGAGAGCGACGCGACGCCGCAGCCGGCGCCGCCCGGCCCCCCGCCGGGCCCGCTCGCCGGGCCGCCGGCGAACGCGCTCCCGCTCATGGCCGTGCTGAGCCACGGCTTCTGGCAGCGGCGCTACGGCGGCGATCCGGGCGTGATCGGCAAGAGCATCGACCTGGGCGGCGCCCGGGCACAGGTCGTCGGCGTGCTCCAACCCGGCTTCGAGGTCCTGTTCCCGCCGCGGCTGAACATCGAGCGGACCCCCGACGTCTACACGGCGCTGCGCATCGACTACGAGAACGGCTCGCGCATCAACGTCTTCCTGCGGCTCATCGGGAAGCTGAAGCCGGGGGTGAGCGTGGCGCGGGCCGAGGGGCAGATGGAGGGGATCGCCGCGGACCTGCGGCACCGCTTCCCGATCAAGGAGGCGGCCGGGGTGCACTTCCGCGTCGAGCCGATGCACGCGGAGCTCGTGGCCGATGTGCGCCCGGCGATCCTCGCGCTCATGGGCGCGGTCGTGTTCGTGCTGCTGATCGCGTGCGCGAACGTGGCGAACCTGCTGCTCGTGCGCGCCGGCGGCCGCGGCCGCGAGCTGGCCGTGCGCGCCGCGCTGGGCGGCACGCGGCGCCACCTGGTCCGGCCGGTCCTGGCGGAGAGCCTGCTCGTGGCCGGGGCGGGCGCCGCGCTGGGCGTGCTGCTGGCCCGCTTCGGGATCCAGGTCCTCGTGCGGCTGGGACCGGCCAGCCTGCCCCGCCTGGACGCCGTCACGATCGACCGCGCCGTGCTCGCGTTCGCGGTGCTCGCGGGGCTGTGCGCCGCCATCCTGTTCGGCCTCGTGCCCGCGCTCCGCGCCTCCCGCCCGGACCTGATGGACGCGCTGCGCTCGAGCGGCCGCACCGCCGCGCTCGGCGGCGGCCGGCTCGCGAGGAGCGCCGTCGTCACGGCGGAGGTCGCGCTCTCGTTCGTGCTCCTCGTCGGCTGCGGCCTCATGTTCCGCAGCTTCGTCGCGCTGCAGCGTACCGACCCCGGCTTCGAGCCCGCCGGCGTGCTCACGTTCGTCGTGCAGAACTTCCGCGGCCGGACGCCCGACGCGCGCGCGGCCGACATGCGCCAGCTCGCGGAGCGGCTGCGCGCGCTCCCCGGCGTGCGAGGCGTGACCGCCGCGACCCCGCTCCCGCTGGACGGCGGGCTCGCCAACGGCCGGTGGGGGACGGAGGAGGCGCTGGCGGACCCGAGCAAGTTCCAGCAGGCGACGTCGCATACCGTGCTGCCGGGCTACTTCGAGACGATGCGCACCCGCCTCCTCGCCGGCCGCACGTTCACGGAGGCGGACAACACGCCGGACGCGAAGCTCGTCATCATCGACCGCGTGCTCGCCGCGAAGGCGTTCCCGAACCAGTCGGCCGTCGGCAAGCGGCTGCTCGTCCGGATCCGCAGCAACGAGGCCGAGTGGCTCGAGGTCGTCGGCGTCGTCGAGCACGAGCGCCACGAATCGCTCGCCGCCGAGGGACGCGAGGCGATGTTCTTCACGGACGGCTTCCTGGGCCACGGCTTCGCCGGGCGGTGGGCGGTGCGCGTGGCCGGAGACCCGGCGCGGCTGGCGCCGCCGGTGCGCGCGGCCGTGAAGGAGCTGAACCCGCTCCTGGCCGTCGCCGAGATGGAGCCGTACCAGGCGCTGGTCGATCGCGCGCAGGCGCCCACGCGCTTCGCCCTGGTCATGATCGCGATCTTCGCCGCGATCGCGGCGCTGCTGGCCTCGGTCGGGCTCTACGGCGTGCTCTCCACCGCCGTGCGCCAGCGCACCGCCGAGATCGGCGTGCGCATGGCCTTCGGCGCTGCGAAGGGGAGCATCTTCCAGCTCGTCGTGACGCAGGGCCTCAAGCTGAGCGGCATCGGAATCCTGCTCGGGCTCGCCGCGGCGCTCGCGCTCACGCGCGTCATGCGCTCGATGCTCGTCGGCGTCGCGCCCACCGACCCGCTGACGTTCGCCGCGATCGCGGGGCTGTTCGTGCTGATCGCGGCCGTGGCGTCCTGGCTGCCGGCGCGGCGGGCCGCGGAGCTGGACCCGACGGTGGCGCTGCGGGGGGAGTAGGCGCCGGGCGGCGGTCGCCGGCCGGCCCGGGCCGGCCGGAGTGCCTGCCCGACGGGCGCGGCCGGGTCGGCCGCGCCGGTGCGCGGGGAGCCGGTGCGCGGGGAGCCGCCCTGGTGACGCGCGGGCCGCGGGGGATCGCTACGCCCGCCGCCCCGCCGACGCCTCCAGATCCCGATTCCCTTCCACGTACTTCAGGTTGAAGCGGAAGCGGTCGATCCGCCAACGCCCCTCGGCGCGGACCAGGTGGAAGTCGTAGCTGCCGACGAACACCCGCGTATTGGCGTTCGTCGGGTTTGGCAGGTAGTGCGACGCGATGCCGTAGCAGGACGCGTCCGCCTCCGCCTCGCTGTTGTGGACGATCAGGTTCCCGATCTGGTGATGGATCGCCGCGAGGCCTCCCAGCCCCTCCTCCCAGCCGGCCACGATCTCGTTCGGCGTCCGCGTCGCCGGGTCCCCGCCCGCCAGCGACGTCATGTCGAAGAGCACGCGGTCGGCGAGGCACGCGCGCACGCCCTCCCAGTCGCGCTCGTCCGTGCGCACGAAGAGGAGCGTGATCACCTCGGTGATCCGGTCCTTCTGGAGCAGGAGCTCGAGCGATTCGTCGATCATGTCGCCTCCTCGGCGGGGTGTGCCTGAAACGGGCGGGCCCGGCTGTCGGAGGCGCCCGTCATCCCCGCCCCCCGGCAAACCGGGCCCTCACTCCGCCCGCGGCAGCGTCAGCGTGAACGTGCTGCCGACGCCCTCCACGCTCTCGGCGGTCAGGTCGCCTCCCATGCCGCGGGCCAGGTCGCGGCTGATGGCGAGGCCGAGGCCGACGCCCTGACTGGTCCGGGTCAGGCTCGCGTCCACCTGCACGAACGGCTCGAAGATGCTCTCGAGCCGGCTCGCGGGAATCCCGCGACCGATGTCGGAGACCTCGATCGCGACGGTGTCTCCCCGGGCCGCGGCGCGCACGGTGATGGCGCCGCCGGGATCGGTGAACTTGATGGCGTTGGAGAGAAGGTTCAGCAGGATCTGCCGCAGCTTGTCGGCGTCGGCCAGTACGACGAGCGACGGCTCCGCGTAGTCGACGTGGAACGTGAGATCCTTCGCCCGCATCTGCGGCGCGGTGAGCGCCTCGCAGGCGAGGATCGTTCCGGCGACGGGCGTCGGCTCGATTTCGTACTGGACGGCGCCGGCCTCGAGGCGCGTGTAGTTCAGGACGTCGTTGATGAGGCCCAGGAGGTGGCGTTGGCTGGCCTGGATGCGGGAGAGCGCGTGCGCCTGCCCCGCGGTCAGCGGTCCATGGACGCCGATCTCGAGCAGCTCCGCGTAGCCGCCGATGGCGTTGAGCGGCGTGCGCAGCTCGTGGCTCATGGTGGCCAGGAACTGGCTCTTGGCGCGGTTGGCGGCCTCCGCCTCGGCGCGGGCCCGCTCCGCGGTGGCGCGCGCCTCCTTCTCCGCGGCGAAGAGCCGGGAGCGCTCCAGCGCCTGCGCGCCCTGGCGGGCGAAGGTGAGGAAGAAGTCGCGGTCCTCGGGCGGGAAGGCGCGCGGCGTGGTGAAGGTGAAGGACATGGCGCCGACCGTCTCCCCCGCCGCCTGCAGCGGGATGGTGGCCAGCGCCTCGGTCCCCAGCGTTTCCCAGGTCTCGACGACGGCGGGATAGCGGGCACGGACGGCGTCCCCCGACTCGAGGAAGACGGGCTCGCCGGTGCGCATGCACTCGGCGGCCGCCCCGGGGTCGGTCAGCAGGAAGCGGCCCTGGTC
>DASTKT010000237.1:0-6751 GCA_035715725.1 Longimicrobiales bacterium | reverse complement strand
ACCGTGCGCGGCCCGCAGGGCCGCGTCAGTGCAACGTGCGCGAGCCGAAGGCGAGCGACAGCGCCAGCGTGCGCGGCCGAAGGCCGCTACAGCGAGCGCAGCGAGCGTGCGTCGCGCCGCAGGCGCGACGACAGTGAAACGTGCGCGGCGCTACGCGCCGCCAGCGGCGCGTAGCGCCGCGTCGAGCGTCCACTCCTCCACTACCCGCGGCGGCCACGCCCCCCCTTCCGCCTCCACGAGCAGGCGCTCCGCCTCCGCCCGCGCCCGTCGCCCGGTCGCCGCGTCGATCCACCCCGCCGCCAGCGCCTCCTCCAGCTCCTCCTCGTCGAGCAGCAGCGCGCGGCCGTCCGCGCCGAGCCAGACGTCGAGGAACAGGTCCGTCGCCTCCCACTCCGCGGGGCCGAGGAAGCGCACCGGCTCCAGGATGTTCGCGTAGATCCCGGTGAAGCGGCCGTCGGCCCGGTGGAAGCGGCCGATGTCGTGCCACGCGCCCGGGAACGTGAACCAGACCACGGGCGCGCCGTCCTCGAGCACCACGGCGTCGCCGACGCGGAGCGGCCGCCCGAGCGGCGTCCGCTCCAGCAGCGTCACGACCACGTCGTCGCCCCGGTGCACCAGCTTCTGGGTATAGAGCTCCTGCCGCCCGGGCGGGCGCAGGTAGTGGATGCGGACGTCCGTCACGCCGGGGCGCTCAGGTCGCGTCGTAGAAGCCGCGGCGGGACGCCGCCAGCTCCCGGATCAGCGGCGCGGGCGCGAAGCGCGAGCCGCGGATCCGCTCGTACGCCTCGAGCTTCTGCAGCACGTTCTCGACGCCGAGCGCGTCCGCGTAGCGCAGCAGCCCACCCCGGAAGGGCGGGAAGCCGGTCCCCGTGATCAAGCCGAGGTCCACCGCGCCCGCGCCTTCCACGATCCCGTCCTCCAGCGCCCGCGCCGCCTCGTTCACCATCACGAGCACGCACCGCTCCACGATGCTGTCCCGCGGGATCTCCCGCCGCTGCGCCGGGACCGTGTCGCCCAGCTCCCGGTACACGCCCTCGTCCGGCTCCTTCTCCTTCCCGCCCTCGTACCGGTAGAAGCCCGCGCCGCCCTTCCGCCCCAGCCGCGGCGTCCCCTGGATGGCGACGAGCGGCGCTGCCGGTTTCATGCGCTCGCCGAACGCGTCGTACAGGATCTGCGCCACGTGCCGCGCCACGTCCAGCCCGACCTCGTCCAGCAGCCGCAGCGGTCCCATCGGCATCCCGAAGTCCACCAGCGTGCCGTCCACCGCCTGGATCGACGCGCCATCCGCCAGCAGCCACCCCGCTTCGTTCATGTACGGCGCCAGGATCCGGTTCACGAGGAAGCCGGGGCCGTCGCGCACGACCAGCGGCGTCTTGTCCACCGCCCGCACCGCCGACCACACCGTCGCCACCGCCTCGTCGCCGGTCCGCGCCCCGCGCACGATCTCGACCAGCGGCATCCGGTTCACCGGATTGAAGAAGTGCATTCCGGCGAAGTCCTCCGGCCGCGCCAGCACCTCCTGCATCTCGCTGATCGACAGGGCCGACGTGTTCGATGTCAGCACCGTGCCCGGCCGCGCCACCTCCTCGACCTCGCGCAGGACGTGCTGCTTCACGTCCATCCGCTCGACCACCGCCTCGATCACGAGCTGCGCCGACCCGAAGCCGGAGTAGTCCAGCGTCGGCGAGATGAGCGCCATCCGCTGCTCCGCCTCCCGCCGCTCGAGCCGCTTGCGCTGCACCGCCTTGTCGAACAGCTCGCGCGCCGTCTTCAGCCCGTGGCCGAGCGGTCCGGGCGCGATGTCCTTCAGCCGCACGTGGACGCCGCGGTTCGCGAGCAACTGCGCGATTCCCCCGCCCATCACCCCCGCGCCCAGCACCCCGACGCGCTCCACCGGCCGGGCGGCCGCCGGCGTCACCGGCTTCTTCGCCGCCTCCATCAGGTGGAAGACGTGGATCAGGTTCTTCGACTCCGGGGTGGCCACGAGGCGCCCCAGCGTCCGCGCCTCCACCTTCAGCGCCGCCTCGAGCGGCAGCGCCTCCGTCTCCGCCAGCGTGTCCAGCGCGGCGAGCGGGGCGGGGTAGTGCCCCTTCGTCTCCTTCAGCACCTGCTTCCGCGCCTGCGCGAGCACGAGCTTCCGCGCCACCGCGTTGTGCAGCAGCCGCTCGGCGGCGCCGCGCTTCCGCTCGGGCAGCCGCTTCCCGGCGAGCCGGTCGAGCACCACCTGCTTGGCCCGCTCCTCCAGCATCGCCGGGTGGACCCGCTCGTCCACCAGTCCGATCCGGTGCGCCTTGCGCGCGTTCACCGGCCGCCCGGTCAGGATGATCGGCAGCGCCGCCTGCAGCCCGACCAGCCGCGGCAGCCGCGTCGTCCCGCCGAAGCCGGGGATGATCCCGAGCTGGATCTCCGGCAGCCCGATGCGCGTCGCCGGCGCGTCGGCCGCGATCCGGTAGTCGCACGCCAGGACCAGCTCCGTCCCACCGCCCAGACACACGCCGTTGATGGCCGCCACCGTGAACACCGGCAGCCGGTCCACGCGCAGGAAGATCTCCTGTCCGAGCCGCGCCTTCGCCTCCGCCTCGGCCGGATCCGTGATCGCCGCGATCTCGTCCACGTTCGCGCCGGCGATGAACATCCCCGGCTTCCCGCTGCGCACCACGAGCCCGCGGATCGTCCCCGCGCGGATCCCCGCCAGGATTTCCGCCAGCAGTCCGTCCAGCCGCTCCATCACGCCGCTGGTCAGGATATTCGCCCGGCTCCCCGGCCGGTCGAACATCAGCCAGGCGACGCCGTCGCCGTCCACGTCCAGCGCCAGCGCCTCCGCTTCGGCGATCCCCGCCACCGTCGCCATGCCGCCTCCGTCCCGCTCCATGCCCCCTGCCGTCCACGCCGGGACTACTCCCCGGCCTGGACCCCGTCCCGCCCCGGCAAGCTAGACCCCCTACCGACCGCGATCAAGCGCGGCTCCCGTCCCGCCGCCCGGGCCCAGGATCGCGACCGCCGGCGCGCCCAGCCGCGCCGCGCTCGCCTGCAGCCGCTCCGGCGTCAGCGCCTCGATCCGCGCGTCCACCGGCTCGTAGCCGCGGTCCAGGAACAGCCGCAGCGACGCTTCCGCCGCCCGCTCCTCCGGCGCCGCCAGCGCCAGCAGCCGCGCCCCCCGGTACCGCCGCCGCAGCGCCCGGAACGCCTCCCCCTTCACCCCGTCCCGCGCCACGCCCTCCACCAGCTCCTGGATCCGGCTCGCCCACGCCCGCGCCCGCTCCGGCGCCGTGATCGCGTAGATCATCAGTGCACCGCCGCCGCCCCAGCGCTCCAGCGCCGAGGACACGTCGACCACGTCCGGGCGCTCCGGCGACGGCTTGAGCGACTCCACCACCAGCGCCGCCAGCAGCCGCACCGCTTCCTCGTCCACCCCCGCCGGCAGCGGATACGCCACGCCGACCCACGACGTCACCGTCCCCGCGTCCACCGTCCGGCTCCCGGGCTCCGGCGGCGGGTTCGGCGCCGCCGGCGACGCCGCGCCCGCGGACGACCCGAGCGCCGGCCTCAGCATCCCGCGTGCGTCCGCGCGGTCCACCGGCCCCGCCACCGCCACGGTCGCCTGCGCCGAATCGAAGCGCAGCCGCGCCACGCGGGCCACCACCTCCGGCGTCAGGCCGTCCACGCTCGCCGCCGAGCCGCACCGGGCCTGCGCCCAGCGGTGCCCCGCGCCGAACAGCGCCTCGTGCGCCGCCAGCCGGATCTCCTCCGCGGGGTTGCCCTCCTCGAGGCGGAGCGTGCGTCCCAGCCGCGCCCGTGCGCGCTCCAGCGCGTCGTCGCGGATCGACGGGTGGAGGACCGCGTCGAGCAGCAGGCTCGCGCCCACGCGCCACGTCGGCTCCGGCGCGAGCAGCGTCACGCGCAGCCAGCTCCGCTCGCACTCCACGCGCGCCGTCGCGCCCAGCGCAGCCAGCTCCGGCCGGATCGCCTCGACGATCGCCTCCGCCGCCAGCCGCGAGGCGCCGGACTCCCCCTCCGCCTCCCCGATCCCGCCCGCGCTCAGCGTGATCGACACCCCGACGGCCGTCCCCTGCGGCTGCGGCAGCACGAGCGCGCGCTGGGCCCGCGCGGCCCGCGCCGGCGCGAGCAGCGCCAGCGCGGCCACCACCGCGCCGACCCGCCACGCCGGCCGCGTCATGGCCGCACGACCTCCACCACGGGCGTGCCGGACCGGAACGCGTCGATCACCTGACCCACCGCCTCGGCATCCACGCCCTCCAGCTCGTGCAGGAACTCCTGGCCCGCCGTCGGGTGGCCGGTCCGCTCGAACAGCTCGCCGAGGTATCCCGCGAGCCCCTCGGCCGTGCGGCCGGCGAGCAGGATGTCGCGCGCCACCGACTGCCGCGCCTCCGCCACCCAGGCCGGCGTGAGCAGCGCCGCCACCTCCCGTGGCGCGGTGGCCAGCAGCGCCCCCGGGTTCGGCATCGTGTCCCGTGCCGGCGGAGGGGAGGGCGCCGCACCCGCCGCGGGCCGAACCCGGCGGGCGCCGCGGGCGCTCGACGGCCGCGACGCCTTCGGCGGCGGCGCTGCGCGTATCGGCGCCGCCGCTCGGACCGGTGACGGCGTCGCCGCGGCCGACCCCTCCAGCACCACCGCGCGATCGCCGCCTTGCCACCACACCTCCGCCCGCGCCGTGCGCAGCGGCAGCGCCGCCAGCCGTCCCTCCAGCAGCCGCGCGGTCACCGCGAGCACCGCCGGGCTGGCGTCGCTCGGGAATCCGGCCGCCGCCCACGGGAAGAGCACCTGCGGCACCCGCTCCGAGCGCGCCGGGGCCGGCGTGCCCTGACCCGCCGTCGCGTCCGTTGCCGCCGCGCCGTCGTCCGCCAGCTGCGGCGCGGGCCACGCCCGGAACGCCGCCGTCGCCTCCTCCTCCGAGACACCCCCCACGACGACCGCCTGCATCCGCTCCGGCCGGAACGACCGCGCCCAGAACGAGTGGAGCCTCTCCGGCGTCACCCACTGCCGCGGCGGCACCGCGCCCGGCTCGGTCGGCAGGAGCGGGAAGAGCGACGCCAGCACGCGCAGCCGCAGCGCCGCCTCCGGCGTTTCCTCCGTCGCGAGCGCCGCCGTAGCCGCGGTCAGCCGCGCCGCCTCGACCTCGGCCTCGCTCGGCTCGCGCCACGCCACCCCGCGGCGGATCACGTCGACCAGCGCGCGCAGCTCGCCGGCCGGGCCCGTGACCGTGACCACCGCGTGTCCCGGCGTCCGGCTCAGCGTGACGCGCCCACCCGCCGCCGCGGCCTGCCCCTCCATCCCGCGCCGCGCCAGCCGCTGGAGGATGTCCGCAAGCGCCTCGGCCTGCGCGGTCGCCGTGTCCAGCGCGAACGAGGCCCGCACCGCGACCAGCGGCTCGGGCGCCTGCGGGTAGACCACGACCGTCGGCCCGCCCTCGAGGCGCCGCACCGCGAGCGTGCCCGGCAGCGTGTCGGTGCCCGCCCGCGCCGCCACCGCGTCCTCGCCCGCTCCGGCGCCCTGCGCCGCCGCCCGCTGCGGCGCCGCCGCCCAGCACGCGCCCATCAACAAAAAAGCGCCGCGTACGGCGCTTTTCCGCCCCGCACCCGCCATCGCGCTACTCCTGCGGCTTCGGGAAGAGCACCTCGCCCCGCCGGGCCGTGCTCCCGGCCAGGTCCAGCTCCGCCAGCTCGTCCAGCGCCGGGACCCGGTCCAGCCCCAGCCGCTCCGCCAGCTCCCGCGTCTTCACCGGCATGAACGGCGAGAGCAGCGCCGCGAGCGCCGCCAGCGCGCGCGCCAGCGAGCCGAGCGTCGCATCCAGCGCCGCCGCCTGCGACGGGTCCTTCGCCTGCTTCCACGGCGCCTGCTCCTCGATGAACCCGTTCGCCGCCGCCGCCAGCTCGATCGCCGCCGCCGCGCCGTGGTGCAGCAGGTTCGCGTCCATGGCGGCCCGGTAGCGCAGCACCGCCGCGGCCACGTGCTCGTCCAGCGAGGTGCGCGGCGCCGCCGGCACGCGGCCGTCGCGGTACCGCTCGATCATCGACAGCGCCCGGCTCGCCAGGTTCCCGACGTTGTTCGCCAGGTCCGCGTTGTAGCGCTCGTCGAACCGCTCCAGCGACACGTCCGCGTCGTTGTTCCACGGCACCTCCCGCAGCAGGAAGTACCGCAGCGCGTCCGGGCCCCGGTAGTCGATCAGCTCGTCCAGCCCCAGCCGCACGCCCTCCGACTTCGACACCTTGCTCCCCGCGAACGTCACGAAGCCGTGGCCCCACACGTGCCTCGGCAGCTCGATCCCCGCGCTCAGCAGCATCGCCGGCCAGTAGATGCAGTGGAAGCGCGTGATGTCCTTGCCGATCACGTGGTAGTCCGCCGGCCAGTACCGGTGGTACGCCTCGTCCGGGAAGCCCACCGCCGACAGGTAGTTCGTCAGCGCGTCGATCCACACGTACACCGTGTGGTCCGGGTCGCCCGGCCACGGCACGCCCCACGGCAGCCGCGGCCGCGACACGGAGATGTCCTCGAGCCCGCCCTCCAGCACGCGCCGGATCTCGTTGCGCCGCGACTCCGGCTCGATGAACTCCGGCCGCTCGTCCAGCAGCTTGAGCAGCCGCTCCTGGTAGCGCGACAGCCGGAAGAAGTAGTTCTCCTCCTTCGTCCACAGCAGCGGCCGCGACGGGTGCGTCGGACAGATCAGCGTCGTCACCGTGCGCCCGGCCATCCCGCCGCCGCGCACGGCCACGCCCGCAACGGGCGTGGCCGT
>DASTKT010000236.1:0-10238 GCA_035715725.1 Longimicrobiales bacterium | reverse complement strand
CCGGCCGACCGCGTCGAGCAGCTCTTCACGCCCTTCTCCCGCCTCGGCGCCGAGCAGTCGGACGTGGAGGGCACCGGGCTCGGGCTCGCGCTCTCGCAGCGGCTGACCGAGGCCATGGGCGGCACGCTCGAGCTGGAGCGCACCGGCCCGGAGGGGAGCGTCTTCCGGCTCGCGCTCGACGTCGCCGAGAGCCCGCTCGGCCGGCTCGACGAGCCCGCCGCGCCGAGCGGTGCGGATGGCGACGTGCCGCACCGCCCCGCCACGTTGCTCTACGTCGAGGACAACCTGGCGAACCTCAGCCTGGTCGAGACGATCCTGCTGTCGCGGCCACGGTGGCGCACGCTCCCCGCGCTGCAGGGGCGCGTCGGGCTCGAGCTGGCGCGCGAGCACGCGCCCGATCTGATCCTGCTCGACCTGCACCTGCCGGACATCCCGGGGGAGGAGGTGCTGCGGCGGCTGCGCGCGGAGCCGCGGACCGCGGCGATCCCCGTCGCCATCATCAGCGCCGACGCCACCCGCGCGACCGCCGACCGCCTCCGCGCCGCCGGCGCCGACGCGTTCCTGACGAAGCCGCTGGACATCGACGAGTTCCTCGCGACGCTGGAACGCTTCCTCGCGTAGGGAAATGCTTCGGTAGGGACGGGAACGACGCTTTCACCGCGGAGGCGCAGAGTACGCAGAGAACGGCAACGGAAAGCCGGGCGGCACGGGTGTGTCGTACCGGAGGCATGCTATCGGGGGTTGCACCGGTGAAACGCGGGGCACGGGTGCAACCCCGAATTCGTTTTGTGGCGGCGGCGGAGGCGGCGTACCCCGGATCCAACTTCAAAGGTGGAGGCGGTTGCCGCGGCCCCTGCTCCCCGCCGACTCCCGCCGTTCTCTGCGTACTCTGCGGTGAATGAGATCCGTTCGGCGCCCGCCCGGCTCACGCCGCCAGCGTCGGCCGGCGCTCTCCCGCGGCGGCGGCGGGGAGGCGGAGCGTGAACGTCGAGCCCTTCCCCACCACGCTCTGCGCCCGCAGCTCGCCGCCCATGGCGCGGGCCAGGTTGCGGCTGATGGCCAGCCCCAGGCCGACGCCCTGCTGCGCCTCGGCGGTCGCGTTCCGGTCGACCTGCACGAACGGCTCGAAGATCGCCTCGATCTGGTCGGCCGCGATGCCGCGCCCCGTGTCCGTCACCCGGAACGCGACGCCGCGCTCCTCCCGCTCCACGGCCAGCTCGATCTCGCCGCCCCGCTCCGTGAACTTGTAGGCGTTCGTCAGCAGGTTCAGCAGGATCTGCCCGACCTTGTCCCGGTCCGCGTGCACCATCAGCCCCGGCGGCGGCGCCTTCACCTGCAGCCGGATCCCCTTGCTCTGCACCTGCGGCTGCAGCAGCGGCGTCACCGCGTCCACCAGCTCGCGCACGCCGACGTCCTCCACGCGGAAGTCCAGCCGCCCCGCCTCCACCCGCGCGAAGTTCAGCACGTCATTGATGAGCGAGAGCAGGTGCCGGCTGCTCAGGTGGATCCGCTGCAGGCTGTGGAGCTGCGGCTCCGTCGTCGGCCCGTAGATCCCCAGCTCCAGCAGCTCCGTGTAGCCGATGATCGCGTTCAGCGGCGTGCGCAGCTCGTGCGACATCGTCGCCAGGAACTGGCTCTTCGCCCGGTTCGCCTGCTCCGCCTCCTCCTTCGCGCGCTGCTGCGCCTCGATGTAGCGCGTCAGCGTGCCGCTCAGCGCCAGCGCCACCACCGCCACGACGACGAAGCCCTCGAGGTAGAGCGCCAGGAACATGCTCGCGGCCGTGCGCTCCCGCGCCGTGCCGTCCGCCACGAGCCGCTGCGCCTCCCGCTCCAGCGCCGCCGTGCGCCGCCGGATCTCCCGCGTCACCCGCTGCCCGGCGCCGCTCTCGATGAACGCCTGCGCCGACTCGTGGCTCACCGCCTCGTCCAGCTCCAGCGTCCGCGCCAGCTCCCGGCGCTTCGCCGTCACCAGCGGCACCAGCGCCTCCACCCGCGAGCGCAGCGCCGCATCCGGCGCCGCCGCCGCCCGCATCCGCTCCAGCTCCGCCGGCAGCCGGAGCTGCGCGTCGACGTACATCCCCAGGTCCGTCGGCTCGCCGGAGAGCAGGTACCCGCGCTGCGACATCTCCGCTTCCGTCATCGCGGCCTGCACCGCCGCCGCGGAGAGCGCCACGTCGTGCGTCCGCGCCACCCAGCTGCGATGGTCGACCAGGCGCAGGTACGCGCCGAAGGACACGCCGGCCATGGCGATCGCCAGCCCCGCGAGTCCGAATGTGGCTACGCGATGGTGGAACGGTGTCTTGAGGATTCGCATCGTCGCGCTCTGGGGAGATCGGCCTGGATACGGGCCGGGATCCCGCGGCCGAGGCGCAGCCGCGGGTACACCGCCGGGGAGAGGGCGCACGGGGCGCGGGCGGTCGGCATAACTTACGTCAAACGTTCCCCCGCGCCAAGCCGGTCGTGACGAGTGGGGGAGCGGGGGAGTGGATGAGCGGGGGAAGCAGCGCTCGCCCGCTCGCCCGCTCGCCCACTCGCCCGCTCGCCCACTCGCCCACTCGCCCACTCCCCCACTCCCCCCGATCCCACCCTACTCCCGCCGCGGCGCCTCCGGCACCAGCGCCCGCGCCAGGCGGCGCAGCACGCCGGCCACCTCCGCGCGCCGCTCCGGCGCCCACTCGCCGATCGCGTCGGCGAGGTGCGCGCGGCGCGAGTCGACGAGGCGCGCGAGCACGTCGCAGCCGGCGCCGGTCGGCTCGCGGCGGAGGCGGCCGTCCGTCCGTCGGTCCACGACGAGCCCCTGGCGGTGCAACTGGTCCAGCGCCGCATCGATCCGCTCCGGCGGCACGCCCTTCGAGCGTCCGAGCGCGTGCGGGTCGAGCCCGGGCTCGTGCTCGAGGCGGACGAGCAGCCAGGCGGCGGCCGGGGAGAGGTCGACGCCGGCCCGCGCGACGATCGTCTGGATGTACTCGCGCTGCACGTCGCGGTCGGCGATCGCGGCGAGCCCCTGGAGGAGCACGGGCACGGAGTCGTCCGACACGGGCATCGGGAACGTCTCGCCCGCTTCCACGCCGACCTCGCCCGCGGCGGCGGCGACGGTCGCGCGCAGCGGCAGCTCGGGCACGAACCAGGTCAGCACGAAGCCGACGACGGCCACGCCGGTGGCGACGAGGAAGACGTCGCTCAGCGCGGCGGTGAACGCCTGCGCGTAGAGGGCGCGGAGCGCGGGCGGGAGCGAGGCGAGCACGCGCGGGTCGAGGCCGGCGCCGGCGGCCGCGGCGACGCGCTCCGGCGGGAGGAGCGCGGCGAGGTTGTGCATCAGCCGCGCGGCGAAGATGGCGCCGAGCATCGCGGTGCCGAGCGAGCCGCCGACGAGGCGGAAGAGCGTCGCGCCCGACGTCGCCACGCCGAGAAAGCGGTAGGGCACGGCGTTCTGCACGGCGACGACGAGCACCTGCGTGACCATGCCGAGCCCGAGGCCGAGCACGAGCATGATGCCGAGCGCCGCGGGCGTGCTGGTGCGCGGGCCCATGCGCGAGAGGAGGAACAGGCCGATGGCCATGACCGCGGTGCCGACGATCGGGAAGACGCGGTAGCGGCCGGTGCGGCTGATGAGCTGGCCGGAGAGGATGGACGTGACGAGCAGCCCGCCCATCATCGGCACCATCTGGAGCCCGGAGCCCGTGGGGCTCGCGCCCTTCACGACCTGGAGGAAGAGCGGCAGGTAGGTGACCGAGCCGAAGAGCGCGAAGCCGACGACGAGGCCGATCGCGGAGGTGAGCGCGAACGTGCGGTCGCGGAACAGCTCGAGCGGGAGCACCGGCTCGGCCGCGCGCCGCTCCGCGAGCAGGAACCCGGCGAGCGCGAGCACGGCCACCGCGATCAGCGCCACGATCACCGGCGAGCCCCACGGGTAGGTCGTCCCCCCCAGGTCGGTCACCAGGATCACGGCGCTGAGCGCGACCGCGAGCAGCGCGGCGCCGACGTAGTCGACGGCGTGCGTGACGCGCTCGGCGCGGGCGGGGAGCGTGACCGCGAGCACGGAGAGCGCGGCGATCCCGAGCGGCAGGTTGATGTAGAAGATCCAGCGCCACGACAGGTGCGTCGTGAAGTAGCCGCCCAGCAGCGGCCCGGCGATGCTGGCCAGGCCGAAGACCGCGCCGAAGATCCCCTGGTAGCGCCCCCGCTCGCGCGGCGAGACGATGTCGCCGACGACGGCCTGCGTCGTGACCGTGAGCCCGCCGCCGCCGAGCCCCTGGATGAAGCGGAACAGGATGAGCTGCCACATCGTCCGGCTGATCCCGCACAGCGCCGAGCCGAGCAGGAAGAGCACGATCCCCGACTGGAGCACGACCTTCCGCCCGTACAGGTCGCCCAGCTTCCCGTACAGCGGCGTCGCGATCGTCTGCGCCAGCAGGTACGCCGTGACCACCCACGCCAGCCGCTCCAGCCCGCCCAGCTCGCCCACGATCGTCGGCAGCGCCGTGGCGACGATGGTCGAGTCCAGCGCCGCCAGCAGCAGCACGAGCAGCAGCCCGCTGAAGACGACGAGGACGCGGCGGTGTTCGAGCACGGGCGGGTTCGCGGCGTTCACGGTCCGTCTCGCTCCCGGCGGAGAGTGGCTGCTTCCGCGCCGGGGACTCGCAAGATCGGGGCGAGGGCGGCGGAAATCGAGGCCGCGTCGAAGGTCACCTTCAGGGACATCCCGGAGGGGTATTGCCCGGGGCGGCGAAGGAGCTATCGATTCAAGTGACGTGCACGTAGCTTCGCTGGCCGGCCATGCCGCCCTTCGAGGGTGGTGGCGGCCGGGCATCCGGCCCCCCGACCGCACCCGGACATTCCTGTACGCACGCGCGAGGACCTGTTGGACGCATTGCCATTGGACCCTGGAGACTACCCTGGCACCTACAAGCTCGTCGGGGGTGAATCGAGCCTGGACTTCGTAAACACCGTCTCATGGCCGGGGGAGACACGTGAGCACGACTGGCTGGACCGTGCCGGGAACGTCACGCTTTGGGCCGAGGCCGTCGGGATCATCGACGGCGATCGGCGGAAGGCTTTGGATGCACGCGGAGGTCAGAACCCGTCGGAGGAACTGGCGGTTGTGCGGCAGGTTCGGCAAGACCTCCTCGAGGTCCTCAAGCCCCTTGGGCATGCTTCGGAGCCCCCGCCGGCGGCGGTGGACGGACTGAATGCACACCTGCGGCGGGCGTGCCCGCATCGCATCATAGACCCGGACACGCGACGCTGGTCCTGGAGCGTTCCCCGCTCCCTTCCCGACCTTCTCTGGCCGGTGATCTGGAATGCGGGGCACGTCCTGACCGAGGTGGATCGCACCCGGATCGGCCATTGCCCAGCCTGCGGGTGGCTTTTCGTGGACGTCAGCAGGAGCCGCCGTCGCCGGTGGTGCGACATGGCCGACTGCGGCAGCCGGGACAAGGCACTCCGCTACTACCACCGGACGAAGTCTCGACGCCGGGGAATCGGGTGCCCGGAAGCCCCTCGGGATCGGCCCCGGAAGGACTCGTCGTGAAGAGGACAACCGGGCCGGGCCCCCGCGATCCTCCTTCGCCCGCCCATCCTGCTTCATTCCTCCCCCGCATCGAGACCGGTGTTTGGACGCCGATGTTTTACCCCCAACAGCGGTCTTGACAGGTAAAGCAGCATCCGTATTTTGACCAACATGGCAGCGGCCACCGGCAAAGCACCGCGCGTCCGGGTCGTGTCGGCACCGAAGGGACTGCCCCGGCGGCTCCCGTCGCGCGTGTATTTCATCGGGTCCGCGGTTTTCCACTCCCCCGGCCGGGCGTTCTCACAGCGATTCACTGCGAGGATCGATTTCGTCAACCGCCGGATCGCGGAGACCCGGGGGTGGTCGACGTCCTCTCGCAGATGAAACAGCTCGGGGTGCACATCCATGCCGAGCGATTCCAGGTCCGCCAACCTCCAACCACCATCCATATGAACGATCCATCGAATTCGCCGGCCGCTGACCGCCTCGACGTTTGTGAGACGTTCACGCGCATGCTGCACGCGATCGACGCGCGCGAATGGCAGGAGGTGCGTTCGGCGTTTGCCGACGAGGTGACGACCGATTACACGCAGCTGTTCGGCGGCGACGTGCAAACGCAGCGGTCCGACGGCCTGATCGCCGGCTGGCGCGACTTCGCGGCTGCGTTCGACGCGACGCAGCACCTCACCGGGCCGTTCGTGGTGGGGCTGGCGGATGACACGGCCCGTGCTCAGTGTGCGGTCACCGCCCGGCACCGCATGGGAGAAGCGCAGTGGATCGTCGGCGGGCATTATGACGTCCGGCTCGTGCGCCGCGGCAGCCACGGCTGGGCGATCACGGCGATCACGCTGCGCGTCGCGTTCATCGAGGGCGACACCAGCCTGCCCGAGCGCGCGCGCCAACGCGTTACCGGCAACTGGTGAGTGCCGCCACACCGGCCAGAGACGGACCGACCGGCGGCTCTCTCCGAGATCGACGGCCGATCGCCTGGTGACGCCGGCCGCTGCGACACTCGCAGCAGCGCTCCCGAGTAACGCCCGGTCTACCGAGGAGAGACGATGGCGACGAGCTCGCACGTGTTTTTCGACGGCGACGTGCCGCTCGCGGCGCGGATGCACCGGGAGGCCGACGATCTCTACGAGCGGCAGCCGGCCGTGATCGTGATGGGATCGTGGCTGACCGTGAAGGAACAGATGGCGGATGGTTACGCCGCGGCGCTCGCACGACGTGGTTACACGGCGTTCAGCTTCGATTTCGCCGGGTTCGGCGCCAGCGGCGGGGAGCTGCGCCAGACGGAGATGCCCACGCGCAAGATCGCCAACATCGCCGCGGCCGTGCGCTATGTATCGTCGCTTTCTTTCGTGGCGCCGGGCGGTCCGGCCGTCGTGGCCGTCTGCGCGAGCGCGCAGTACGCGCTCGCGGCGCTCGGACAGGGCGTGCCCGTCGCCTCCTTCGCGAGTGTCGCGGGGTGGTTCCACGATCAGGCGTCGCTCGCCGGTTTCTACGGCGGTGCGGCGGGCGTCAGGGCCCGGCTGGAACGCGCGTCGGTCGCCACGGAAGAGTACCTGCATACCCGCCAGCTGCGAACCGTGCCGGCGTACGCGCCCGGCGATGAGCGGGCCGGCATGTTCTTCGAGCTCGATTACTACGGCAACGCCGCGCGGGGCAGGGTCCCCGAATGGCGCAACGAGATGACGGAGCTGACCTGGGCTCACTGGCTGACGTTCGACGGTCTCGGCGCCGCGCGCCCGGTCGCCGTGCCGTCACTCTTCGTCCACGGCGATGGCTGCGTGTTTCCCGAGAACGTCCGCACCATCGCGAAGCGGCTGACCGGTCCGGTCGAGATCGCCTGGGGCGACGGCACCCAGACCGATTTCTACGACCGTCCGGCGCAGATGTCATTCGCGCTCGACGCCATCGACCATCACTTTCGCGACACGCTGGCGCCGGACGAGTGAGTGATCATCGCCGATGCGTGCCCGTCGTCGCGTTCCTGCGCTTCGCGAACCTCCCCCCTGGGCGCGGAGCCGCGGAGGGGTGGCGTCCGTGTCCGCCGGGTACGCGGCGGGCCGTCCGGGCGAGCGTCCTTCAGCGACCGCCCATCGCCTCGAACAGGAACCAGGTGCGTCGCTCGGTCTGGTCGATCCAGACCTCGATCAGGCTGGCGGTGGCGACGTCGTCGTATTCCGCGCAGGCGGCGTGGACGGACCGCAGCGACCGCGTGAGCTGCTGGTTATCCGCGCACAGCTCGGCCAGCATCTTCTCGGGAGGGACGAACTCGTCGTCGTTGTCGCGGATGCGCTGGCGCCGCGCGACGTCGCCGATGGAGCGGATCGTCGTGCCGCCAATCTTTCGCGCCCGCTCGGCGATGTCGTCCGTCATTTCGAAGATCTGCTCGGCCTGCTCGTCGAGGAGCAGGTGGTAGTCCCGGAACTGCGGGCCGCTCATGTGCCAGTGGAAGTTCTTGGTCTTGACGTAGAGCGCGAAGACGTCGGCGAGCAGATCTCGCAGCTGGCCTTCGATCGCGGCCACGCCTTCGGCAGAGAGGTCGGTGGGCGTCCTCAGGGCCGCCGCGCCCTGGGCGGGACGTTGTGGGCGTTCGGTGTGGCTCATGGCTGACCGGGGTGCGCATTCGTCCTCGTGCGACGCCCGCCCCCTGTCGGTCGCGTCGAGGTCCCGGATGGGACCCCGCCCGACGTCCTGTCGCAGGAACGCTGCCGGTGCGGGAACGGCGAGCCGCTCGGGGCGGAGAAGGCGCGTTCCGACCGCGCCGACGCGTGGTGGGACCAAGGTACGATTGTGCGACGAGGTGCCCGGATGTTCCCGTGTGACGACGCGCATCCGAGTTCGCGGCAGAGGTGCAGCCCCAATCCACGGGAGAACATCATGGAACCCGGTCATCTCCAGGCGTGGACGCCCGGTGTGGTCACGCTGAGCATCGGCGTGCTGGTCATGCGCCTCGTCTTCGGGGTCTACCTGGTGGGGCACGGCGGGCAGAAGCTCTTCGGCTGGCTCGGCGGCGAAGGGCCGACCGCCTCCGCCGGCTACTTCGAGGGGCTCGGCTTCCACCCCGGACGCGCCATCGCCCTGCTGGCCGGGACCTCCGAGTTCGTCGGCGGACTGCTGGTGGCGCTCGGGCTGCTGGGCCCGATCGGCCCGGCGCTCGTGGTCTCGCTGATGATCGTGGCCCTGGTCAGCGACGGCTTGCCGAACGGCCTCTTCTGGGAGTCGAACGGGATCGAGACGCCGCTGCTGTACATGGCCGCGGCGTTCGCGCTCGCCTTGATCGGCCCGGGCATCTATTCGCTCGATGCGCTACTCGGACTGGAGTCGCTGTGGACGCCGACGGTGGCTTGGGTGGCGCTCGCGATCGGCGTCGCGGGCGGCGTGCTGGCCCTCGCGGTCCGGCGTGCGACGCCGGGGGCGCGCCCGGCCTGAGGCGCATCCCGCCCGCCTTGACGCGCTCCCCGCCCGGGCGGCATCATTGGCGTAAATGCCGATCCCGCTTGACGGAACCTCGCGCGCGCCCGCGCCCCGGCCCACGAGCGCCGATACCGGCCGCGAGTGGGCCGTGCTCCTCCCGCTCGTCCCCGTCGTCGCGTTCCTCCGCTTCGCGAACCTCTACCTCGACGACGTGACGCGCGGCCACGCCCATACGCTCGGCATGCGCACGTTCGAGGAGGCGACGGGCCTCGTCGCCGGCTTCGCGTTCGTCGCGCTGATCGTGCTCATGGCCCGGCGCTTCCCGCCGGACCGCTCGCACTGGCGCACGAGCCTCCTCGCCCACCTCGCGGGCGCCATCGCCATCTCGGCGGTGCACACCACGATCATGGCCGTGCTCCGCTGGACGATCGCGCCGCTCGTCGGGCTCGGCGCCTACGACTACGGGCGCCTCGGCTGGCGCTACCTGATGGAGCTGCCGAACGACGTCATCCTCTACACGCTCACACTCTCCCTGCTCATGCTTCTCCGCTACCGCCGCGCGATCCGCGAGCGCGAGCGCCGCCAGCTCGAGATGGAGCGCGCCCTCGCCGAGGCGCAGCTCCGCACGCTCCGCCTCCAGCTCCAGCCGCACTTCCTGTTCAACGCGCTGAACACCGTCTCGTCGGTCATGTACGACGACCCGGCCGCCGCCGACGAGCTGCTCGGCCGCCTCGGCGACCTGCTCCGCCGCTCGCTCGCCGCCGCGCCCGCGCACGAGGTGCCGCTCCGCGACGAGCTCGCGCTCCTCGACGACTACGTCGCCATCCTGCGCGGCCGCTTCGGCGGCGACGTCGCCATCCGCGTCGTCGTGGCGCCCGGGCTCGAGGGCGCCGCCGTCCCCTCGCTCCTCCTCCAGCCGCTCGTCGAGAACGCCGTCCGCCACGGCAACGCCGCGCGCATCGGCCGCGGCGTCGTGGATGTGCGTGTGCACTCGGAGGGCAACCGGCTCCGCATCGAGGTCGAGGACGATGGCCCCGGCGCGCCGCCCGGCCGCGACGTCCTCGCCTCCGGCCTCGGCCTCGGCGCGACCGCCGAGCGGCTGCGCCTCCTCCACGGCGACGCCCACACGCTCGAGGCCGGCAACCTCCCGGGCGGCGGCTTCCGCGTGCGCCTCGAGCTGCCGCTGCGCGCCGCGCCGCCCGCCCCGCCGCCGGCCCCGTCCGCGTTCGCCGAGCCGCCGGTTCATGCGGGTCCTGGTCGTTGACGACGAGGCGCCCGCCCGCGCCCGGATCCGCCGGCTCCTCAC
>DASTKT010000235.1:0-8875 GCA_035715725.1 Longimicrobiales bacterium | reverse complement strand
TGGCCGGGCGGCCGCGGGTCTCCGCGGAGGTGCGGTGAAGCGCGGCGCCCGCGGCGGAGGGGCGGTCGACGCGATGGACGGACCGCGACCGGACGGACGGGATGATCCCGGGATCGGCGTGCGTCGCCCGACCCCGGGCCGCGCCGGCAGGAACGGATCGAACTGCTTTCTATTAGACAGGATGAACAGGATAGAATCCGATAAGGAATAAACCAGGTCGCCGTGCGCGCTTCGCGAGCCGCCTGGCGTCAGCAGGGTTCGACTATGAGTCGAATGCCGTCTGGGCGACGAACGCCGATGTCCTCCGGACTCGGTTATCAGATCTTATCCTGTTCATCCTGTCTAGTTACTTGTTGTCGGCTTCGTCAACCCTATCGCCTCCAATCCCACGATCCTGTCGAACCCCCGCCGCCACGCCCGCCAACGTCCTAACCGCCGATCCCACGCCGAAATACGGCGCGATCGCCGACTCCGGCGGCGCCGGCGTCGCCAGGCTGACGCCCACCATCAGCGCGACCGACGTCAGGAAGCCCGGCAGCACCGGGTCGATGCTGGCGGGGCCGAGCGCCTTCCACGCCAGGGTGACCGCCACGCCGCCCACCATCGCCGCCGCCGCGCCCTCGCGCGTGGCGCGTCGCCACAGGACGCCCAGCACGACCGGCGCGAAGAAGCTCGCGCCCATGAGCGCCGTGAACAGCAGCACGATGAACTGCACGAGCGTCCCGCGTCCCACCCCCGCCAGCACGAGTGCGAGCGGCACCGTCCCGACTAGGAACGTCCCCACGCGCGCCACGAGCAGGCCGCGCCGGGAAGGAACGGATTGATTCCACCGCAGAGGCGCAGAGGACACAGAGTCACTCCCTTCCGGGAGCGTCTCCGGTGCCCGGTCGCTCTCCACCCGCTCGGCATCGCTTGAAATCGTCGGATGCAGGCTTGCCCGGTCCGGTGCGCCGCCGCTCTGCGGCGGTCCCTCTGTGTCCTCTGCGCCTCTGCGGTGGAATTCGTCGTCTGCGGAGGCCGCCCGCGGACCTGGCCGGCGCTCGAACAGCGTCTCCCAGATGTCGCGCGAGAGCGCCGACCCCGCCACGAGCAGCAGCGCATCGACCGTGGACAGCATCGCCGACGCGATCGCCGCCAGCATGACCGTCCCCATGACGGGCGGCAGCACCGCGCGGGTGAGCATCGGCATGGCGAGGTCGCCCGTCGGCAGCGCCGGGAAGAGCACGACGGCGACGAGCGAGAGCACGAAGACGAGCAGGTTGATCCCGGTGATGGCGACGATGGCGAAGAGGATCCCGCGCCGGATCGTCGGCATGTCCCGCATGGTGTAGAGGCGGACCAGCTTCTCCGGCCCGGAGATCGAACCGAGGAAGAAGGCGAGCCCCATGGTGAAGAGGAGCGTGGCCGGCAGCCCATCCCAGGTGAACGTCCGCGGGTTCACCGCCTGCACCAGCCGGAACAGCTCGTCCACGCCGCCGACCTGCCGGACGGCCACCGGCACCGCGCACACCACGGCGACCACCATGACGATGAGCTGGAACAGGTCCGCGTACACCACCGCGAACATCCCGCCCACCACCGTGTAGCCGAGCAGCAGCGCCGTGAAGCCGATCATGGACGCGGTCAGCGGAAAGCCGAAGACCGTGTTCGCGATGAGCCCGCCCGCCACGATCTGCGCCTGGATGTAGACCACGTAGGCGACGAGGATGATCGCCGCCGCCAGCGCGCGCACGTTCCGGCTGTAGTAGCGCGTCTCCATGAACGCCGGCAGCGTCAGCTCGCGCACGCGCGTGAAGCGCGGCGCCAGCACCGCCGCCACGAACCAGTACGCCAGCGGGATCGACAGCACGAGCCAGCCGAAGGACCACCCGGCCGTATACATGACGCCGATCGTGCCGATGTACGTCCCGGCGCTGACGTGCGTCGCCGCGAGCGTCGCGCCGCCGAGCAGCCAGCCGAGCCGTCCTCCCGCGATCCAGTAGTCCGCCTCGCTCCCCGTCAGCCGCAGGCTGAGCCACCCCACGCCCATCACCGCAACGAGGTAGAGCACGAAGACGACGGCCGGGATGCTCACGGCCGCCCGCCCCGCTCGGCCCGGAGCATCCAGAGGAGGTAGAGCGCGACGATCACGCCGAACGCGAGGAACAGCCCCCAGAAGACGAAGCCCGCGTCCCTCATGACATCGGCCTCCGCCGCAGGTAGCGCCACCCGGCCGCGCTGAACGCCAGCGCCAGGACGACGGCGGCGCCGTTCAGCACGTTGCCGAGCGTGAGCCAGGGCGCGCTCCCGCTCGCCACGCTGAAGGCGAGGAGCGCCGGGACCGCCGGCAGCTCGACGTGGTAGCGCTGCTGGCCGCTCTCCTCCAGCGCCGGCTCGAGCCCCGACGGGAACGGCTCGTACAGAGCGAGCCCCGCCGGCGCGAGCACGTCGCCGGTGAACGTGGCCGACCGCGGCTCGGCGGGGCGCCAGAGCACCGCCACGACCGGCACCTCCACGCGCGGGCCGCCGCGCTGGAACACGCGGTAGCGGAGCTGGAACGGCAGCTCGCCCGACGCCGCGAGCGGCTGCGCCAGCCGCAGCACGCCGGTCCACCGCTCGCCCTCGCCGGCCAGCTCCACCGTCACGTTCCCCACGGGCGACGTCGCCTCCGCCACCGCGACGCTCGCGTTCGGGAACAGCACGACGGCCAGCGGCACCTGCGTCGTGCCGGCCGGCGCCCGCACCGTGTAGTCGAGCTGCACCTCGACGGAG
The DNA here is from genome assembly GCA_035715725.1 of Longimicrobiales bacterium. Classification (GTDB taxonomy): domain Bacteria; phylum Gemmatimonadota; class Gemmatimonadetes; order Longimicrobiales; family RSA9; genus JADGGV01. The sequence goes on along the minus strand of DASTKT010000235.1, from coordinate 6,124 downwards.
GCCGCGTCCTCGTCCACGGTGGCCCGCAGCACCGCGTGCAGGAGCTGCCCCTCCTGCGTCGCGGCCGCCCGCCCGCGCGGCGCCGCGGCCGATGGGCCCATCGCGGCTGCGCCCGGGCCCGTCCCCGGAGCCGTTCCCGCGAACGCGCCCGCGCCCAGCGCCGGAGGCGCGGCGCCCGCGCCCGTGCAAGGTGCCGCGAGCACCAGCGCGACGATCGTCGCGATCACCACACTTCCTCCAGCAGCCGCAGCGCGTTCCCGCCGATCACCTTCTCGATCTCGTCGTCCGAGTAGCCGTGCTTCACCAGCCAGCGCAGGATGTTGTACGAGCCCTCGGTCGGGTTCTCGAGCCCCTCCACCCACTCCACCTCCTCGAATTCCTCGGCCGGCTTCGCCGCGCCGGCGCCGCCGCGGCTCTCCTTCAGCGAGAGCGCGCCGCTGTAGAGCTTGTGCAGCCCGACGTGGTCGCCGTAGAGCGTGTCCGGCCCGAAGCCGACGTGGTCGATCCCCACCAGCTCGACGATGTACTCGAAGTGCTCCATGTACGCGTCCAGCCCGTGGCGACGGTGCTTCCGCGTGATCGTCGTATGCGGCGCCGCCTCGACGCCGATGACGCCGCCCCGCTCGGCGCACGCGCGCAGCACCTCGTCCGGCGCCAGCCGCCTCGACTCCCAGAGCGCCCGCGCGCCGATGTGGCTGAGCAGGATCGGCTTCCGGCTCGCCGCGATGACGTCCAGCGTCGTGCGGTCGCCGCAGTGCGAGCAGTCGATCAGCATCCCGAGCCGGTTCATCCGCGCGACCGCCTTCCGCCCGAACACCGTGAGCCCGCCGTCGCTCGGCTCCTTCAGCCCCGAGCCCAGCGCGTTCGCCTCGCTGTACGTGATCCCGAGCGCGCGCACGCCGAAGCCGTACAGCAGGTCGATGCGGTCCAGCTCGTTCTCGATCATGGCCGCGCCCTCCATGGACGCGACCCACGCCAGCTTCCCCTCGGCGTGCGCCCGGCGGATGTCCGCCACGCGCGTCGCGTGGATCACGAAGTCCTGGTGCGCGATGTCGCACAGCCGCATCCCCAGGTCGTGCAGGACGTCGTCCCACTTCCACCCGCCCTTCGACGTGATCGTGCAGATCCCGTCCATCAGGTTGTCGAACACCGCGTCCCACCACGACGCCGACAGCCCCTGGAACGCCGTCGCCATGCGTCCCTCGCGCACGTACGCCGGCGTCTCGCGGATGTCCGCCGGGAACACGCCCGCGTGCTCGTGCAGCGAGACCATCACGCACCGGTCCGCCAGCTCCTCGACGCGCCGCTCCTCCTCCGCGCTCAGCGGCAGCAGGTACGGCGCCACGCGGCTCGCCGTGTCCGCCAGCTCGAAGGCGCGGTAGTCCGCGCCCGCCTCCAGGTAGGAGAACGAGCGGTACCCCTCGTAGCGCTTCCCTCGGGCCATGCGCCACCTCGGGTGCAGAGGTTGTATGTTCGGGAGGGTCGTTCAGGCCAAAGTAGTGCCAGGGGATCGGCCGGTGGAAGGACGTCGCCTCCGCGCGGCGGTTCCCGGACCCGCGCACGGCCGGAGAGGTGTCCGATGGCAGAACCCGCGATCGTCCGACCCGTCCACCCGAGCGACGCCGCCGACTGGGAGCGCATGCGCCAGGCGCTCTGGCCCTCCGCGCCCGGCGAGCACGCCCGCGAGATCGCCGCCTTCTTCGCCGGCGCTCGCCGCGACCCCGCCCACGCGCTCCTCGCCGTCGACGACTCCGGCCGCGCCGTCGGCTTCGCCGAGCTCTCCATCCGCTCCAGCGCCGAGGGGTGCCGCTCCGGCCGCGTCGCCTACCTCGAGGGGTGGTTCGTAGAGGCGCCCGTCCGCCGCACCGGGGTCGGCGCCGCGCTCGTCCGCGCCGCCGAGGCGTGGGGCCGCGCCCAGGGGTGCACCGAGCTCGCCTCCGACACCGCCATCGACAACCCCGGCGCGGCCGCCGCCCACCGCTCCCTCGGCTTCGCGGAGGTCGACCGCATCGTCTGCTTCCGGAAGGAGCTCTGACGCGGCCGTCCTCGACGCCGCTACGCCGGATCCGCTCCAGCGATCGACCCGGGAGGCCGCCGATGAAACCGAAGACGCTCTACCGCGCGCTCTGCATCCTGGGCACCGTCCTCCCCTACTCGCAGCTCGTTCCGTTCGTCCGGGAGAACGGGCTCCGCCTCGCCCCGCTCGTCGAGCAGCTCTTCTCCACCCGGGCCGGCGCGTTCTTCGGCCTGGACGTCATCGTCTCGTCGCTCGTCCTCTGGACGTTCGTCCTGGTCGACGGCCGCCGCGCCGGCGTGCGGCACCTGTGGGCGCCCATCGTCGCCAACCTCGTGGTCGGCGTATCCCTCGGGCTGCCGCTCTTCCTGTACCTGCGCGAGGCGCGGCTGGAGCGTGCGGTCCCGGCCGCCGCGCCCGAGGCGGGCTGAGCGCCTCCCTTGCGCCGGCCGGCCCGCGCCGCCACCCTCCCGGCGACGACCGACGAGGCCAACCCCACTCCGCCCGGAGCCGCCATGTCCATCGCCGACCTGCTCCTCCCCGAGTTCGACCAGGAGATCGCCATCACGCGCCGCGTGCTCGAGCGCGTCCCCGACGATCGCGGCGAGTGGAAGCCGCACCCGAAGTCGTTCCCGATGGGACACCTCGCCCAGCTCGTCGCCCGGCTCCCGGGCTGGACCACGATGATCATGCAGCGGACGGAGCTCGACATCGCGCCGCCCGGCGGGGGGAGCTTCCCCGGCTACACGTTCGAGAAGACCGCGACGCTGCTCGACGAGTTCGACCGCGCCGCCGCCGCGGCGCGCGCCGCGATCGCCGCGGCCCGCGAGGAGGACTGGCAGGTGCCGTGGACGTTCAAGCGCGCCGGCGAGACGCTCTCCGTCATGAGCCGCTACCTGATGCTGCGCACCGCCGTGCTCAACCACCTGGTGCACCACCGCGCGCAGCTCGGCGTCTACCTCCGCCTGGTCGACGTGCCCGTCCCGCCGATGTACGGACCCACGGCGGACGAAGGGAAATAGCGACGACGGGCGGGCGCCGGCGCTCCGCCGGCTCGTGGCCGGACCCGGTGCGCCCGCGCGATGCGGTGGGGAGCGCCAACGGTCGCGCCGGGGCGCGTCGCCGGCTCGTGGCCGGACCCGGTGCGCCCGCGGCCGCGCGAGCGTCCCCGGTCCCGGGCCATGGCCAGGCTCAGCTCCCGAACGCGTACAGCGGCTCGAAGCGCGCCGTGAAGTGGCGCAGCACCGGCGCCTGGTGCGTGAAGCGGAACCCGCCGATCGCCTGGCGCCGGCGCCACACCTCGAGGATCGTCTCGACGACGTAGTCGATGTGGCTCTGCGTGTAGACGCGGCGCGGGATGGCCAGGCGGACCAGCTCCATGGTGGCGGCGCTCTCCGCGCCCGTCTCCGCGGTCCGCCGGCCGAACATCACCGTGCCGATCTCGACCGCGCGGATCCCGCCCTCGACGTACAGCTCGGCGACGAGCGCCTGCCCGGGCAGCTCGAGCGGCGCCACGTGCGGGAGGAACGCCGCGGCGTCCAAGTAGATGGCGTGCCCGCCCGGCGGCTGGATGATCGGCACGCCCTCCCGCGAGATGTGCTCGCCCAGGTAGCGCACGGAGGCGAGGCGGTACTCGAGGTAGTCCTCCTGCACGACCTCGTGCAGCCCGACCGCGATCGCCTCCAGGTCCCGGCCGGCCAGCCCGCCGTACGTTGGGAAGCCCTCCGTCAGGATGAGCAGATCCTTCTCCTGCTCCGCCAGCCGGTCGTCGTTCGTGGCCAGCAGCCCGCCGATGTTCGCGAACGCGTCCTTCTTCGCGGAGAACGTGCAGCCGTCCGCGTGCGAGAACATCTCGCGGGCGATGTCGCGCACCGCGCGGCCCGCGTACCCCGGCTCGCGCAGCTTGATCAGGTACGCGTTCTCGGCGAAGCGGCAGGCGTCCAGGTAGAACGGGATGCCGTGCCGCCGGCACAGCTCGCCGGCGGCGCGGATGTTCGCCATCGAGACCGGCTGGCCGCCGCCGGAGTTGTTCGTGACCGTGATCATCGCCAGCGGGATGCGCTCGCGCCCCACCTCCGCGATGAGCCGCTCCAGCGCGCCCAGGTCGATGTTCCCCTTGAACGGGTGCGGCTCCGCGTGCGAGCGCGACTCCGCGCACGGCAGGTCCACCGCCCGCGCGCCGCACGCCTCGATGTTCGCGCGCGTCGTGTCGAAGTGCGTGTTGTTCGGGACGACGTCGCCCGGCTTGCACACCGTGCTGAACAGGATCCGCTCCGCCGCCCGCCCCTGGTGCGTCGGGATCACGTGGCGGAAGCCGAACAGCTCCCGCGCCGCCGCCTCCAGCCGGTAGAACGACCGGCTCCCCGCGTACGCCTCGTCGCCCCGCATCACCGCCGCCCACTGCTCCGCGCTCATCGCCGACGTGCCGCTGTCCGTCAGCAGGTCGATCAGCACGTCGTCCGCGTGCAGCAGGAACACGTTGTAGCCGGCCGCCCGGAGCCGCTCCGCGCGCTCGGCCCGCGTCGTCATCCGGATCGGCTCGACCGACTTGATCTTGAACGGCTCGATGATGGTGCGCACGGCGCCTCGCGGGGGTGGGATGCAGCCGCGGCTCGCCGCCTCGCGAGCGCGGGACGGGACCGCGGCTCGCCGCCATCCTAGGCCGGCGCCCGGGCCGCGCGCCAGGGCCCGCCCGCGGCGTCCGGTGCCCGCGCGCCGCCGCTCGGAACGGCCCGCTCGGGCGCGCCGCGGCCGCGCGCCGCTGCCGCGGGACCCGCCCGGGAGGCCGCCGGCCCGCACGACCCCGGTGCGCGGGGAGGTGGCGTGGCCTCCGGAGTCGGGGCTACCTTTTCCGCTTCACCCAACACGGAGGGACCACTGCCGACCGTCATCGAGCTCGACATGATCCAGACCGTGGCGCTCGCCGCCGTGGTGCTCTTCGCCGGCTACGGCATCCGCCGGCGGGTGGGCGTGCTGGACCGCTTCAACATCCCCGCGCCGGTCGTGGGCGGGTTCATCTTCGCCGCGGCCGCGCTCGCGCTGCGTCAGACCGGCGTGCTCGGGTTCCAGTTCGACACCGCGCTGCAGTCGCCGCTCATGGTCGCGTTCTTCACCACCATCGGCCTCGGCGCGAGCTTCGGGCTGCTCCGCGTGGGCGGCCCGCAGGTGCTCGTGTTCTGGGGGCTGGCGAGCGTGCTCGCCGCGCTCCAGAACGGGATCGGCATCGGGCTCGCCAAGCTGCTCGGCGTGGATCCGCTCCTCGGCCTGATCACCGGCTCGATCACGATGACCGGCGGTCATGGCACCGGCGCCGCGTTCGGCAAGCTGATGGAGGAGCAGTACGCCTTTCCCGGCGCGGTCACGCTCGCCATGGCCGCCGCCACGTTCGGCCTCGTCAGCGGCGGCCTGATCGGCGGCCCGGTCGGCACGGGCCTGATCCGGCGCTTCCGCCTCACGCCGGCGCCGGCCGCCGCGCCGCCGCCGCCGCCCACCCTCGAGCACGCCTCCCTCGACGAGGAGATCGACACCGAGGTCGCCGGCGAGGCGCCGACCGCCTACACGCTGCTCAAGACGATCACCGTCATCCTCGTCGCGATGTGGGCCGGCTCGCTCGTCAGCGCCTGGCTCGGCCGCTACGTCACGCTCCCCGGCTACATCGGCGCCATGCTCTGCGCCGCCGTGATCCGCAACGTCGCCGACTCCACGAAGCTGATCCGCATCGAGCAGCGCACCGTCGACGATCTCGGCACCATCGCGCTCGCGCTCTTCCTGGCCATGGCGCTCATGTCGCTCAAGCTCTGGGAGCTGCTCGACCTCGCGCTCCCGATGTTCGCCATCCTCTCCGTCCAGGTCGCGGTCATGGCGGCGTTCGCCATCTTCGTCACCTACCGCTTCGTCGGCCGCGACTACGACGCCGCCGTAATGGCCGGCGGCCACTGCGGCTTCGGCCTCGGCGCCACGCCGAACGCCGTCGCCAACATGACGTCCCTCGTCGAGCGCTTCGGCCCCGCGCCCCGCGCCTTCCTCGTCCTCCCCATGGTCGGCGCGTTCTTCATCGACTTCACGAACGCGCTCATCATCACCGGCTACCTGAACGTGTTCCGGTAGGGC
>DASTKT010000234.1:0-16173 GCA_035715725.1 Longimicrobiales bacterium | reverse complement strand
GGACCCCGGCCCGGCCGGTTCCTCGCCGGCATCCGTGCCTGCCGGGCGAGCGGCGGCGCCCGAGCGGGCCGCGGCATCCGGCCGGCCCGCGCCGCCCGGCCGGCCCGCGCCGCCACCGGGCTCCGGCCGCGGGCCCGCATCCGCCGGCTCCCCGCCGCCGGCCGGCGTGTCCCGCGCGGCCAGGATCGCGCGCTCGAGCGCGTCCGCGCGGGCCAGCAGCGCGTCCACGACCTCCGCCGCGACCACCGAGCCGCCGGCCCGCAGCTCCGCGAGCACGTCCTCCAGCGCGTGCGCCTGCTCCGTCGCGGCGTCGAGCCCCATGGTCGCGGCCATGCCCTTCAGCGTATGGGCCGCGCGGAACGCCTCGTCCAGCGCGGCCGCGCCAGCCTGCCCCTCGAGGGCGAGGAGGCTGGCGTTCAGCCGCCGGAGGTGCTCGTCGGACTCGGCGAGGAAGAGGTCGGTGTAGCGGGCTAGGTCCATGGCGGGCTCGGGGGCGGCCTCACCCCAGGACCCGCTGCACCGCCTCCAGGACGCGCGACGGCTGGAACGGCTTCACGACGAAGTCGCGGGCGCCCGCCTGGATCGCCTCGATCACGAGCGCCTGCTGGCCCATCGCGCTGCACATGAGGACCTTCGCGGCGGGCGCCTCCTTGACGATCTCCTTCACCGCGTCGATGCCGCCCATGTCCGGCATGATGATGTCCATCGTGACCAGGTCGGGGCGCAGCTCGCGGTAGCGCGCGACGGCCTCGCTCCCCGTCTGCGCCTCGCCCACGACCTCGAAGCCCGCCTGCGTCAGGATGTCCTTCAGCATGGTGCGCATGAAGATGGCGTCGTCGCAGATCAGAACGGTTCTTCCCATGGCAGCTCCGCGGGTTGGGGCGGTCGGATCAGGTCAGCAGTCGGCCGAGGACACGGTCCGGGTCCACGGCCAGGAACGGGCGGTCGCCGAGGGCGCCGACGCCGAGCACGTCGTCGCGCTCGATGCCGAGCGCGCGCAGCGTCTCGGGGCCGAGCGGCAGCTCCTCGGTCGAGCGCGCCACGGCGTCGATCGCGTCGACGGCGAGCCCGATCAGGCGCTCGCCCCGCTCCACCAGGACGACGCGGTGGTCGGGCGCCTCCACCGCCGGGCGGAGGTTGGCCACCACGCCGAAGTCGAACACGGTGACCACGCGCCCGCGCACGCCCGCCAGGCCGCACACCACGGCCGAGCACCCGGGGATACGGGTGTAGGCGTGCGGCGGCAGGATCTCACGGACGCGGTGCAGCGGGAACGCGAAGCGGTGGCCGGCGCATGTGAAGACCACCCACTCGAGCCCCATCGCGGACGTGGCTCCGCCCCTCGCCAGAGTCTCGGATGGAACCGTCATCGGCTGTAATACGGGTGCGATGGGGGGAAACCCCGGGGGAGTGGGAAGATAGCGCCGGTCGCGGACGCGGGTCAATCGGCTCCGTCGAGGATCCCGGGCGGCCGATCCGGCGAGCGTGGGGTGGGGAGTGGGGCGGGACCGGAGGGGACCGGGGAACCCGGCCGACGCCCCTATCCCGCGTCCTCCGCGGACGGCGACTGGCCCGCGCGCGCCCACGCCACCACCGGCGCCAGGTCGTCCGGCAGCTTGCTCAGGAAGCGCATCGGCTCGCCCGTGCGCGGGTGGCGGAAGCGCAGCTCGGCCGCATGCAGGAACTGGCGCGGGACGCGGCGCTCCAGCTCCCGTGCCCAGGCGAGCGCCGGGCCGCTCACCCGGCGCGCGCCGCCGCCGCCGTACACCGGGTCGCCGACCACGGGGTGGCCGATGTGGGCCAGGTGCACGCGGATCTGGTGCGTGCGCCCCGTCTCCAGCTCGGCCCGGAGCAGGTCCGCGGCCGGCCAGCGCTCGAGGCGCGTGAAGCGGGTGACCGCCCGGCGCCCGCCCTCGTGCACCGCCATCCGTTTGCGGTCCGTCGCGGAGCGCATGATCGGCGCGTCCACGGTGACCTCGTCCTCCGCCAGATGGCCCCACGCCAGCGTCCAGTAGATGCGGCGGATCTCGCGCCGCTTGAGCGCGTCCGCGAGCGCGCGGTGCGCCGCGTCGTTCTTGGCGACGAGGAGCAGCCCCGACGTGTCCTTGTCCAGCCGGTGCACGATCCCGGGGCGGAGCACGCCACCGATGCCCGAGAGGTCGGTGACGTGGTGGAGGAGCGCGTTGACGAGCGTGCCGGCGCGGTGCCCCGGCGCCGGGTGCACGACGAGGCCCGCGGGCTTGTCGAGCACCAGGAGGTCCTCGTCCTGGTAGACGATCTCGAGCGGGATCGCCTCGGCGGCGACGGCGGACGGCTCCGGCGGCGGCACCTCGACGTCGACGACGTCGCCGGGCTCGGGGCGGTAGCTCTTCTTCGCCGGGCGGCCGTTCACGGTGACGCGGCCGTCGGCGAGGAGCTGCGCGATGCGGGAGCGGGACAGATCGGGAAGGCGGGCGGCCAGCCACGCATCGAGCCGACCGCCCGCCCCGTCGTCCACCACGAGCCGCGCCGCCCGCGCCGCCGCGTCAGGGCGCGGGGCGTCGGTCATCCCGCCGTTCCTCGTTCCAGAGGGAGAGCGCGAGGAGGATCGCGCCCGTCGTCACCGCGATGTCCGCCACGTTGAAGATCGGCCAGCGCAGGTCGCCGATGCCGATGTCGAGGAAGTCGACGACGCCGCGGTGCGAGCGCACGCGGTCCACGAGGTTGCCGAGCGCGCCGCCGCAGATCAGCGCGATGGCCATCAGCCGGATGCGGTCGGCCACGGGCGTGGCCCAGTAGAGCGCGCCGAGCGCGCCGAGCGCCACGACCGACAGCAGCAGGAAGATGATGCGCGAGTGCGGCCCCAGGTGGATGCCGAAGGCCGCGCCCGGGTTCTCGATGAACGTCAGCCGCAGGTAGTCGCCGATCACGTCCACCTGCTGGTACGGCCGGAACGTGCGCAGCACCAGCAGCTTGGTGATGTAGTCGACGACCACCACGCCGAGCACGACGCCGGCGAAGAGCGGCACCTTCCCGCCATCCCACGAGCGCGCCACACCGCCTTCGCCCGGCACGCCCGCCTCCGTCACACCATTCATGTCAGCGTCTCTTCCAGGGTCTTGCATCCGATGCACAGCTCCGCGTGCGGGATCGCGTCCAACCGGATGTAGCCGATCTCCGTCCCGCAGGTCGAGCACTTGCCGAACGCCGCCGGCGCGCGGTACAGCCGCCGGAGCGCGGCGTCGATCGCGCTCAGCATCCGCCCCTCCTCGCTGGCGAAGAGGAACGCCTTCTCGCGCTCCATGGCGTCGGTCCCCTGATCGGCCATATGGAAGGAGAATGCCGACAGGTCGCCGTCCGAGCCCTTGTCGCTCTCCAGGAAGTCCTCGCCGAAGCGGGCCAGCTTCTTCAGCACCCGGCGCCGCTCCTGCAGGAGCCGGGCCTCGAGGTGCTCGATCTGTTCGGTCGTGTAGGCCATTCGCCCCGCGGGTCAGTTGATTTTGGCCAGGCCGATGCGCGCGTGCACGCCATCGAGCTCGACATCCTGCAGCACCGTGTAGAGGCCGGGGTCGGCCGGCTCGGCGCCGATCTCCAGCTCCAGCGCCAGCGTCTCGCCGCCGATGTAGTCTGCGAACGCCCGGGCGGCCGCGACCACCTCGTCGCCACCGAAGATGCCAAGCCGGATCCGGTCGCTGACGTGCAGTCCGCTGTCCCGGCGGAAGCGCTGTACCCGGCTGACGAGCTCGCGTGCCAATCCCTCCGCCCGGAGCGCAGCGTCGAGCGCCGGATCCAGGGCGACGGTGTAGCCCGCGTCGGTCTCGACGACGAGCTCGCCGCGCGCCTCCTCGAGCACCGCCAGCTCCTCGGGGCGCAGCTCGAAGCGCTCGCCATCCAGCTCGATCGCCGTCGGCTCGCCGCGCCGGAACGCCGCCAGCGCCTCGCTCGGCAGCGCGCGGATGAGAGAGGCGGCCTGCTGCGTCCGGCCGCCGAAGCGCGGCCCGAGCACGCGGAAGTTCGGGTTTGCGCGCAGCGTGACCAGCTCCTCGGCGGCGTCCAGGAAGCGGACCTCCTTGACGTTCAGCTCGTCGCGGAGCACCTCCAGCAGCTCCTCGGTGGGGCGGGCGCCGCCGGGGACCACCGCGTAGAGCGTGCGCAGCGGCTGGCGCACGCGCACCTTCACCGCCTCCCGCGCCGCGCGGCCGAGGCGGGCCAGCACGCGGACATGGCCCATGCCGTCGTCCAGCCGCTCGTCCCGCAGCGATGCCGGCGTCTCCGGGAAGTAGGCCAGGTGCACGCTCCCGCCGGCCAGCGCGCGGTAGTACCAGTCGGCCAGGAACGGCGTGATCGGCGCGAGCAGCCCGGCCGTCGTGGCCAGCACCTCGTGGAGCGTTCGGAACGCAGCACGCGTGGCCGCCTCGTCGGCGTTCCCCCAGAAGCGGTCGCGGCTGCGGCGGATGTACCAGTTCGAGAGGTCGTCGACGACGAAGTCGCCGATGGCGCGGGCGGCCCGGGTGACGTCGTAGTCGTCGAGCGCGGCGCCGGCCGTGGCCACGAGCCCGGCCAGCCGCGACAGGATCCAGCGGTCGAGCACCGAGCGGCGCTCCGGCGCCGGGTCCGCGTCCGACGGGCGCCAGTCCTCGAGGTTCGCGTACAACGCGAAGAAGCGGTACGTGTTCGCGAGCGTGTCGAAGACGCGGCGGGCCGATTCCGCGAGCGCCACCGGGTCGAAGCGCTTCGGCACCCACGGCTGGCTGACCGTGACCAGGTACCAGCGGATCGCGTCCGCGCCGAACTCGGCGATCGCGTCCCACGGGTTCACGACGTTGCCGCGGGACTTCGACATCTTCTGGCCCTCGGCGTCGAGGATCAGGTCGTTGACGATGACGTTCCGGTACGGCGGCCCGTCGCCCAGCATTGTGGCGATGGCCATGAGCGAGTAGAACCAGCCGCGCGTCTGATCGACGCCCTCGCAGATGAAGTCCGCCGGGAAGTGGGTCTGCCACTCCTCGCGGTGCTCGAACGGGTAGTGCCACTGCGCGTATGGCATGGCGCCGGAATCGAACCAGACGTCGATGACCTCCGGCGTACGGCGCATCGTGCCGTCGCAGTGCGCGCAGGCGAACGTGACTTCGTCGATGAACGGCTTGTGGGGGTCGAACCCCGGCGCCGCGGCGACGGCGCCGCCGGCCTGTGCGGGCGTCGAGGCGCCCGGGAGCGGGCCGGCCCGCAGGGCGAGCTGGCGGAACGACTCGATCACCTCGGTGTGGGACGGGTCCCGGTCGCACACCCAGATCGGCAGCGGCGTGCCCCAGTAGCGATCGCGGGAGAGCGCCCAGTCGACGTTCCCCTCGAGCCACTCGCCGAAGCGGCCCGAGCCCACCTCCGGCGGACGCCACCCGACCTGGGCGTTGTTCGCCAGCATCTGCTCCTTGACCGCGGTGGTCCGGGCGTACCACGTCTCGCGGGCCATGTAGATGAGCGGGCTGGAGCAGCGCCAGCAGTGGGGATACGAGTGCTCCTCGAGGGAGTATCGGAACACGAGTTCGCGTTCCTGAAGCGCCTCGACGAGCTGCTCGTCCGCCGCCTTGACGAAGACGCCGCCGACCAGCGGGATCTCGGGGAGGAAGCGGCCGGCGTCGTCGATCGGCCGGAGCATGGGCAGATCGTACTTCTGCCCCATGGCGAAGTCGTCGGCGCCGAACGCCGGTGCGAGGTGCACGATGCCGGTGCCGTCCTCGGCGGTGACGAAGTCGCCGGGGAGCACGGTCCAGGCGTTCGGGCTCAGCTCGGCCGCGCCGGCGCCGCTCGCCGCCACCGCGCCGGCGCCGTTCAGCCGCACCAGGTCGAACGGCCGGCGGTAGCGCATCCCGAGGAGGTCGCGCCCCTTCAGGCGCGCCACCACGTTCGCGTCCTCGCCGAACAGCGCCGGCACGCGGGCCTGCGCCAGGATGTAGCACCGCCCGTCCGCCTCGACCTCGGCGTAATCGAGGTCGGGGTCCACGGCGAGCGCCACGTTGGACGGGAGCGTCCACGGCGTCGTCGTCCATACCAGGAACGCGCGCTCCGGGTCGAGCCGCCCGGCCGCGTCCTCGACCGGCGCCAGGAAGTAGAGCGACGGGTCGGCGACGTCCTCGTAGCCCTGCGCCACCTCGTGCGAGGAGAGCGCCGTGCCGCACCGCGGGCAGTACGGCACGCTCTTGTAGCCGCGGTAGAGGAGCCCCTTGTTGGCGAGCTGCTTGACGATCCACCACACGCTCTCGACGTACTCGGGGTGGTACGTGACGTACGGGTGCGAGTAGTCGAGCCAGTAGCCGATCCGCTCCGAGAAGCGCTCCCACTCCTCCTTGTACGTGAAGACGCTCTCGCGACACACCTCGTTGAAGCGGGCGACGCCGACCTCCTCGATCTCCCGCTTCCCGCTGATGCCGAGCTTCTTCTCCGCCTCGATCTCGACCGGGAGGCCGTGCGTGTCCCAGCCGGCGATGCGCGTGACGTGATAGCCGCGCATCGTGCGGTAGCGGCACATCAGGTCCTTCAGCGTCCGGCTCAGCACGTGGTGGATGCCCGGGCGCCCGTTCGCCGTCGGCGGGCCCTCGTAGAACACCCATTCCGGCGCGCCGGCGCGCTCCTCCAGCGTGCGTTGGAACAGCCTCTCGTCCTGCCACTCCGCCAGGAGGCTCTCCTCCAGCTCGGCGACGCTCTCCGGGAAGTCGGGGTACCGCTTCATCGTCTGGCCTCGTCCATGGGATCGGCGGCCTCGGGCCGCCCATTGCTCGGTCGCGTCCGGATACGCGGGCGAGGCGGCGCGCGCCTCGGCCCGGCCGCCCGCCGGGCGCCGTGCGTCCGCCGCGGGCTGCCGGCGTCGGGTGCGCCGCCTCGCCGGATTGATTCGGGGTACGCGGGCTCGTTCAGGCCGGCCGCGCCGGCAGCCGCTCCACCACCGTGCGGAAGAGCCGCGTCAGCTTCGGCTCGGCCTCGTTCGCCGTGCGGATGATCGTCTGGATGTCCACGGGCTCGAGCGCGTCCGGCAGACACGCGTCCGTGATGATGCTCACGCCCAGCACGCGCATCCCGGCGTGCCGCGCGACGATCACCTCGGGCACCGTGCTCATTCCGACCACGTCCGCGCCGAGGCCGCGCAGCATGCGGTACTCGGCGCGGGTCTCGAGGTTCGGCCCCGCGACCGCCACGTAGACGCCCCGCCGGAGGGGGATGCCGAGCTCGAGCGCGGAGTCCTCCGCGAGCCACTGCAGCTCGCGGTCGTACGGCTCCGACATGTCCGGGAACCGCGGCCCGAGCTCGTCGAGGTTCGGCCCGATGAGCGGGTTCTCGCCCAGCAGGTTGATGTGGTCGTCGAGGAGCACGAGGTCGCCGGGGTCCCAGAGCGGGTTCATCCCGCCGGCCGCGTTCGAGACGAGCAGCGTCTCCGCCCCGAGCAGCCGCAGCACGCGCACGGGAAACGTGACCTCCTGCAGCGAGTACCCCTCGTAGCGGTGGAAGCGCCCCTGCATCGCGGCGACGCTCCGGTCGCCCAACCGCCCGAAAAGCAGCCGCCCGGTGTGCGTCTCCACCGTCGACAGCGGGAAGTTCGGGATCTCGTCGTAGGCGATCGCGGTCTCGACCTCGATCTCGTCGGCGAGCCCGCCCAGCCCGGTGCCGAGGATGATCGCGACCTCCGGCACGACCGCCGTCCGGGCGCGGATCGCGGCCACCGCCTCGCTCAGCCGCGCGCGCTGCGCGTCCGCGTCGAGGATCACGGCTCCCCCTCCACCAGCTCGGAGAGGCGGGGCTCCGCCTCGCCCTTGCGGCCCCGCCGGCCGCCCTCCGGCGGCGGCGCCTCGTCCTCGCCCTCGAGCAGCACGTACGGCGGGCGCTCGCCGCCCCGCCTCGCACCCGCCAGCCCCGGCTCGTCCTGCCGGTGCAGCGCATCGATCTCGTGCGTGACCTCGGTCAGCTCCCGCTCCAGGAACGCGCGGAAGCTCTCCATGAGCTGGACGCGGCGCGTCCGGATGCGACGAAGCCCTTCCTCCTCGCGCGCCAGCTCGCGGCGCGCCTCGGCCTGGAGGCGCGTCGCCTCCGCCTCCGCCTCGCGCAGCCGCAGCGCCGCCTCGCGCTCCGCCTGCTCCCGCGCCTGCTCCCGGTACTCCTGCGCCGAGACGAGCGCGTCGGTCAAGGCCCGCTCGCGCTCGCGGTACTCCGCGACCTGCTCCTCGGTGCGCCGAACGCTCTCCTGGAGCGACCGGTTCTCCCGGACGAGCTCCTCGAGCCGGTCCGCGACGAGCTCGAGGAACGTATCGACCTCGTCCGGCTCGTACCCCCGCAGCCCGCGCCGGAAGTCGCCCTTCTTCTTCCGCACCTCGAGTGGCGTCAGGTCGATCATGGGTTCCGCTCCCCGAAGAGGACCGTGCCGAGCCGGACCAGTGTGCTCCCCTCCTCCACCGCGATCTCGAAGTCGCCGGACATGCCCATCGAGAGGTGCTCCGCACGGAAGCCGGGCAGATCCCGGCCGCAGCGCTCGAACAGCTCCCGCGTCCGCGCGAACGTCCGCCGCACCACCGCCTCGTCGTCCGTGAGCGGCGCGATGGTCATGAGGCCGAGCACGTGCAGGTGCGGGAGCGCCACCACGGAGGCGACGCCGTCGAACGCCTCGTCCCGGGAGAACCCGCCCTTCGCCTCCTCCCCCGAGGTGTTCACCTGCACCAGTGCCCGCACCTCGCGCCCGCTCCGTACCGCCTCCTCCGAGAGCTCCGTCGCGAGCCGCAGCGAGTCCACGGACTCGATCAGGTCGAAGAGCGGGAGCGCCTTGCGCACCTTGTTGCGCTGGAGGTGGCCGATCAGGTGCCACTCCGCCCGCTCGCGCCCCACCGCCTCGACCTTCGACTCCAGCTCCTGGACCCGGTTCTCGCCCAGCATCCGCAGCCCCGCGCCGAGCGCCGCCTCGGCGGCCGCGGGCGGATGCCCCTTCGTGACCGCGACGATGCCGACCATGCCGTGGCGCCCCGCCCGGGCGAGCGCCGCGGCGATCCGTTCCTCCACGCGGGGGAGGCTCTCGTGAAGTCGCGCCGTGTACATGCGGCGAAAATCTTACGGCGCGAGGCGGCGCGACGCGAGAGGTCGGGCCTCGCCCGCCCGCAAGAGGTCGGGCTTCGCCCTCCCGCGAGAGGCGCGCAGCCTGACGGCTGCGCGGCCGCAAGAGGTCGGCCTGACGGCCTCCCGCAAGGGGCCCCGGCTGCGCGGGGCCGCCTTCGGGCGCGGGGCGCGCTGCTCGGACCTGCCGGTCCCCCCCGGCCGGCGCCGAACGAGCCCTCCCGCGGGAGGGCGCCAGCCCGGGTCCCCGCGCGGGAGGGCGAAGCCCGACCTCTTGCGGCCGCGCGCAGCGCGACCTCTTGCGGCGCGCCGGCCGTCAGGCCGCGCGCCTCTTGCGGCCGCGCGCAGCGCGACCTCTTGCGGGCGGCCTCCGGCCGCCCTCACGCCCGCGCCGGCTCGACCGCGGCGGGGCCGGCCAGCGCGAGCCGCAGGCGCTCCGGCGTCACCCCTTCCTCCAGGCGTCCGCGCTGCGCGATCGAGATCTTCGTCGTCTCCTCGCTCACGACGATGACCAGCGCATCCGTCTCCTCCGACAGCCCGAGCGCCGCGCGGTGCCGCGTGCCGAGCGCCTTGTTCGCGATCGGGAACTGCGTCAGCGGCAGGATCACGCCGGCGGCGATCAGCGTGTCGCCGGAGACGAGGACCGCGCCGTCGTGCAGCGGGCCGTACGGGAGGAAGATGCTGATGATGATGTCGGCGGAGACGGACGCCTGGATGCGCGTGCCGGTCGCGGCATACTCCTCGAGGCCGACCTGGCGCTCGAGCGCGATGATGGCGCCGATCTTGGCGCGGGCGAGGCGCTCGACGGCCTCGACGATCTCGTCCGCGACCTCGCTCGGCTCCAGGCGCTTGAAGAACGAGAGCATGCGGCTCTGGCCGAGGCGCGCGAGCGCCGCGCGCAGCTCCGGCTGGAAGACGACCAGCGCGGCGAACGCACCGTACTGGAAGACCTTCTCCAGGAGGTAGCGGATGAGGTCCAGGTCGAGGATGCGGGCGACGAAGTAGACGGCGATCAGGAGCAGGAGCCCGACCAGCATCTGGATCGCCCGCGTGCGCGCCAGCAGCCGGAGCACGTAGTACGCCGCGACCGCGACGAGCAGGATCTGGATCAGATCCTTCAGGCCCGGGAAGAGAAAGCCGAACCGCTCGACGAACGTCCTCATGGCGCCGTCCGGACGGCTTCGGCGAGCGCGAGCGCGCGCCGCGTCTCGAGGACGTCGTGGACGCGGAAGAGGCGGGCGCCGCGGAGCAGCGCAACGACGCACGCGGCGATCGTCCCCGGCAGCCGGTCCTCCGGCGACGTGGTGCCCGCCGCCTCGCCCACGAACCGCTTGCGCGACGGCCCCACGAGCACCGGCCGGCCGAGCGCGAGGATCCGGTCGAGGTGCGCGAGCACCGCGATGCTGTGCTCCGTCCGCTTCGAGAAGCCGAAGCCGGGATCCAGCACCACGGCCTCGTCGGGGATCCCGGCCGCTCTCGCCCGATCGAGCGCCTCCGCCAGCTCCCGCGCCACGTCCGCGGCCGGGTCCGGCCCGTAGACGGCCTCCGTGTAGCGCGCCATCGTCTCGATGCCGCCGCGGGAGTGCATCACGATGACGCCCGCGCCCGACTCTCGCACCACCTCACTCATCCCGGGGTCGAGGCGCAGCCCGGAGACGTCGTTCACGATCGCGGCGCCCTCGGCCAGCGCCGTCCGCGCCACGTCCGCCTTCATGGTATCCACGGAAAGGAGCGCGTCCGGGAAGGCGCGCACGACGGCCTGGACCACCGGAACGACGCGCGCGATCTCCTCGGCCGGGGGCACCGGCTGCGCGCCCGGGCGCGTCGACTCGCCACCGACGTCGAGGAGGTCGGCCCCGTCCGCGAGGAGCCGGCCCGCATGCACGACGGCGGCCTCCACGCCCGCGTGGAGGCCGCCGTCCCAGAACGAATCCGGCGTGACGTTCAGGATTCCGACGACGCAAGGGCGATCGAGCGAAACGGCCCCACGGGCGGTGAGCCAGGCCGCGCCCGTCGCCGCCCGCATCAGCGCACGGGATCGCGCCGCCCACCCTCGGCCGCGTCGCGGACGACCGGACCGGCGCCGCCCGCGGCGCTCGGCGAGGTCGAGGAGCGGGCCGGCGCCGGCAGCGGCGAGCCGCCGGGCGCGGCGCCGCCGGGGAGCGGCCCGGTGATGGGCGCCGGGCCGGCCGGCGTGGCCGGCGCCACCGTCGCGCGCGGCCGCGTCTGCGGCGGCAGCTTCTCGCCCGCGGCGAGCAGGTAGACGTCGTCGCGGTCGAGCGTTTCCCGCTCCAGCAGCGCCTCGGCCAGCGCGTCCAGCAGCTCGCCGTTCGACCGCAGGATCTCGATGGCCTGCTGGTAGGACTCGTCGATGAGCCGCTTGACCTCGCCGTCGACCTGCTCCGCGACGCGCTCGGAGATCTCGCGCCGCTGCACCAGCTCGCGGCCGATGAAGACCTCCTGCTCCGAGTCGCCGACCGCCATGGGGCCGATCGCCTCGCTCATCCCGAACTGCGTGACCATCCGCCGCGCCATGCTCGTGGCGCGCTCGATGTCGTTGCCGGCGCCGGTCGTGATCTTCTCCGGCCCGAAGATCAGCTCCTCCGCGGCCCGGCCACCGAACAGCATGACCAGCCGCGCGAGGAGGTAGTCCCGCGAGTAGGAGTGGCGGTCCTCCTCCGGGAGCGACGCCGTCACGCCCAGCGCGCGGCCGCGCGGCACGATCGTGATCTTGTGCACCGGGTCGAGGCCCGGCAGCCGCAGCGCGATCACCGCGTGGCCGGCCTCGTGGTACGCCGTCAGCTTCCGCTCGGCCTCGGAGAGCACCAGGCTCTTCCGCTCCGTGCCGAGCATCACCTTGTCCTTCGCGTCGTCCAGGTCGCGGTTGAAGACCTTGTCCTGGTTGCGGCGCGCCGCCAGCAGGGCCGCCTCGTTGACGAGGTTGGCCAGGTCCGCGCCGGAGAGGCCGGGCGTCCCCTTCGCGAGCGACGTGATGTCCACGTCCTCACCGAGCGGGATCTTGCGCAGGTGCACCCGCAGGATGCCCTCGCGACCCTTCACGTCCGGCGCATCCACGACGACCTGCCGGTCGAAGCGGCCCGGGCGCAGCAGCGCCGGGTCGAGGACGTCCGGCCGGTTCGTGGCCGCGAGCAGGATCACGCCCTCGTTCGACTCGAAGCCGTCCATCTCGACGAGGAGCTGGTTCAGCGTCTGCTCGCGCTCGTCGTGGCCGCCGCCCAGGCCGGCGCCACGGTGGCGGCCGACCGCGTCGATCTCGTCGATGAAGATGATGCACGGCGCATGTGCCTTGCCCTGCTCGAACAGGTCGCGCACGCGCGACGCACCGACGCCGACGAACATCTCCACGAAGTCGGAGCCCGACATCGAGAAGAACGGCCGGCCGGCCTCACCCGCCACGGCGCGCGCCAGCAGCGTCTTGCCGGTTCCCGGCGGTCCGATCAGCAGCACGCCCTTCGGCAGCCGCCCGCCCAGCCGGCTGAACTTCTGCGGGTCCTTCAGGAAGTCGATGACCTCCTTCAGCTCTTCCTTCGCCTCGTCCGCGCCGGCCACGTCGGCGAACGTGACCTTGGGCGTGTCGCCGGTCAGGAGCCGGGCCTTCGACTTCCCGAACTGGAACGCCTTCGAGCCGCCGGCCTGCATCTGCCGGAGCATGAAGATCCAGAAGCCGAAGATGAGGAGCCACGGCAGCGCCGAGAGCACGAGCGCCCACCAGTTCTGGCGCGGCTCCGCGCTGCGGATGTCGACATTCTTCGACTGCAGCTCGCCCAGCAGCTGGTCGCTGTCCTTGAACGGGAGCAGCGTCCAGAAGCGCTGGACGCGGTGCCCGTCCACGGCGATCGGCGCGCGCAGCGCGCCCTCGACGCGCTTGCCGTCGATGATCGTGACCTGCTGCAGGTTGCCGACCTCGAGCTGATCGTGGAACTGCGAGTACGTCAGCTCGGCCGCCTCCTGCCGCTTGGGCGAGAGGAACTGCACGATGAGCACGGGGATCAGGATGACCAGCACCCAGAAGGATGCGGTCTTCGAGAACCGCGCAAAGCTCCTCGGGGACTTATTCATCCGGTTGCCATCACGTTCTGGCATCAAGGCTTCCTTCGATCGCCACCGCCAGCCTAGAGGCTCGCGATAAAGGGCAGGTTCCTGAAGTTCTCGCTATGGTCGAGACCGTAGCCGATCAGGAACTCACGAGGGGCGTCGAAGCCGACCCAGCGCGGCTCCTTCACCAGGTTCTTCGCGATCCGCTTGTGCAGCAGCGCGCACAGCTCGATGCTCTTGGGGCCGCGCTGCTGCAACAGCGGGATCAGCCGGTTCAGCGTCGTGCCGCTGTCGACGATGTCCTCGACCAGCAGCAGGTTGCGCCCCGCCACCGACGCTTCCGGGTCGTACAGCAGTCGCACCTCGCCGCTCGACTCGGTCCCCGATCCGTAGCTGGACGCCACCAGGAAGTCCACCTGGATCGGGCGGGCGACGTGGCGGACCAGGTCCGCCATGAAGATGAACGACCCCTTCAACAGCCCCAGCACCAGCAGGTCCTCGCCGTCCGGATACGACGCCGAGATCTCCTCGCCCATCTCCGCCACGCGGCGGGCGATGTCCTGCTCGGAATAGACGATGCGCCGCAGCTCCAGCCCTCCGGTCCGCGCGCGCGTGTCAACCGTGTTCGGCATTTCTCACCGTGATGTGGAGGACGGGTCCGCGGGACGACGGCTCGGCCTCGGAGGCCCGGGCGACGCCGACCGCCCAGAGGACTCGACCGCCCACCTCCGCCACGATGGGCACGTGCGCTCGCGCGGACCGGGGCACTCGCCGCTCGGCGAAGAGCTTCTTCAGCTTCTTCGTTCCGGTCGCGAGCCGGAGCCGGTCGCCGGGGCGCCAGCTCCGGAGTTCAAGGGGAAAGTGGATGGCGGCGGGGTCGAAGGCCGCGCTGTCTCCGGCCTCTCCGACGAGTCCGGGGCCCCAGAGCACCGCGAATCGACAGCCGCCGACGACTGCTTCGGCCTTCCCCGAGGCGGCCCCGGGAAGGAGCGCCGGTCGCTCTTCCCGCGTGTCCGGCCGCGGCGCGGCTTCCACCACGAACCGGTCGAACTCGCGCTGCAGTCGGACACCGCCCGGGAGATGGAGCTGCGCTCCACTCCCACACGAACTGATAAACTCAAGCGCCGCCCGGGTTCCGGCCCTACCGGGCGCACTTCCGTGGCGGCGCAGCAGGCTCCGTAGCACGCGGGCCTGGACCTCAGAAGGATACCC
Organism: Longimicrobiales bacterium; assembly: GCA_035715725.1. GTDB lineage: Bacteria > Gemmatimonadota > Gemmatimonadetes > Longimicrobiales > RSA9 > JADGGV01. The sequence continues at coordinate 1,839 of DASTKT010000234.1, read as the reverse complement.
AAGGAAAGGGGTCCTGGCAAGTTCCGCTGCGCCTTCGGATTCCGAGATCACCACGTCGCGGGCGGCGCTCGCGGCGAGGGCATCCCAGGCCTCCTCGGCCTCGCGCGCGCGCTCCGCGAGGCGCGCCAGGGCCGGCGCCGCGCCGGGCGCCAATTCCTCGAGTACCGGCAGGATCTCGCGCCGGATGCGGTTGCGCGCGAAGTCGGCCGCGCTGTTCGTCGGGTCCTCGAGCCAGCGGAGCCGCGCGCCCCGGGCGTACGCCTCGATCTCGGCGCGCCGGAAGGGGAGCAGCGGCCGGACGATGTCGCCGCGGCGGGCGGGGATGCCGGCGAGCCCGGCGAGCCCGGTGCCGCGGGCGGCGCGGAAGAGCACGGTCTCGGCCTGGTCGTCGAGCTGGTGCGCGGTGGCGATGGCGGTGGCGCCGCGCCGCGCCGCGGCGTCATGCAGGAAGCGGTAGCGCGCCTCGCGCGCGGCGGCCTCGGCGCGCAGCCCCTCCCCGGCGACGCCGCGCTCGAGCGGGATGCCCCAGGCGCGGCAGAGGCCGGCGAGCCAGCGCGCGTCGGCGTCGCTGCCAGGCCGCATGCGGTGGTCGAGGTGCGCCGCGGCGAGGCGGAAGCGCCAGTCGGCGAGCGCGAAGCGGAGGAGGTGGAGCAGCACCAGCGAGTCGACGCCGCCGGAGACGGCGACGAGCACCGCGTCGCCCGGGTGCAGCAGCCCCGAGGCGCGGAGGTGCGCGTCGAGGCCGCGGGCCAGCGGCGCGGGCCGCGTCCGGGCGGCGGCGCCGGAGCGCGTGGCGGCGGCCGACGTCGAGGGGCGGATGGACTCGTCCTCCATCCGCCCCAAGATGGGCCGCTCGGCGGCCGTCGGCTACCCGGCGGCTACCAGTAATCCCAGGCGTATTCCTCGCCGTAGCCGGAAGGGCGCTCGCCGCCGAAGCGGCCGAAGCGCCGCATGCCGCCGATGTCGCGGCGCTCGCGGGCGCCGGGGTACCGGTCCCGCTCCCACCCGCGCGGGTAACCGGCGCCGCGCGGCTCGGCCTCGGGGCGCCAGCCGTCGAACGGGCCCGGCGCGGCGGTCCAGTCGTAGCCGCGCGGGTGGGCGCGGCGGCGGGCGACCGGACCCGGGCCGCGCCCGGGATAGCGACGGCGGCCGGGCCGGTACGCCGGCGTCTCGAAGCGGGGCTCCTCGCCGCGGAAGCGCGGCTCGAAGGAGGACTCGGCGGCGCTCCAGTGCCACCCCTCGTAGTACGGCGACTCCGGCGTGGGGTACGGCGGGATCGTCTCGCTCTCCCACTCCGGACCGCCGAGGTTGCCGTATTCCAGCGAGTAGCTGTACATGCCGCGGATCGGCACGCCCCAGCCGTAGTAGGGGCCGCGGCGGGAGCCGCGGGAGCGCGCCGGGCCGTACTCCGAGCCACGCCCCTCCGGCTCGCGCTCGCGCGCCCAACCGCGCCCGGCGCCGCGCAGCTCGGCCCGGTCGGGCTCCCACCGCCCGCCGCGGTGCCCGCCGCGGCCGCGGTACTCCCACTCGTACGCCATGGCGGTCTCCTAGCCCTGAGTGTCGCCGGTGTCGGGGCGAGTCGGCGGGCCGGCGGGCGTCGTGGCCTGCGTCCCGCCCGGGCCCTCGATCCCGCCCGCCGAGCGCGCGGCGCCGCCGCCGGCCTCGATGCCGCCGCCGGCGCGCGCGCCGGCCCGGCCCGTCTCCCGCGTGGCGGCGCCGCCGGCGCCCGGCCGCCCGGAGCGCGATGCGCCGCGGCCGGCCTGCGCGCCGCCGCGCCCGGCCTGCGCACTCCCGCGCCCGGCCTGCGACGTGGTCCGTGTCGCGGGCCCGGCGCGGCCC
>DASTKT010000233.1:0-9763 GCA_035715725.1 Longimicrobiales bacterium | reverse complement strand
GGGGGCGTCCGCGGGCGCGAGCGCGGACGGCACGGGCGTGGCGGCACGGGCGCGGACGCCGCGGACGCGGATGCCGGGTTCGCGCGGCTCGCGAGGCTCGCGCGGCGGCGGCGGCCCGGCTTACCTTCCGGCGCATGTCCGGAAGCTACACCGCCGAGGAGCGCCACCGCCTGGAGGAGGCCGTTCGGGCCGGCGCCACGCCGCGCTGTCCCGCCTGCGGCGCCGTGCTGGCGCGGCGCGAGGTGCCGCCGAAGCGCGAGCTCCCGTACGTGCGCCGGCGCATCTGGCTGATCTGTCCCGCCTGCAAGCGCAGCGCGGCCGTGGACGACCGCCGCGGCGGGTGATGCCCGGTCCCGGCCCGGCCAGCGCGGAGCCGGAGCCCGCCCTCACGTCCGCGGGTGTCCCCGCGTCCAGAAGTGTCACACGAAGACGCGGAGCCAACGGAAGAGCCGCAAAGGGCGGCCGCACCCTTCCGGCATCACCCCGAGCCGACTGCGTACGCCGGACATGACATCACAGGGAGGTTCGTCACCCCGGCGAGCCGCCGCCGCCCGCCAATCCTCTGCGCCCTCTGCGCCTCTGCGGTGAAAGATTCCGTTCCCGACCGCAGCAGTGCCCGCGAACGCCGAGTGACGCCCTTCCGTTCCCGATCCCGCACGAAAGCCCTATCACTTCACCTGGAACGACACGACCTCCGACGCGCCTTCCGGCACGGAGCGGTGGTCGGGGCGGGCCCAGATGAGGCGGAGCTCGTGGGGGCCGGGGCCGACGCTGCCGAGCGTCCAGCGGAACCTTCCGCCGCCGAGGTCGGTGATATCATTGGCGGCGGGCATGCGCTGGGCGCCGTCGACGAGCGCGTGCAGGTGGTAGGCGTCGGCCTGCCAGCCGGCGGGGGTGAGGCGGAGCGGGGCGGTGGTGGCGAATTCGACGACGAGCGGCTCGGCGACGGTGGCATCGGCCGCGGGCTGGCCGACGACGAGCGCCGCGGGGCCGCTGCTGGCGGTGGCGGTCCCGCGGCGGTCGCCGACCCAGAGGCTGACGGCGATGAGCAGCGCCCCGGCGACGAGGAAGCCGAGGATCTTCGGGGTGAGCGGCTTCGATCCGCCGGGCGGCGACACCCGCGCCGGCGCTTGCGTGTTCGTCATGTGGCGTTCCCGCGCATGCTTCCTGCGGCCGCGGCCGCGGGCCTGATCCTGGAGGACAATGGTGAATCCCGTACGTGCTCTGCGGTTCTGCGGCGTCGTGGCCGCGCTCGTGCTGGCGGTGGGGTGCAGCCGCCCCGTGGTGGTGGAGAGCGAAGCCGGACCGGTCTACACGCTGGAGGTGGTGAACCCATCCACGCACGCCATGGCGGTATCCTACGAGGCGGGCGGCGCGCCGACCACCCTCGCCGACGTGCCGGCGAACACGACGCGTCGCTTCGTCGTGCGGCAGCCGGCGAGCCTGAGCATCGTGGTGATCGGGACGGAGGACAAGACCGGCCAGGTCGTGCGCCGGGACGTGACGCTCCGCGCCGGCGAGGTCGCGAGCGTGCGGCTCGCGCCGTAGCCGGCGGGCCCGGCTCCCTCGGAGCGTACCGCTCCACGCCCGCGGCGTTCCCCCGCCGCGCGGTCACGGCGTCCCGCCAATCTGTCGTCGCGCGGACCGGGCCCGCGGCTCAGAACAGGGACGACTGCTCTGGCGGGTAGGTCACGCTCCCGCCGGCGCCCACGCGGGCGGCCGGATTGAGCAGGTGCGGCTCGGCGCGTCCCGGCCCCACGATGTGAGCGACGTCGACGCCGCGCGCGACGAGCGCGTCCGCCGTCAGGCTCCGGTGGCAGCGCCACGGCACGGCCTCGGCGCACATGATGGCCTGCGTCTCGCGCTCCGCCCGCTCGATGAGCCGGTCGAGCGCGGCCTGGAACCCCGGCGTCGCCATGTGGTCGGCGTAGCCGCGGAACTGCTCGTTGCGCCACCAGCCGTTCGGCGAGTCGGGCGCCGGGGCGCGGCGCCCGCCCAGCTCCTCCTCGTGCCGGTACGCGATGCCCGCGGCCTCCAGCGCCGGCGGCAGCGTGTCCCGCCCGAACTGCGGCTGCCGGCGCGACCCCGGATGCCGCCGCACGTCGACGAGCGTATCGACGCCGTGGGCGCGCAGCAGCTCGACGAATTCGTCGATGGAGCGCGTGGAATGGCCGATCGTGTAGATGCGTGCCACGGCGTGTCCGGCGCTCAGGCGGGAAGCCGTTCGCGGATCTCGGCGACGAGGCGCTCGGGCGGCAGCGTCGCGTCGAGGCGGACCGCGCCGGCCGGCGGCTCGAGCGTCTCGATCTGGCTGCGCAGCAGCGCGGGGCTCATGAAGTGCCCCGAGCGCGCGGCCAGGCGCTGCGCCACGACGGCCGACGGCGCGTCCAGGAACACGACGACCGCCTCGCCGATGCCGGCGAGCAGCGCGTCGCGGTACTTCGCCTTGAGCGCCGAGCACGCGACGACGACGTTCTCGCCCGCGGCGTCGCGCGCGCGCAGCTCGGCGGAGAGCGCCGCGAGCCACGGCGCGCGATCCTCGTCGGTGAGCGCGATGCCGGCGTGCAGCTTGGCGACGTTGCCGGGCGGGTGGAACCGGTCCGCCTCGACGTACGTCCAGCCGAGCTGGGCGGCGAGCATCTCGCCGACCGTCGTCTTGCCGATGCCGGAGACGCCCATGATCAGGATCAGCATCGCCGCGCCTCCGGGGCGCCGGGGTCCGGGTGGTTGATCCGCGCTCGCTCGGGCCGGAGGCGCTCGAGATCCTGGCCACGCGGGAGCTGCGCAAGGCCGGGCTCGAGCCGATCGGCCTGCGCGTCCGCCGAAGAGAGCGCGTCGGCGCGGACGCGGCAAGCTTCACGCTCGACCTGGCCGGCCGCCTCGAGTGCTACGGCCATCGCTGGAGCGTGCTCGTCGAGTGCCGGAACGCGGCCGCGCCGCTCGCGCCGGCGGACCTCGACGCACTGCGGCGCCGCGCGGACGAGGCGCACGCCGCGAGCGCGATCCTCTTCACCACGGCGGAGCCGGGCGAGGAGGCCGCGCGGCGGGCGGACGAGCTGCGCATCGCCGTGCTGCGCGTCGTGGATGGCCGGACCGCGTTCACGGCCGCGGGGCTCGTCGAGCCGGGACAGCTCCCGCTCTGGCTCCCGGAGCTCACCGCGGAGGTGGTTTCGTGGCGGGACGGCGCGCTCCGGCGGACGCTGGTCTCGGCGGGCCGGCCGGAGTCGATCCTGGAGCCGCTCCGGCCGCGCCCGGCGTCGTAGCGCGGCGCGCCTGGAGCGTGTCCGGCACCGCGATCCCGAACGGCGCCGTGACCGGCGCGGCGCCCGTCGCCGTGGCGGTCGGGCGCGCCAGGCTGGGCGGCGGCGTGTAGATCACCCAGCCGGTGTCGGACGGGGTCCGCAGGTCCCGCACGACCGGCTCGCTCGCGATCGCCTGGTCGATGCGGCCGGCCTCGGCGAGCACCCGCTCCCGCTGCTGCGGCGATTCGCGGCAGGCGGCGAGCAGCGCCACGAGCCCGAGAGCCGCGCGCCGGCACGCGACCCGCGCCGGCCGCCCGGGCCGCCGCCCGCGCTTCGGATCCGCCATCGTCATCCTCCCTCCCCCTCCCCATGCCCCGCGTCCTCGGACGGCGCGCCCCGCGCGAGCCACTCGCGGAACACGCCGACGTCCGCGGCCAGCCGCCACTCCTCGAGGATCGACAGCGCCATCGCCTGGACGCCGCCGCTGCCGGGGCCGGCGGCGAGGCAGCGCTCGAGGAGCCACGTCTCGAAGTCGGCCGGCTCGGGATCTTCCGCCACGGCGCCCTCGAGCAGCTCGCGCTTGATGGCCAGGCCGATGGCGTCGGGCGTGGTGTCGCGCTTGCGCCGGCGCCGCCGGCCATCCGCCGCCTCCAGCGTCGCGATCAGCTCGCGGCAGAACTCGGCCGGGCGCGGCGCATCCACGGTGCTCATCCCGCGACGAGCGCGGCCGGCGCGAGCCGGATCCGCGCGGAGCGGCCCGGCCCCGCCGGGCGGTGGAAGCCGCGCTCCAGCGCCGCCAGGTCCAGCTCGACGGAGCGCGCGTCCTCGAGCGGGAGCGCCTCGGGCGCGGCGCCGCGCAGCGTCGCCACCGCCTTCAGGTAGCCGCCGCACGCGGCGCACGTCTCGACCCAGGCGAGCTGCCCCTGCCGGCCGTCGGGGACGAGCGCGCCGAGCCGGCCGTGGTCGCGCTCGCCGCAGAACGCGCACAGCAGCACCTCGGTGCTCCAGCCGGCGCCGCAGCGGCCGCAGCGGAGGCGGCGCGCGCGCTCGAGGCCGAGCACCTCGACGAGGGCCGGCCACGCACCGCAGATGGGGCAGTACCCATGGCTCCAGCCCCGCGGCATCCCGGGTTCGAGCGCGCGCCGGCACCCGTGGAGCAGCGGCAGCGCCGCGAGCTGCGCCGCCGCGGCGAACGCGGCCTCGTCCGCGCCGACGCCCTGCGCGAGCGCGGAGAGCCGCCCGTCGTCGCAGGCGACGGCGCCCTCCAGCACGCCGGCGGCGTCCAGCGCGTCCAGCCCCGCGCGCGCGTCGCCGCCGAGCGCCTCGGCGAGCACCGCGCGCACGAGGCCGCGGGCCGCGCGGCCGTCCACCGGCACGGTCGCGGCATGGAGCAGCGGGTCGGCGGGCGCCCGGTCGCCACCCTGGACCGGCGCGAGGCCGCGCCACGGCGCCGCGTCGAGCGAGGCCAGCGCGACGCCGAGCGGGCGCAGCCAGGGGCGCCACTCGGGGTGCGTCGCCTCCAGCTCGCTCAGCGATCCAGCGACGTCCCGAAGTCCGGCTCCGGTCCCGTGCATTTGACGTCCGTCGTTCGGCATGGCGTGTCGTGGTAGGGGTTCGCGCCGAGGTGCAGCGACACGATCGGCCCGCGGTTGCCGACGTCGGCGCCGGGCCCGCCTCCGCGGACGCGCGCGGCCTCGGGGCTGGTGCAGCCGGCGAGCGCCGCCGCGAGCAGGAGGAGCGTCGTCGCCTTCACGTCACAGCCTCCCGCCGGGCACGCCGATCGACGCGGAGGCCAGCAGCACGACGACGCGCAGGAAGAAGCCGCCGACGAGCACGAGCACGGCGCCGGCGACGATGCGGCGGCGGCCCCACGCCTCGCGGAACCAGGCCGGCCGGAAGTGGAGCGCGAGCGGCACCAGGATGCCGAGCCCGACGACCAGGACGAGCAGGAGGAGTCCCCACCAGCTCAGCCACGCCGCGGCGACGCTCCGGTCGAGCGAGACGAGGAACACGACGAGCGCGACCAGCTCGAAGACGAGCACCCAGCCGTCGAACCAGGCCAGCCACTCGACGGACGGATCGTGCACCCCCGCGCTGGCGCGCCAGCGCGCGAGCAGGATCAGCGTGGCGGCGGCGGTCGAGGCCGCGGAGAACAGGAACAGCATCCCCAGCGTGGTCGTGTCTGCCCAGATCGGGCGGTTCGTGACGGTGAGCAGCACGCCGGTGTAGCCGGCGAGGAAGAAGGCGAAGATCGCGCCGAGCACAGCGATGATTCGGCCGGAAATGCCATCGTAGAAGACGCGCAGCCGGTCGTAGCGCAGGCGCCCTTCGGCGGCGAGCGCGCCGATCGCGGAGAGCACGGCGAACAGGCCGAAGAGCAAGACCCCCCAGGAGCCGATCGACATCGGCGACCACGGCTTCAGCATCGGCAGCGGGAAGCGCTCCGACTGGAAGAGCATGTGCCAGAAGCGGAGCGGCTTCCCCAGGTCGACCGTGAGCAGGAGCCCGCTCAGGATCGCGCCGACCGCCGCCACGTAGTAGCCGAGCCGCACGATCCGCTCGTCTTCCGGGCGCCCGAGCCAGTGCAACAGCGCCGCCAGGAAGTACGCCCCGCCCGCGATCCCGCCGATGAAGAAGTACAGGATGATGTAGGTCGTCCAGTGCGGCGACGCGGTGAAGAACGTGTCCGGCATGCTCCCTCGCTCGGGCGGTTGAGGGTCAGCGTTCCGCGCCGCCGGCGCCGGCGGGCGGCGGACCGGGGGGTCCCGGCGGCGGGCCGGCGGCTCCGGGCGGCCCGGCGGCTCCTGGCGGCGGTCCGGCTGCCGGGCCCGGCGGACCGGCCGCTCCCGGCGGGGGCGGCGGCCCGTCCGGATCCCGGCCCTCCGCCAGCTCGTCCATGCGGCGCTTGCGCAGCCCGACCGCGCCGAGGACGCCGAGCGCGGCGGCGCCCGCCGTCGACAGCGCCGCGCTCTCGACCAGGTTGCGGCTCGGGAGCTGCGGGTTCTTCGGCAGGCCGTAGACCTCCGGCTCGTCGACGAGGAGGAAGAACGCGTTCAGGCCGCCGAGCGGCCCGTCCGGGTCCGCGCCGTACAGGTACGCCTCGCTCACGCCGTTCGCCTGGAGGTCGTCGACGCGCCGGCGCGCGCGCTGCCGCAGCTCCGCGATCGTGCCGAACTGGATCGAGTCGGTCGGGCACGCCTTCGAGCACGCCGGCTCGAGCCCCACGCTGATGCGGTCGTAGCAGAGCGTGCACTTCTGCGCGGTCCCCGAGGCCGGGTTCAGGTCGATGACGCCGAACGGGCACGCGGCGATGCAGTTGCGGCAGCCGTTGCAGACGTCCGACTGGATGACGACCGTGTCGAACTCCGTGCGGATGATGGCGCCGGTGGGGCAGACCTCGAGGCAGCCGGCCTGCACGCAGTGCTTGCAGACGTCGCTCATGAGGAGCCAGCGGCCGTCGTACTCCGTCGGGAACTGCTCGACGAACTTCACGTGGCGCCAGTGGATGCCGTCGAGGCGGAGCGTGTTGTCGTAGCTCATGCCGGACAGCTCCCAGACGCCGCCGTCGGAGGCCGGGAGCTGGTTCCAGTTCTTGCACGCCACCTCGCACGCCTTGCAGCCGATGCAGAGCGTGGTATCGGTGAAGAAGCCCATCGGCTCGGCGTTCGGCCCGCCGGTCCGGACGGGGCCGGCCTCCAGCACGGTGCCGGGCGTGGCGGAGGACGGCGTGGTCGGCGTGCCGGGCGCGCCCGCGCCCGGGCCGGCGGGCGTCTGCCCGGGCGCCGGCGCGCGAGCGCCACCCGCCCGCGTCGTGTCCGGCCGCTGCGGCACCTGCCCGAGGATCGGGAGCGAGCGCAGGATCGCCATCACGCCTTCTCCACGTTGCAGACGAAGGCCTTCCCCTCGTGGATCGACACGTTCGGGTCGCCGACGAAGGAGGTGAGCGTGTTCGCGGCGTCGCCCGTCGAGAGGCCCATCCACCCCCAGTGCCACGGCATGCCGACGTGATGGATCTTCCGGCCGGCGACGTTCATCACGCCGATGCGGTTCGTGACCAGCGCCTTCGCGTGGATCACGCCCCGCGGCGAGCTGATGCGCACGCGGTCGAGGTTGCGGATCCCCTTCTCCGCGGCCAGCGCGGTGCCGATCTCGATGAAGAACTCCGGCTGCAGCTCCGAGAGCCACGGCAGCCAGCGGCTCATCGAGCCGGAGAGGTAGTGCTCGGTCAAGCGGTAGGTCGTGACGATGTGCGGGTAGCGCGGGTCGCCGATCCCGGCCAGCGCGTTGTCCGGCCGCTTCCACCACTTGAGCACGGGCGACGTCTGCTGCGTCGGGTAGATCAGGTTCTTGACCGGCGACTCGGCGGGCTCGTAGTGCGTCGGCAGCGGCCCGTCCACGAGCCCGGTCGGCACGAAGAGCCACCCCTTGCCGTCACCCTTCATGATGAACGCATCCGTGCCGGCGAGCGCGTCCAGGCCGATGGCGGCCGGGTTCGCCGGCTTCGTGGGCGGCGTCGTCGCCCCGAAATCCGGCACGTCGTAGCCGACCCACTTGCCCGTGGTGACCGCGCCGGTCTTCGGGTCGGGCGGGCTCGTCGCCGTCGCATCCCACCAGACCCAGCGCTTCCGCTCGCTCCACGGGTTGCCGGCCGGATCCGCGGAGGCGCGGTTGTACATGACGCGCCGGTTTGCGGGCCAGGCGTACCCCCAGCCGAGCTGCGCGCCGGGGCGGTCGTGCGGGTCCGGCACGCGCGAGGCCGTCAGGTTGCGGTCCGGCGCCGGGTAGCAGCCGGAGTAGATCCACGACGCGCACGTCGTCGAGCCGTCGTCCTTCAGCGCGGCGAAGCCGGGGAGGTGCTGGTTCGGGTCCCCGGTCTGGTAGCCGTTCAGCTCCCGCAGGAGCTTCAGCGCGTCCGGCTCGCCGGGGTAGATCGCCTCCTTTCCGGGGTCCGGGTCGTAGTCCCAGAGCGTCGCCTTCCACCCCTGGTCGCGCGGGAGCGTGCTGTCGGCGTAGAGCTTCTTCAGCCGCTTGCCGAGGTTGTAGTAGAACCACGTGTCCGTGCGGCAGTCGCCCGGCGCCTTCGCCGCCATGGAGTGCCACTGCAGCATGCGCTGCGTGTTCGTGAAGGAGCCGTCGTACTCGGCGATCTGCGTCGCCGGGAAGAAGAAGACCTCCGTCTGGATGTCCTCGACGGCGACGGTGCCATCCTTCACCTCCGGCGCCAGGTACCAGTGCGTGGCCGTCTCGGTCAGCCAGTTGTCCTTGACGACGAGCCACTCCAGCCGCCGCAGCCCCTTCCGCTCGAGCCGCGCGTTCAGCGAGGTGGCCGGGTTCTGCCCGATGCAGAACATGCCCTTGACCTTGCCGTCCGCCATGGCCGAGAACATCGCCATGTGCGAGTGGTCGCCGACGATCTTCGGATGCCAGTCGTAGCCGAAGTCGTTGGCGGGCGTGGCGTTGTCACCGTAGAACGACTTGAGGTAGGAGACCATGAACTTCGGCTGGTTCGCCCAGTACCCGGTCGGCGTCGTCTCCGTGGCCAGGTAGTCGAACAGCGTGTCGTGCTTCTTCAGCGCCGACGGATGCGACATGTAGCCGTGGATGCTGTGGTACAGCGTCGGCACGTCCGTCGAGCCCTGGATCGATGCGTGGCCGCGCAGCGCCAGGACGCCGCCGCCCGGGCGCCCCACGTTGCCGAGCAGGAGCTGGAGGAGCGCGCAGCAGGAGATCATCTGCACGCCGTACGTGTGCTGCGTCCACGCCACCGCGTAGGCGAACGAGCTGGTGCGGTCCCGCCCCGAGTTCTCCAGCAGCCAGTCGGCCAGCTTCAGGAACTTCTCCTTCGGCGAGCCGCACACCTGCTCCACCATCTCCGGCGTGTAGCGCGAGAAGTGGCGCTTCACGATCTGGAAGACGCAGCGCGGGTCCTGGAGCGTCGGGTCCTTGCGCGCCGGCGGCTGGCGGAGCGACCGCACGAGCGCGTCGAAGCCCGTGCCGAGCCCGCCGGGGACGCTCGGCGCGGACGGCACGCCGGGCGCGCCCGGCGTGGCCGGCGCCGCGGCGCCGGGCGGCGCGCCTCCGGGTGCGGCGGGGCGCTGCGCGCCGGGCGGCTGCGCGGCGGCGCCCTTCGGCTGGCCGGGGCCGCCGGGCGTGCCCGGCGGCCGCCCACCCGGCGCCTCGCCCGACTGCTCCGTATTCGCCGGCCGCCCCGCCGCCATCTGCCCCTGCGTCCCCATCGTCGCGCCCGGCGCCCCACCGCCCCGGTCGTACTGCCACGTGTCGTTGCGGTAGGTGCCGACGAACGCGTCGTACGCCCAGAACGGCGTCGCCTCGAACGGCTCCAGCCCGGAGAAGCGCCCCGCCAGGTCCTCCGTGTCCCGGAACTCCGCGTTGATGAGCGTCGCCGCGTTCGTGTAGTTCAGGACGTACTCGCGGAAGAACGGATCGCTGTTCCAGCGCGGGCTGTTCAGCACGTGGTTGATCAGCCCGCCGAGGAAGGCGATGTCGGTGCCGGCGCGGAT
>DASTKT010000232.1:0-12757 GCA_035715725.1 Longimicrobiales bacterium | reverse complement strand
CGGCCGTAGAACGGCGCCATGGCGTCCCAGAAGTGGGGCTCGGTGCAGCCGATGCACGGGTGGCCCGCGCCGATCGGCCAGCTCGTGTGGTCGTTCCACTGGAAGATCGGGCAGGGCGAGAACGTCGCCGGGCCCTTGCAGCCGACCTTGTACAGGCACCACCCCTTGCGGGCGGCCTCGTCGTCGAAGCCCTCGACGAACTGGCCGGCGTCGAAGTTCGCCCGCCGCGGGCACTGGTCGTGGATGCGCGCGCCGTACGCGAAGAGCGGGCGCCCCTGCGTGTCCAGCGCCGGCAGGCGGTTGAACGTGAGGAAGTGGACCAGCGTCGCCGTGACGACGTCGGCGATCGGCGGGCAGCCGGCGATGTTCACGACCGGCTTGTCCTTGATGACGTCGCCGACGCCGACCGCGCCGGTCGGGTTCGGCCGCGACGCCTGCACGCTCCCCCAGTGCGCGCACGCGCCGAGCGCGATGACCGCGGCCGCGCCCTGCGCGGCCTCCTTCAGGATCGACTCGGCCGTGCGGCCGCCGACCATCGTGTAGATCCCGTTCTCCTTCAGCGGCACCGACCCGGTCACGACGAGCAGGTACTTGCCGGCGTTCGCCTGCATGGCGTCCGCGAGCGCCTTCTCGACGGCGCTGCCGGCGCCGGCCATGAGCGTGTGCTGGTAGTCGAGCGAGATGACGTCGAGCACGAGGTCGCCGATCGTGGGATCGCTCGCCCGCAGCACGCTCTCGACGCAGCCCGTACACTCCTGGAGCTGGAGCCAGATGACGCTCGGGCGCTTGACGGTCTCGAGCGCCTCGAGGATGCGCGGGCTCATGGCGGTGCTCAGTCCGAGGATCCCCGCCACCTTGCCGCAGAAGGCGACGAAGTCCCGGCGCGAGACGCCCCGCGCCTCCAGATGCTGCCCGAGCGTCTCGCCTTCCACCCACGGGTGGGACGAGGGGAAGTACATGGGGTACCCTCCGGCGGTGAAGTACGACCGCACGGGCACCCCGGCCGGGGCGTCCGCCGGCGTCGTGGGCGAGCGGGGAGGGGGGGAGAAGGCTCGCCTTTGCGGAGTGGAGGTTAGGCGGGCGGGATGCGGGCGGGCGTAGGGGAAAGCCTGAACTTGGGTCGGGGGTTGTGGGGAAGGGCTACCGGGTCCCGCTTGCGCCTGCGTTTGCGCGCCCGCGCCCGGCTTTGCCGCGGAGTGGGCGAGTGGATGAGCGGGAGAGTGGGGGAAACGGCCATCCCCCACTCTTCCACTCCCCCGCTCTCCCCCTCCGCCGAACGGCCGGGCGCGCAAGCGGGCGCGCAAGCGCAAGCGGGGACTGCTTCGGGCGGGGGGCGCACGTTACCGGGGTCCGCCGGACACCGGTCGCGGGCGTTGCCCGACGGCGCGCGGCGGGGGGCGGGGGCGACGTTCTTGGGTGGACACAGGGATGCCCGGGGCGGCGCCGGCGGCGGCGGGATCCCGGGCGCGCGCTCATCGCCGCCCGCACCGGATCCGCCCATGGCCACCAACCTCGCCGTCGACCACGGCACCACCCGGCCCTACGACCTCGCCGTCTGGATGCAGGCCGGCCGCGTGAAGTCGCTGGCCATCTCGTCGATCGCCGTCTTCGCGGGCGCGGCGGCGGCGGCGTACGACGGCTACTGGAGCTGGCGCATCGTCCTTGCCTGGCTCGGCTCCGTGGCGATCCAGGCGGGCACGAACCTCGTCAACGTCTACCACAACTACAAGGCGAACGCGGACCCCGCGTCCCGCTTCAAGTCGGACCCGCGCGGCTCGAGTGCGGTGATCGCGCGCGGACTGCTGACGCCGAAGCAGGTGCGGGCGGGCGCGCTCGCATGCCTCGCGCTCGGCGTCGCCTGCGGGCTGCTCCTCGTCGCGCTGTGCGGCTGGCCGATCCTGGCCGTCGGCATCCCGGCCGTCGCCGCCGGCTACTTCTACGCCGCGCCGCCGATCCGGCTGGCGTACCGCGGCCTCGGCGTCACCACGGTCTTCGTCTTCCTCGGCCCGGTCATGGTGGGCGGCGCGTACTTCGTCGCCGCGCTGCACGTCTCGGCCGGCGCCGCGGCCGTCGCGGTCGCGGTCGGGCTGACCGCCGCCGGGATCATGCACATCAACGACGTGCGCGACTACGAGAGCGACGTCGCCCACGGCAAGCGCACGCTGGCGACGCTCCTCGGCCGCGACGGCGCGAGCCGCGCGCTCGTCGCCATGGACGCCGGCGCCTACGCCGCCGTGCTCGCCGGCGCCGCGCTCGGCGCGCTCCCCTGGACCGCGCTCCTCGCGCTGCTGACCGTGCCCACGGCGCTCGCCGAGGCGCGCATGGTGTCGCGCGAGCGCGAGTTCGGGCGGCTCAACCAGGCGTGGTTCAAGGGGATCGAGCTGCACGCGCGGTTCGGGGTGCTGCTGGTGGTGGGGGTGGTGGTCGGAAAGGTGCTGGGGATCTAGCGGCGGCGCCGCTCGCCTGCGCGAGGGTCCGGAACGACACCGAGGCTCACTCCCGAGGAGCTGCGTCGGTGGCGCGAATCGATGCCCGACCTCATCACGGACCAGTTCGAAACCATCGGCGCCGCCGCCGATGGCTGCGATGTCATCGTCGGCGGCAACGCGCACCAGTACGCGGCGCCGTCGATCGCCGAGCACGCGGGCATTGGCTGCGTGACGGCGGTCTACGCCCCAGTCGCGCTCCCCTCGCCTGACCTCGCGCCGCCGCCGACGCCGGGTCAAGCCGCGGGCGCGCGCTGCGCCCGCTACTGCTCCGGCACGGCTTCCGGTTCATCGGCTCGGCCTTCCTGGTGCCCGGCGTCGTCTCGCCGGAACTGCCGCGCGCGTTCGCTCGCCCGGCCGCGTACGGCGACCTCATGGCCGCGGAACTGGCCCTGCTCGCGCTGGCGGGGCTGCCGAGCCGGCTGGGAATCCCGCTGGTCTAGGTGTTCAACCTCCGGGGGAGTGCGGACCTCCTCTACGCGTTCTATCAGGGCAATCGCACGGGTCTCGAGCCGGGTCAACTGGGCGCCGCCTACGCCATCCCCACCGTCCTGGTACCGCTTCTCCTGATCACGCACGGGCTCGTGTTCCGGCTCCTGCTGCGGAGTGACGCGATCGCCGCGCCGCCTGACGGCTAGTGCGCCGCCGAGCCAGTCGCTGCGCCTGACCCGGCCCGCCTGCAGGCGCATCGAGGCTCATCGCTCCGCTGTGCGGGGCGGGCCGGTCAGCGTTTTCGTTCGGCCGTCGAGACCACTTCGACCAAAGAACGGGAGGACTGGCGAGTGGCGACCCATGGATCCCCAATGGGCGGCTCCAGAACCGGGACAGCCGTCGAACGGTGGCTGCCATAGGAGGTGACGCTGGAAGCCGGCCAGGCGGACGTGCCGCACCGCCGCCCCGGCCCGGCGTTCGGCTACGTTCTGAAGGGCGAGTTCGAGTGGGCCATCGACGACCAGCCCGCGAAAGTGCTCGAAGTGGGTGAGACCTTCTACGGGCCGACCGGGAGCCTGCACCGGGTGGCGAAGAGCCTGGCCACGAAGGGCAGGACTCGCGTCCTGGCCGTCATATTGCACCCGCGGGACGCCAGGCAGGTGACCATTCCCGAGCCCAAGAAAAGGGAACCCCGGCGAGAGGTAATGCGACAGGAGACCGACATGAACGTCTTCGTCGCGGGGGCGAGTGGCGCGATCGGCCGCCCGCTCCTCGCCGAGTTGGCCCGTGACGGTCACGCAGTTACAGGCATGACCAACTCCGACGCCGGCGCACGGGTCATCGCGGGCCTCGGCGCGGCCGTCGCCCGGGTGAACGCGTTCGACGCACCAGCACTGGAACGGGCACTTCGGGAGTCACGGGCGGAAGTCCTCATCGACGAGTTGACGGCGTTGCCCCAGCACCCGTCGGAATTGGCCGCCGCCGCGGCCGGCGACCGGGAGTTGCGCCTCGAAGGCGGCGGCAACCTCCACCGCGCCGCGCGGGCGTGCGGCGTGCGGCGGTATGTCCAGCAGTCCAGCGGCTTCTTCCTCGAACCGGGTAGCGGGCTGGCCGATGAGTCCGAGGGCCTGGCGGTCGATGCCAGCCCCCGCGTGGCGGCGAGCGCGCGCACCTACGCCGAGCTGGAGTCCCGGGTGCTGAACGCGGAGGGTATCGAAGGGGTCGCCCTGCGGTACGGGTTCTTCTACGGGCCGGGCACCTGGTACAACCCCGACGGCGCCGCGGCGGACCAGGCGCGGAAGCAGGAGCTCGTGATCATCGGCGCGGGTGAAGGCGTCTGGTCGTGGGTCCACATCGAGGACGCGGCGGTCGCAACGGTCGCCGCCCTGACGGCCCCGCCGGGCGTGTATCACATCGTCGATGACGACCCGTCCCCGGTCAGCCGCTGGCTGCCGGCGTTCGCGCGGTGGGTCGGGGCTCCGCCCCCGCCCCGGGTGACTGAACAGGAGGGGCGCGAACGAGGCGGCGAGGACGCCGTGTACTACGCCACGAAGCTCCGCGGGGCAACGAATGGTAAGGCGAGAAGGCTTTTGCGCTTCGCGCCCCGTCGGCTGCAATGGTTGGACCAGTGAAAGAGTTGTCGCGGGTGTGCAGTGGCCGCGCCGAACCAACCGCTGCACCTGACCGGGGCCACCATTGCGGGTTCGCGGGATTCGTAGCTCACTCAGGCGGCCCCCGACAAAATGAGCTTTGGGGTTCTATGAGAACGATTGGCAAGGACGGGCTGCCGCCGCACCGACTGCGCAAGCTCGTCTAAGCTACGTCCGCAACCAGAAGTTCGCGGACAGGCTTCCACTGATCTTTCGAGCCTCGGCGGAGCCGACGCGTTCCATTTACGCGAGGAAGGCGTCGGCCTGCTCGTCCACGGTCGGGGACGTGCGGTTCGCCGAGACCCGGCTCTTGCCCCCGGGCCCGGATCAGCTCCTGCGGATTCAGCTCCGGGCAGGCCGTCGGCAGGAACGCCAACTCGATCCGCAGCCGCGCGGCTTCCGCCTGGCTGCACCGCGCCGTGCGAGCGGCTCCCGACCGACGCCTGGATCGTCCGCCGCTGGCTGATGCGGCTGCCGAGGCTCGCGCTGGCGCCGGGGCTGCTCGGCGGCCGACGGAAGGTGCTGGTCGGCTACCGCGAGGCCGGGGGTGAGGTGACGGGCGCGAGCGACGCCGCGGGCGGCGCACTGGCCGGGAGCGGACACGCCATGCTCGAGGGTGTCGTGTTCGACAGCGTCCACGGGCGCGCGGTCGCCGGGGCGACGGTGTTCGCGGCCGGCACGAGCCGCTCCGCCTCCACCGACTCACTCGGCCGGTTCCGGCTCGAGGGGCTGCTCGCCGGAGAGCACACCATCGCCTTCACGCACCCCTCGCTCGACACGCTGGGGATCCACCCGCCCGTGCGCCGGATGCGGGTCGACTCGGCCGGGCTCGCGGGGGTGCGACTCGGCGTCCCGGCCCGCCGGACCGTCGTCCGGGTCGTATGCGGCGAGCGGCGCCGCGGTGGCGACGACGGCATCGCGACGGCGCGGGTGATCGATGGCGCGACCGGAGCGGCGGTCGCGGGCGCGCACGTCGAGTTCTCGTGGCCCCGGCACCTGGACGACGGTCGCCACTCCGCCGACTGGCAGGCCGTGCGCCGCGGCTCGACGGACGCGGAGGGCGTCATCCGCGCGTGCGGCCTCCCCCGGGAGGTCCCGATCACCGCCCGCGCCACGGATGCCGCCCGGCAGAGCGACGCCGTGGTCTTCTCGCTCGACCGGTTCGGCTTCGCGCGGGTCGAGCTGGTGCTCTCATCGTCCACCGGCGAGGCGGCCCAGGCGGTCCCGCGGTAGACGGGCGCGCCTCCCGTCAGGCTTCCCCCCACACTCCCCCCGCCGACATCCCGTGCGGATTCCCGGAAATTCCCGCTACTTCCCCCCCGGCCAGATCCCCACGTTCCCCGCGTCCGGCGGCGCCGCTCTCGTGCGGCCGCGCGGGCGGGCTCCCGCCATGCTCGCGCCGACCGGCCCGGCCGAGGCGGACGACCGCCCGGCCCGAACGACCTCGGGGAAGGAGACACGCTCGTGTCGATTTCGCGCTTCGGCGGCGCCCTGTCCTGCGCGCTGCTGGTGATCCTTTCGCTCGGCGCGGGGCCGGCGCTCGCCGGCGGCGGCGCGCCGGACCGCGGCGAGATCCGCGGCAGGGTGGTGGACACGCAGACCGGAGAGCCGCTGGAGGGCGTGCAGGTCGTCGCCCGGGGAGCGGAGGGCGCGGTCGTCGCCGGCGCGCTGACGGCGGCGGACGGCGCGTACGTCGTCGGGAAGCTGCCGGCGGGGACGTACACGGTGGAGGCGGTGCGGCTCGGTTACGAGAAGGCGTCGGTGCAGGGCGTGGTCGTGCCCGAGGGCGGCGCGGTCACGGTGGATCTCCGCCTCGGCGTGGTGGCGCTGCAGGCGGAGGCGCTGGTCGTGAGCGGGCGGCGCCAGGCGGAGCGGGTCGTGGACGCGGACGCGTCCGTCGCCGTCGTGCAGGGCGAGCAGCTCGGGCGGAAGCAGGAGCCGTCCGTCTTCGGCGCGCTCAAGGGCACGAAGGGCGTCGACGTGTTCGAGGCGGGGCTCGGCCAGCAGCAGGTGAACTCGCGCGGCTTCGTGAACCCGTTCACGAGCAACATGCTGATCCTGGTCGACAACCGGCTGGCGAGCATGCCGGGGCTGCAGAACATGCTGTCGGGGCTGGTGACGGCGGCGCAGGGCGACGTCGCCCAGGTCGAGGTCGTGACCGGGCCGAGCTCGGCGCTCTACGGCGCGAACGCCGCGAACGGCGTGGTCAGCATTGCGACGCGGGACCCGCGGGAGTGGAGCGGCCAGTCGCTCTCGATCACGGGCGGGCAGCGCGGGATGCTGCGGCTGTCGGGGCGGAGCGCCGGGCCGATCGGACCCCGCGTCGCCTACAAGCTGGCGGGGGAGAGCTTCCAGGCGCGGGACTTCGAGCGCTACAACACGTTCACGCAGAACGGCGCCTCGCTGCGCGACGTGCCGGACTTCGACGTCGAGCACCGCACGGTGAGCGGCGCGCTCTACTATTACCCGAGCGCCGGCAGCCGGCTGGTCTACGACGCCGGCTACACGCGCGCGAGCTACGTGAACCTGACCGTCGTCAGCCGGCTGCAGCTCCACGACTGGGACGTCTGGTACCACCAGCTCCGGGGCAACTTCCCGAACGTGCTGGGCGGCTCGCTGTTCGCGCAGGCGTACTACACGAAGAACGACGCGGGCGACAGCTACTACCTCGACATCTTCACGCGCGGGCTGCTGCCGCAGGCGCCGGGCGGCCAGCCGCTGCCGCGGGACACGGCGATGAGCCGGGCCCGCTTCATCGACCGGGGCGACCGCTTCGACGCGGAGGCGCAGTACACGCTCAAGGCGGCTGCGGGGAACGCGTTCACGGCGGGCGCGCAGTGGCGCCGCTCGAGGCCGAACAGCGAGGGCACGTACCTGACGGACGGACCGAACGGCGAGCCGATCCGCATCGACGAGACGGGCGCCTACCTGGCGTACGACAACACGATGGTGCCGGACGTGCGCCTCACGGTGATCGGCCGCTACGACGACCACAGCGACTTCGGCGGCCGCTTCTCGCCGAAGCTCGGCCTGACCTACACGCGCGGCGACCACACCCTGCGCGCGACGTACAACCGGGCGTTCAACTCGCCGGTCACGTACCTGCTGTACGCGCAGAGCTTCGTGGGCCGGAAGGGGACCCTGCCGATCTTCGTCCGCGGCAACCGCGGCGGCTACGCGTTCGTGAACCTGAACGGCGGCCGCGTGCCGGAGGCGCTGAAGCCGCTCGAGGCGCTGGACGTGGAGTCGTTCGAGGCGGGGTACCGCGGCGTCTTCGGCGGGCGGCTGTCCGTGGACGTGACCGGCTACCGCTCGACCTACTGGAACTACATCTCGAAGGAGGTCGAGGTCAGCAAGCCGGACTCGGGGATCTTCGTGGTCGGCCCGGCCACGGGCCAGCCGCTGCGCGAGGTCACGCGCACGTACGTGAACTACGGCGAGCTGCCGGTGCTCGGCGCCGAGCTGGCCACGCAGCTCCTGGTCTCGGAGCGGCTGAGCGCGAGCGGCAGCTTCTCCTACCAGGAGCCGCGGACGTTCCGGAAGGCGCTCTACGGGCTCCCCGAGCCGGGCTTCAACGCGCCCGCGCGCAAGTACACGGGGAGCCTGGCGTACCGCGGCTGGTGGCGGCCCGAGAGCTACCTCGAGGTCGGCGCCGTGCACGTCGGCGCGTTCTACTTCCAGCAGAACCTGCCGTACCTGCAAGGCGACGTCCCGGCCTACACCACCGTCGACCTGGCCGCCGGCGTGCCGCTCCCGGCCATCCGCGGCGCCCGCTCGCGGATCGGGCTCGCGGTGAAGAACGCGCTGGACGAGAAGCACTTCGAGACGCCCGGCGGCGCGGTGCTGCGGCGGCTGGTGTCGGTGACGCTGGCGACGGAGTGGTAGGGACGGGAACGGTGTTAACAGCGTTTTCACCGCAGAGGCGCAGAGTACGCGGAGGGGAGAACGGCGTCACGCCGGCCACCTGCGTATGCCGGAGATGACATCAAGAATGATGCGTCACCCCGGCGAGCTTCCGGTGCCCGGCAATCCTCCGTGCTCTCTGCGCCTCTGCGGTGAAAACGCTGTTGTTGGACGTGCGGCCGCCCGCGGACGTGACGGGCTATCTCAGCCGCGCCGAGTAGTCCGTCTCGTACGCCGCCACGCCCTGCTCCATGCATTTTCGCAGCGCCGCGTCGTCGATCTGCGTGCAGACCTGGTACTGCGGGTCGGCGGCGGTGACGAACAGGTAGGCCTGGCCGTTCTTCAGCGTCTCGACGCGCATGTAGCCGGCCCGGGCGCCCTTGTAGCGCATCCCCTCCGTGAAGCCGACCCGCCCGGTCTTGCTGGCGGCGCCGCTGACCAGCATGTGGGCCGGCTCGTCCGGGGCGAGGCCCTCGATCACCTGGAGCGCGTGGTCATGCCCGCCGGCGTAGACGAGCGGCGCGCCCGTCTCGCGGAACACGCTGCGCATGCCGACGACGAGCTTGCGGTACGGGATCGAGTTGAGGTCCTGGAGCAGCGCGCCGGAGCGGGCGAGCAGGTAGCGCACGCCGAGCGTCTTCCAGAACGGCACCAGTCCGCCGTGCGAGCTGCCGGACTTGAACGGGTGGTGCGAGACCATCATGACCGCGCGGCCGTTCGCGCCGCGCAGCGCCGCGCGGATGCGCCCGAGGAGCACGTCCTGCTCGCGGGGCGAGGAGCCGAGCAGCCACCAGGAGGTGTCGAGGAGGACGATCCGGAGGTGGCGCTCGACGTCGATCACCGCGGCCTCGGGCTTGCCCGGCGCCGGGAGGAGGCGGACGTCGTGCCCGGCGGCGCGCAGGCTGTCGAGCAGCGTGTCCTGGTGCAGGAGCTGCACGAGCCCGGCGGGAGCGGGGTCTTTCCCCCAGTCGTGGTTCCCCGCCAGGAAGATCGCCGGCGTGTGGTAGCGCCCCGCGGCCGGCCCGTCGACGACCGCCGCCTGCGCCAGCAGGTGCTTCCGGTCCTCGGCGTAGGCGGGCGTGCCGCGGGCGTGGACGCCCTCAGGGTAGGCGTTGTCGCCCACGAACAGCACGATGACGGCCGAGTCCCGCGCCAGGCGCGCCGCCCACGTCTCCACGTCGAGCCGCAGCCGCTCGAGCACCGGGCTGCGTCCCGGCAGCGCCAGCCCGGCATCTCCGACCAGGAACACGACGCTCTCCACCTCGCCCGGCGGCGGCTCGGCGACCGGGGGAGCCGGCGGGACCGGGGGTGTCCTGCCGCACGCGGCGGCGACGAGGGCGGCGGCCAACGCCGCATGGGCGAACGCGCGCACTCCGCCCTCAGAAGCGCAGCGTGACGCCGATCGGCACCGCGGCGGCGGCTCGCGACGTGTTCGCGCCGCCGCCGCCGTCGCCTTTCCCGCCCGGCCAGAGGATGCCGACGATGCTGCCGAGCACGAGGCCGGCGCCCGCGCCGATGGCGGCGCCCGCCCACTTCCCCTCCGGCGGCTGCCAGACGGACCGGCCGATGATCAGCCCGGTCCCCATCCCGAGCAGCGTCCCGGCCGTGCCGCCCACCACGGTGCGCAGCAGCCGCGGCGGATCGACGTAGCCCAGGACCGCGCCGGTCCCGGCGCCCACCAGCACGGGCACCGAGCCCCAGCCCAGCACGTCGTTCAGGGCATAGACGTACTCCCCGTGGCGGGCACGGGCCACCACGATGCTGAGCGAGACGTACCCGCCCGCCGTGAGCCCGGCCAGCCCGCCGACCCCCGTCGTGAGCAGCCGGTTCTGCGCCGTCGCCTCGCCGTGCAGCGCCAGCAGCGGCCCCAGCGCGCACGCCAGGACGCCCACCCACCTCCGCACCCGCACGCGCATCCGCTCCTCCGGTCACGGATCCGGCAGGCGCGGTAGCAACTTCCGTGCGGATGCCGCTCAGTCGAACTCGACGCGCGGCGCCGGCTGCTCGGCGCCGACCCGCCCGGCGACGATCTCCGCCCGCGCGTAGTTCTCGCCGCGCACCGGCGAGGCGGCGAGCCGCCGCAGCATCGTGATCTGGCCGACGTGCGTGAGCGCGTCCGCGACCGGACCCTGGAAGAGCAGCTCCGCCGGCCGGCCGAGCGGCGCCTCCGAGGCGAGGTACGCGTCGAGCGCCGCGAGCGCGGTGAAGAACCGCTCGACTCCCGCCTCCCACGACAGCGGCTTCGAGTCCTGCCAGCGGTGCTCGCCGCGCGCGAGCCAGAGCGCCCAGTCGAGCAGGTCGCCGATGTGGGCGAGGATCTGTCCGGGCGCGCGCGTCTCCGGCCCCGCGCGGAACTCCGCGAAGTCCGCCGGCGCGCCGCGCACCGCCTTCCCGCCGCGGTACGCCAGCGTGGCCAGGGTATGCCGCAGCAGCTCGCGCTTCGGGTCGGTCGAGATGGGCCGGCTCTCGGTCATGGGCTCCAGGGGGTGAAGGGTTCGAGACTCCCGGCGAAGGGTGAGCGTGGGGGGCGGGCGGGTCAAGCGTGGGGAGCGTGGGCGGGGACGGGAACGGAAATGTGTCACACGGAGGCACGGAGGGCGCGGAGGGTTGCCGGGCGGCGGAAGCTCGCCGTGGTAACGCACCTTCCCTTGATGTCATTTCCGGCGTACGCCGGCGGCTCGGGGTGCCGCCGGAAGGGTGCGGCCGCGCTCCGCGGCTCGTTCGTTGGCTCCGTGGCTCCGTGTGACACCTCCGGAGGTGGGGCCGCCCGCGAACGTGAGGACGGGCTCGCGCTCCGCGCCGGCCGCGCTGGGCCCGGGCTCGAGATCGGGCGCGCGCTCGAGATCGAGATCGACGCCGCTCTTGCGCCTCCGCGCCGTCGCGCGCAAATCCCCGGCGGGCGGCGACGACCACCACGACGTCGGGCCGAGGAGGGCCGCATGATCAGTCGCGTGAAGCTGGTGAGCATCCCGGTCGCGGACCAGGCGCGGGCGGTGCGCTTCTACACCGAGAAGCTCGGGTGCCGGGTGACGTCGGATCAGCCGTACGACGGCAAGCAGCGATGGATCGAGCTGGCGCTGCCGGGCGGCGGGACGCGGATCGTCCCGTTCGTCTTCGAGGGGATGGAGGACCGCGTCGGCACGTTCCAGAACGTCGTCTTCACGGCCGACGACGTGGAGGCGACGTACCGCGAGCTGACGGCGCTCGGGGTCGAGTTCGTGCAGCCGCCGAAGACGGAGGAGTGGGGGACGGGCGCGGTGTTCCGGGACTCGGAGGGAAACATGTTCGCGCTGACGTCGGGCGTGGACGCCGGGAGCGGAGGGCGCTGATGGCGACGGAGCCGCCGTTCGACCCCGACGCGGAGCCGCCGCTCGACCGGGACCTGCCGCCGCCGATCGATCCCGACGCGGGGCCCGGCCCGCCGGGCGCGGGGCCGGAGGCGCCGCCGCCGGCGTGGCGCTACGGGGACGCGGCGCGCGCCGTGCTCTCGGTCCTCGTCGGGTACGCGGTCTTCGCCATCGCCGCGGCGGCGTTCTTCAACCTGGCCGACGTCGATCCCCACGAGCCGGCCTCCACGACGTTCATGGCGGTGAGCACGGTCTACGGCGTCGTGTTCGCGTTCCTCGGCGGCGGGCTGGCGGCGACGCTGGCACGGCACCGCGCGGCGGCGTGGGGCGTGGCGGCGGTGCTCGCGCTGGGCGCGCTCGTCTCGCTGCTCGCGAGCCCGGCGGACGGCGCGGTCTGGTCGCAGATCGCGGCGCTGGTGGCCATGGCGCCGGCGGCGGCGGCGGGGGGGCTGGTGCTCCGGCGGCGGTGGAAGGCGACGAGCGGGTAGAAGCGAAGGGCGTGCGGGGCGCCGACCGCGCGGGTCACGCCGGCGCCTCCGCGCAGCTCAGAAGACCTCGAACGCCCGTTCGCCGGTCGCTTCCGCGCCGGTCTCCAGATTCGTGACGTTCACGCGCAGCCGGTACCACCCCTGCTTCATCCGCACCGTGATGCGCCTCAGCTCCTGGACCACACCCGGCATCGCGTATTCGGCCTCTCCGTCGAAGCGGAGCGTGATGGCGACGGGCGGGCCGCCGAGGCGCGACCGGAGGCGCGCCCCGAGCCCTGGGCGCCGGGCGGCGACGACCCGGATCTCGGTCCGATACCGCGTCGCCTTCGGCAACCCGTAGATCTCGTAGAAGAGCGTGAATGGCCGCTTCGCGGGAACGCGGCGCGGCGGGAGCAGCGTGAGGCGTACGGGTCCACGCGTCCACGTCCCGCCCGTGTCAGGGAGTGCGAAGG
>DASTKT010000231.1:0-22555 GCA_035715725.1 Longimicrobiales bacterium | reverse complement strand
CCGCGGCACCGCGCGACCCGGGGGAAGGCGCCGGGCGGGCCGCCCCGCAGGAGCGCGTCACGGCGCGGTCCCGCCCGCCCCGCACCCCGCGGCGCGCAGCGCCGCTACAGCCGCGCAGACGGCGTGCGCTCGCCGCAGGCGAGCGATAGGGAACCGTGCGCCGCCGAAGGCGGCGACAGCGAGCGCAGCGAGCGTGCGCGAGCCGCCAGGCGAGCGACAGCGCCAGCGTGCGTGGCGCCTACGGCGCCACCACCGCAATCGTATCGATCTCGACCTTCACGTCGCGCGGCAGCCGCGCCGCCTGCACCGTCGAGCGCGCGGGGCGGTGCGCACCGAAGTAGCGGCCGTACACCTCGTTCATCGCCGCGAAGTCGTTCATGTCCGACAGGAACACCGTCGTCTTCACCACGGTCGCCAGCGAGGCACCCGCCGATTCCAGCACCGCCTTCACGTTCTCCATGACGCGCGCGGTCTGCGCGGCCACGTCGCCGTCGACGATCTGCATGGTCGCGGGGTCGAGCGGGATCTGCCCCGCCGTGAAGACCAGATTCCCGGCGACGATCGCCTGGCTGTACGGCCCGATCGCCGCCGGCGCCTGCTCCGTCTCGACCCGACTCAGCTCCGCCATCCAATCCTCCTCCGCAAAGGATCCCCGGCCGCGGCGCCGGGTCCGCGCCCGTCGCGTCGCGCCCGTCCGCGGCGCCTACGCGCCGACGATGCTCTCGACCAGCTCCGCGGCGCTCACCGCCGCCACACCGGCCTTTCCCACCTCGATTCCCGCCGCGTAGTTCGCCATGACCGCCGCCTCCACCGGGGACGCCCCGGCCGCCAGCATCACCGCGACGGTCGCCGTCACCGTATCGCCGGCGCCGGACACGTCGTAGACCGAGCGAGCGACGGTCGGCACGCGCACGAATTCGCCATCCTCCGTCATCAGCGCCATCCCCTCCTCGCCCAGCGTGACCAGCAGGTGGCTGCAGTCGAGGTGGCGGCGCGTCCGCTCCATCCACGCCGGGTCGTCCGCCAGGACCGGCGCGCGCAGCGCCCCGGCGAGCTCGACGAGATTCGGCTTGAACACCGTCGCGCCGCGGTAGTCGAAGAAGTGCCGCTCCTTCGGATCCACCACCACCGGTTTCCCCAGCCGGCGCCCGCCGTCCATGGCCGCCTCGATCACCGCCGGCACCAGCACGCCTTTGTTGTAGTCCTCGAGCACGATCGCGTCGACCGCCGGCACGAGCCGCTCGATCTCGGCGACGAGCGCGGCGACGCAGTCGCCGCCCACGTCGTCGTCGAGCTCGCGGTCGTAGCGGGCCACCTGGTGGTGGCGCGCCATCACGCGCGTCTTCACGGTCGTCGGCCGCCCAGCGTCCGTCACCACGCCCTTCCGCTCGATGCCGCGCGCGTCCAGCTCGCGGAGCAGCGCGTCCCCGGCCGCGTCGCGCCCCGCGCACCCCACCAGCGTGCAGCGCGCCCCGAGCGCGGCGATGTTGACCGCCACGTTGGCGCCGCCCCCCAGCGCGACCGACTCCTCCTGCACCCGCACGACCGGCACGGGCGCCTCCGGCGAGACGCGCGAGACCGTCCCCCGCAGATAGACGTCCAGCATCACATCGCCGACCACCAGCACGCGCACGGAGCGCGCGCGCTCGAGGAGGGCGGTAATGCGTTCGCGGCGGAGCTGCGTCATCGGTCGGACCGGGGCGGCACGGAACTTGTGTGAAACGTGGCAGCCGAAGCCTTGGCCGCGCGCAACCTACGGGGTGGCCGAGGGATTGTAAAGCGCAAGCAACCAGAACATTTAGGGGAATGGCCGACGGCTTCGTGGCGACGATGGACGGGTGGATGCGGGATGCCGCCCTGGGCGTGTACGAGTACTTCACGCTCGGGTGGCGCGCGCTCCGCTTCGGCTTCTCTCGCCCCTTCTACTGGCGCGACATGCTGCTGCAGATGGACCGCCTCGGCGTCGGCTCGCTCCCGATCGTCCTGCTCACCGGCGTGTTCACCGGCATGGTGCTCGCCCTGCAGAGCTCCACGGAGCTCGCGACCTACGGCGCCAACTCCTTTCTGGGCAGCCTCGTCGGTGACTCCATGGTGCAGGAGATCGGGCCGGTGCTCACCGGCCTGGGCGTCGCCGGGCGGGTCGGCTCCGGGATCGCCGCCGAGATCGGCTCCATGCGTATCACGGAGCAGGTCGACGCGCTGCAGACGTTCGGCACCGACCCGATCCGCAAGCTCGTGACGCCGCGTCTGCTCGCCTGCCTGATCATGGTGCCGCTCATCACGATCCTCATGGACCTGGTCGGCATCATCGGGGGCCTGGTGATCGCCACCAGCTCCGGGGTCCCGGCCGACGTGTTCCTTCGCAGCATGTGGGCCGCCTTCGCGTACGAGGGGTTCATCTTCGGCATCTTCCCGAAGGACTTCATCCCGGGGATCGTCAAGCCGTTCGTCTTCGGCGGCGTCGTCGCCATCACGGGCTCGTACTACGGCCTCGCGGCCTCCGGCGGCGCCGAGTCCGTCGGTACGGCCACCACCCGCACCGTCGTCGTGTCGTCGATCCTCATCTTCGCGCTCGATTACTTCCTCACGCAGCTCCTCATGGTGCTGTTCGGGCCCGCGGCGGCGATGTGAAGGACACGGAGCACTACCTCGACGGGATCCGGACCGAGCTCGGTCGGACACAGGCGGGCGAGAGCCGCAACGGCGGGCCGCCCGGCGCGCCGCGCGCGCCGCTGATCGAGCTGAAGCACGTCTCTCTCAGCTTCGACCAGCCGGTCCTGGTCGACCTGAGCATGGCGGTCTACAAGGGTGAGACGCTGCTCGTGCTCGGCGAGTCCGGCCAGGGCAAGTCGACGATCCTGAAGCTGATCCTCCGTCTGCTCGCCCCCGATTCCGGCACCGTCTCGATCTTCGGCCACGAGATCACCCACCTCTCCTTCGAGGAGGTGCTCGATCTCCGCCGCAAGATCGGCATGGTGTTCCAGAACTCCGCGCTCTTCGACTCCATGACCGTATTCGAGAACATCGCCTACCCGCTGCGCGAGAACACGGACCTCAGCGAGAAGGAGATCGTGCGCGTCGTCTGCGAGAAGCTCGAGTTCGTCGACCTCGATCCCGACCACGACATGGGAAAGCTCCCCGCCGAGCTCTCCGGCGGGATGCGCAAGCGGGTCGGGGTCGCCCGCGCCATTGCCACGGACCCGGAGATCGTCCTCTACGACGAGCCGACCGCCGGCCTCGATCCGCTCGCCGTCGAGACCATCACCGACCTGATCAAGAAGCTTCAGCAGGAGAAGGGCGTGACGTCGATCCTCGTCACCCACGACCTGCGCGCCGGGTTTCGCGTCGCGTCCCGTGTGAACCTGCTGCGCGAGGGGAGGATCGTCTTCCGCGGCACGCCCGAGGAGATGGTCGCGACGCAAGATCGCTACGTTCGGGCCTTCCTCAACGCGAGCTGACGCAATGGCGCGCATTCGACGCGGCGGTATCGGGTGGAGCGAGGTCCGGGTGGGGGTCGTCATCCTCGTCGCCCTGGCCGTGCTCGCCCTGGCGATCTTCAACATCGGCAAGCTCCTCAACCTCTTCGCCAAGCGCTACGAGCTCGTCACCCTGCTCCCCTCCGCCGCCGGCCTCCCCCGCGGCGCCCAGGTCACGCTCGCCGGCCAGCGCATCGGACAGGTCGACGCGATCGACTTCATCCCGGTCGGCCAGAAGCGCGCCGGCAAGAACATCCGCCTGCGCCTGGGCATCGCCCGCGAGGTCGCCGACCAGATCCGCACGAACTCGCACGCGACGCTCCTCAGCCAGGGGCTCCTCGGCGACCGCTACGTCGACATCACCCCCGGCTCGCCCCGCGCCGCCCCGCTCCACCCCGGCGACACCATTCCGTTCGTCCCCAGCCCGGGGCTCGACGAGATCCTGGTCAACGCCAACCAGGCGATCGACACGGCCATGATCGTCATCGACAACGTCCAGACGATCACGCACCGCGTCCTGCGAGGCGAGGGCACGCTCGGCCGCGTCGTCAACGACGAGACGCTGTACGTCCAGGCCTCCGCCGCGACGATCGAGCTGCGGCGGACGCTCGTCGAGCTGAACGACCCGAGCGGCACGTTCGGCCGCCTCGCCCACGACCCGGCCCTCTACAACCGGCTCCTGCGCGCCGTCGGTCGCGTCGACAGCCTCGCCGCCGCCGTCACCGCCGGCCAGGGCACGCTCGGCCGCCTGATCTACGACGACAGCCTCTACTCCCAGCTCCTCGGCGTCGTCGGGCGCGCGGACACCGCCGTCACCGGCCTTTCCGGGCTCCTCGGCCAGGCCGCCAACCGCGACGGCACGTTCCAGCGGCTCCTCACCGACCCGCAGCTCTACGACCAGTTCCTGAAGGCCGTCATCGACCTCCAGACGCTGGTGAAGGACATCCGGCAGAACCCCAAGCGCTTCCGGCCGGAGGTGAACGTGGACGTCTTCTAGCGGCGCAAAGCGCCGCTAGAAGACGTCCCCCTCCTGCTCTTGCTCGCCCTGTTGCTCTTGCCCTCCCACCTCCCGATTCGCCCCACCGCGGAGGTTCGAGCCTGGAGAAACGAGGACGCAAGAGCAGGAGCGGGAGCAGGAGCAGGAGCCTCCGCGCCTAGCTCCCCGCCGCCTTCCCCGCCTTCCCCGCCTCCGCCGTCTTCGTCCACCCCTTCCACCCCGGCCCCCGCACGAACCGTCCCGGCGTCGCGCCCGTGTGCTCGCCGTTCCGCAGCACCTGCACCCCGTTCACGAACACGTCGCGCACCCCCGTCGCGAGCTGGTGCGGCTTCTCGAACGTCGCGTGGTCCGCGATCCGCGCCGGGTCGAACACCACCACGTCCGCGTAGTAGCCCGGCTTCAGCGAGCCGCGCTTCTTCAGCTTCAGGTTCGTCGCCGGAAGCGACGTCAGCTTCCGGACCGCCTCCTCGAGCGGCACCACCTTCGCCTCCCGCACGTACTTCCCCAGGAAGCGCGCGAAATTGCCGTACGCCCGCGGATGCGGGTTCGACTTCAGGAACACTCCCTCCGGCGCCGGCGTCCCCTCGTCCGAGCCGAAGCTCACCCACGGCAGCGCGGCCTGCTTCCGGATGTTCTCCTCCGACATCAGGAAGTAGACGGTCCCGACCCGGCTGTCATCCTGGATCACCAGGTCCATCGCCGTCTCCTCCGGCGACTTCCCCCGCAGCTTCGCCACCTGCGCCAGCGTCTTCCCTGTCAGGTACTTCAGCGAGTCCTGCTTGAACGCCACCAGCAGCACCTGCTCCGGCGAGCCTGCGAGCAGGTACAGGCTCTCCCACGCGTTCGTCGGCGTGCGCATCTCGCGCGCGACCCGCGCCCGGATCGCCGGGTCCTGCAGCCGCTTCCGCCACGCCTGCAGCCCGCCCTCCTGCACCCACGGCGGCATCGCCGCGTCCAGCCCCGTCGCCCCCGCCGGGTACGTGTACATGTCCGCCGTGACCGCTAGCCCCGCCTTCTGCGCCGAGTCCACCTTCGCGATCACCTGGTCCATCTTCGGCCAGTTCTGCACCCCGGCCGCCTTCAGGTGGTAGATCTCGGCCGGGATGTTCGCCTCCTTCGAGATCCGGATCAGCTCGTCCACCGCCTCCAGGAGCTGGTTCCCCTCGCTCCGCATGTGCGAGATGTACATCCCGCCGTACTTCGACGCCTCCTGCGACAGCGCGATCAGTTCCGGCGTCTTCGCGTAGAACGCCGGCGCGTAGATCAGCGCCGAGCCCACCCCGAGCGCCCCCTCCTCCATCGCCTGCCGCACCAGGCCCCGCATCCGCTCCAGCTCCGCCGGCGTCGGCGCCCGGTCCGCGTACCCCACCTCGTGCACCCGCACCGTCGTCGCTCCCACGAACGACGCCACGTTCGGCGAGATGCCCTTCTTCTCCAGGTACTCCAGGTACTCCCCGAGCGTCGTCCACGGGATGTCGTACTTGATGTCCCCCTGCTGCGCCTTCGCGATCGTCTTCATCGTGTCCGAGAGCGGCCCCATCGAGTCGCCCTCTCCCATCACCTCCAGCGTCACCCCCTGCACGATGTCGCTCAGCCCCCGCGGGTCCGCGATCAGCGACTCGGTCGCCCAGCTCAGCATGTTGATGAAGCCCGGTGCCACCGCGAGCCCCGTCGCGTCCACCTCCGCCTTCCCCTTCGCCCCCTTCAGATCCCCGATCGCCGCCACCGTGTCGCCCACGATCGCCACGTCCGCGCGCACCGGCGCCCCGCCGCTGCCGTCGTAGACCGTGCCGTTCCGGATCACCACGTCGTACGTCGGCTCCCCCGAGAAGCCGCACCCCAGGGTCAAGAGCACGCCTCCGAGGAGGGCGCGCCGATAGGCCTGGCGCATGCCGGTCCGCTCCCGCGTTGGGCCGCGCTCCGGCGTCGCCGCCGGTCGACTCCGTGCTGCGCGGCAGGTGGGATGTATACAGGGTCGGATACGACAGTAGCCTCCGGCCGCCGCCACGGCAACACGGCGAGCCGGCCAGGCGCGCCGCGGCCGCTTGCGCCGCGCCGGCCCGAGCACGCCGCCCCTCGGCGCGGGTTGGACCATGGTCCAATGGACGACGTGCGGGTCGGGTCTACCTTGCGTCTCTGGCCTCGCCCGTTTCACGCGCGGCGCTCGAAGGGGCGGTGGTGCGCGGCTGCGCGCCCCGGCCCGACGGGGTCGCTCGCCGGACGTCGTCGCACCACGCGTGCGCGCTCGGGAGGAGGGATCCGCATGGTCCAGGGACCGGTGCAGCTCATCGTCGTCGCGTTCGCGGCGGACTCGGCCGACGACGTGCGCCGCCAGGTTGCCGGCCTTCGCGGCCGGGGACTGGTGTGGCTGATCGACCAGCTCTGGGTCGGCCGGGACGAGGACGGGCGACTGACGCTGCCGCCCGGCGAGCCGGAGGTCCCGGGCGGCGCGCCGGGCGCGCCGCTGCGGCGCCTCCTGGCGGCCGAGCTGCCGATCACGCGCGAGCCCGACGCGGAGCGCGGCGAGGTCGCGGTCTACGGGATCACCGCGGCGGAGGTGCGGTCCGCGCTGGCCGCGATCCCGCCGGGCTCCGGCGCGGCGCTCCTGCTGCTCGCGCATCCCTGGTTGCTGCGGCTGAGGGGCGGCCTCGGGCGGAAGGGCGGGCGGGTGCTCGCGCACGGGTTCCTGGCGTCGGATGCCGTCCGGCTGGTGGCGCCGGAGCTGGACGCCTGCTTCCGGACGGAAGCATCGGCGTTGCGGGAGGACGCGCGGCGGGGCGCCGCGATCCTGGACGCGCTGGCGTTCCTCACGGACGTGGCGGCGGCGAGCCGCGCCGCGCTGCGCGAGGCGGGCGTGGCGCCGGCGGATGCGACGTCGCCGGCGACGATCGCGGCCGAGGCGCTGCGCACGCTGATCGTGGCGGGCCTGGTGGACGAGCTGGACGCGGAGCCCGCGCTGGCGGCCCTCGCGGATGCGGGGCTCGTCGGGCCCGCGGTGGTGGACGAGGCGCTCGAGGCCGCGGCGGCGGTGTGGGCGCAGGCGGAGAACCTCGCGGCTCGGCGCCCCCGGCCGGCCGCTCCGGCACCGGCGCCGCGGGCGCGGCCGGGCGGGCCTCCGAGGACCGGTTCCGAGCGCTTCGATGCGGAGTCGGGCTGAGGCGGCGACCCCGCCCGGCGGGGAGCAAGGGAGGAAACGATGGTCCGGGTCCCCTTCGGTGTGCGGGTGCTCGCGGCGCTGGCGGTCTTCGGCGGTCTGTTCGGAGCGCTCGTCGGGCTAGGCCTGGCCGGTGTCGGCGGGCTGAGCTGGCTGACCGGGATGGTGACCGTCTCGCGCGGGGCGCGCTACTGGGGCGGGAGCGCTTTCTGGGCCGGCGTCGCGGCCGTGGCGGTGGGCGTGGTCTGGATCATCGTCGGGTTCGGCCTCGCTGCCGCGCGCCACTGGGCGTGGACGCTCGCCCTGATCGTCTCGTTCGCCATGGGCGTACCGTCGCTGATCGCGCTCTTCCAGGGGCAGCTCCTCGCGATCTTCGGGCTCGTCGTCCCGGTCATCGTGATCGTCTACCTCCTCCGCGCCGACGTCCGCGCGGCGTTCCGGCGCCGGCACGCCCCCAATCCGACGATGTAGGCGACGGCGCGTCCCGCCGCCGTCGTCACCCCTCGGCGGGGTCCGTGTAGGCGGGCACGCCGCTCGAGGGGAGCCATCCGGGCGCGGCGGCGCCGCGCCCGGCATCGTGGCGCGCGGCCTACGGCTGCGACGTCGTCCGGGCGGCGCCGGCGAACGGCCGCCACTCGCCCGCTTCGACGCGCGCGAGCGCGTCGCCCTTCTCCTTCAGCCGCCCCGACAGGTCGGTGAGCAGGTCCAGCGACTGCTGGGTCGGCGGCGCATCCGCCTGTCCGGCGAAGTTGAGGAGCTGCACCAGCTTGTCGTCCAGGCCGTTGGGGTAGTTCGTGAGGTCCTGGGTGGCCCGGGCGCGGTACTGGCTGAGCCGCTCCTCGATCGGGTACAGCTTGTCGTTCAGCGCCTTGAGCGCCCGCGTGAGGCGCGCCTCGTCCGCGCCGCCGCGAGCCGCCGTCGCGGCCGCCGTCGCCTGGTCGCGCATGCTGCGGATCCGGCGCACGAGGTCGTGCGCCTCCGTGAGCTTGTCCCGCACCGCGAGCTGGAAGCGGAGCTGCGCCTCGAGGTCCGCCTGCGTGAACGGCACGCGCGGGTCCTTCACGATCTCGAGCGGCTGCGTGAGCGTCTGCCCATCCACGGTGAGCCGCACCTGGTATTTCCCGGGCGCGGCCAGCGGACCCTGCGGCGAGCCGTGCAGCGTGGTGCCGGGGATCACGTTCGCGCCCGGGTAGCGCATGTCCCAGACGAACCGGCTCGCGCCGGCCTCCGCCGGCACGCGCACGGCGCCGCCCGGGCGCCCGCGGCGCCCGCGCTGCGCCACCGCCGGCTCCGCGCTGCTGAACGCCCGGATCTCCCGCCCCGTCGCGTCCAGGAACGCGAGCTTCACCTCCGCGGGCTTCGTCCGGCTGTACCATTGCACGACCACGCCGCCGGGCGGGTTCGAGCCCTCGTTGCCTCCGCCCGCCGTCGTCGCCGGGAGCGCGGCGTCGGCGCGGAAGCGCACGGTCGGCCGCGGCGCGAACAGGTGCACCGGCTCCGCCTGCGCGGCGGCGAGCTGCGCCAGCAGCGCCGCGTCGTCCAGCACCCAGAACGAGCGGCCGTGCGTGGCCACCACCAGGTCGCCGTCCTTGACCGCCAGGTCGTGCACGGGCACGACCGGCAGCCCGGCGGCCACGGAAGCGCCGGCGGCGGCTCCGCCGCGGTCGAGCCGCAGCGACTGCCACTGCGCGCCGTCGTCGGTCGAGAAGTAGACGCCCGTCTCCGTCCCGGCGTACAGCAGCCCCGGGTGATCCGGGTCCTCGCGGATGACGCGCGTGAAGTCGCCGTCCGGGATCCCCGTCGTGATCTTCGTCCACGTCTTGCCGTAGTCCGTCGTCTTGAACAGGTAGGGCCTGCGGTCCTGCAGCTTGTAGCGTGTGGCCGCCAGGTACGCGGCGCCCGGGTCCCGGTGCGACGGCTCGATGATGCTGATCAGCGCGAACTCCGGCAGTTCCTTCGGCGTGACGTTCGTCCACGTCTTGCCGTCGTCCCGCGAGACCTGGACGTAGCCGTCGTCGCTTCCCGCCCACAGCACGCCCTTCTGCGCCGGCGACTCGGCGAACGCGAAGATCACCGAGTACCACTCCACGCCTGTGTTGTCGCGCGTGATCGGTCCCCAGTACGGCCCGGGCTTCTCGTTGCCGTAGTACGGCGTCGGCTCGAGCTTGCTCGGGTCGTGCCGCGTCAGGTCCGGCGAGATCACCTCCCAGCTCTGCCCCTCGTTCCGCGTCCGGTGCACCACCTGGGACGTGGCGTAGAGCGTGTTCGGGTCGTGCGGCGAGAGCATCACCGGGTACGTCCACTGGAAGCGGTACTTGATGTCGCGGTCGCCCCAGCCGTAGTTGTCCTCCGGCCAGGGCGAGATGTCGCGCTTCTGCCGGCTGCGCCGGTCGTAGCGCTCGAGCCAGTGGTGCTCCGCGCCGTAGATGATGTTCGGATCGTCCGGCCGCACCGCGATGTAGCCCGACTCCCCCGCGGCCGCGAACTCCCACTCCATCTCCGTGATCGCGCCGAAGTCCGACCGGCTCGGCACGGAGATCGAGCCCTCGTCCTGCTGCGGGCCGTAGATCCGGTACGGGAACTGGTCGTCCGTGACGACGTGGTAGAACTGCGCCGTCGGCTGGTTCATCTCGGTCGACCAGCTCCGCCCGCCGTTGAAGCTCACCGTCGCGCCGCCGTCGTTCCCCTCGATCATCCGGTTCGGGTCCGCGGGGTCGATCCAGAGGTCGTGGTTGTCGCCGTGCGGCGGCCGCACCTCCGCGAACGTCTTCCCGCCGTCGCTCGACTTGTACGCGTTGATGTTCAGGACGTAGAGCGTCTCCGGGTCCTTCGGATCCGCGAAGATGTGGTGGTAGTACCAGGGGCGCTGCGTCAGCTCGGCGTAGTCGCTCGTACGCTGCCACGTCGCGCCGCCGTCGTCCGAGCGGTACACGCCCTTCTTGCCGATCTCCGCGTCGATGATCGTCCAGATGCGGTCCGGCTTCGCCGGCGAGAGCGCCACCCCGATCCGGCCCTTCAGCCCGCTCGGCAGCCCCGGGTTGTTCGTCAGCTCCGTCCAGTGGTCGCCGCCGTCCGTGGTCTTGAACAGCCCGGTCCCCGCCCCGGCGCTCCGCACCGCCCACGGGAAGCGCCGGAACTCCAGCAGCGACGCGTACATCACCCGCGGGTTCGCCGGGTCCATCACCAGGTCGATGGCTCCCGTGTTCGGGTCCCGGAACAGCACCTTCTCCCACGTCGTGCCGCCGTCCTTCGAGCGGTAGACGCCCCGGTCCGCGGACGGCCCGAAGCCGTCGCCGAACGCGGCGACGTAGACCAGGTCCGGGTTCGTCGGGTCCACCCGGATCCGCGCGATGTGCCGCGTCGCCCGCAGCCCGACGTTCGTCCACGTCTTCCCGCCGTCCGTCGACTTGTAGACGCCGTCGCCGTGCGAGACGTCGCCGCGGAAGCACGCCTCCCCCATGCCGACGTAGATCACGTCCGGGTTGGACGGCGCCAGCGCGATCGCGCCCACGGAGCCGGTGGCGAAGTATCCGTCCGAGATGTTGCGCCAGGTGATGCCGCCGTCCTCCGTCTTCCACACGCCGCCGCCGGTGGCGCCCATGTAGAACGTCAGCCGGTCCCGTGGATGCCCCGCCACGGCCTCGACACGCCCGCCGCGCGAGGGCCCGACGAGCCGCCAGCGCAGCGCGTCCAGGTAGCTCGGGTCCACTAGCGGCGCCGTGGCCGTCAGGCCGCCCCCACCGGCCGGGCCCGGCGCGGCGCCCGCGCGTCCCTGCGCGCGCGCGCCGGCCAGCGGCGCCAGGGTCAGAAGGAGCGCCAGCCGCCCGATCGGCGGCGTTCGGCGGCACGTGGGCGTACGCATGCGGAGGCCTCCCGGGACGGATGGGATGAGGCGCGGCGGCGGCGCCGCGCTGCTTGGTTCGGTCCGGCAGACGTGCGAATGGATGCGGAGCCGGACGGCTCCGCCCGCAATCATGCGGCGGCGCCCGGGGCGCGGCAAGGAGGCGCCGCCCCGGATCGCCCGCGAGAGCGTTTCGGCAGGAGGGGCCGGCCGCTACGCGCCGGCGCCGGCGCCGAGCGTGCAGCGGAGCTCGAGCTGGGCGCCGCGCCGGTCGAGGATCGTGCCCAGCTCCGCCGACAGCCGCTGCATGCGCGCGCCGATCTCCACGGCCTCGGCGCCCAGCGCCCGGTCCACGACCGCGAAGCCGAGCTGGACGGGGATCATTCGCAGCACGCTGCCGCCTCGCGCGCTCCTCTCCAGCTCGAAGAGCAGCGCCTGGTCGTTGCGGAGCTCCGGATCGACCGCGTAGTCGTCGAGGATGTCGCCGGTGTCGTAGAGGACCGGGCGACCGCCGATCAGCTCCACGCCCTGGAAGACGTGCGCCGAGTGGCCATGGACCACATCGACGCCGAGGTTGACCGCCGTCCGCGCGAACTCGCGGAATGCCGCCGACGGTCGCTGCGCCAGGTTCGGACCCCAGTGCAGCGAGAGGACGACGAGCTGGGCACCCGCCGCCCGCGCGTCGTCGACGCCGCGCCGCAGGCGCTCGAGCGCCTCCCCGTCCACACCGATCGGGAGGTAGTTCACGCCGGCACGTTCCGGCCCGGCCGCCCACTCCGGCACGTTGTCCGTGAAGCCGAGCAGCCCCACGCGCGTCCCCCGCGCGTCGACAACCGCCGGCCGGGCCGCCGCTACCGCGTCTCCGCCCGCGCCCGTCCACGCGATTCCCGCCTCGCCCAGGTAGCGAAGCGTGTCGCGGAGCCCTCTCTCGCCGTGGTCGAGGATATGGTTGTTCGCCAGCGTGACCGCGCGGACTCCCCCCGCCGCGAGCACGCCGACCGCCTCCGGCGGGGCGGAAAAGTGGAACGGCTCCGGCGTCCCGCTCTCCGCCGACGCCGTGATCGCGCACTCCAGGTTCGCCACGACGAGGTCCGCGGCCAGCAGCAGCTCGCGCGTGTCGCCCCAGAAGCTGGCCGGATCGCGCCGGAGGATCTCCGCGCCCACGCCGCGCCCGAGCATCACGTCGCCGAGGAGTATCAGCTTCATGGCCG
This sequence comes from Longimicrobiales bacterium, assembly GCA_035715725.1. GTDB lineage: Bacteria > Gemmatimonadota > Gemmatimonadetes > Longimicrobiales > RSA9 > JADGGV01. The sequence continues at coordinate 9,876 of DASTKT010000231.1, read as the reverse complement.
CCACCTTCCTGGGGGTTCGGCTGCGCCGGCGCCGGGCCGGCCGCCCTCGACCCCTCAGCGCAGGGTGATTTCCATTCCGTCGTACGCGATCGTCACGTCCACGCCCTGCTCCGCCCCGATCCCGCGGACGCGCCGGATCACCGCGGCCTCGTCACCGGCCACGATCGGTGAGCCGCAATGCGTGAAGACCGCGCGCCGCACGCCCTCCGCGGCGCACCACCCGATCTGCGTCCGGATCGGCGCATGCCCGATGAGCGATGCGCCGCGGCGCCGGACGAGCGGCCGGACGGGGCTCGCGCCGTCGCCGATGTACAGGCGAACGCCGGCCAGCGCCTCCGTCCGCCGTCGAATGAAAACGAGGTCCGGCACGTAGAAGACCGTCGGCCGCCCCGCCTGGATGCGGTAGCCGATGGCCGGGGCGAGCAGCGAGTGCTCGACCTCGAACGTCACGAAGTGGATCCCCTCGACCGCCGCCGCCACGCCCGGCCGGAGCACCTGCGGCTGCTCGATCGGATACCGTGCGATCGCGCTCCACGTCTCGGCGCTGGCGTAGACCGGGCAGGGCGCACCCGCGGCGAGCCCGCCGGCGTGGTCCGGGTGCGCGTGCGTGACCACGATCGCATCCGGGCGCAGTGCGGCGATCCGGTCGAGCCAGTCCTCGCCGCAGTCCACCATGACTCGCGCCCCGCGATACGCGACGAGGAGCGCCGCGTGGCGCCGGTGCCGCACCGTGCGCGCCTCGATGTAGCCGCGCGTCCCGAGGAAGGTGAGCTTCATGCGCCGCCTCGGCGCCGGCGGCGCGGCCCCGCTGCGCCCGCGGCGCGGCGCGGGCGACCGACGGGTGCGCCGAGCCGGGCCACTTCGCGGGGACCCCACGCCGTGGACGGCGTCCGCGGATGACGGCGCCCGCTACACGTCGAAGATGACCCGCGCGTGCCACGCGTCGCCGCGGCGCGCGACGTCGAGCCCGTGGTAGGTCACCCCCTTGATCTCGCGCAGCGCCCGGCGCGGAGCGCGTCGGCCGCGCACGCGCGCCCGGAAACGATGCTCGTCCAGCTCCGGAAACTCGGCGCCAGCGTAGCTGAACCCGTCTGCTTCCTGGAGATAGAGCAGCTCGCGGAGCCAGGTCACCAGCAGCTCCGCGACGTCGCCGGCGGCGCCCTCGACCTCCCGCGCCATGGGCGCGGCGCCCGCCGCCGCACCCCGCTCCGGCCGCTCCCGCGTCAGCGCGATCATTCCGGCGGCGGCACGCGTGAACAGCTCCTCGAGCGAGCCGGCCGACACCTCGATCCCGATGTCGCCGACGTGGTCGATCGGCCGGACTCCGGCCGGTAGCTCGACCGCTGCGTCCCGTTCCGTGCCGCGCTCGGCGGACATCTCCCGCCCCCTCCGGCCGCGCCGGCGTTCACCCCTTCAAGACGCCCAGCGGCTTCAGCCGGGCGACCTTCCTCGCGATCCCCGCCTGGTGCACCACCTCCACCACTTCCGCCACGTCCTTGTACGCCTCCGGGACCTCCTCGGCGATCGTCGCGTACGACGCCGCCCGGACCTCGATCCCCTGCTCGCGGAACTCCTCCCGCAGGTGGCGGTTTCGCACCAGCTCCTTGGCCTTGTGGCGGCTCATGCGCCGCCCGGCGCCGTGGCACGCGGAGCCGTACGTCTCCGCGTAGCCGGCGGCCGTGCCGACGAGCACGTACGACCGCCGCGCCATGTCCCCCGGGATGAGGACCGGCTGGCCGAGATCGCGCAGCGACGGCGGGACGTCCGGATGGCCGGGCGGGAACGCGCGCGTCGCTCCCTTGCGGTGCACGCACAGCTCTCGCTCCCGGCCCTCCACGACGTGTCGCTCCATCTTCGCCATGTTGTGGGCGACGTCGTACACGAGCCGCAGGCCCAGCTCGCCCCACGGGCGGCCGAAGATCCGGGCGAACGCCTCGCGGACGCGGTACGCCATCATCTGGCGGTTCGCGAACGCGAAGTTCGCGGCCGCGTTCATGGCGCCGAGGTAGCGGGCCGCCTCCGGCGACGTGAGCGGCGCGCAGGCGAGCTGACGGTCCGGCAGCTCGATCCCGTGCCGCGCCGCCGCGGGGAGCATGACCTGGAGATAGTCGTCGCAGACCTGGTAGCCGAGCCCGCGCGAGCCCGAGTGGATGAGCACCGTCACCGCGCCCGGCTCCAGCTCGAAGCGCCGGGCGGCCGCCGCGTCGTAGATTTCTTCCACACGGCCGACCTCGATGAAGTGGTTCCCCGAGCCCACCGTCCCGAGCTGGTTCCGGCCGCGCTGCAGCGCCCGCGCGCTCACCTGCTCGGGGTCGGCGCCCGGGAGCGCGCCCTGCGCCTCCGTGCGCTCCAGGTCCGAGTCGGTGCCCCACCCTTTCCGCACCGCCCACCCCGCACCCTCCCGCAGCACCGCGCGCACCTCCTCGTCGGCCAGCGCCGAGCGCTTGTAGTGCGAGCCCACCCCGGCGGGCACGTCCCGCATGATCTGGTTCATCAGCGCCGCCGTCCGCCCCGCCAGCTCCGTGGCCGGGATGTCCGAGCGCAGCAGCCGAACCCCGCAGTTGATGTCGTAGCCGACGCCGCCGGGGCTCACGACGCCGCCCTCCGCCGCATCGAACGCCGCCACGCCGCCGATCGCGAAGCCGTACCCCCAGTGGATGTCCGGCATGGCGAGCGAGCGCCCCACGATCCCTGGCAGGCACGCGACGTTGGCCACCTGCTGCAGCGCCTCGCGCCCCTCCCGCAGCAGCTCGTCCATCAGCACGGCGTCCGCGTAGATCAGCCCCTCGACCCGCATTCCGCCTCGCCGCGGCAGGCGCCAGCGGTACGCATCGATCGCCTCCACGCGCAGCTCGTCGGCCTCGGACGCGACGGGCGCCGCCGGCGCTGCCGGATCCTCCCTCATCGTTCCTCCACCGGGTACGGCCGATCGCGGGGCGGGGCCTCGCGCTCCTGCGGTGCGGCACGGCCCACGTTCCCCAGCCGGACGGTGACGATCCGGGCCCGCACGATGTCGGCCAGCGAGGTCGCGCCGGCCGTGCCGCGGGCGTCCGCCATCGCTCAGTCGCCGAGGACCAGCCGGAGCAGGTACAGCAGCGCGATCCCGCCGGTGAGCGCGGCGAGATGGACGAGGCTCGCCGTCGTTCCGGTCTGTCGCCGCACCTCCGGGATGAGGTCGGACGCCGCGATGTAGATGAAGTTCCCGGCCGCGAACGGCAGCAGGAACGTCACGCTCACCCGAGCCGACGCTCCGTACGCCAGCAGGGCGCCGAGCAGGAACGTGAGCCCCGACAGCAGGTTGAACACGAGCGCCCGGCCCTTCGGCCAGCCGCCGTGCACCAGCACGCTGAAGTCGCCGAGCTCCTGGGGTACCTCGTGGGCCGCCGCGGCCAGCCACGCGCCCATCCCCAGGCGCACGTCGGCGATGAACGCACCGGCGATGGCGAGGCCGTCGAGGAAGTTGTGCAGTCCGTCGCCGAAGAGGACCAGGTACGTCATCGGGTGGCGCGCGTCGACCACGTCGCGATGGCAGTGCCGCCAGTGCAGGAACTGCTCGAGGGCGAAGAAGACGACGAAGCCGGCCAGGACCCAGAGGAACACGCCCGCCGCCGAGCCCGTCGCCGCGAGCGCCGCGGGAACGAGGTGGAGGAACGCGCCGCCGAGCAGCGTCCCGGCGGCGAACGCGACGAGCGGAAGCAGGACGCGGCTGAGCGTCTCGGGGCGCAACAGCAGCGTGACGACCCCGACCAGGGCGATGGCGCTCATCGCGAGGCTGCTCACCACGATCCAGACGAGGGTCGTCACGGGCGGATCTCCATTGTGGCCGAGTCGAGACCGGCTCGGTCGTGGCCCGCTCACCGCCATTCGACCGCGAGAGTCTCGCCACGGGCGACGACGCGATGGCCGAAGCGCCCGCACTCGCGGTCGAGCGTCCGCTGCAGCAACGCCCGCTCCTCGGCCGACGGCGTGCCCAGCCGGAAGTTCCGGATCCGCAGCGGCGCCATCTCGAGCCCGAGCACCCGGCCGGTCCGCGTGTCGAGCGTGGCGAAGTACATCAGCACCAGGTCGTCCCGGAACTCCTCGTAGCCGGTGATGCCCTCGTAGTCGTTCACGAAGTCGCCGCAGCCGTAGAGGATGGGCCGGTCGCGGTACACCTCGATCGCTTTGGGATGGTGCGACGAGTGGCCGTGGACGACGTCGATTCCGGCCCGGTCGATCAGCGCGTGCGCGAAGCGGCGATGCTCCGCGGGGATCTCGAACCCCCAGTTGCCGCCCCAATGGATCGACGCGACGGCGACGTCGCCCGGCCGCTTCGATCCCTCCACGAGGCCGCCGATGTCGGCGACGGTGTCGTCCGAGAGATCGGCGAGGAGGTGCACGCCCGGCCTCCCCTCGCCGGCGGCCCAGTCGCGCGGGATGCCGCTGTCGATCGTGCCGAAGCCGAAGACCAGCACCCTGCCCCCCGCCCGCAGCGACAGCGTCGCAGGCGCCCGGGCCGCCGCCGCGTCCCGGCCGGCGCCGGCCATGGCGATGCCGGCATGCGCCAGGGCGTCCAGCGTATCGAGCAGCCCCGGCTCGCTCCAGTCGAGGACGTGGTTGTTGGCCAGCACGCAGCAGTCGATGCGTGCCGCCGTCAGGACCGGGACGTTCGCCGGGTGCATCCGGTAGTTGATCCCCTTCGGGACGGCGGCCTCGCTCGTGGTGATGCTCGTCTCCAGGTTGACGATCCGCACGTCCGGCCGGACCCGCTCCAGCACGCCCAGCGCCTCCCCCCAGATGTAGGCATAGTCCACGGGGCGCGGGATCGGCCCGTTCGCCCGCTCGGCGAGCGCCACGTAGTCGAGCGCCGACGTCACGAAGCCCTCGTACAGGTGCGGCGGACAGGAGTGCGGCAGCACCTGGTCGATGCCCCGTCCGGTCATCACGTCGCCGCAGAGGAAGAGCGTGGTCTGGCCGCGCGTGGCCATGGCAGGATCGTGCGGCTCATCGGATCTCCGGCCCGGGCCCGCGGAGGAGTCCGAGTGGGGCGCCGCGTCCGGGCGGCGAGGCCGCCGTCCGGGGTGGCCCGCCGGCCACCGGCCCGCCCGCGCCGTTCCGGCCGCCCGTGCCGACTGCACCGCCTGTGCCCCGGCGTCGGTGACCCCCGATGAGCACGGGGACACGACCCGGCCGCTACCGGTTCCTGATCTTCGCTGCAAATCCGTTTCGTCCCAGACCGGGGCCAGACACTGGGGCGGTTTGGTGCGTGCCCCGGTCGGCCCGGCGGTGCCGCGAGACTCCTGGCGGCCGCGCAAACCGCGCGGTCACACGTCGTTTCGAGCTCCCCTCGTCGCCTCCGCGCCGGCGCGCTCACAGGCGGACGTCGTGCAGGGCGGTCGGGCTCGCCCGCGAGCGGCGAAGCCCGAGCACCGCTCCGGTGCCAGCCGGTCGAGGCCGGCTTCCCGCCGCGCAGCGCCGAGCAATCCCGGCCCGAGCAAGGACCGAACCGAAAGGAGCCCCGAATGTCATCGATCGTGAAGGTCATCGAGGTCATCGCCCAGTCGGAGAAGAGCTTCGACGACGCCGTCGAGAGCGCCCTCACCGAGACCGCCAAGTCGGTGGACGGCATCAAGGAGATCTGGGTCAGCAGCATGAAGGCGATCGTCGACAACAACAGGATCGTCGAGTACCGGGTGACGGCGAAGGTCTCATTCGTGGTGAAGGGGCACAGCTGACCGTTCGGGTCCTCGAGCGAATCGGCGTTCGTGGCCCGCAAGGCGGGCGTCGTGCCGTCGGCACCGCGATCCTCCGGTCACGCCCTCCCGATCGGCATGATCGCGAGCGGCGCCACGCCCGCTCCGAGCCCGAGGAGCCGCGTCAGCTCCGCGTCCCGGAACGCGCCGACGATCGTGGTCCCCAGGCCGAGCGCCTCCGCCTGCAGGTAGACGTTCTGCGCGGCGTGGCCGACCTCGACGTGGACATAGCGGACGCCCCGCTCGCCGTACTTGCCCGTGGTCCGGCCGAGGACGGCGGCGAAGACGAGGACCGCCGGCGCCTCCGCCACCCACCGCTGGTCGAGCGCGGCGCGGGCCACGGCCTCCCGCGCGTCGCCGATCGCCACCGCCGCGAGCGCATGCGCCTCGGGATCGTACTGGTAGACGCCCGTGTCCAGTCCCGCGACCCCGCCGGCGAGGACGTAGAGCTCGAGCGGGTACAGCCCGCCCGCCGAGGGTGCGGTGCGATGCCCGTCCGCGTGCGTCACTCCCTGTCCGGCCCAGAGGATCTGCGCGACGTCGTCCAGGGCGAGCGGCTCCGCGCGGAACTCCCGGACCGAGCGGCGCCTCGCGAGCGCCGCCTCGACGCTCATCGTGCCGCGCGAGCGCGGCTGGGGCATGGGAATCATCGTCCTCCGCGTATCGGCATGGTGCGACTCCTCGCTGGACTCCCGGCGGCGCTCGCGAGTCCGGCACGCTCCGCGCCGGATACGCGAGCGTCGGGGCGAAACGCCCCGCCGAGGTGACCCATCCGCGGGGCATGCCCGTCCGCCCGCGGGCGCGGCGCGCTGACCGCGGCCGCGGCAACCGGCGCCCGGTCAACAGGATACGCTGCCCGCTCTCCCGCCTGGCCGGGGCGGCACGTGCGTTGCCCTTTCACCGTCGCGAGGAACCCGGGAGACCGGGGACCTCGATGATAGCTCGCCGGGCGTCTGGTACCGGCGAGGCGGTTGCAGGTCGCTGGAGCAACCGTGGCTCGAGGAGACTCGGGCACCTGAGTCGTGGAAACGCGACGAGGGAAAGGGACAGGGCCCGCCCACCACACGTGATGGGACCAGACCGACGGGCTCGATCCTGCCAGCGGAACGAGGCCACCGGAACGTGACGTGTCACGACCTGGTGGCCTCGTCCATTCTCTGCCGGGCCTCCCCCGTCGCGCCGCTGCCGGAGCCGACTGCGGCGTCGCCCCCGCCGGCTTCCGCTCACGCGCTGAACACCTCGGTCCGGCTCCGGCGGAAGTCGTGCTCCACGGCGAGCCGCACCACGCCGCGGGCGATCTTCTCGCCGCCGTGCACCGACGGCTCGATCGGGTTTGCGTAGTCCGCATCCTCGGCGCACAGGAGCCGCAGGTCGAGGACCGGCAGGCCGGCGCGGAATGCGGAGCGCAGGATGCGGTCGTTGAAGACCGCCAGTCCCGTCCGCGTCAGGCGCCGCAACGTGCGATCGGGGAACCGCGGGTCGTAGATCGTGCACACGGCCGTCGGCAGCGCCCGGTCCAGCACCTTCCTCAGCATCGTCCGGTAGCGGCGGTCGAACTCGCGGCCGATTTCGTCCAGGCGGTCCAGGGCTTCGGCGACGGAACGCACCCGCGCCTCCAGGATGGCGATGCGGTCGATCGCGTCGTTGCCGCCGGCGCTCACGACCAGATGCGTCGCATCCTCCGGCATCCCGCGGAGCTGTGCGGCCACGTCGCACACGTAGCTGCCGTCGCGCGCGCGCAGCGTCGCCGCCCACCCTTCGGGGAGGACCGCCCTGAGCTGGTCGACGACGCTCGGCCCGCCCGCCACGTACGCGGCGTTGTCGAAGATCGAGTCCCCCAGCAGGACGAGATGCGGCATGGTCGCGGGCTCCGTCGATCCCTCGCGAAATCGCCGTTCGTCACGCAGAGGGTGTGCGCTGCCTCCCTCGTCTCGACGTGGACGGCGCCGGCGACGCGGCGCAGAAGGTCGGATGCTCGCCGCGCTGGACGCTCGCCCGGGGCGCGCGGGCGGGCGGTGGGCGCCGTCACCCCAGGAAGAGCGAGCCCGCGCGCGGTTCGCGGACGCCGACCCACCGGTGTTCTCCTGTCCCGTCCGTCGACACGCCGCACCGCCCGGGCGCACCGCGACGGTCGCCGTGAGGCGATCTGTCCTGCGACGGTCCGCGCGTGCGGGACAGGCTGGCGCGCATCGCCCCGACGATTCGGCGCGACGGCATCGGCGGCGCGACGGAAACCGTTGTGCCCGAACGCTGCCACGGCATCCCCGGGCCGTGCGAGAACCGGCTCGAACCTCGCCGTGATGCGGTGCGGACCGGGTGGGACGCGCGGCAGCACGGAAGCGTGGGAATGCTCCTGCGCGTGCCGAGCCTGGCGAGCACGGACGTACAGGCGGCGACCGGCGGCGGCGCTCGCGCCGCGCAGCGACCCGGCTCACGCGGCCCGCGGCCGCGTCTGGCGGCCGCAAGGCACTCGGAAGTGAGGTGAGGCTATGCTCCCCGTCGAGACCATTCTCAGAGAGCTGAAGGACTTCGATCCCGGCGGCTCGCCGACGCTGACGGTCTATCTTGCCACCGACCCGTCGCGTGGCGCCGGCGCGAATCTCGACGCGCAGCTCACCGATCTGCTCCGTCCGCTGGAGGAGCAGCTCGCAGGCGCGCCTGCCCAACACGAGGAGCTCCTGGCCGATGCTGCTCTCCTGAAGGACGAGCTGGCCGAGCTCGCTCCTCTCCCCCGCGGCCTCGCCTTCTTCTCGTGCGCGGCGCTGGGATTCCTCCGCGTCCTGCCGCTGCGGGTTCGCCTCCGGCCGAGCATCCACTGGGGAGCGCGCTTCGACCTGCGGCCGCTCCTCGCCGCGCTCGACGAGCACGAGCACGTTCTCGTGCTCCTGCTCGACAAGGAGAAGGCCCGCCTCTTCCGCGTCTTCCTCGACGAGATCGAGGAGCTGGAGGACCTCTGGGACTACGTCCCCAACAAGCAGCGGCAGGGCGGGTACGCGCAGGCCAACATCCAGCGCGATCACGAGGGGCACGTGCTCGCCCACGTGCGCCATGCCGTCGAGGCGCTCCAGCTCCTCGACGCCCGCGAGAAGGTGGACCGCATCCTGGTGGGTGGGCCCCAGGAAGTCATCGCCCATTTCGAGGCGCTCCTGCCGAAGCACCTGCGCACGCGGGTCTTCACGTCGGTCCACGTCCCGCTGTTCTCCAGCGCCGCGGAGGTGCTCGAGGCGGTCCAGACCGCGAACCGCACGCTCGAGCGAGACGCGGAGCGGCGTCTGGTGGCGGAGCTGATCGAGTCGCGTGGGCGGGGAATGGCGGCATTCGGGGCGGAGGCGGTGCTCGATGCCGTCAACGACGAGCGGGTCCAGCTCCTGGTCATCGGCGAGGGGCTCCGCCTGTCGGGGGCGGAGTGCACGCGCTGTGCTCGCCTCGTCGCCGACCCGGGGCCAGCGACGTGCCCCGCGTGCGGCGGGCTCCTGCACCGGCTCCCCGATCTGGTCCAGCGGGTGGAGGCCGAGGTGCTGCGGCACGGCGGACAGGTCGAGGAAGTGCGCGAAGCCGCGGCGGCTGCGCTCGCGGCGCAGGGGTCCGTCGCCGTCCGCGTCCGCTACCCGCAACCCGCGGAAGTCGCCGGCGGGGGCCAGCCGTAACCCTTCACGGCGCCGACGCGCCGACCGAGGCGAGGCGGACGGAGGCGGGGCCGGAGCGCCCGGAACCCGTCGCGGCGGCGCGTGGCGTGTGACGAGGCCCTCACACCCGGCACTCGGTCGGATCGCATGCCGACGCGTGGTCCAGGTGCAGCGCATCCTCTCCGGCGCCCAGCTCCAGCACCTGCCCCGGCTTGCTGCCGTAGCGGTAGACCGTCACGCCCTTGAGCCCGAGCGCCCACGCCCGGCGGAAGATCCCCGCCACGTCCGCGTCGGTGGCCGACTTCGGCAGGTTCACCGTCTTCGACACCGAGTTGTCGACGTGCCGCTGGAACGCCGCCTGCACCTCGAGGTGCCGCTCCGGCGGGATCTCCAGCGCCGTGATGAACAGGCGACGCAGCTCCGCCGGAATCCCCGGCTCCTCCCCTAGCCGCCCCGTCCGGGCGGCGGCGTCCAGCAGCGGCGCCGCGTCCACGCCGAGGCGCGTCACCGCCTCGCGG
>DASTKT010000230.1:0-11130 GCA_035715725.1 Longimicrobiales bacterium | reverse complement strand
CCGCGGCACCGCGCGACCCGGGGGAAGGCGCCGGGCGGGCCGCCCCGCAGGAGCGCGTCACGGCGCGGTCCCGCCCGCCCCGCACCCCGCGGCGCGCAGCGCCGCTACAGCCGCGCAGACGGCGTGCGCTCGCCGCAGGCGGGCGATAGGGAACCGTGCGCCGTCGAAGGCGGCGACAGCGAGCAACGCGAGCGTGCGCGAGCCGCAGGCGAAGCGACAGGCGGAGCGAAGCGCAGCGTGCGTGGCCCAACGGGCCGCGACAGCGAGCGACGCGAGCGTGCGTCGCGCCGCAGGCGCGACGACAACGCCAGCGTGCGCGGCGCCGAACGGCGCCGCTAATCCTCGAGCAGATACGCCAGGCCCCAGGCGCCGGGGCCGACGTGCGTGGCGAGGACGGGGCCGGCGGGGGCGGTGACGATGTCGCGGTCGCCGTAGCGGCGGCGGAGCTCGGCGGCGAGGCGCTCGGCGATGTCCTCGGCGGCGACGTGGATGATGCCGAAGCGGACGGCGCGGGCGGTCGTGGGGACGCGTCGCTCGAGGATGTCGAGGAGGCGGGGGAGCACGTTCTCGCGGCCGCGGACGCGGGCGACGGGAGCGACGCTGCCCTCGGCGTCGAGCTCGAGGATCGGCTTGATGTCGAGGAGGTTGGCGAGGAGGACGCGGCCGCGGCCGACGCGGCCGGAGGCGAGGAGGTAGTCGAAGACGTCGACGGTGAAGAAGAGCCCGGAGCGGGCGCGCACGCGGCCGAGCTCGGCGACGATGTCGGCGGGCTCGACGCCTCGCTCGGCGAGCTCGGCGGCCTTCAGGGTGAGCAGGCCTTGCAGCAGCGAGGCCGCGCGCGAGTCGACGAGATCGACGGGGGCGGCGTCGAAGCGCTGCGTGGCCGCCTGCGCGGACCGGAACGTGCCGGAGAGCGCCGATCCGAGGATGACCCCGAGGACGCGCTCACCCTCGACGGCGGCGCGGGCGTAGCCTTCGACGAAGGCGGCGGGCGGCGGCTGGGAGGTCGAGCCGCGGGCGCCGGCGACGAGGCGGCGGGCGAAGTCGCCGGCGCTCATGTCGACGCCGTCGCGGTACGCCTCGCCGTCGACGATGAGGGTGAGCGGCACGACCGAGATGCCGTGGGCGACGACGATCTCGGCCGGCAGGTCGCAGGCGCTGTCGGTGAGGATCGCCATGGGGCGCCGCGCGAGGTCGACGTGGGACGCGGCCGAGCGCTCGATCGCCTGGTGCTGGAGCGCCATGTCCTCGGCCTTGTGCGCGACGAGCTGGCCGTGGCGGCGGAGCCAGCCGAAGACCTCCTCCGGCTCGTCGGTGTGGATGTGGACCTTGAGCAGGTCGGCGGTGCGGATGACGATGAGCGAGTCGCCGCGGCCACGGAGCTGCTGCTGCACGGCGGCCTGCTCGGGGAGCGCGCTGCCGCGGACGAGCGCCTCGGTGCAGAAGCGGTAGCGCTCGGTCGCCGCGGAGACGGCGACGCGCGCGGCGGCGGGCTCGACCTGATCGAACGCGACCGCGCCGCCGAGGGCGACGAAGGGGTCGCCGTTCATGTACTCGACCACGCCCTCGAGCAGGTGCACGAAGCCCTTGGCGCCCGCGTCGACGACGCCCGCGGCCTTGAGCGCGGGGAGCAGCTCGGGCGTGCGGGCGAGCGCGTCGCGGGCGCGCTCGAGGAGCGCCTCGATGAGCTCGCCGAAATCGCCACCATCCGGGAAGTGCTCCGCCTCCTCGGCCGTCTCGCGCATGACCGTGACCATCGTGCCCTCGACGGGGCGCTCGAGCGCACGGTAGACGTGCTCGACGGCGTCGCGCAGCGCCCGGGCGAACTCCGGGATGCTGAGCCGCTCGCGGTCGCCGACGCTCTCGGCGAAGCCCAGCAGGAAGTGCGAAAGGATCATCCCGCAGTTGCCGCGGGCGCCGAGCACGGCGGCCTGCGCGACGTCGCGCGCCACGTCGCCCACGGACTCGCGGTCGGTGGCGCGGAGGCGGTCGGCGATCGAGCCGACGGTGAGCGCGAGGTTCGTCCCCGTGTCGCCGTCCGGCACGGGGAAGACGTTGATGCGGTTCAACTCCGCACGCTGAGCCCGCACGTAGTCGCACGCGGCGACGAGTGCCCGGCGCAGCCTCGGGCCGTCCACGTATTGGATTCCCATTCGCGGCAAAATACTGCGGCGCCCATCCGGCAACAATCGGCTCTGGAGGCGGAGGAGCGGGCCGCGCGGCGCGGTCGATTCGGCGCGGATCGGAGTGCGCGGAGCGCGTTTCGCGGAGCGCGCCGGAGCCGGCGCCGCTATCTTGTCGCGTCCGTTCTCGCCGAACCCGAATCAGGAGTTGGTCGTGGAGCCGTTCGCCGAACGCCGGATCGGAGACCTGGTCGTGCGCATCGACCGCCGCTCGTGCCTTGCCTACGGCGACTGCATCGACATGGCGCCGCAGGTCTTCGAGCTGGACGAGGACGGCATCTGCCGGTTCCGCGAGCCGATCGGCGAGATCGAGCGCGAGCCGCTGATCCTGGCGTGCGACGTCTGCCCGGCGCAGGCGCTGCTGGTGTTCGACGGGGACGGCCGCCAGCTCGTGTGAACCCGAGCGCGGGACGAGCCGGCCGCGGCCGGCGAGGACATGGCGGGATCGGGACCCCGGACGTCGCCCGGCGCGATCGCCGGGCAGCCGTCGGCCCGGGGATCAGCGGATGATGCGTCGCATCAGATCGACGAGCCGGGTCGCGCGGCGGCCGTAGGGCGGGTCGATGAGCGGGATGAGGCCGGCGCGGCCCTGGCGCAGGACGGCGCGCTCGTGGGAGAGCGTGCGGAAGCCGAACCAGCCGTGATAGCAGCCGAACCCGCTCGGGCCGACGCCGCCGAAGGGGAGGTCGGGGTTGAAGTAGTGGATGGCCGCCTCGTTCACGACGGTGCCGCCGGCGGAGGTCCGCTGGAGCACGGCGCGCGCGGCGCGCCGGCTGCCCGTGAAGAGGTAGAGGCCGAGCGGCCGCGGACGAGCGTCGACCTCGGCGATGGCATCGCCGAGCGAGGCGAACGTGCGCACGGGGAGGACGGGCCCGAAGATCTCCTCCTCCATCAGCGGTGAATCGGGCGCCACGCCGGAGAGGATGGTCGGCGCGAAGTACCGCTCGGCCGGATCCGAGCGGCCGCCGATCTCGATGCGCGCGCCGGCGGCGACGCCGGCCTCGACGAGCGCGGCCAGGCGCAGCACGGCGTGCTCGTCGACGATGCGGCAGAAGTCCGCGGAGCGGCGCCGCGCGTCCTCGGAGGCGCCGTAGAAGCGCGCCACGGTATCGACGGCGCGCGCGACGAAGCGGCGGGCCAGCGACTCGTGCACGAGGGCGTAGTCGGGCGCGATGCAGGTCTGGCCGGCGTTCGCGAACTTCGCCCGGACGATGCGGTCGGCGGCGCGGTCGACATCCGCCGTCTCGTCGACGATGGCGGGGCACTTGCCGCCGAGCTCGAGCGTCACGCCGGCGAGGTGGCGCGCGGCGGCGACCATGACCTTCCGGCCGATCGCGCCGCTCCCGGTAAAGAAGAAGTGGTCGAAGGGTAGCTCGAGCAGTGCGTCGGCCACCGGCACTCCGCCACCGACGACCGCGGCCTCGTCCTCGGGGAACGCGGACGCGACGAGGGCCTCGAGCGCGGCCGCGGTCCGCGGCGCCTTCTCCGACGGCCGCGCGATCACGCAGTTGCCGGCGGCCACGGCGGCGATGAGCGGGTTGACGACGAGCCCGAAGGGGAAGTTCCACGCGCCGAGGACGAGGACCACGCCCTTCGGCTCGTAGTGGATCTCGCTGCGACTCCCGGCGAGGAGGAGCGGATGGGGGACGCGGCGGGGGCGCATCCAGCGCGCGAGGTGGCGGGCCGCGTGCGCGATCTCGCGGAGCGCCGGCTGGATCTCGATGGCCTCGACCTCGACGTACGGCTTGCCGAGGTCGGCCGCCATGGCCTGGTGCAGCGCCGGCCGGTGGGCGAGGATCGCGGCGCGCAGGTCCTCGAGCCGCGCGATGCGCTCACGCGCGCCGCGGGCGCGGACGTTTGGGCGGTTGCGATGCTGGCGGTCGAACAGCTCGCGCGCACGCACGATCAGCTCGGCGTCGGAGCGCGGCTCCGCCACCGAGCCCGCCCCGGGTCCCACCATCATCACGTCCGACATCGATCACCTCGAGCCGCCGCCGGGCCATGCCCCCGGCAAGGCTGCGCAAAGGCCGGCCCCCCGTCAAGGGGAAGCCGGCCATGCCCGTCCATCGGGTTCGACGGCGCTCGACGGGCGGAGGCGCGCGGCGCGCGCCGTGCCCGGGGCGGGATCGCCTCAGAAGATCCGGTAGCTCGACAGCGCCAGGTGGTTCTCGACGCTCCAGTCGATCTGCTGCCCGGGCGAGACCAGCAGCGGCTCCGTGAGGAAGACCTCGCTCGAGCCGATCGGGTCGACCAGCAGCCGGAACTCGCCGGTCTGCGCCAGCATCGAGATCGGCAGCTGGAACGTGTGGCCGGTCATGCTCGTCACCGTCCCGAGCCGATACCGCGTGCCGTTGTGGACCGCGTAGACGTTGACGTCCAGCCAGTTGTGATTCTCCACCCGAACCCGCACCACCCCGGCCTGACTCGCCGCGAGCGCATCCTCGGCCACGCCGGCGCCCGCCGCCCCGGCGCATCCTCCCAGCCCCAGCCCCACCACGAGGGCCGCCGCCACAACCCGTCTCGTCACCCGCACGCCGTCCTCCCATCCGCATGACGCCCTCGGGGCGTCCCCCATCTCGCTTGTGTCAGGGCATCCGCCCCATAGCGCGCCGTGGAGGTGCAGGGGTCGTGCCGGCGGGCGCGCCCGCCCGCATCGCAACTCGGTGCCGCCGAACCACTTATCACGGTGCGGCGGAATCTGGCCAGGCCAGGCGGCGGGCGCCGTCGCGCCGCCGGGAGACGGCCGGGCACGACCTCGTGTCGTGCCGGCCGGCGCGCGACGTTCCAGCGGCCGCGGGCTCGGCGGCGCGGAGCGGGAGCGCGGTGGCGATCCGGAGGCGCGGAGGGAGAATCGTGGTGACGGGCGAGTCGACGTCGATGTCGGAGGGGACGGAGCCGATCGCGCGGGGCGCGGGCGAGGTGGGGCGGCGGCCGGTCGTGAAGGGGGCGGAGCCGGACCCGGCGGCCCGGTGCCCGCCGGCGGTGAAACGGTGGGAGGGCGGGGCGTGTCGGAGGGGAAAGAGGAAGGGCAGGGGCGCGGGGACTCCGACCGTGGGGAGAGGCGAGCATGCAGAATGTCGTGCGGGACGTGCGGCTGGGGCTCCGGGGGCTGGCGCGCCGGCCGGCATTCGCGGCCGCGGCGGTGCTCACGCTGGCGCTGGGGATCGGCGCGGCGACGATCATCTTCAGCGTGGTCGACGCGGTGCTGCTGCGGCCGCTGCCGTTCCCCCGGCCGGAGCGGCTGGTCCAGGTATGGGAGACGGTGCCCGGACGCGGCGACCGCCGGGCCTCGCCCGCGGATTACCTGGACTGGCGGGCGGAGAGCCGGACGTTCGCCAGCCTGGCGTCGTACGACGTGCGGGCCGGGAACCTGGTGGGCGGCGGCGAGCCGGAGCGCGTGCGGTACGCCACGGTGTCCGCGAACTTCTTCCGGGCGCTGGGCGTGATGCCGGTGCGGGGGCGCGCGTTCCGGGACGACGACGCCGCGGTGGTCGGTGCGCGGCCGGTGGTGCTCGGGCGGGGGCTGTGGCTGAGCCGGTTCGGCGGCGACCCGGGGATCCTCGGGCGCACGCTGGTGCTGGACGACGAGCGGCTGACGGTCGTCGGCGTGATGCCGGCGGGCTTCGCGTTCCCGGAGGACGCGGCACTGTGGGTGCGCGCGCCGTTCGACGTGCCCGAGCTGAAGTCGCTGCCTCCCGACTTCGACATCCGCACCATGCGCGACGCCTGGTACTTCCGGGTGATCGGCCGGCTGGCGCCGCGCGCGTCGCGGGCCGACGCGCAGGCGGAGATGGACGTGATCGCGCGCCGGCTGCGGGAGGCGCACCCGGTCACGAACCAGGGGGCCGGGATCCGGCTGGTGCCGCTGCACGAGCAGCTGGTCGCGGGCGCGCGCCAGATGGTGCTGCTGCTCTTCGGCGCGGTCGCGCTGGTGCTTCTGATCGCGTGCAGCAACGTGGCGAACCTGGTGCTGGCGCGGGCGAGCGGCCGCACGCGCGAGCTGGCCGTGCGGACGGCGCTGGGCGCGAGCCGGGGCCGGCTGGTGCGGCAGCTCCTGGCGGAGAGCGTGGCGCTGGCGCTCGTGAGCGGCGTGGCGGGCGTGGCGCTGGCGGCCGCGGGCGTGGGTGCGCTCGGGCGCCTGATCCCGCCCGCGCTGCTCCCCGCGGGGACGGTGACGCTGGATGCGACGGTGCTGGCGTTCTCGCTCGTCGCCTCGCTGGCGACGGCGGCGCTCTTCGGCGCGGCGCCGGCATTCGTGGCGTCGCGGATCTCGCTGCGCGCCTGGACGACGGAGCGGGGGAGCGGCGGCGGCGGCCGGGCCGGCACGCGGATCCGCGGCGCGCTGGTGGTGGCGGAGGTGGCGCTCGCGGTGGTCCTCGTCGCGGGGGCCGCGCTCACGCTGCAGAGCCTCGGCCGGCTGGCGGCCGTGGACCCCGGCTTCCGGCCCGACGGGCTGGTCAGCGCGAAGGTCTCGCTGCCGGGCGCGGGGGGCTCCGACCGGCCGGCGGCCGCGCGGTTCTACCTGGACGCGGTGGAGCGCGTGGCGGCGGTTCCCGGCGTGACGGGCGCGGCCGTGGCGCTGTCCGGGCCGGTCGAGAGCGGCCGGGGCGCCGGGTTGCGCGTGGAAGGGCGGGCGAACGCGCCGGGGACGCTGCCGAGCATCGCCTGGCAGGTGGTCTCGCCCGGCTACTTCGAGGCGGCGCGGATCCGGCTGCTGCGCGGCCGGACGTTCGACGAGCGCGACCGCGGCGATGCGGCGCCGGTGGCCGTGATCAACGAGGCGACGGCGCGGCGCTACTTCCCGGGCGAGGACCCGCTGGGCCGGCGGATCAACACGGGGCTGGACGGGCTCGGCGTGTGGGTGACCATCGTCGGCGTGGTGGCGGACACGAGGAACGAGGGGCTGGCACAGGCCGCGTCGCCCGAGATGTTCCGGCCGCTGGGCCAGCCGGTCCACTTCGGCGGCGAGGAGATGCTGCTGCTGGCGCGGAGCGCCGCGACGCCGGCGACGCTGGCGCCCGCGCTGCGCCGCGCGGTCGACGCGGTCCGCCCGGGCGTGGCGGTCTACGACGTCCGGGCGGGCGCGGAGCTCGTGCACGGGTTCACGCGCACGCCGCGCTTCCTGCTGCTGCTGCTCGGCGCGTTCGCGGCGCTGGCGCTCGTGCTCGGCGCGGTCGGGATCTACGGCGTCGCCGCGTTCGCGGTGAGCCAGCGGCGGCGCGAGATCGGCGTGCGCATGGCGCTGGGCGCGCAGCGGCGCGCCGTGTTCGGCATGGTGCTGCGCGGCGGCCTGCAGTCGGTCGCCGTGGGGCTCGGGCTCGGACTGGCCGGCGCCGTCGCCGCGACCGGGGTGCTGCGCCGGGTCCTCTACGGCATCGGCGCCCTGGAGCCGTGGACGCTGGCCGTGGTGACGGCGGTGGCGGCGGCCGTGGCCGTGGCCGCGACGGCCGGGCCGGCTGCGAGAGCGGCACGCGTGGACCCGGCCGGCGTGCTGCGCGAGGAGTGAGGCGCGGCGGCGCCGGCGCCCCCGCCCCCCTGGAACCCGGCGGGCGGAGCGTGTAGCATTCACGCTCGCCGGCCGGCGGCCGGCGGCCCGGTGACGCCCGCCGGAGCGGGGTAGAGGGGTCGCATGGCGCCCGGTGGTGCCCGTCGTCTTCAAAACGGCTGTGGGCGGTCAAGACCCGCCCGGGTGGGTTCGACTCCCACGCGATCCCGCCAGCTCCGGTCCAGCGTCGTGGCCAGGACGGTGGAGAAAGCCGTTGCGCTGCAGCGGCTTTCTCCGTTAGTCCGGATTCGTTCCGGGCCCCGCGGCCCCCTGTGTCGCCCCCCTCGAACTCCGACGACGTGACCCCCTCACCCATGCGCAGGCCCACCGCCGCCGAGCTGCGGGCCGCCTATGGCCGGCCCGTCCCGGACATCATCGCGCCGGGGCTGCGCGTCCTCTTCTGCGGCATCAACCCGGGACTGTACTCGGCGGCCGTCGGCCACCACTTCGCACGGCCGGGGAACCGCTTCTGGCCCGTGCTCCACGCCTCGGGCTTCACGCCGCGCCTCTACTCGCCGGAGGAGGACCGGCACCTGCCGGCGCTCGGGCTCGGGATCACGAACATCGTCGAGCGGGCCACGGCAGGGGCGAGCGAGCTTTCGGCCGAGGAGCTGCGCGCGGGCGTACGGCGCCTCGAGGCGAAGCTCCGGCGGTTCCGGCCGGGCGTCCTCGCCGTGCTCGGGATCGGCGCCTTCCGGACGGCGTTCGGACGCCGCGATGCCGTGCCGGGCGCGCAGGCGGAGCCGGTCGCGGGAGCGTCGGTCTGGCTGCTCCCGAATCCCAGCGGCCTGAACGCGCACTACCGGCCGTCCGAGCTGGCGGCGCTGTTCCGCGAGCTCCGGGAAAGCGCGCTCGGGCCGGGGTGACCTCCCGCGGGCAGCGCGGGCGCCACAGGGCGGCGAGCCGCTCCGCGCGGCCGGCCGAGAGGCTCCTGCGTTGCGGAGCCGACGGCGGCGAAGCGGATCGTGCCTGTGCCGCCGGGCGCGGGCTCGCGCGCGGGGGATAGCACGGTTCCGGCAGGTCCTGCGGTAGGGCGGGAGCGGGACCGGGGCGGCGGAGCGGGGGGCGACTCGCGAGGTCCGCGGGCGCCAACGTCGCTCCAGAATAGGACTTTCGTCCCATCGGCTGTTCCGCGCTGGACCCCCTCCGATGGCAGTCATCATGCACCCTCCACCGCGCCACGGACAAGCTGCCCGGAGAGGCGCATCCCCGCGCACTCGCCCCGGCGCAGCCGGAGACTAACTCGTGCCGAGGAGGCATCGCATGCAGGTTCTCCGAAGGGCAGGGCTCGCGGCCGCCGTGGCTCTCGCAGTGGCGGCTCTCCCAGCTACGGCGCAGTTCTACCACTGGGACGCGAACGTCAACGGAGGCTGGAACACGACGACGAAGGCGCTGGACAACACGACCGCGTTCGGCACGATCGTCGACAACAACAACCTCATCACGAACAACGTCCTCAACGGCGGCGGCGACCTCAGCTTCGGGAACGGCGGGATCGTCGGCGGCCAGGTGGGCTACTGGTTCATCCCGAACCTGGGGGTGCGGGCGAACTTCGCGTACGCCGGGAACGACTTCAAGCAGAGCGGCGGAAACGATCTGATCGACAACATGAACCTGTGGAGCGGCACCGGCGACGTGATGGTCCGGTTCATCAAGCCGAGGAAGCGGTTCACGAAGACGGAGATCCTGCCGTACGTGGCGCTCGGCGCGGGCGCGCAGTGGATCAATCCGCCCGGCGACCGGTTCCTGGCGTTGGACCAGCTCCTGATCGACACGATCCCGACGGTCGGGCAGCTCACGGGGCGGTCGGGCGTGCCGATCTTCTGCGTGGCGGGCCTGTGCCAGGGCCCGGACAGCCCGGGCTTCATCGGGTTCCCGAGCAACGTGGCGACGCAGGCGTTCTTCGTGAAGGAGGCATCGACGTTCGCCGGCCTGGTGGGCGTCGGCACCGACGTCCGGCTGACGAAGAACTTCGCCGTGCGGCTCGAGGCCGGCGACCGGATCTGGAAGGCGCCGATCTACAACGCGGCGCAGGTGGATGGCACCACGCTGGTCGTGCTCGGCGACAAGGTCGGCAACACGGTGCACCAGTTCTACTTCACGGGCGGGCTGAACGCGCTGCTGGGGCTCGTGCCTCCGCCGCCGGCGCCCGTCGCGACGCTGCCCGCGCCGCCGCCGCCTCCGCCGCCGCCGCCGCCGGCCACCGAACGCGTGATGGTTTGCGTGGTCGATCCGATGGCGCCCGGCGGGCTGAAGATGATCGAGGCGACGCGCAACCTGTCGACGGGTGACACGACGGTCATGCAGAACGGCGAGCGCGTTCCGCTCTCGCAGGCGGTCACGAACGTGCCGACGGCCGCGACGGCCGACTGGTACATGCAGGGCCGGCCGCTGGAGATCGGCACGGGCACGAACCGGATCCGGTACGTCAGCTTCGGCGGCGCGCGCGTGATCGAGCCGACGGATCTGGGGTTCCTCGGAACGGTGAATGGCCTGCCGGTCTACGCCGATCGCACGACGCTGGGCGTCGTGGAAGGCCTCACGCCCGGAACGGACCTGAGCATGGCCGTCGACCAGCGGCCGATGCTGCGTCAGGCGCTGCAGCAGAAGGTCCAGGTGGCCTACGTGCCACTCTCGGCCACCGGCTGCGTCTTCCAGCCGCTGCAGCTGCAGGCGGAAGTCCGTAAGGGCAAGTAAGCAACCCTCCGACGCGCACTCCGCGCACCGCGATCGCGGAGCCGGGCATCCGGCTCCGCGATCGCCGTTTCGGCGCCGCAGCGGGTCGCCACGGCGGCGGCGGCCGGCCGGTGGGCCTTCACGGTGTATGCTTGGGCCCCACGGGTGTCCGCGGGTCCGCGGCAGCTCCCAGGAAATCACCAGTGTCTCGCGCGCCGCGTGTTGGGCGGCGGTGCACGGACGCACACGCGAAGGCGCGGGGCCGGCCATCGGGCCGCCAGCGCGGCGGCGGTGCCTCGCGCTCGCACGGCCGCGCAGGCGCCCGGGGCCTCGCCGATGCGAGGGATCGGTCTCGGGCGCGGGCCCGCGCGCGAGTCCGGTGGCGTTCGTCTCCGCGCGGGACGCGACGCCGGGGCCTTGAACCGCATCTCACGCGGAGACGCGGAGGGTGGAGCCAATGCTCGACGGGTACGCTGCGGAAGGGCGGAGCGAGCCGGCACCGGGACGCGGCGAGGGCCGGGGTCGATCTCGATCTCGGGTTTCCGGTGTTCGGGCCCGAGCCCGGCGAGCGGCGTTCATCCGCGTTCGTGGGCGGCTGCCCCGGTCCGGAACGGAAATTTTCACCAGAGAGGCACGGAGGGCACAGAGGAGTGGCGGGCGGCGGACGCTCGCCGGGGACCCACACCCCCCTTTTCTGTCATGTCCGGCGTACGCCGGCGGCTCGGC
>DASTKT010000229.1:0-20462 GCA_035715725.1 Longimicrobiales bacterium | reverse complement strand
CCATCCCGAACGAGGGCCCTGTTTCCGTCAGTCGCGCTCGGAACCCTCGACGTCCATGTCGCGCCGGTCGGCGCCGCTGCGGCGCTCGTGCGCGACGCGGCGTTCCTGGCCGCTCCGCCGGTCCACCGATTCGCCCTGCGCGGTGGTGACGCGGCGAAGGGCGAGGATGAAGGTGGAGCCCACGCCTTCCTGACTCTCGACGGTGAGCGCGCCTCCCATCCCCTCGGCCAGGTCGCGGCTGATGGCCAGCCCGAGCCCGGTGCCGCCCGCCTCGCGCGTCAGGTCGCTCCGCACCTGCACGAACGGCTCGAACACCGCTTCGTGCTTGGTGGCCGGGATGCCGATCCCGGTGTCGCTCACGCGCAGCTCGGCCCACTGGCCCGCGTCGCCTTCGGGCTCGTGTCCGCGCTGCGACACGGGCGCCTCGCTGCTCTCGCGGAGCTCCACCAAGATCCGCCCGGCGACGCCGTCGCGACGCGGCGGGGTGAACTTCACGGCGTTCGACAACAGGTTGAGCAGCACCTGTCCGAGCTTCTCGCGATCGGCCCACACCAGGAGCGGCGGATGGCCATCCTGCTCCGGAAGCCGGACGTCGAGCGAGAGCCCCTTCGCCTGCACGAGCGGCTCCACCAGCGGCAGCACCTCGCGCGCCACGTCGGCGATGAGCACGGGCTCCAGCTCGTACTCCACGCGGCCGCTCTCGATGCGCGCGTAGTTCAGGACGTCGTTGATCAGGCCGAGCAGGTGGCGCTCGGCGCGGTCGATCCGCGCGAGAACGCTGCGCTGCTCGTCGCTGAGCGGACCGTGCACGCCGAGGTCGAGGAGCTGGACGTAGCCGGTGATGGCGTTGAGCGGCGTGCGCAGCTCGTGGCTCATGGTGGCCAGGAACTCGGCCTTGGCGCGGTTCGCGTGCTCCGCCTCGGCGCGAGCGGCCTCGGCGTCGGCGCGCGCCTGCTCGCTGACGCGGAGGAGGCGCTCCGCCTCGCGCCGCGCCTGGACGTACTCGGTGATGTCCGAGCCGTGCCCGATGATGCCGGTCCGCGTCCCGTCCGCCTCGACGAGCGGGACGAACGTGAGATCGCCGAAGTGCTCCTCGAGCGGCGCGCCCGGCGTGGGCGCGATCTTCACCGGCACCTCGCGGCCGACGAACGGCTCGCCCGTGCGGTACACGTGGTCGAAGATCTGCTCGAAGCCCTGTCCGCGCGCTTCCGGGAGCGCCTCGAAGACGGGCTTGCCGATCACGTCGCGGTGGCCGAACACCCGGTAGAATTCGTCGTTGACCAGCACGAGGACGTGCTCCGGCCCGCGGGAGACGGCCAGGAACGAGGGCGCTTTGCGGAAGACGTACTCGAGACGCGCGCGCTCCACGTGGAGTGCATGGGCGAGCCGCTCCCGCTCCGCGGCGTTCCGCTGCATCGCGAGGTGGGCGGCCAGGTCCCGGGCGGCGGCGCGCGCGAAGTCCTCGTACGGCTCGTCCCACGGGAGGCGCGGGCTGAGGCCCAGGACGAGCGCGCCCACCGGCTCGGCGGAGCCGGGGTACGCCAGCGGCACGACCACGGCCGACTCCGGCGCCTCCGGCCATGGTCCGATCCCGGCGAGGCCGGGCTCGCCGGCCAGGCCGACGACCCGAGGCATGCCGGAGCGGAACGCCGCGCGAAGATCCCAGCGCTCCGGCGCGAGCAGCCCCGCCTCGTCCCGGATGGCCTCCGCGTGGACGAGCTCGATCGACTCGGGATCGCTGGAAAGGAGGCTGGCGGCCGCCTCCTCGGCGGCGAGGAAGCAGAGCGCGAACGGGACGTCGCACTCGTTGGACGCGAGGATGCGCGTGGCCGCCGCGGCGGTGTCGCGGGCGCCGTCCCCGGTCCGGAGCGCGGCGAGGCGGTGCAGCGTGGTGATGCGGCGCGCGGCCAGCACCCGCTCCGTCGTCTCCTGGCAGACGACGAGCGTCCCTCCGATGCTGCCGTCGTCGTCCAGCACCGGGCTGTAGCTGTAGGTCCAGTAGGCCTCCTCCATCCGGCGGTTCCGCTCGATCGGGACGAGCTGGTCCACGTGCCAGGTGGATTCGCCGCGCGTCATCACCGCATCGATCTGCGGTCCGATGATGTCCCAGGTGTCGGTCCAGAACTCCCGGCCTCGCATCCCGAGCGCACGCGGATGGCGGCCGCCGCCGGCCAGGCTGGGGCGGTACGCGTCGTTGTAGACCTGCACCAGCTGCGGGCCCCAGAAGAGGAACATCGGGTGGCGGGAGGCGAGCAGCGTCGCCACGGTCGTGCGGAGACTGTGCGTCCACGAGGCGACGGGGCCGAGCGGCGTGGCCGACCAGTCGAGCGCCCGGCACAGCGCCCGCATCTCGCCCTCGCCCGCGAAGATCACGACCTCCTGGTCCAGCGACATCAGAGCCTCGTACGAACCTGCCGCGGCGCAAGCGGTCTCCTTCCCTCGAGCACCGCGGCTACTCCCCCTCCCTCCCGACCAGCTCCCAGTACGCCTCTGTCAGCCACCTCGCCGCGTCGCGCGACTCCTCGGGCAGGAGGCGGCCGTCGAGCGTGCGGAACGGCACGATGCCGAGCGACGTCATCGTGGCGAAGGCCTCCTCGGCGTCGTCGAGCGCCTCGGCGGGGAACTGTCCCACGACGACCTCGAGGCCCAGCCTCGGCGCGAGCTCGAGGATCGCGGTGCGGGTGACGCCCTCGAGAACGCCGAGGTCGAGCGACGGCGTGTAGAGGTGGCCGCCCTCGCGCCAGAAGATGTTCCAGGACGGCCCCTCCGTGACGAAGCCCTCGGGCGAGAGGAGGAGCGCGTCGTCGGCGCCGGCCTCCTTCGCCTCGAGGCGGGCGACGAGGCCGTGGATGCGGCCGGGCGTCTTCACCTGCGCGAGCGAGGAGGCAGGCGGGTGCGTGACGCTGGCGGTGACTACGCGCCAGCCCTCCCAGGCCCGAGCCCGCCAGTCCGCGGGGAGCGGGGCGAGCGTGCCGAGGACGGTCGGCGGGCCGGCCTCGCCCCGGCCGCGGGTCACGGTGATCCGCAGCGCGCCTTCCGTGAGGTCGTTCCGCTCGGCCAGGCCGCGCGCCACCTCGATCAGCTCCGGCTGCGGCGGCACGTCGATGCGGAGCGCGGCCGCGCCGTCCGCGAGGCGCCGCAGGTGCTCGCGCAGGCGGAAGTACTTGCGGTCGGCCAGCCGGCCGGTCTCGAAGACGGCGTCGCCGTTCAGGAAGCCGCGATCGTCGATCGGGATGCCGGCTTCGGCGGCATCGAGCCACTGGCCGTTCAGGTAGGCGATCATCATCGGCTCGCGAAGCGGGGGTCGGGTGGCGCTGCATCGGGCGGCGCGAAGCCCGGTCGACCCATGATGCCGTAGGCGAGCTGCTTGCCGAGCTCGACGCCGGGCTGGTCGAGCGGGTCGACGCCGTACAGCTCGCCGGCGTAGACGGTCGCGATCTGGAGCATCATCAGGAGCTGGCCGAGCGTGTGCGCGTCGAGGCGCGGGAGCTCGATCGTCATGTTCATGCGGCCGCGGTCGGCGAGCGCCAGCGCGGTGGCGGCCTGCTCGGCGTGCAGCAGCTCGCCGAGCGTGTGGCCGCCGAGATAGGCCAGCGACTCGACGGCCTCGTAGGCGCGCGGGATCTCGACGTCCTCGGCGAAGTCGCCGACGGTGAGGAAGGTGACCGTCTTGTCGAACGGCCCCTCGATCCAGAGCTGGAGCTGCGAGTGCTGGTCGGTGGCGCCGCGGGCGTGGAGCGGCGTGGGACCGGCAAAGACGTCCTCGCCGGAGCGGCTCTTCCGCTTCCCCAGGCTCTCCGCCCAGAGCTGGCGGAACCAGTCCGCGGTGGCGTACAGGCGGTCGGAGTACGCCGCCATCACGTGGATCGGCGCGTGCCGCTCCGTGTCGGCCAGGTACTGGAGCACGGCGAAGAGGGCGGCGGGATTCTCGGCCAGCGCGTCCGTCGCGCAGCGGCGGTCCATTTCGCGGGCGCCTTCGAGGAGGGCGGCGACGTCCCCGCCGACGAGGGCGGCCGGGAGCAGCCCGACCGGCGTGAAGACGCTGAAGCGGCCGCCGACGTTCGGCGGCACCGGCAGCGTGGCGATGCGCTCCTCGCGCGCGAGCCGGCGGAGCGCGCCCTTGTCCGGGTCCGTCGTGAACAGCAGGTGGCGGCGCACGCCGTCCTCGTCGAACTCGCGGGCGAGGCGGTCGCGGACGATGAGGAGCTGGGCCATGGTCTCGGGCGTCGAGCCCGACTTGCTGACGACGTCGAAGAGCGTCTTGCCGAGATCGAGCCGGTCGAGGAACGGCCCGATCGTCGTCGGGTCGACGTTGTCGAGGACGTACAGCTTCGGATAGAAGCTGCGCGCCTCGTCGTCGAGCTCGTTCCAGAACGGGGCGACGAGGGCGTCCCGCAGCGCCACGGCGCCGAGCGCGGAGCCGCCGATGCCGAGGACGACGATCGTCTCGAACGCCTGCCCGAGGCCGTCGCCGAACTTCCGGACCTCGTCGAGGATGGCGGTGTCGTAGGGCGGGTCGAAGAGGCCGAGCTCGCCGGCCTCGCGGCGGCGCCGCACCTCCGCGTGCGCCCCGCGGAAGCGCTCCGCCATGGCGTCGAGGCGGGCGGGCTCGATGCCCCGCCCGCCGCCGAGCCGCGGCGCGAGCATGTTGTTGAAGTCGAGGGCTACCCGCTCAGGCATGGTCGTCTCCGTGGAACCCTCTTGCGAGCTACACGCTCACCTCCAACCCATCGTACGCCGGCTCGATTCCCTCCGGCAGCCGCTCCGCCAGATCCGCGTGCACGACGCGGTGGGTGAGGTGCGTCAGGTACGTCCGCTCGGCGCCGATGTCGCGCGCGAGCGCGACGGCCTCCTCGACGTTGAGGTGCGTCGGGTGCGGGCGGCCGAACCAGAGCGCGTTGAGCACGAGGACGCGGACGCCGTCGAGGGCGGCGCGGGTCCGCTCGGGGAGCGCCTTCGCGTCGGTCACGTAGCCGAGGTCGCCGACGCGGAAGCCGAACGGCGTCATGTCGCCGTGCACGACGGGGAGCGGCAGCATGTCGAAGCCGGCGATGCGGACCGGCCGGTACGCGTGCAGCTCGCGCAGCTCGATCTCCGGCTTGCTGGTGCCGGCCGGCGGCAGGTACGTCTCGTCGAAGATGTAGGCGAAGCGGCGGCGCAGCACGGCGGCGCACTCCTCGGGCGCGTAGGCGGGGAGCGTGTCGTCGCGGACGGAGAAGACGCGCAGGTCGTCGATGCCGTGGATGTGGTCGGCGTGGCAGTGGGTGAACCAGACGGCGTCGAGGTGGCGGACGCGGGCTTCGACGAGCTGGAGGCGCAGCTCGGGCGGCGCGTCGACGAGGAGCGTGCGGGCGCCGTCGTCGCCCGAGAGGAGCGCGGCGTGGCGCGTGCGCCGGTCCCGCGCGTCGGTGGAAGTGCAGGCGGCGCAGTCGCACCCGACGACGGGAATCCCGAAGGAGGTGCCCGTGCCGAGGAAGCGCAGCCTCAAATCACCTCCACCCGCATCATGTTGGTGGTGCCGGCCACGTTGAAGCGGACACCGGCGGTGACGACCACGCGGTCGCCCTGCTGGGCGAGGCCGGCGGCGATCAGGTACTCGCGGGCGCAGTTGAGCATGGTGTCGTAGCTGACGTCCGTGGTGCAGAGGACGGGCTGCACGCCCCAGACCAGCGCCATCTGCCGATACGTGCGCAGCTCGGGCGTGACGGCGAGGATCGGCACGGCCGGCCGGTAGCTGGAGACGAGCCGCGCGGTCGAGCCGGTGCGCGTGAACGTGACGAGCGCGGGCGCGCCCAGCAGGGTGACGGCCTCCACGCTCGCGGCGGCCACGGCGTGCTCCGTGGGCGTGGCGCCGCGGCGGAGGTGGTCGTGGACCGGCACGTCGTACTTCGGGCCCTGCTCGAACGCGGTCGTGCGCTCGATCTCGCCGGCGATGCGGACCATCGCCTCGACGGCCAGGAACGGGTACTTCCCGGCGGCGGTCTCCCCCGACAGCATCACGGCGTCGGTGCCGTCGAAGAGCGCGTTGGCGACGTCGCTCGCCTCGGCGCGCGTCGGCCGCGGGTTCTCGATCATCGACTCGAGCATCTGTGTGGCCGTGATGACGGGCCGGCCGTGCAGGTTCGAGAGCTGGATGATCCGCTTCTGGGCCATCGGCACCTGCTCGAACGGCAGCTCGACGCCCAGGTCGCCGCGCGCGACCATCACCGCGTCCGTGGCCGCG
The DNA here is from genome assembly GCA_035715725.1 of Longimicrobiales bacterium. Taxonomy (GTDB): domain Bacteria; phylum Gemmatimonadota; class Gemmatimonadetes; order Longimicrobiales; family RSA9; genus JADGGV01. The sequence continues at coordinate 14,239 of DASTKT010000229.1, read as the reverse complement.
AGGATGTCCTCGAGCCGCTCCAGCGCCGTGTCCTTCTCGATCTTCGCGACGATCAGCGCGCCGTTCGTGATGCGCCGCCGCAGGTCCTCGACGTCCTCGGGGTGCTGCACGAAGGACAGGCCGATGTAGTCCACGTCCTGCTCGAGCGCGAACTCGAGGTCGGTCAGATCCTTCGCCGTGAGCGCCGGCACGCTCACGTGCACGCCGGGGAGGTTCATCCCCTTGTGCTCCTTGAGCAGCCCGCCGCGGATCACGCGGGTGCGCACGCGGTCGCCGTCGACGGCGACGACGCGGAGCTCCATCAGGCCGTCGTCGAGCAGGATGCGGTCGCCGGGCGTGACGTCGCGCGCGAGGTTCGCGTACGTCGACGGCAGCTCGCCGGCGCGCTCGCTCCCCTCCGGCGCGATGACGACCTCGCCCTTGTCCCGCAGCTGGACCGGGGCCGGCAGCGCGCCGATGCGGATCTTCGGACCGGCGAGGTCGGCCAGCACGGCCATCGGCTTGCCGACCATCTCGGACGCCTCGCGCACCCACTGCACGACCCGCGCGTGGGCGTCGTGCGTGCCGTGGGCCATGTTGATGCGGACGACGTCGACGCCCAGCTCGGCAAGGGCGTGGATCTTGTCGCGGTCACCCGTGGCGGGTCCGATGGTCGAGACGATCTTGGTGCGCACCGTTAGGCTACACGATTACAGGTCGAAGTCGGGCCGGCTCACGAGCCGGCGGCATTCCACACCACCTCGCCGGCGACGACGGCGGCGAGGCAGCGAATCTCGAGCAGCGCCGCGCCCTCGGCGGCGAGCGGGTCGGCGCTCCAGGCGACGAAGTCGGCGTCCGCGCCGACACCCAGGTGGCCGCGGCGCGCCGCCTCCCCCGCGGCGAGCGCGGCGCCGGCCGTGTACGCCCGGATCACGTCCGCCATCGCGAGGCGCTCCTCGGGGTACCAGCCGGCCGCCGGCTCGGCGTCGAGGCTCTGGCGCCGCGTCGCCGCCCAGAAGGCCAGGCGCGGATCGACGGGCTCCACGGGCGCGTCGGAGCCGAAGGCCAGGACGGCCTTCGGCCCGGAGTGGGGGAGCGGGAGAGTGGGCGAGTGGGGGCTCACAGGTTCGCCCACTCCCCCGCTCTCCCCCTCACCCCCTCGGAGCAGGGACCGGAATGCATACGCCTCCCGCGACCGCCGCCCCCAGTGGCGCTCCGCCGGCCGCCAGTCCGTGATCAGGTGGGCCGGCTGCATCGAGCAGACGATGCCGGCGCGGGCGGCGTCGGCGAAGCGCTCCGGCGGGCAGAGCTGCACGTGCTCGATGCGGTGCGGCAGCGTGCCGGCGCGCAGCCCCGGATCGGCCAGCACATCCAGGGCCAGCGAGACGGCGGCGTCGCCGATGGCATGGACGGTGGTGGCGAGCCCGCCCGCGGCGGCGCGAGCGACGGCATCGCGAAATTCGGCGGGCGGGAGCACCTCGACGCCGCGATCGTCGCCGGCGTTCTCGTACGGCTCGCGCAGCAGCGCCGTGCGGGAGCCGAGGGCGCCGTCGAGGAACATCTTCACCGCCCCGACGCGGATCCACTCGCCGCCGAAGCCGCTGCGCAGGCCCAGCCGGAGCGCGTCGTCGAGGCGCTCGAGCGGGATGTGCTGGAGGACGCGCAGGCGCAGGCGGTCCTCGGCGCGGAGCCGCTCGAGGAGCGGGAGCGTGTCGGGCGCGGTCAGGTGGATCGCCGGGAAGGAATGGATCCCGGTGATGCCGAGGCGGTGGAGCGCGCGCTGGCCGTCGAGGACCGCCGCGGCGACATCCGCCTCGGACGGCGGCGGGATGCGCCGGACCAGGAGCTGCGCGGCGGTCTCGAGAAGGACGCCGGTCGGCTCGCCGTGCTCGTCGCGGAGGATGCGGCCGCCGTCCGGGTCCGGCGTGTCACGGTCGATGCCGGCCTCGCGTAGCGCCCGGGTGTTGACCCAGAGCGCGTGCATGTCGTGGCTCTGGAGCGCGACGGGGCGGTCCGCGATCACCGCGTCGAGGATGCGCCGGTGCGGGTAGGCGCCGCCCCAGCGGTGGGCGTTCCAGCCGCGACCGCGTAACCACGGAGTGGGGGAGTGGGAGAGTGGACGAGTGGGAGCAACGGATCCCCCACTCTCCCGGTCGCCCACTCCCCCACTCAGCAGCCGGGCGGCGTCCTCCGGCGACGTCGCCTCCGAGAGATCGGGCTCGCGACGCGAGAGCGCCCACTCGAGCAGGTGGATGTGGGAGTCCGTGAGGCCGGGCGTCAGCGTCGTGCCACGCAGGTCGAGCACGGCCGCGCCGGGCACCTCGGCTCGCAGCGCGTCGCCCCGGCCCACCGCGATGATGCGGCCGCGGCGGAGCAGCAGCGCGTCGGCGGCGCCGCCATCCCCGGCGAAGGTGTGGACGCGATCGGCCAGGACGAGGAGCATTCCGCCGGGTGCGCTTACTGGGCGGCCGTCGCCGGGCGCATGGCGCCCTGGACGATGCGGGCGAGGTCGCCGATGAGGACGGCGGCCTCGTTGTCGAGGCGCCAGGTGTCGTCGGCGTTGTTCTTCGTGAGCACGGCCAGGATGTAGTCGCGGCCCTTGGGATCGCGCACGATGGCGACGTCGTTTCGCGTCTTGCTGTCCTCGCCGGTCTTGTGGGCCACCTTCACGTCCGGCGGCATGTAGCGCGGGATCTCGACGAGGCCGTAGAACTGGTCGTCGAGCATGCCGAGCATCGTCTTCGAGGCGTCCGCCGAGACCGCCTCGCCCTTGTAGATCATGCCGAGCAGCTTCGCGATCTCGACCGGCGTGGTCACGCCGAGGCCGTACTTCGCGGAGGAGTCGGGCGCGATCGTCGTGGCCGAGCGCTGGAAGACCTTGGCCCACAGCTTCGTGTGGGGGAGGCCGAGCGTGTCCATGCGGGCGTTGACGGTGCGGATGCCGACCTTGTCGATGACGAGGTTCGTCGCCGTGTTGTCGCTGAGCGCGATCATCAGCGTGGCGGCATCCTTGACGGTCAGCTGGTGGGGCACGTCGAAGTACTGGAGCACGCCGGAGCCGGGCATGCGGTCGACGCCGAGCATGACGACCGGATCGGAGAGCTTGAGGTCGCCCTTGTCGATGCGGTGGAAAAGCGTGACGAGGATCGGTACCTTGATCACGCTTGCCGTCGGGAACGTCTCGTCGCCGTGGATCGAGAGCAGCTCGCCGGTCTTCGGGTCGAGCAGCGCGAGTCCGACGGTGCCCTTGTGCTTGGCGATGCGCGCCTCGAGGGCCGGGCGGAGATCGTTGAGCGGCTTCTGCGCGGCGGCGCGGTCGGCGACGGTGCCGAGGAGCGCCGCGGCCGTCGCGACGCCCATGAGCGCGGGGAGGAAGCGCATCGGACTTCTCCTTGGAAGCGGTCCGAACCGCGGGAATCCTACGGACGCGCGGGCGCGGGCGCAAACGGGCAGTTTCTTTGCACCTTCACGGGACCGCGATGCACTACATCCGGAGTCTGGATCAGGTGGAGGAGGTCGCGGACGCGCTTTCGGGTGCGCGCCTGCTGGCGGCGGACACGGAGGCGGCGGGGTACCATCGCTACCACGACCGGGTGTGCCTGCTGCAGCTCTCCACGCGTAGCGACACCTACCTCATCGACACGCTGGCGGTCAGCCACCTCGAGCCGTTGGCGCCGCTCTTCGGGGACCCCGACGTCGAGACGATCTTCCACGACGCCGACTACGACCTGCGACTGCTCTCGCGGGACTTCGGCCTGCGGGTGCGCGGCCTCTTCGACACGAAGCTCGCAGCGCAACTGCTGGGCGAGAAGGCCTTCGGGCTGGGCAGCCTGCTCGAGAAGTACGTCGGCGTGACGGTCGAGAAGAAGTACCAGCGCGCCGACTGGGCACAGCGCCCCCTGCCGCCGGAGCTGATCGACTACGCGGCGGAGGACACGCGCTACCTGCCGCGGCTACGCGACGAGCTGAAGGCGCGGCTCGAGGCGCGCGGCCGCCTGGCGTGGGCCGAGGAGGAGTTCCGCATCGAGGAGCAGGTGCGCTGGGAGGCGCTGGCGGACGAGGGGGAGGCGTACCTGCGCGTGAAGGGGACGCGCGACCTCTCGCCGCGCCAGCTCGCGGCGCTGCGCGAGCTGTACGCCTGGCGCGAGGCGGAGGCGCGCGAGCGCGACCGGGCGACGTTCCGCGTCGTGGCCAACGAGGCGCTGCTCGCGCTCGCGCGCGAGATGCCCGCGAACGCCGCCGCCCTGACCCGCGTGCAGGGCGTACCGCGCTCGATCACCGACCGCCACGGCGAGGAGATGCTGGCGGCCATCGAGCGGGCCCGCCGTCTACCGGAGTCCGAGCTGCCGGTGCGCCCGCGCGGCCCCGGCCGCCCGCCGCCCGACCCGGCCTTCGACGCCCTGCTCGAGCGCCTGAAGGGCGCCCGCGACCTCGTGGCCGACGAGCTGGAGATGGACCGCGGCTTCCTCATGCCCCGCGCGCAGCTCGAGGAGATCGGCCGCGCCCGGCCGCGCAGCCTCGAGGAGATGGCGGAGCTCCCGGGCATCCGGCGCTGGCAGGTCGAGGCGTTGGGGGACCGGCTGCTCAAGGCGATGCAGCGGAGGTAAGGCCCACGGGTTATCCCTCCCGCTCTTGCTCTTGCTCTTGCTCTTGCTGCTCGAGCCTGGAGCCTTGAGCCTCATTGACTCAAGCCCCTGGCCTCGCCCCTCTGGAGCGTCGAGCGTCGAGGAAGCATGAGCAAGAGCAAGAGCAGGAGGGGGCGGCAGCTAGGGCCCGCGCCCGGAGCCCGCCGTCACCTCCGCTGCACGAAGATCTTGCGCACCTCGGCGCCGCCGGGCAGCTCGACCACCACCAGATAGACGCCCGCCGCCACCCTCGCCCCCCGGTCGTTCTCCAGGTTCCACACCACCCGCCCATCCTCGATTCCGTCCGGCCCGAAAGAGCGCACGCGCGTGCCGGTCAGCGCATAGATCGCCACGGCGCGCGGGCGCTCGGCGAAGTTGATGACGAGGCGCTCGCCGCGGACGGGGTTCTCGGAGAGGTTGACGCGCTCGCCCGGGGCCAGGAGCGTGGTCTGGCGCTCGGCGGAGGTGACCGGCGCGCCGGGCGCGTGGGCGGCGGCGCCGGAGAGCGTGCCGTAGGCGACGAGGTCCGCGGGGCGGAACGTCGCCTGGAAGCGGGCGCCGTTGGGCGCGGCGCCGCTGAGCTCGACCGCGACGAGATACGTCCGCCGCGCGCCGGCGGGGACGACGGGGCCGGGCGCGAGCGCGACGGTGACCGGCGCGCCTTCGAGCCGCGCGGGAGCGGAGGCCTCGACCGGCTCGTCCGCACCGGCGGCGCCGTCGCCATCCACGTCCCGGACGAGGAGCACGCGGGCGGCGGTGTCGCGCCCGACCACGTCGACGGCGAGCCGCTCGACCGCCTCGGCCTCGGCGCTGTCGGCGGCGAGCGCGAGGCGGAGCAGGACGAGGCGCTCGCCGCGGGCGCTGCTCGGGGCGCCGGCCGGCTGCGGCGCCTCCGCCTGCACGGCGAGCGTGCCCGCCGGCGGGCCGAGCCGGTGCACCGCCGCGGCGACGTCGAGCTTGCCGTACCCCCACTGCGGGTTCGGGACGCCGTCGGGGCCGCCGGTGTAGGGGTGGCGCGTGAAGTCGTCGCCGCGCGCGGACGCGGTGAGGAGGTCGCGGGCGGCCTCCGGCGTGAGGGCCGGCCGCAGCTCGAGCAGGAGCGCGACCGCGCCGGCGACGAAGGGCGCGGCCATGCTGGTGCCGAGGAGCGCGGCGTGGGCGCTGTCGGCCTCGACGTAGTTCGGGAGCGCGGACCAGGTGCTCGCGTCCCGGCTCATGGCCGAGACGACGACCTTCCCGGGCGCCGTGATGTCGGGCTTGAGCGCGCCGTCGCGGCGGGGGCCCGGGTCGCTGAAGTGGCCGATGTCGCCGAGCGGCTCCTGGAACGGGTACGCCTGGACGCGGCCGCCGGCGGTGGGCCACTCGTGCCGGTTGGCGTAGGCGGCCACGCTGATGAGCCGCGCCGCCGTGGCCGGGGAGGCGACGAGGTACGCGTTCTCCGCGGCGTCGAAGGACGTCGGCGCCGTCGCCGGCCCGAGCGTGCTGGCGACGAGCCAGGCGTGGAAGCGGCCGGAGCCCCGGATGACCAGCGGCTCGAGCGTGATGCGCCAGCGCCCGGCGGCGGGGGGCGCGGCGGCGTCGAGGTCGATCATGCCCAGGCTGATCTCGCGATCGCCGTTCAGCGGCGATGGCCCGCCGGACGCGTTGTCGACGAGGATCGCGCCCTCGGGCGTGAGGAGCGTGATCGTGTCCCCCGGCAGCGCGCGCACGCTCCGGCCGCCGGGGCTCGTCACGACCACCGCCAACGAGTCCCGGCCGTCGTACCAGAGGTCGACGAGCGCGCCGTCGTTCTTCTCGCCGGCCGCCGGCGCGTACGCCGGCACGACCAGCTCGCGGGACTCCGCGCCCGCGGCGACGCTCCCGGAGACGTGGATCGGCGCGCGCACGAACGCCGGCACCTCGTCGCCATTCGTGGCGTTGTTGCCGGCGGCGACGGTGATGATCCGGCCGGGCCCCACCAGGTTGTCGAGCGCCCGCTCGAAGAGCGTCGAGCCGTCGTGCGGGCCGACCTGCGTGCCGAGCGAGAGGTTGACGACCGCCGGCCGGCCGAGCGCCGCCGCACGCCCGAAGATGTAGGCGACGCCGTCCAGCACGCCCGCCGTGCTGATGGACGCGTCGCCGCCCTTGACGACCACGAGGTCCGCCGCCGGCGCGACGCCGACGTAGCGGTACGGCGCCATCCCCTTCCCCGTGGCCGACCCATCCCCGGCGGCGATGCCGGCCACGTGCGTGCCGTGGCCGAGCCGGTCCCGCAGGCCGCAGCGCCCCGCGTCGATGTCCGCCCGCAGGCACTCCGCCCCGTAGTCGAGCCGCGCGTCGCCGACGCGGCCGGGTCCGCTTCCCGGCGCGGTCTGGTCCCACGCGTACAGCACGCGGGTGGCGCCGTCGGCGAGTCGGAAGTCGGCGTGCGCGAGGTCGACGCCGGTATCGACGAAGCCGATCACGACGCCCTGCCCCGCCAGCCCGAGGAACCGGTCGCCCTCGCGCTGGCGCAGCCGGTCCACGTCCGCCTCCTCCGCCTCCGTCCGCATCGGCGTGGCGGCGGCTGCGTCGAGCGCGAACGGCGGGGCCGGCCGCGGCAGCGGCTCGATCGACGGCACGAGCGGCGCCGCGGCCTCGAGGTAGCGCAGCCCGCGCGCGCGCTCGAGCGCCGGGAGCGCGTCCAGCGGAACGCGTACGGAGACGACGTCGCCGGCGCGGGCGCCCAGCCGCGCGCCCGCCGCCCGCAGCGCGTCCTCCCCGCCGGCGCCCACGCGGGCGAGCGCATCCACGCGGACGCGGCCGTCGGCGCCCGTGCGGAGCGTGGCGGCCTCGGTCAGGATGCCGAGCGGAACGCGCGCCCCGGCGACGACGGGCGCGGGGGCGAGGCGGGCGAGCAGGCGCAGTCGTGGGTCGATGCGCGAGACGCCCTGGGCGGACGCGGCCGCGGGGAGGAGCAGCCCGGCGAGGGCGATGAGTCGGCGTCGACGCATGCGGAGGCGCGCGGGAGGATCGGAGGGTGAAGCGTCGCGCGCCCCGCTACGCCCCCCAGGGATCGAAGCCGAGCAGCACGTAGTCGCCGTTGCGTCCCTCGAGCGCGTCGGCGGCCTCGCGCAGCGCCTGGAGCGAGTCCTCGTTCTCGCCGGCGGCGCGGGCGGCGTCCTGGATCGCGTTCAGCACGCCGCGCACCTGGCCGAGCTGGAGGAGCACGTACGCCTTGGGGTGAATCTCGCTGGCGCGGGACTCGACCACCAGCTCGACGAGGTCGGTCTCCTGCGAGATCTTCCAGACGTCGCCCGTCTTCTTCAGCAGCTTGTCGGCGGCCTTGACGTCCGCGTGGAGCGCGCGGACCAGGCGCTGCACCTCGCGGTCGCCGGCCGGGCCGCGCTGCCGGGCGAAGCGCTGCGCCAGCGAGGCCGCATCCCCGCCCTCGCGCTTCTCCGCGGCCCGCGTCAGCAGCTCGCCCACGTACGCATAGATGCCCAGGACGATCGGGACGGGGTCGAGAGCTATCCGCATGCGCGCCTCCCACGTATCTTGGGGTCCGCACCGCCGGCCCGAGAGCGAGCCGCGTGGGGGGCGGAAGGATGGAACGGGGGCGTCGCCTCGTCAACCTTCGTGAGGCGGCGTGGAACGAGAGACCAGGAGAGGATGCATGCGACGGGGGGCTTGGCTGGGGCTCGTGGCGGCGGCGCTGACGCTGACGGCGTGCGGGCCCGACCTCGGGGCGCGCGGCACGGACCTGCTCTCGGCGGCCGAGGCCCGGATGCGGCCGGCGCCGTTCTGGGAGTACCACACGGTGGACTTCCAGACGCCGCTCCCCTACGAGCGGCAGACGGACCGGCAGTTCACGCTCGGCAGCCAGCGGTTCATCGTGCAGTTCCCGCGCGTCGAGGCGCCGCAGAACCTGCTCAAGACGGTCGGCTCGGTCGACGGCGCCAACGTCTACGCGCCGGTCTGGGCCCAGCCGCCGTTCGACTGGGTCGCCGTCGGCACCGACACCGAGCTCCAGCTCGCGCTGCAGGTCTCCCGCTAGACATCCGCGGGGCGACGACCACGCCGGCCGGCCCGGGCGATCCCTCGCGAGCGCCCGGGCCGGCCGGTGTCGTTTCGGGGCGAGAAGAGGCCGTCGCGAGGACACCGGTGCGGCTCCCCTAACGAAACCGCCGCCGCCGGCGTCCGGTAGGGTAACGAACGGGCCGGCGCGCGGATGCGCCGGCCGCGGACCCCCTCGCGGGAGGTCTCCATGACCCGCTTCCCCGCCCCGCTGCTCCCGCTTGCGCTCGCCCTCGTCGCCTGCGGGCGGCCGCTCCCCGCGCAGCAGACCGGCGGCGCCATGGGCGAGGGCGACGCCGACGCCACCGCCGCGGCGCACGCCGCCATGGCGCACGAGCACGTGCACGCCGATCCGCACCTCCTCATGTCCTCGCCCCGCCCGGCGACGCGCCGCGACTCGGCGCGCGCGGCGGCGCTCCTCGCCGACATGCGCCGCGAGCTCGCGAGATACCGGGACGTGCGCGTCGCGGAGCGGGAGGGCTACCGCCCGTTCCTGCCGAACCTGCCGCAGCCCGTCTACCATTACACGAGCGCCTCGCGCGCGATCGGCGAGGCGTTCCGCTTCGACGTCGCGAAGCCGACGTCGCTGCTGTACCGGAAGGAGGCGGACGGCGGCTTCACGCTGGTCGGCGCGATGTACACCGCGCCGCGGCGCGTGTCCGAGGCGGAGCTGGACGAGCGGATCCCGCTCGGGATCGCGCGGTGGCACCAGCACGTGAACTGGTGCATGCCGCCGCGGACGCAGCGGGAGCGCTGGCGCGAGGTGAAGGACGGCCGGCCGGTCTTCGGGCCGCTCAGTCCGATCGCCACCCGGGAGGCGTGCGACGCGGTCGGCGGCGTGTTCCACGAGCACCTCTTCGGCTGGATGGTGCACGTGAACGCGTGGGAGGAGCAGCCGTTCGAGGCGCACGGGCATTAGGGCGGGCCTCGAGCGCCGCTGCGCGCGGCCGATCCGTCCGCCTTACTGACGTGCGGGCAACGGGTTAGGGGAATCGCGGCTCGTCCCTGACCTGCCGCGCCTGCCAGAGGTGGCGGCGCTCGTGGGCGAGGGTGAGGAGGAACCACTGGCCCAGGTCGAGCGTGACGGGGGCGACGGGCTGGCGCGCGGCGACGGCGCCGAGATCGAGACCCTCGGCGGCGCGCAGCCGCGCGCTCAGCCGCTCCTGGAGCGCGCGGAAGCGGGCGAGGACGTCGGCCATGGGAGCCGGCTCCGGTGCCGGTCGGTAGATCGCCCGCGACTTCACCCGGAACCGGGGCGGCGGCTCGATCACCCAGCGGATGAAGAGCCACGGCAGCCGGCGGCGCCGGCTCGGGGCCGGGCGCACGGGGCCGAGGCTCCGCGCCTCTGCGATCAGGGCGTCGATGTAGCGGAGGAAATCGTCGCCGACGGCGTTCAGGTGCTCGATGCATTCGGCGATCGACCAGCGGCCGGGCGCCGGCCGCCAGCGGAACTGGGCGTCGCTCAGCCCGGCGGTCAGCGCGGATGCCGCGGTGCGGATCGCCTCGAGCTGCCGCGAGTAGCGGTGCAGCTCCTCGTTCGAGACGACGACCGGGCGCATGGCCATGACGGGCACGTGCCTCCAGGAGCGAGGCGGGCGGCGCGGGCGCGGCGGCTCAGTCCGTCGCGCGGGCCTGGAGCAGCGGCTCGCTGGCGACGAAGCGCGGGCCGCCCTCGTCGCACACGGCGTAGCGTGCGCCGGGCCGGAACGCGACGCCGGCGTGCTCGCCCTTCGCGTTCAGGATGTAGAAGTTCAGGTCGAAGCTCGGCTCGCCGCGCCGGTCGAGGAGCCGCTTCTCGACCGTGTTCTTCTGCACGCGGCGGAGCGCATCGAGCCCCGCGTCCTTGGGCGACATCCCCCGCCGCATGTTCTCGATGATGAGGAACGAGCAGAGATTGTAGAGGTTCGCCTCGCCGCGGCCCGTGGAGCCGGCGGCGCCGACGTCGCCATCGACGTAGAGGCCGGCGCCGAGGATCGGCGAGTCGCCGACGCGGCCGGGGATCTTCCACGCCAGGCCGCTCGTCGTCGTGACGCCGCAGATCTCGCCCTTCGCGTTGATGCCGTCGCAGTTGATCGTGCCCCAGAAATGCTCCGGGTCGATCTTCCCCTCCCGCACCATCTCGAGGCCGACGCGCATCCCCGTCTCCATCCGCTTCTGCGGATCGAGATAGTGCTCCGGGTCGGTGCGCCGCTTCCACTCGAGCCAGATGCGGCGCGACTTCTCGGTGTTCAGGTCGTCCTCGATGCGGAAGCCCATGGCGCGGGCGAAGTCCTGCGCGCCCTTCCCCACCAGCAGATGATGGTCGGTCTGCTCCGCCACCGCCTTCGCCACGAGCGAGGGCGCGCGCACGCCCTCGAGCGCCGCGACGCCGCCCGCCCGCTTCCGCGGCCCGTGCATCACGCACGAGTCGAGCTGCACGACGCCCTCGGCGTTCGGAAGCCCACCGTAGCCGACGCTCGTGTCCTCCGGGTCCAGCTCGACGATGTTCACGCCGGCGATCAGCGCATCCAGCACATCCGCGCCGCCCGTCATGAGCTCGAACGCCTTCCGCACGCACGTTCTGCCGTCGGGATCCTTCGAGAGGTTGCCGTTCGCCGCCGCGATGACGACCGGGCGGGCCGGCCCACGGATCAGCACGTTCGGCGCGGCCACCGCCTCCAGTGCCTTCGGCGTCGCGGCGGCCAGTCCCGCCAGCGTGCCCGTGACCACGAACTCGCGTCGGTTGATGCGGCTCATCGGGCCTCGTTGGCGCTCGGGTGTGAGGGTCGGAGGGGGGCTGGTTCCATACTTCGGCCGGGAGGGGTCGGCGTCAAGGGCAGGCGGTGCGCACCGTCAGAGCACGATCAGCCCTCGCCTCGCGCCGATCGTGACGGCCTCGGTGCGGCTGGATGCGCCGAGCTTCGCGAAGATCGCGGCGAGGTGCGCCTTGACCGTGTGCTCCGAGATGCCGAGGCGCGAGGCGATGCGCTTGTTCCCGCGGCCCTCCGCGAGCATCGCCAGCACCTCGGCCTCGCGCGGCGTGAGCACGGCGTCCGCGACGGGGACGCGGGCGTCCGCGCGCGGCCCGGCGTCGAAGACGGCCTCGGCGAGCGCGGCCGGGAGGCTGACCAGGCCGGCGCCCGCCGCCTCGACGGCGGCGACGATCTCCTCCATCGTCGCCATGCGCGGCAGCACGGCGCGCGCACCGGCGCGGAGCGCGGCGGCGACGTCCTCCGGGGTCGGCGCGTCCATCAGCAACACGACGGCCGGGGCGCGGGCGAGCGCGTCCGGCGCGAGCGGGAGCGGGAGCGGCGGCGGATCGCGCGGGTCGGCGTCCAGCAGCACGACGTCGGGCTCCGTCGCCTCGACGCGCTCGACGAGCGGCTCGTCCGGAGCGGCGTCGACGACGGCGAGGTCGCCCCGCCCGGCGAGCAGCGCCTCGAGCCCGGCGCGGACGATGGGGGAGCCGGCGTGGATCAGGACCCGCATTACGCCGCTCGCGCGGCCACCGCGGCCTCGCGCAGGAAGCCGCGCACCACCTCGACCGGGACCGCCACGCCCAGCCCCCGCATCACCATCGCGTTGATCCCCACGACCTCGCCCCGCGCGTCGAAGAGGGGGCCGCCGGAATTGCCGGGCGCGAGCCGGATGTCGGCCAGCACCCAGCGCGGCCCGCGTCGCCCCGGCACCACGGCGTGCACGACCCCCATCCCCAGAGCGCCGACCCAGCCGAGCGGGTTCCCGAGCGCGAAGACCAGCTCGCCCGGGCGCAGCCGCGCGGCCTCACCCTGCGCCGGCGGCGACAGCTCGCGCGCGTCCACGAGGACCACCGCGAGGTCGCGCCGCCGGTCCAGGGCGACGACGCGCCCGCGCAGCTCCCGGCCATCCCAGAGCGCCACCGTCGCCCGCTCCGTGCGCACGACGTGGGCGTTCGTGACGACGACGCCGTCCGGCCGCCAGACCACGCCGGAGCCGGCGCCGCCGCCATCGCTCCGCACCTCGACCACGCCGGGCCGGACCAGCCGCGCGAGATCCTCGGCGCCCGGGACGCCGGCCGCCGGCACGACGGCCGGCTCGAGCATCGTCGCCATGTCAGCCTCCATACGCCGGCCGCTCGGCGGCCGTCACGGCGACGGTGGCGAGCTCGCCCGCCCGGAGCACGCGCACCCGCACCGGCCGGCCGACCGTGTCGGGCCCGAGCCAGGCGGCGACGTCCCGGAGGTCGCGCACGTCGCGGTCGTCCAGGGAGAGGATCACGTCGCCGAGAAGCAGGCCGTCGCGCTCCGCGGGCCCCTCGGGCTCGACGTGCACGACGAGCAGCCCGAGCGGCGACTGCAGCGAGTGGCGCTGCCGCAGCGCCTCGGGGAGCCGCACCGGCTGCATGCCGACGCCGAGGTAGCCCCGCCGGACCCGCCCGCGCTCCAGCAGCTGATCCACGATCCGGTCCACCGTCGCGGCCGGGATCGTCATGGCCGCGCCCCGCGCCAGCGCGGAGGTGTTCACGCCGAGTACCCGGCCGCCCGCGTCCACCAGCGCGCCGCCGGAGAAGCCGTCGTGCACGGAGGCGTCCAGCCGTACGAGCCGGTCGATCGTGCCCCCTTGCCACGTCCGCCACTCGCCGCCGACGGCGCTGACGACGCCCAGCGCGGCCGTGACCGGACCGGTCCACGGGCGCCCCAGCGCGAGGACGAGCGCGCCGACCCGGAGCGCGTCGTCCGGCGCGCGCTGCGCTACCGCCGGCTGCGCCCCGGTCAGCCGGAGCACCGCCAGGTCGGTGCCGGGGTCCCGCCCCGCCAGCTCCGCCTCCGCCGTGCCGCCATCCGCCAGCGTCACCGTGATGCCGTGCTCGCGCTCGATCGTGTGGTGCGTCGACACCACCACCCCGGGCCGCCAGTGCACGCCGCTCGTCGGGATCCGCCGCCGCGCATGCACCGCGACGACCGACTCCCCACCCCGCTGCACCGCATCCGCCAACTCGTTCGAGAGCGCCAGCGCGCCGCCGACGCCCGTCTTCCCTGCCGCCATGAGAGCCTCCCGCCTCGAAGGACCGCGGACGCCGTCGCGCCCGACCTGAGTGGATGGTAGGCGAGCAGCAGGCGCGGCGGCATCGGCCAGTCGGGGGAGGCGCGGGGTCGGACGAACGGGGGAGCGACGGCGTATGGCGGCCGCGCGGCGCCGTTGGGCTGGCCGGCGACTCCGCGTCCGTTCGGTTCACCGGGAGCCGGCGGGGACCGCGGAGGAGCGGCGGGGGCGTCCGGGGTCCCGGCCGGGCCGGTGGAGTCGGCCGGGAACGGGTCCGGGAAGAGCAGCTCGCGCAGAGGCGCCGCGCCGCCGCCCGGGATTGGATCTCACGCGGCGCCCCGGCGGGTGGACGGGTGTGCGAGGCGTGCCGAGCATCCTGGCGGGTCGGTCTCGGTCTCGAGCTCGGGCTCAGCGCCGCGGGCGCGGATCTCGATCTCGCGCCCGAGAACCCGCCCGCGTCCGCGCCCAGCGCCATAGGCGCGGCGCCCGCGCCCGTCCTCACGTTCGCGGGCGACCCCACGTCCGAATGTCTCACGCAGAGGCGCGGAGCCGCGGAGCGGTGAGGTCCGGGCCCGCCGGGTACGCGGCGGAACGCCCGG
>DASTKT010000228.1:0-9254 GCA_035715725.1 Longimicrobiales bacterium | reverse complement strand
CCGCCCCCCACCGCCCGACGCCGTCCTCAAGCTGGGCGGCAGCCTCGCGGGGAGCGCGCGCCTGGACGCGCTCCTGGACACGCTCGGCGCGCTGGCGCGCGACGGGCGCCGACTCGTCGTCGTCCCCGGCGGCGGGCGCTTCGCCGACGCGGTGCGGCGCGCCTGCCGGCGGCGCGACCCGGGCGCGAGCGCCGCGCACTGGATGGCGATCCTCGCCATGGACCAGCTCGCGCACCTGCTGGCCGGGCGCATGAGCGCGCGGCGCGTGCCGGCGGCGCTCGTGCGCTCCCGCGCCGGCATCTCCGGCGCGCTCGCGCGCCGGCGCCTCGCGCTTCTGGCGCCGTTCCGCTGGCTGCGTGCGGCCGACCCGCTCCCGCACTCCTGGGACGTGACGAGCGACAGCATCGCCGCGTGGGTCGCGGCGCGCCTCGGCGCCCCGCGCCTCGTTCTGCTCAAGTCGGTGGACGGCGTCGCCGGCGCGGACGGGACGGTGCTGCCGCTCGTGGCGCGGGCGGCGCCGCTGAACGGCGTCGTCGACGGCTACTTCGGGCGGGCGCTCGAGGCGGGTGTGGAGTGCTGGATCGTCAATGGGCGGCGTCCGGAGCGGCTCCGGGCGCTACTGGAGGGAGCGCCGGTGCCGGCGACGCGGATCGGCTGAGGTCGAGCGCGGCGCGCAGCGCGCGCACCCGGTCGGTGGAGATGCGGCCGGCGCGGCCACCGTCGCAGGCGCTGCCGCGCACTCCGACGACGTCGGCGCCGAGCTCGCGGGCGCGGGCGAAGTCCTCGGCGCGGAGCGAGCCGGCGAGCCCGGCGAGCAGCCCCGCGGCGCGCGCCGCCGCGAGGAACGCCGCGATGTCACGATCCCCTAGCGCACCGAAAACGGTCGTGCCATCCTTCAGGAAAGTATCCAACAGGACTCCGTCGACCCCGGCAGCGGCTGCCACCTCCGGCAGCTCGCGAGGCGGGAGCCCACCCACCCGATCCGCATCGGCGTACGCGACGGCGACGACGCGGACGCGCGGATCGGCCTCCAGCGCAGCGCCCCGAACCGCCGCCAGGAGCTCGAGCGCCGCAGCGGGGCGCCGGGAGCCCAGCAGGCCGACCTTCAGGAAATCGATGCCGCACGCCGCCGCGCCGTAGGCCGCGAGCGCGAGCGTTCCGGGCAGGTGCGGCGCGTCGCCCAGTGCGGCGCTCACGGGAGTTGGCAGCGCGACGGCGGCGCGGATGGCGCGCAGCGTGGCCGGCGGTGCCGCACCGAGCGCCCCCTCCGCCGGGTTCTTCACATCGACGATGTCCGCACCGCCGGCGAGAGCCGCGCGGGCTTCCCCGGGCGAGAGCACGCTGACCAGGAGGCGCATGGCCGGGCAAGCTAGAGAGCCGGAAGAATCGGCGTCAAGCAAGGCCGGCGCGCTCGCGGGGCGGGCGGCGGTGGTCACGGGGGCCTCGAGCGGGATCGGCCGGGCGATCGCGCTGGCGTACGCGGCGGCGGGCGCGGACGTCGTCGTCGCCTACAACCGGCGGGAGGCGGCGGCCGCGGAGGCCGCGGCGGCGGCGGAGGCGCTGGGCGCGCGGGCGAGCGTGCTGCAGGCGGACCTCGGGCGCGAGGGCGAGGCGGAGCGGCTCGTGCGGGAAGCGTTCGACCGGCTCGGCCGCGTGGACATCTGGGTGAACAACGCGGGCTACGACGTGCTCACCGGCGAGGGCGCGCGGCTCTCGGACCTGGAGAAGCTCGAGCGGCTGCTCGCGGTCGACCTGCGCGGCACGATGGTCTGCTCCTGGGAGGCCGCGGAGCGGATGCGGCGCCAGGGCGGCGGGCTCATCCTGAACATGTCGTGGGACCGCGCGCTCGTCGGGATGGCCGGTCGCGAGGCGGAGCTGTTCTCCGCCGTGAAGGGCGGGGTCCAGGCGTTCAGCCGGAGCCTGGCGCGCGGCGTGGCGCCGGCGGTGCGCGTGAACGTGCTCGCCCCCGGCTGGATCGCGACGGACTTCGCCGCGCAGCTCCCGGCGGAGGAGCGGCGGCGCATCGAGACGCGGACGCCGCTCGGCCGCTTCGGCACGCCCGAGGACGTGGCCGCCGCGGCGCTGTTCCTGGCCTCGCCGGAGGCCGGCTTCCTGACCGGCGTGGTGTTGCCGATCAACGGTGGCGCCGTCTGAGTTCCGCCCTTCAACGAGGAGTCGAGCCATGTCACGACCCGATCTCGTGGCCTACGGCGACGAGGAGATCCAGGCGCGGCTGGAGACGGAGCTCCCCGGCTGGTACCTCGAGGACGGCTGGCTACACCGGCAGTACAAGACCGACGGCTGGCCGACGACGCTCATGCTGGTGAACGCGATCGGCTACCTGGCCGAGGCCGCCTACCACCACCCCGACCTGTCGGTGACGTGGGCCAAGGTCTGGGTCAAGCTGAAGACGCACCACGCCGGCGGGATCACCGACAAGGACTTCCAGCTCGCGCGCCAGATCGAGGACACCGTGCTCTGGCGGCCGGCGAAGGGGACGGCGCTGGAAGGCACGCCGAACCGGTTCGTCTTCGCCGGCAAGACCGGCGGCTGAGGCGGGCCGCGCCGCACCATGCCGGACCGGGTCCTGTTCGTCACCGGGAAGCTGGCCGCGCCGCTGCTGCGGGACACGCTGGCGCGCGCCGCGCCCGCGTTCGCCTACGACGTCGCCGTCATGAAGATCACGGTGGCGGCGCTGATGACGCCGGAGTGGATCGCGCGCTTCCTCGAGCCGCCCGCGGGCACCGACCTGATCCTGCTCCCCGGGCGGATCCAGGGCGATGCGTCGATCCTGGAGGAGCGCTTCGGCATCCCGGCCCTGAAGGGGCCGAAGGACCTGCGCGAGATCCCGGAGTACTTCGGCCTGGCCTCGGTCCGGCGCGACTACGGCGCCCACGACATCGCGATCCTGGCGGAGATCCACGACGCGGCCTCGCTCGCGCCGGAGGAGGTCCTGCGGCGCGCGGCGTACTACGCGGCGAGCGGCGCGGACATCATCGACGTCGGCTGCTCGCCCGGGAAGCCGTTCCCGGCGCTGGCGGAGGTGGTCCGGGCGCTGCGCGCGGCGGGGCACCGCGTCAGCATCGACTCCTTCGACGCCGGCGAGGTCCGCACCGCCGTGGCGGCCGGCGCGGAGCTGGTGCTGAGCGTGAACGGGACGAACCTGGCGCTGGCCCGGGAGCTGGATGCGACGGTCGTCGCGATCCCCGATCCCGGCCAGGGCCTCGACACGCTGGACCGCAGCATCGAGGCGCTGGAGCGCTGGGGCGTCCGCTACCTCGTGGACCCGATCCTGGAGCCGATCGGCTACGGCTTCGCCGGGTCGCTCTGGCGCTACCACGAGGTGCGGCGGCGCCACCCCGAGGCCGAGATGCTGATGGGGATCGCGAACATCACCGAGCTGACGGACGCGGACACGACCGGGATGAACGCGCTGCTGATCGGCTTCTGCCAGGAGCTGGGGATCCGGCACGTGCTGACCACCGAGGATGCGACGTGGGCGCGCGGCGCGGTCCGCGAGGTCGACGTCGCGCGGCGGCTCATGCACTACGCGCTCGAGCACCGCAGCCTGCCGAAGCACGTGGACCCGCGGCTGGTCACGGTGAAGGACCAGGAGATCGTCGCCTACGGCGAGGCGGAGCTGCGCGGCCTCCAGGCGCAGATCACCGACCCGAACTACCGCATCTTCACGGACCGCGAGCGGATCTACGTGTTCAACGCCGAGCGGTTCGTGGTCGGCACGCGCGGCCGCGAGATCTTCGAGCGGCTCGACGTGCACGAGGCGACGCACGCGTTCTACCTCGGGCGCGAGCTGATGAAGGCGGAGCTGGCCGTGACGCTCGGCAAGACGTACCGCCAGGAGGCGCCGCTGTCGTGGGGGTACCTCACGCCGGCGGAGGAGAGCGGCGAGGCGGAGGTGCAGGCGGACCGCGCGGACCGGACGCGGGCGGCGCGCGAGCGCGCGGACCGGCGCCGCGAGGCGGAGCGCCGGCGCGCGCCCGGCAATGGAGGCGACGGACCGTGATGGAACCGCGGGTCGAGGAGATCGCGGCCGCGCCGGCCCCCGCCGAGGCGTGCGCGCGCTTCCTCGACCTGCCGTACTGCCTGCTGCTGGAGAGCGCGGCCGTCTCGAGCCGGCTCGGCCGCTACTCGTTCCTGACGGCGGACCCGTTCCTCGTGCTGCGCAGCAAGGGCCGCGTGGTCGAGGCGACGGGCCGCTCCGGCACGCGCCGGCTCGATGGCGACCCGTTCGAGGCGCTGCGCGCCGCGCTGGCCGCGTTCGCCGCGCCACCGGTGGCGGGGCTCCCGCCGTTCCAGGGCGGCGCCGCCGGTTACCTCGGCTACGACCTGCTGCACCACCTCGAGCGCGTGCCCGCCCCCCGCTTCGACGACCTGGCGCTACCGGACCTGTGCCTGGGCCTCTTCGACTGGGTGCTCGCGTGGGACCACCAGGCGGGGCGCGCCTGGCTCGTCTCGACGGGGCTCCCCGCGGCGGAGTCGCGGGAGCGGTTCGTGCGCGCGGCGGCCCGCACCGCCGCCGTGCTGGAGCGCCTGGACGGCCCACCGCGCCGGAGCCGGCCGTGGCCGGCGGCGGCACACCCCGTCCTGCCGGAGGCGCGGACCACGTTCCCGGTGCCCGGCCTCCCCGGCGTGGCGTCCACGTTCTCGCGCGCCGGCTACCTCGACGTCGTCGCCCGGACGCGGGAGTACATCCTGGCGGGCGACATCTTCCAGGCCAACCTCTCGCAGCGGCTGGAGGCCGGCTGGGATGCGCCGCCGTTCGCGCTCTACGAGCGGCTGCGGCGCCGCAACCCGGCGCCCTTCGCGGCCTACCTCGACATCGGGGGCGCGGCCGTCGTCAGCGCCTCGCCCGAACGGTTCCTGCGCACGAGCGGCGGGCGGGTCGAGACGCGGCCGATCAAGGGGACGGCGCCGCGCGGGATCACGCCGATGCACGACATGGCGTTGGAGCGGGCGCTGCGGGTGAGCGAGAAGGACCGCGCGGAGAACGTCATGATCGTGGACCTGCTGCGCAACGACCTGGCGCGGGTCTGCCTCGACCATACCGTCGAGGTGCCGGAGCTGTGCGTGATCGAGCGCTACCCGAGCGTGCACCACCTGGTCTCGACCGTGCACGGCCGGCTGCGCCCGGAGCTGGGCCCGGTCGACCTGCTGCGCGCCGCGTTCCCCGGCGGCTCGATCACCGGCGCGCCGAAGGTCCGCGCGATGGAGATCATCCACGAGCTGGAGCCGACGCGCCGGAGCGTCTACACCGGCGCGATCGGCTACATCGGCTTCGACGGCACGATGGACACGAGCATCGCGATCCGGACGTTCATCGTCAAAGGCGGCACGAGCTACTTCCAGGTCGGCGGCGCCATCGTCGCCGACTCGGAGCCGGAGCGCGAGTACCTCGAGACGCTGACGAAGGCGGCGGGGCTCGTGGCGGCGCTGGAGGTGGAGCATGGTGTTGTTGATCGATAACTACGACTCCTTCGTCCACAACCTGGCGCGCTACATCCGGGAGCTGGGCGAGCAGACCGAGGTGTGCCGCAACGACGCCATCGACCTGGACGGGATCGCCGCGCTCGCGCCGACGCACATCGTCATCTCGCCGGGGCCGTGCACGCCGCGCGAGGCCGGGATCTCGAACGACGCGATCCGCGCGTTCGGCGCGCGCACGCCGACGCTCGGCGTCTGCCTCGGCCACCAATGCATCGCCTGGGTGTTCGGCGCGGAGGTGGTGCGCGCGCCGCGGCCGATGCACGGCAAGGCGTCGCCGATCCACCACGACGGCCGGGGCATCTTCGCCGGGATCCCGAGCCCGTTCCGCGCCGGCCGCTACCACTCGCTGATCGTGCCGCGCACCGACCTCCCGCGCACGCTCGAGCTGAGGGCGGTCACGGGAGCGGACGAGGTCATGGCGGTCGCGCACCGCGAGTTCCCGATCTGGGGCGTGCAGTTCCACCCCGAGTCGATCCTGACGGAGCACGGCTACACGCTGCTCCGCAACTTCCTCGCGCTCGAGGGCGCGGCCGCCGGAGCGTGAGCGTGGGCATCGTCTGGGTGAACGGCGAGCTGGTCGACGAGGCGCGCGCGGCGGTGAGCGTCCACGACCGCGGCTTCCTCCTCGGCGACGGGCTGTTCGAGACGATGCGCGCCTACGGCGGCCGCGTCTTCGCGCTGCGCGAGCACCTCGAGCGCCTGCGGCGCGGCGCCGAGCGCATCGGCCTCCCGCTCCCCGACGGGCTGGAGCGCGCCGTGTGCGAGACCGTGGCCGCGAACCGGCTCGACGACGCGGCGGTGCGGCTCACCGCGAGCCGCGGCGCCGGGGACGGGCTCCTCCCGCCGGAGGCGCCCTCGCCGACCGTTGTCGTCGCGGCGCGGCCGTACCGGCCCGACCCCGCGTGGCACGAGCGCGGGATCCGCGCCGCGCTCGCGCGCGGGCGGCTCGACGAGCACCGCGCCACCGCCGGGCTCAAGGCGCTCGGCTACCTCGAGGCGGTCGTGGCCGTGGCCGAGGCGCGTGCGGCCGGGTGCGACGACGCGCTCTTCCTCGACACCGCCGGCCACCTCGCCGAGGCGGCCGCGAGCAATCTCTTCGTCGTCGTGGACGGCGAGCTGCTGACGCCGCCGCTCTCCTGCGGCATCCTCCCGGGCGTGACGCGCGCGGCGGTGCTGCGGCTCGCCGCGCGGCGCGGCTGGACCGCGCACGAGCGGGCGCTGGAGCCGGCGTCGCTCGAACGGGCGACGGAGGCGTTCCTCACGAGCAGCCTGCGGGAGATCGTCCCGCTCGTCGAGGTCGGCGGACGGGTGGTCGGGGCCGGGCGCCCGGGGCCGCTCGCGGGGGCCCTGCTCTCGGAGTACCGCGACGTCGCCCACGGCGACAGCGAGGAAGGTGGATCCGATGATCGTTGAGACGATGCTGACCACGATGGACGAGGCGGGGCGCGTCAACTTCGCGCCGATGGGCGTGGTGTGGGGGGACGCCGAGCTGACCCTCAAGCCGTACCGCGAGACGACGACGTTCCGGAACCTCGTCGCCACGGGACAGGCGGTGGTTCACCTGATCGACGACGTGCTCTACTTCGCGCGCGGCGCGATCTCCTCGCCCGAGTTCCCCGCCTCGCCGGCGGCGGTCGTGCGCGGCGTGGTGCTCGACGAGGCGTGCTCCTGGCGCGAGGTCGAGGTGCGCGAGGCGGACACGAGCGGGCCGCGCGGGGTGTTCCGCTGCGCGGTCGTGCACCGCGGCTTCCGGCGAGAGTTCATCGGCTTCAACCGCGCGCGCAACGCGGTGCTCGAGGCGGCGATCCTGGCCACGCGCACCCGGCTGCTGCCGATCGAGGAGATCCTGGCGGAGTTCGCGAAGCTGCAGGTCGCGGTGGACAAGACGGCGGGGCCGCGGGAGATCGAGGCCATGGCGCTGCTGACCGATCACGTGCGGCGGGCGGCGGCGGCGCTGGCGGGGGCGGGCGCGTGAGGGCCGCCGGGCCGATCCAGGTCGAGGCGCCCGCGCGCATCCACCTGGGTCTCATCGACCTGCGCGGGGACCTCGGGCGCCGCTTCGGCGGCACCGGGATGGCGCTGCGCGAGCCGTCGCTCCTGCTGGAGGCGTGGCCGGCGGCGGAGCTCGAGGCGGAGGGCGCGGAGGCGGACCGCCTGCTGCCGTACGCGCGGCGGTTCCTCGACCACCACGGCCTGCGCGCCGGCGCGCGGCTGCGGCTGCGGCGCGGCATCCCCGCGCATTCAGGGCTCGGCTCCGGCACGCAGCTCGCGCTCGCCACGGCGCGCGCGCTGGCGGTGCTGAACGGCGTGCCGGCGGACGCGGCGTCGCTCGCCGCGGCCGTCGGGCGGGCGCGCCGCTCCGCCATCGGCACCTGGGCGTTCGAGCACGGCGGCTTCATCCTCGAGGGCGGGCGCCGCGCGGACGACGACGCGCCCGGGCCGCTCGTGCTGCGCCGCGCCGTCCCCGAGAGCTGGCGCTGCGTGCTCGCGATCCCGGACGTCGAGCGCGGGCTGAGCGGCGAGGCGGAGGAGCGCGCGTTCCGCGTGCTGCCGAAGCCGTCCGCGGAGCTGATCGGCGAGATCTCGCGCCTCGTCCTCGTGCTGCTGCTCCCCTCGCTCGTGGACGGCGACCTGGCCGGCTTCGGCCGCGCGGTCACCGAGATGCAGCGGCTCGTCGGCGAGGTGTTCCGGAGCGTGCAGGGCGCGCCGTTCGCGCACCCGCTGGTCCGCGAGCTGATCGACGAGCTGCTCGCGGGCGGCGCGGCGGGCGCCGGGCAGTCCTCGTGGGGCCCGGCCGTCTACGGCTTCGTCGAAGGCGACGCCGCGGCCCGCGCGCTCGCCGCGCGCGTCGAGGCGCGCCTGGGCGGCCGCGGGCTCGTCCTCGCCACCGGGTTCGACAACGCGGGCGCCCGCTGGGTGCGCCGGCTCGGCGTCCGGCCGGCGCGGCCGCGGGCGGAATAGTGGGGGGAGCGCGGCGGGCTGCGGCGCGGCCCGTCGCGTGGTACGATGCCGTCAGACGTCGGCGACCGGGGGCGCACGCCTCCACGCCGCAGCGAAGGAGACGATACATGCGGTGGAATTCCGCGCTCATTCTCGCCGTGGCGGCGCTCGGCGCCCCGCGCGCGCTCCTCGGCCAGGAGCAGCCGGCCACGCCGGACTCGCTCCGGCCGATCCGGCTCGCGCCGCTCACGATCACGATCCTGCGCATGCCGCTCGCCACGGCGCGCGCGCCGTACGCGGTGGCGGCCGTCGACGCGCGGCGCGAGGGACGCGCCCAGGCGGGGCTCGCGCTCGACGAGGCGCTGCGCGCCGTGTCCGGCGTGCAGGTCGACAACCGCTACAACTACGCGCTCGGCGAGCGCATCTCGATCCGCGGCTTCGGCGCGCGCGCGCAGTTCGGCGTGCGCGGCGTGAAGGTGCTGCTCGACGGCATCCCGGCCACGCTCCCGGACGGCCAGACCACGCTGAACCACATCGACATGGGCTCGCTCGGCCGCGTCGAGGTCGTGCGCGGGCCTGCGGCGTCCGTGTACGGCAACGCGGCCGGCGGCGTGATCCAGCTCGAGACCGTCCGGCCGCCCGCCGTGCCGATCGAGCAGGAGCTGCGCATCGTGAACGGCGCGAACGGGCTGCTCCGGCTGCAGAGCCGCACGGGCGGGCAGTCGGGGCGGCTGTCCTACCAGGCGAACGTCGCCCGGCTGGCCTACGACGGCTACCGCCGCTCCAGCGACGCGCGGAACACGCAGGCG
>DASTKT010000227.1:0-14353 GCA_035715725.1 Longimicrobiales bacterium | reverse complement strand
ATCGTGGCGGGGATCCCGCGGAGCACGCACAGCTACGTGCACGTGGTGCGGCAGGACCCGGTGCGAAAGGGGCTGCTCTACGCCGGCACCGAGAACGCGCTCTACGTCTCCTTCGACGACGGCGAGAGCTGGAAGCCGCTGCAGACGAACCTGCCGCACGCGCCGGTCTACTGGCTCGTCGTGCAGCCGCGCTTCAACGACCTGGTGGTCTCGACGTATGGCCGCGGCTTCTGGGTCCTGGACGACGTGACGCCGCTGCAGCAGCTCACGCCGGAGGTCCAGGCGAAGGATGCGCACCTGTTCGCGCCGAGGGACGCCTGGCGCTTCCGCTCGATCACCGCGCCCGCCTCGCCGACCGACGACCCGGCGGACGGCGAAAACCCGCCTTACGGCGCGTCCATCAACTACTGGCTGAAGGGGACGCCGCAGAGCGTGTCCGTGCAGATCCTGGACGGCGCCGGCCAGCTCGTGCGCACGCTGGCCGGACCGAAGCAGGCGGGGCTCAACCGCGTCTGGTGGGACCTGCGCTCGGAGCCCTCGCGGGAGGCGCGGTTGCGCACGAGCCCACGCTGGGCGCCGGAGGTGCGCGTCGGCCCGCAGGGGTGGCGCGCCGCGCCGGGGATCGGCCGCATCTCGATCCTCCAGCCGCCCGGGACCTACACGGTGAAGCTGATCGTGGACGGGCGGGAGCAGACGCAGCCGCTCGTCGTGCGGAAGGACCCGAATTCCGGCGGCAGCGAGGGCGCGATCGTGCAGCAGACGGCGCTGCTCGTGGACGTGCGGACGAGCCTGGACGACGCCGTCGACATGCTCAACACCATCGAGGTCGTGCGCGCGCAGCTCCAGTCCCTCGGGACCGTGCTCTCGGCGGACCGGTCGAAGGCCGACCTGAAGGCCGCGGCCGACTCGTTGGAGGCGAAGTTCGTCGGCGTCGAGGATGGCCTGCACCAGCTCGCGGTGACCGGGCGGGGCCAGGACGGCGTGCGCTGGCCCGACAAGCTGGCCGAGAAGATCGACTACCTCGCCGGCGGCATCGCCAGCACGGACGAGGCGCCGACCACCCAGGCGCGCGAGGCCGAGAAGCTGTTCCAGGGGGAGCTGGTGGAGCACCGCGCGCGCCTCGACGCGCTGCTGAAGACGGAGCTGCCGGCGTTCAACGAGCTGCTCCGCCGGCGCAACGTGCAGAACGTGGTGACCGACCAGATCTAGCCGATGCGGCCCGCGCCGGCGCGCCGCGTCCGCGCGGCCGTCCGGCGCGCAGCAGGTGAAGCCTCCGCGCATCATCGACGGCGAGCGGCTGTCCCGCGTCGTCGACTGCGGCAGCGGCCCCGCCGGGCCGAACGCCGACATGTACCAGGGGCGGCTCACGGTCATCGGCGCGGTCGTGCCGGACCCCGCCGCCTCGCGCATCGAGTCCCATGTCGAAGGGCACGGACCGCCGGTGGAATATGGCGGTTCCGGCGTCGCGTGCGGCTCGGCGAACAACACGGCGCTCGAGCGGCTGATCGCCGAGCGCGTCAGGATGCGGTGGGCCCGGTGAGCCGGGCGTGCGCGCCGGCGCGTCGACGCCGGCCGCAGGACGGAACGGGCCTTGCCGGCCCGGCCGCCGCCGGGCGCCGCGGCCCGGGGCGAGTTCCATGGGACGAGGGAGATGACGGAATGAAACGAGGAGTGAGGTTCGGGATCGGAGTGCTGGGTGTGCTGGCCGCGCTTTCGCTCCCCGGCGCGGGCGCCGCGCAGGAGATCGGCCTCGGCGGGACCGGCGGCGTCGCCGATCACCCGGACCTGAAGCGCTTCCTCGGGCTGACCGCCTGGTTCCGCACGGCGCCGGTCCAGGTGCGCTACGATTACCTCCGCCATGCCCGCACGCGCGAGGACCTGGCGTGCATTCCCGAGCAGCCGGTGTGCGGTACGGGCCGCGTCAAGTCGACCGCGCAGCTCCACTCGCTCTTCGTCGGCGCGCCGCTCAAGGCCGTCTGGCACGACCGCTTCGGCCTCCTCGTCACGCCCGAGGTCGGCGCGTCGATCCTGAAGGACAAGCACGTCGGCCTCGACGGCGCCGTGGCCGGCGACGAGGTCTCCGATACCGGGCCGCTCGGCGGCGGTGGCGTCGCGCTCGAGGTCCAGTTCGTCCCCTTCGAGTCGCTGCCGCTCCGTTTCCTCGTGGCCGGCCGCGAGCGCCTCTTCTTCCCGCTCGACTCCAAGCAGACCGACACCTTCCAGGCGAACCGCGACCTGAAGACGGCGACGCTCTTCGAGTTCGGGCTGAGGTACGAGAAGCGGAAGTAGGGGGACGGCGTCGGAAGGGGGCGTCACGCGAAGAGGGGGAGCTCGACGGGTGAGACGCGAAGCGGAAGCTCCCCGGGCGGGGGGACAGGGACGGGAACGGAAATGTGTCACACGGACGCACGGAGCACACGGAGAGTCGCCGGGCGGTGGAGGCACGCCGGGGAGCGCAACTCCCTTCGATGTCGTGTCCGGCGTGCGCAGGCGGCCGGGGGTGTCGCTGGGGTGCTGCGGCCGCCCCCTCTGCGGCTTCGCGTCTCCGTGTGACACTCGATGGAGGTACGGGCGCCCGCGAGACTCGCGCTGGCGCCGCGCTTCGCGTTCGCGCGACGCCTCCGAACGCCGGGTCGCCCGCGGAGGCTGACGCGCGCTACGGCAGCCGGATTTCCGGCTTCTCCGGGTGCGGGCGGTAGACGACCACGGTCCGCCCGATCACCTGCACGAGTTGGGCGTCCGGGATCCGCTCGACGAGCGCCGCGCCGGTCTCCCGCGCGTTCGCCGGGGCGCCCTCCAGCACCTTGACCTTCAGCAGCTCGCGCGTGTTCAGCGACTCCGTCACGGACTGGACGGTCCCGTCGGTCACGCCCTCGCGGCCGACCTGGTGGAGCGGCTTGAGCGAGTGGGCGCGCGACTTCAGGAACGCCCGCTGCTTCGACGTCAGCTTCTCTATGGTGTCCTCCCGTGGCCAGGTGGCGCGCGGCCGTCGCGGGCGCGCCGGCCCGTACTGTACTTCGCCGGCCGCGCGCTGCAAGGGTGTGGCCACGGCCGGGGCGGCCGGCGCCTCCCGTGGCTGCTGACCGGCTCGGCCGCCGTGCCCGCCTGCAGACGGCCCTCGTCGTCGCGCTCGCGGTCGCCGCCGCCGTCCTCCTCGCCTGCGCCGCCTGGGCGCTCTGGGTCGAGCCGCGGCGCCTCGTGGAATCCGAGGTCGAGCTGCGGTTGCCCGGCTGGCCGGCGGAGCTCGACGGCGTGCGCGTCGCCGTGCTCACCGACCTGCACGTCGGCTCGCCGTTCCACGGGCTGCCGACGCTGCGGCGCATCGTCGCCCGGACGAACGCCCGCCGCCCGGACCTCGTGGTCCTGCTCGGCGACCTCGTCATCCAGGGGATCGTGGGCGGCCGCTTCGTGCCGCCGGAATCGATCGCGCCGGCGCTGGGGAAGCTGCGGGCGCCGCTCGGCCGCTTCGCCGTGCTCGGCAACCACGACGGCTGGCTCGATGCCGCCCGCGTGGCACGCGACCTCGAGGCGGCCGGCATCGTCGTGCTCCGGGACTCCGCGGCGGCCGTCGTCGCCGACGGACGCAGGTTCGCGGTGGCCGGCGTGACGGACCTCTGGACCGGGCGGGCGGACGTGGCCCGGGCGGTGGCGGCCGCGCCGCCGGGCGGGCCGTTGCTCCTCCTCACCCACAACCCCGACATCTTCCCGGGCGTCCCGCCGGCGGTCGCGCTCACGATCGCCGGACACACCCACGGCGGACAGGTGCGGCTCCCCCTCCTCGGCCGTCCCATCGTCCCGTCCCGCTACGGCCAGCGCTACGCGGCCGGCCACATCGCCGAGGGCGGGCGCCACCTCTTCGTCGCCACCGGCACCGGCACGAGCATCCTGCCCGTGCGCTTCCGCGTGCCGCCGGAGATCGTGGTGCTGCGGCTGCGGTCGGCGCACCGGTACGGCGCGCACTAACGACTTGTTCACCGCAGAGGCGCAGAGGGCGCAGAGAACGGCGGGAGCCGGTGCGAATCAGGCTTCGCGGCAGACGCATCCAATTCTGAAGTTGGAACCGGGCTACGCCGCCTCCGACGCCACGGAATGAAGTTGGGGTTGCACCGGTGACCCTCGTCTCACCGGTCCAACCCCAAAAAAGGATGCTTCCGCTACGACGACCCCCGCGCCGCCCCCAGCGGGTCTCCCCAGCTCCCCTGCTCCCTGTGAGTGAAAATTCGTTCGGTCGCCGACGAAGCTTCGCCGCCCGGCTTTCCGTTGCCGTTCTCCGCGCCCTCTGCGCCTCTGCGGTGAAACAAATCCGTCGCCGGTCCCCTCCTCAGAACCCGTACAGCGGCGTCGCGCGGTACATGAACCCGACGCGCCCCGAGATGGTCAGGTGCCAGGTCACGCGGCCCGCGGGCGTGATCTCGAAGACCTCGATCGGGCCCGTCGAGCCGGGCGGCTGGTCCTTCGGCACGCCGAACGCGACGAGGGTGTTGCCGTTCGGCAGCCGGCGTGCGCTGCCGATGACCCGCGCCCAGTTGTCCCTCTCGGGGCGCCACTGCCAGACGATGCGCGCCGTGTCGCCGGACAGCGCGTACTCCGCCGCGCGCGAGTAGCCGGGCGCCGGCCGCTCGAAGCCGTTGTCGAAGAGCAGCACCCGCCCCGGCGCGATCTCCTGCGCCGTGTGCTGGCCGCTGAACGCGTCGGCCACGGCGTACGTCGCCGCCGGACCGCCCAGCCGCCATTCGATGCGCTCGAAGTCGGGCGAGAGCGAGATCGCCTGGTTCAGGAAGTTGAAGCTGACCACGACGTTGCCGCGCGGGCCCACGTCCAGCGAGTTCTCGTGCAGCCAGTCGCCGTCCAGCGAGCGGATCCCCCGGTCCACCACCGGATCCAGCGCATCGAACGCGCTCCAGCGCCGGACCGCCGTGCCGCGCTCCGGGTCCCACTCCCAGACCGCCGCCCCGTTGATCGTCCGGCCCCCGCTCTCCCGCCAGTCGCTGGCCAGGAACAGCACCGTGTTACGCGGCGTGACCACCACGTCGTGGTGAATGAAGCGGCCCGGCGGCTCCTCCTGCGCCAGCCGGTGCACGACCCGGTCCTCCGGCGTCACCTCGACGAGCCCCGCGCCACGGTCCAGGAACACGAAGTCGCCGTTCGACCGCCGCGCGAACCCGAACGGCGTGCCCTCCGTGCGGTGGAACCACACCGGGCGCCCCGCCCCGTTCACGGCGACGTAGCCGCTGAAGCCGTCCGTCGCCCCCAGCTCCAGCATGACGTACGGCGCCGACAGCGTCCCCTCCGCCGTCAACGTCACCTCCGCCAGGTCCGCGGGGAGGTCGGCGAGTGGCACCCGCTCCGGCGCCATCGGCGACTCGCTGCACGCCGGCAGCCCGAGCAGCACCGCCACGCCGCACGCCGCCCGCGCGAGCCGCGCCGCGGCGCCGGTCCCCCGGACCGGCGCGCGGATCGCGAATGGACGCGCCCGCGGCCTCTCCTCGCCGGGTCCGCGACCCCGCGCCGCGCGGCGCGGCGTGTGGTCCGCGCCCTGGTCCTCCCCCCACTCGCGTACGTCCTCCGGCGGTGTTCTGCCCCACCCGGCGGCCGCTGCATCGACCGGCATCGCTCCCCCTGGTTCGGTTCGGTGACCCGGGCGCGTCCGCCGCCGTGGCGGCACGCGCTGCGTTCGTCGCCGCGCGGTGGCTCACCACTGAGAGATCGCAGGCGAGAAGGACGCGGGGAGACGCTCCCGAGTAGAACGCGCGGCGGGCCGCGGGACACACACCCCGGTACCGGCGCCCCGGCGGCCCCGTGGGCGTCCCGAGCCTTGAACGCGCCCGGCCGGCTCCTATCTTGGACGGGATCCCCACCGCGCCGGGCGGGCGCCGAACCGGCGCCGCAGGCATCTCCCCATTCGGATGGTCGTCGATGCCCAGGAGCCTCGTCCTGCTGTGCGTCGCCTTGATGGCGACGGCCGTTCCCGCCCGCGCGCAGCTCGCGCCGGACTCGGCGCTCGCCGCGGCGATCTCCCGGATCAAGGCGGTGGACAATCATTCGCACGTGGTCGCGGTGGTCCGCCCGGGCGAGCGGCCGGACACGGAGTACGACGCGCTGCCGGTGGACGGGATGGAGCCGTTCGCGCTCCCGGCGCGGATGAGCGCGGAGAACCCGGAGTTCGTGGGGGCGTGGCGGGAGCTGTGGGGGTACCGCTGGACGGACATGAGCGCGGCGCACGTGGCGGAGGTCGCTGCGGCGCGGGCGCGGGTGCGGCGGGAGCGAGGCGACGACTACCCGGCGTGGGTGCTGGACCGACTCGGGATCGAGACGATGATCGGCAACCGCATCGCGATGGGGCGTGGGCTGGCCGCGCCGCGGTTTCGCTGGGCATCGTACGCGGATGCGCTGCTCTTCCCGGTCGGCACCGAGTCGCTGCGGAGCCGGAACAACGACGCGCGCGCCTTCTTCGCGAACGAGGAGAAGCTGCTGCGGCGCTACCTGGCGGAGAGCGGCGTGGCCGCGCTGCCGCCGACGCTGGACGAGTACCTGGGGCGGGTCGTCACGCCGACGCTGGAGCGGCAGCGGCGGGGCGGTGTGCTGGCGCTGAAGTTCGAGGCCGCCTATCTGCGGGGGCTGGACTTCGAGCCGGCACCGGCCGAGGAGGCGACGCGGATCTACGCCCGCTACGTCGCCGGCGGCGAGCCGAGCGTGGCCGAGGACAAGCTGCTGTCCGACTACATCTTCCGGCAGATCGCGCGGGAAGCGGGGCGCCTCGGGCTGGCGCTCCACTTCCACACCGGCGCCGGCGCCGGCGCGTACTTCGACCTGCGCGGCTCGAGCCCGGCGAACCTGGAGTCCGCGGTGGACGACCCGGCGCTGCGCGCCACGAAGTTCGTCCTGGTGCACGGCGGCTGGCCGTTCACGAAGGAGACCGCGCTCCTCCTCGGGAAGCCGAACGTGTACGCCGACTTCTCCTACCAGTCCTTCATGCTGCCGCCGCGGCAGCTCGCCGAGGTGCTCCGGACCTGGCTCGAGCTGTACCCGGAGAAGGTGCTGTTCGCGACGGACGCGTTCGAGATCGGGGGACAGGTCGGCTGGGAGGAGGTGGCGTGGCTCACCACGACCAGTGCGCGCCGGGCGCTCGCGCTCGCCCTCACGGGGATGATGCGCGACGGCGAGGTCACGCGGGCGCGCGCCCTCGAGATCGCCCGCCTGGTGCTGCACGACAACGCCGCGAAGCTCTACGGGCTGGGGCCCGTCACGGTGGGGACGGCGCCCACGCCCTGACGCGCCGCCCGGGCGGCGCGCGTCCCCGAAACTCGCCCGCCGCCCGCCGGTCTTCGGAGGGTGCATGGGCACGACGGAAGGCGCCGGAATCATGGAGGCGACGATGAGGATCGGGATCCTGGGCACCGGGGTGGTCGGGTCCACCCTGGGAAGCAAGCTCGTGGCGCAGGGCCACGACGTGCGGATGGGCTCGCGCCGGGCCGGGAACGAGAAGGCCGTGGCGTGGGCCGCCGCGGCGGGCGCCGGCGCCTCCGAGGGCACCTTCGCCGACGCGGCGGCGTTCGGCGAGGTCGTCATGAACTGCACGGCCGGCTCGGCCTCGCTCGCCGCGCTCGAGGCCGCCGGGCGCGAGAACCTCGCCCGGAAGGTGCTCATCGACGTCGCCAACCCCCTCGATTTCTCGAAGGGAATGCCGCCGACGCTCACGGTGTGCAACACCGACTCGCTGGGCGAGCAGATCCAGCGCGCCTTCCCGGAGGCGCGGGTCGTGAAGACGCTCAACACCATGAACGCCGCCGTCATGGTGGAGCCCGCGCTCGTGCCGGGGGACCACAACGTCTTCCTGAGCGGCAACGACGTCACGGCGAAGGGCCAGGTGGCCGGCTGGCTCACCGAGTGGTTCGGCTGGAAGCCCGCGAGCATCATCGACCTCGGGGACATCACGAGCGCGCGGGGCGCCGAGATGCTGCTCCCGATGTGGCTCCGTCTGCTCGGCGCGCTCGGCACGCCGCGCATCAACTTCCACATCCAGCGGGCCCAGGCGACGCGGTAGTTGCTGTTCCGCTTACGCTTACGCTCCCGCTCCCGCTCCCGGGAACCCGGGCGCTTCGGCGCCGATCACCCGCTGCCGGTCCGGCGCGAGGATGTCCCGGGAGCGGGAGCGGGAGCGTAAGCGAGAGCGGGAGCTGTCGGGCGCCGCGGGCGCGCCGCCTCATTGACCGATCCTTCGCCCCGGCCTACGTTTCAGCATCTTTCCGTTACTCGTCCGTTTCCGCCCCGCGCGCGGGCCTCCTCCCTGAATCGACGGAGATGGGCAAGACCAGTCGTCGCGACTTTCTGAAGCGAGTCGCCGCGGCCGTGCCGGCGCTGGCGGTCCCTGTCCCGGGCGCCACGGCGGCGGCCGACGCCGAGGCGCGTCCGTCCGTGCCCGAGCCGCTCGACGCGCCGCTGCTCGCCGCGCTCGGCCGCGCCGTGCTCCCTGCCGAGCTGGGCCGCTCGGGGCTCGAGCGGGCGACGTCGTCGTTCGCGTCGTGGCTGCGGGGCTACCGCCCGGGCGCGGAGCTGCCTCACGGCTACGGCAGCGCGGAGCTGCGCTTCGCGCCGGCGGACCCGTCGGCGGCATGGGCGTCGCAGCTCCGGGAGCTGGACGCGGCGGCGCGGCGGGCGCACGGCCGCGGGCTCGCGGCGGTGACGCGTGCCGAGGCGCAGGCGCTCGTGCGCGCTGCGCTGGCCGGCGACGCGGCGCCGGAGCGGCTGCCCGCGCCCGCGCGCGCGAAGCACGTCGCCATCGCGCTGCTCGCACACTTCTACGCCTCCCCGGAGGCGGACGACCTGTGCTACGGCCGGCGGATCGGCCGGCAGACGTGCCGCGGCCTCGGCGGCGTACGCCAGGCGCCGGCTCCCACCTCCACGACGGGAGCGTGAGCGTGCGCCGCGTGATCGAGAGCGATGTCTGCATCATCGGCTCCGGGATCTCGGCGGCGATGGTGGCGGCGAAGCTGGCGGACGAGCGGCGTGCGAGCGTGCTGGTGGTCGAGGCCGGCGGGCGCCCGGTGCCGTTCGGGGAGCGGATGAAGGTCCGGGAGCGCTTCGTCGCCTACGGCGAGAATCCGTGGGTGGGCGACCACCTGGTGGACCAGACGGCGCTCGGCACGGTGCACGGCTTCTCGCCGGACATGGAGGTGGGCGGGCTGGCCATGCACTGGGGCGCGGTCACGCCGCGCTGGTCGCCGGAGGACTTCCGGGTGAAGAGTCTCTACGGCGTCGGCGACGACTGGCCGCTCACGTACGAGGAGCTGGAGCCGTTCTACCTCGAGGCGGAGCGCCGGGTCGGCGTGGCGGGGGAGCCGGGGCCCGCGGCGCTGGACCCCCGCTCCGGGCCCTACCCGATGCCGCCGCTCCCGCTCTCCTACAATCTCCGGCTGCTGAAGGAGTGGGGGGAGAAGGCGGGGATCCCGTTCTGGAGCACGCCCTCCGCGAAGAACTCGGTGCCGTTCCAGGGGCGCGCCGCCTGCCAGCGCTGCGACACCTGCGACCCGGTGTGCCCGAGCGGCGCCAAGTACTCGCCCGACTTCACGCTGGACGCGCTCGAGCGGGCCGGGAAGGTGCGCGTGCTCACGAACACGCTCGTCCGGCGGCTCGTCCCGCAGGCGACGTCGGAGCGGATCTCGCACGCCGTCGCCTCCAGTCCGGAGCACGCCGAGGAGCCGATCGAGCTGCACGCGAGGCTGTTCGTGCTGGCCGGCGGCTTCGTCTGGAGCCCGCACCTGCTGCTGCTCTCCGCGTCGGAGCGCCATCCCGCCGGGCTCGCGAACCGCGCCGGCAACGTCGGCCGCTGGATGAACGGGCACCGCGCCGTGAACGGCTACATCCGCCTGCCGCTGCGCCTCTACCCGGGGATGAACCTGCAGCACTCGCTGATCTCGAAGCGGTTCATGCGCCCGGGC
Organism: Longimicrobiales bacterium; assembly: GCA_035715725.1. Classification (GTDB taxonomy): domain Bacteria; phylum Gemmatimonadota; class Gemmatimonadetes; order Longimicrobiales; family RSA9; genus JADGGV01. The sequence goes on along the minus strand of DASTKT010000227.1, from coordinate 4,415 downwards.
CCGCAGGACGCGTACGTCCGCCACGACCTGCGCCTGTGGGAGGCGAGCTTCCACGCGGAGCCGCGCCTGAGGGGGGAGGGCGGCGCGCTGCTCCTGGGTGACGAGCTGCTGGCCGACTGGCGGCGCCGCGCGGTGGAGAGCACGGCGCGGGTTCGGGGGTACTACGATGTACTCCCCGGACGCGACTCCCGGCTCACGCTCGACGGCGGCACGAAGAACCGCTGGGGCGACCCGATGCCCCGCCTGGCCTACCAGGACCACGCGGATTCGGCGAGGCTGCGGGGGCACGCGGAGGCGGCGGTGCGCGGCGTCTTCGAGCGGCTGGCGCGCGCCGGCGGCGGGAGCGTCGTCTCGGTGCGCGCCGGCGACGAGCAGGAGCACCCCGGCGGCGGCTGCCGCATGGGTGACGATCCGGCCACCAGCGTCGTCGATCGTCACGGCCGCAGCCATGACCACGAGAACCTGTTCGTCGTGGGCGCGCCGACGTGCGTGACGTCGGGGTGCACGAACGGGACGCTGACGTTCGCGGCGCTGTCGCTGTTCGCGGCGCGCGAGATCGCCACGGACCTTCCCGGCCGGGGCGCGGCGCCGGCGCGGCCGTGAGCGCGCCGCCGTCGCGCGTCGGGAACGATCTGGAAGGTCCGCAGTAGCAACATTGCTTGAGGGCCGCGATGCGGCGGCTCCGGATTCTCGGAGGATGATGATGTCCCACGACTTCGCCGACCGGCTCCCCGCCTCACTCGCCGGCCTGGTACCGCTCGCCAGGAACCTTCGCTGGAGCTGGCACCGTCCGGGCCGCGAGCTCTTCGAGCGAATCGACCCCGGCCTGTGGCGCGCCACGCGCCACAATCCCGTGCAGATGCTGGCGCAGCTCTCGCCCGAGCGGGCGGCGGAGCTGGCGGCGGACGCATCGTTCCTGCGCGCGCTGGAGGAGGTGGCCGAGGAGCAGCGGCGCTACCTCTCGTCGGATGGGAGCTGGTGGTCGCGCGAGGGGCTCGCCGATCCCTCGATGCGGGTGGCGTACTTCTCGGCGGAGTTCGCCATCACGGAATGCCTGCCGATCTCGTCGGGGGGGCTGGGCGTGCTGGCGGGGGACCACCTGAAGTCGGCGAGCGACCTCGGGATCCCGCTCGTCGCCGTGGGGCTGTTCTACCACGAGGGCTACTTCACGCAGGAGGTCGGCGCGGATGGCCGGCAGCGCGACGCGTACCTGCGCGTCGAGCCGACGGAGCTGCCGCTGACGCTGGAGACGGACGGCCTCGGCCAGCCGCTCGTCGTCACGATGCCGATGCTCGACCGGCGGCTGCACGCGCAGGTCTGGCGCGCGGACGTCGGCCGCATCCCGCTCTACCTGCTGGACACGGATATCCCGCAGAACCGGCCGGAGGATCGGCACATCACGGACCGGCTCTACGGCGGCGACGTCGAGCATCGCCTGCGCCAGGAGATCGTGCTGGGAATCGGCGGAATGCGCGCGCTTGAGGCGCTGGGCCGCGAGCCGACCGTGGTGCACCTGAACGAGGGGCACGCCGCGTTCGCGGCCGTGGAGCGCGCGCGTCAGCTCGGGGGCGACGGCGGCGGCTTCCGCGAGGCCGCCGAGCGGAACCAGGGCGGCGTCGTGTTCACGACGCACACGCCCGTGCCGGCGGGGCACGACTACTTCGCGCCGGATCTGCTCGAGCGCTATCTCGGCGGCTACGTCTGGGAGATGCGCGGGGCGTGGGACCACTTCCTCTCGCTCGGCCGGCGGGACGGCGCCTGGCCCGACGAGCCGTTCTGCATGACGATCCTGGCGCTCCGCATGGCCGCGCACCGCAACGGCGTGAGCCGGCTGCACGGGGAGGTGAGCCGCGAGATGTGGCGCCACCTCTGGCCCGGCGTGCCGACGGAGGAGGTCCCGATCGGCCACATCACGAACGGCGTGCATCTGCCGACCTGGGTCTCCAGCCAGATGGCGGCGCTCTACGCGCGTCACCTCGGCGACGCCTGGCGCGACGAGACCGACGAGGTGCGCTGGCAGCGCGCGGCGCACATCCCGCTCGAGGAGCTGTGGGCGGTGCGCAGCCACCGCCGCAAGCGGCTCGTCGAGGAGGCGCGCAAGCGGCTCCGCCGCCAGATGGAGCGGCTCGGGGAGGAGGCGTCCTGGACCGACACGGCGCTCGACCCGAGCCGGCTGACGATCGTCTTCGCGCGCCGCTTCGCCACGTACAAGCGCGCGGTGCTGCTCCTCTCCCAGCCGGAGCGGCTGGAGCGGCTGCTCGCCACCGGGCGGGTGCAGTTCGTGTTCGCGGGGAAGGCGCACCCGAAGGACCAGCCGGGGCAGGACATGATCCAGCAGGTCGTCGCCTTCGCGCTGCGGCCCGAGCACCGCGACCGCTTCGTCTTCCTCGAGGACTACGATGTCGAGCTGGCGCGCCGCCTCGTCTCCGGCGCCGACGTCTGGCTGAACGTGCCCCGGCGCCCCCACGAGGCCAGCGGCACGAGCGGGATGAAGGCGGCGGCGAACGGCGCGCTGAACCTCAGCATCCCGGACGGCTGGTGGGCCGAGGCTTGGACGGATCACAACGCCTGTGCCTCGGAGCCGGTCGGCTGGAGCATCCAGGCCGTGCCCGGGCTGGCCACGGACGCCGACGATGCCGACGCCGAGGCGCTGTTCCGCCTCCTCGAGCGCGAGGTCCTGCCGCTCTTCGGCGAGGTGAACGACGAGGGGCTGCCGGTGAGGTGGCTCGAGCGCGTGCGCTCGGCGGTCCGGCAGCTCGCGCCCGTCTACAGCACGCACCGCATGGTGCGCGACTACGTCGAGGGGATGTACGTGCCCGCGCACCACGACTCCGCGGCGCTCGCCGCGGCGACGGCGCGGGCGGCGGAGGCGTAGCGCCCGCGCCGCTGCGTCCGGGGATCACGGCGCCGGCGCCGTCGTGATCCCGTAGACGTTCGACCGCGCCACCGCGCCGCGGGGCCCGTCCGTGCCCGCCGGGCGCGGCGGCGCCGTTGCGCCTCCTCATCCTGTGGCCGGCGGCTTCCCCAGCTCCGACCGCGTCGGGTTTCTCACCCCGTCGTTTCCGCCAAACTCCGACAGACACGGGCGTCGCCGCCGCGCAGCTTCGCGCCAGGCGATGCGTGCCCGGCCGCCGGCCGAGCCGCGCGGCGCCGGACACGCTCGCGGGCAGGCCACGGCTCCGGGCGCGCGCCGGGCGCGAGCCGGAGCCGAGGCGTCGACCCGGAGGACGCAATGGCACGGCTGCCGAGGGACCGCTGGATCGCGGAGCTGAAGGATTTCACCTACCGGAACGCGGCGCGGGAAGTCGTCGTCGAGGAGGACGCGCCCGACCTCGGCGCGCAGCGCGAGGTCAGCCGCTACGACCTGCGCGGCGTAGCCTACGATCCGCGCGACGACCGGATCGAGATCATGATGAGCCACGGCCCGGTCGGCCACATGACCCGCTCGATCGGCGCGCCGATCGCGCTGGACCTCGCCCCGGGCGCCGATCCGCGGGAAGAGGTGCTGCGCATCGAGCACGACGGCGGGCAGACGCTGTTGCACGTGCTGAAGACGCGCGGCGCGTAGCTCGCGGCGCGGAGCGCCGCGCACGCTGGCGCTGTCGCTCGCCTGCGGCTCGCGCACGTTTCACTGTCGTCGCGCCTGCGGCGCGCCGCACGTTCGCGGTGCTCGCTGTAGCGGCCTTCGGCCGCGCACGGTTCCCTGTCGTCGCGCCTGCGGCGCGCCGCACGCTGCGCTGTAGCTCGCCTTCGGCTCGCGCGCGCTCGCTGCGCTCGCTGTCGCGGCGCTGCGCGCCGCGAGGGGCGGGGCCGCGTGCGAGGTGCGGGGTGGCGCGGGCGCGGCGTTACCCCGCGTACCGGTGCTCGGCGGCGTAGTTGTACGCGGTGTACGCGGCGATGACGTGGCAGATCCAGCCGAGCAGCCCGCCGGTGCCGATCCACAGTCCCGGCGTGACGATGAACCAGAAGACCGCCCTCCAGATCGTGCCGTTGTAGAGCTGGCCGAGCCCGGGGATGATGGCGCTGAGCACGGCGGCCGTCCCTGGGTTTTTCATCGTTCGGCTCCGGTGTCGAGGGTCGCGGCGCCGCTCGGCGCCCTGGGGATACTACGCGAGCGGCGCGAGGATGGTTGCGGCGGCGGTCGGTGGTCCGGTGGCAGTGCCGTGGCGCGTGAACGGACGGGCCCGGCTCGGGGCCCGAGTACGCTCGTCGGAGAACGAAAGGAGGCGCCGCGGCGGCCCCGCACCTCGGGGCGGGGAGCGCCGCGACAGCCGTGCAGACGGCGTGCGCTCGCCGCAGGCGAGCGACAGGGAACCGTGCGCCGCCGAAGGCGTCGACAGCGAGCGCAGCGAGCGTGCGCGAGCCGCAGGCGAGCTACTGCTCCAGCCGCTCGATTTCGCGGTCGTGGCGGCGCG
>DASTKT010000226.1:0-5362 GCA_035715725.1 Longimicrobiales bacterium | reverse complement strand
CCTGGCGCGAAGCGAGCTACCGCGGCGGCTTCCGCGGCCGCGGTGAGGGGTGGGGGCGCGGCGCGTATGGCTCCGAGTTCTACGGCCGGCGGCCGAGCGGGGGCCGCGGCTTCGTCGGCGGCGGCCCCGGCCGCGCCGGCGGCGCCTTCCCGGGCGAGCGCGGCTGGGGCGGGGCGCCCGGCTACCCGGGCGCGAGCCGCTACCGCGGCCCGTCCGGCTATGGCGCGGCCCCGGGCTTCATCGGCGGACGTCGCCGTGGCGGCCTCGGACCGACCGGCCGGTGGGGCTACGGCGGCGAGTACCGCTCGACCCGCGGGCGGCCCCACGAGTACGGCCAGGACTTCGGCGACCGGCTGGAGCACGGCTGGTCCGAGCTGAAGCGCGGCGTGCGCGGCATGTTCGGCGGGCACGACTACGACCGCGAGTACCGGCGCCGCGGCTAGCGCACGCGGGTCATCGCGGGTGCGGCGTGCGTGGCGGCGGCGCGGGCGCGCGTGATCGCCGCGGCGGGGCGGGTCCTGCGGGCGCACGCCGCGCCCGCCGAACCCCGCCCCGCCTCACCGGCGCCGCCCCTCCTCCTCCGGTGACGGCATCGGTCCAACGAACGGCGCCGCCGCCAGCATCATGAGCGAGGGCACGACGATCGACAGCACCGCGCCGAGCGGGAACTGGACGAGCGTGAGCAGCGTCGAGAGGTAGAGCAGCCCGCCCAGCGCGACCAGCACGCGCGCGACCGTGGTGTCGCGGAAGGCCACGGCCAGCCCGAGCAGCGCGAGACCGCCACCGGCGACGTGCGCGGCGAAGACCCAGTTCGTCTCCCTCGCCACCTCGTGCGACGTCCCGCCCGAGAAGAACTCCGCCGGCGACCACGCCGTCGTCGCAATCGCATAGACCCCGGCCACGATCACCACCAGGTCGGCCCAGCGTCGCCGGCGCGGGGCCTCGCTCGCTACCGCCATGCACCATCCCTCCGCTCGGGCGGGCGGAGCGCCCGCCCCGACGTCCCCCGCGGTCGCAGGGGGCAAGATCCGAACCCGGCGCGGCGGCGCGCGCAGTGGGATGCGGGGTGAAGTGCGCGGCGCCGTCCGCCATCCCCGCCGCCGGCCGCGATCCGCCGGCCGCGATCCGCCGGCCGACCATGCGGGCGCCGCGCGCTGGCCGGAGACGTGCAGCACCGCCCGACCCGCCGGCGCCCTTGACGTGGAGCCGCGGCGCGGCGAAATCCAGCGCTCACCCGCTTCTGGAGGCTGGATGACGCGCCGGACCCTCGCCGCCCTGCTCCTCGCCGCATCCCCCGTCGCCGCGCAGACGGCCGGGAAGCCGGTCACGATCCCGACCCGCTACGTGGAGGACCGCTTCTACGCGCGGCCGGTCACCACCCGCGGCGATACGCTGAACCTGTTCACGGACACCGGCGGCGGCCTCTTCCTCTTCGCCGACGCCGTCCAGCGCTACGCGCCGAAGGTCGAGACGATGATGATGGACCGGGACACGCTCCGCGTGGTGCCGCTGCCGGCGTTCGGGCCCGGCCTCGGCATCCCGGCGCCGGCGGGCACGCCCCGCGGGCTCATGCCGGTCCAGCCGGCGAGCGCGCGCGTCTGGTTCAACGAGACGTGGAGCGGAATGCTCGGCCAGCAGTGGTTCGCCGAACGCGTCTGGACGTGGGACTATCCCGGGCGACGACTGCTGCTCCGCGCGCGCGGCGACGTCCCGTCCGTCGCCGCCGAGCACCGCGTCCGGCTCGGCTTCCAGAAGGACCGTAATGGTAAGCACCGCACGTGGTTTCCGCGCATCCGCGCGACCGTCGACGGCGAGGAGCTGGATTTCCTGTTCGACACCGGCGCGACGGTCTTCCTCACCGACTCGGCGCGCGCCGCGCTGCGCGACGGCCGCCCCGGCGAGCGCGCCGCCAGCTTCGTCACCGTCTCGGTCTATCGCCGCTGGCGCGCGCGCCACCCGGGCTGGCGCGTCATCCCGCGCGCAGAGCAGCGCACGGGCGCCGATCTCATCGAGGTGCCGGAGGTGAAGGTGGGCGGCTATTCGGTCGGTCCGGTCTGGTTCGCGCTCCGCCAGGACGAGGCGTTCCACGTCTGGATGGCGCAGTGGATGGACCGGCCGGTCGAGGGCGCGCTCGGCGGTTCGGCGCTGCGCGGCCTGCGAATCACCGTGGATTATCCGGGCGAGATGGCGTACTTCGAGAAGCCGGCCGGGGGCCGGCCGTGAGCGCGCCGGACCGGACGGGCACGGCCCGCGGCACGCCGGCCGCGGAGCGCGCGCCGCACGAGGCCGCCTGGCCGGAGCTGCGCTTCGAGGACTGGCGCGACAGCTACGCCACGCTGCACCGCTGGAGCCAGGTCGTCGGCAAGACGCCGCTCGCGCTCTGCCCGTCCGTGAACCACTGGTGGCACGTGGCGTTCCACGTCACAGGCCGCGGCCTCCACGCCGGCCCGATGCCGTACGGCGACCGGACGTTCGACGTCGACTTCGACCTCCTCGCCCACCGCCTCGTCGTCCGGACGAGCCGCGCGCAGGTGCGCGAGCTGCCGCTCCGCCCCCGCTCCGTCGCGGACTTCTACGCCGAGTACCTCGCGCTCCTCGACGACCTCGACATCCGCTTCCGCATGCTCGCCCGCCCCGTCGAGCTCCCCGACGCGACGCCGTTCGACGAGGACCGCGCCCACGCCGCGTACGACCCCGAGGCGGTCGGGCGCTTCTTCCTCGCGCTCGCCTCCGCCGACCGCGTGCTGAAGGAGTTCCGCGGCCGCTTCCTCGGCAAGGCCAGCCCGGTGCACTTCTTCTGGGGCGGCTTCGACCTCGCGGCCACGCGCTTCTCCGGCCGGACCGCGCCGCCGCATCCCGGCGGCGCGCCGAACGTGGCCGATTGGGTCATGCGCGAGGCGTACTCGCACGAGGTGTCGAGCGCGGGCTTCTGGCCCGGCAGCGACGCGGTGCCGGAGCCGCTCTTCTACGCCTACGCCTACCCGGAGCCGCCCGGCTTCGCCGAGGCGCCGGTCGGCCCGCGGGGCACCTACTACCACCCGGAGCTGCGCGAGTTCGTGCTCCCGTACGACGCCGTGCGGACCGCCGCCAACCCCGACGCCACGCTGCTCGAGTTCCTGCACCGCACCTACGAGGCCGCCGCGGACCTGGCCGCCTGGGACCGCGCGGCGCTCGAGCGGGTCGGCTGAGCGTCGACGGCGCGGCGGGAGGTCAGGCGCTCGATCCCACCCTCCCGCTCAGCGACGTCCGGTCCATGCGCCAGGTCGGGCCGCGTCGGTCGCGCGCCCGCGCCTCTGCCTCTCGCTCCCCTCACGCTCGGGCTCCTGGCGCTCGCCGTCGGCGCCCTGGCGCTCCTCGCCTGCGCGCTGTCCGCCCGCCAGGCCGCCCGCCTCGAGCCGCCCGTCGCGATCGGGGAGGAGTAGCGGGAGCGTGGTTCGGTTCCGGGCTACAATTCGTTCCGGTTGCGCTTGCGCGCCCGCTTGCGCGCCCGATCCATTCCTCGGCCCGACAGAGAAGCCGGGGAACAGCCGGGCGCGGACGCGGGCGCGCAAGCGCAAGCGGGCACGGCTCGACCCGTTGCCGCCGAAGCGACTACGGGGTATTCCTCATCAGCCCGCGACCACCCGCGGGCGGCTCTGTCGCACCCGGAGGCTCCGCTTGACCGTTCGCACCCGCATCGCGCCGTCGCCGACCGGCGATCCGCATCTCGGCACGGCGTACGTCGCGCTCTTCAACTATTGCTTCGCCCGGAAGAACGACGGGCAGTTCATCCTGCGGATCGAGGACACGGACCAGGAGCGCAGCAACCCGCGCTCCGAGGCGATGATCCTCGAGTCGCTGCGCTGGCTCGGCCTGCACTGGGACGAGGGGCCGGACGTCGGCGGGCCCCACGGCCCCTACCGTCAAAGCGAGCGCGCCCCGATCTACCGCGAGCACGTCGCGATCCTGCTGGAGAAGGGTCACGCGTTCCGCTGCTTCTGCACGCCGGAGCGGCTCGAGGAGCTGCGCCAGCAGCAGCGCGCGCAGAACCTGCCGCTCGGGTACGACGGGCACTGCCTGGCGATCCCCGGCGAGGAGGCGGAGCGCCGGGCGGCGGCGGGGGAGCCGTTCGTCGTCCGGATGAACGTCCCGCGGGAAGGCCAGTGCGTGGTCCACGACTGTCTGCGCGGCGAGATCGTCTTCGACTACGCGCAGGTCGACATGCAGGTGCTCCTCAAGGCCGACGGTCTGCCGACGTACCACCTGGCGAACGTCGTCGACGACCACCTCATGGAGATCACGCACATCATCCGGGGCGAGGAGTGGATCTCGTCGGCGCCGAAGCACCTGCTGCTGTACTCGTACTTCGGCTGGGAGGCGCCGCAGCTCTGCCACCTGCCGCTGCTGCGCAACCCCGACCGGAGCAAGCTCAGCAAGCGCAAGAACCCGACGAGCCTGCGCTTCTTCCAGCGCATGGGGTACCTCCCCGAGGCGATGCTGAACTTCCTCGGGCTCATGGCCTGGTCGATGCCCGACGGCGAGGAGAAGTTCACGCTCGAGGAGATGGTGCGGAGCTTCGACCTCCAGCGCATCTCGCTCGGCGGGCCGGTCTTCGACATGACGAAGCTGAGCTGGCTGAACGGGCGCTGGATCCGCGAGGACCTCGACCTCGACGAGTACGCCCGCCGCGTTCAGGCGTGGGCGCTGAACCGCGACTACCTGATGGCGATCGCGCCGCTCACGCAGCAGCGCATCGAGCGGCTGAGCGACCTCGGCCCGCTCACCGCCTTCTTCTTCAGCGGCCTCCTCGATCCCACGCCGGAGAGCCTCCTCGCCGGAAAGCTCGACGCCGCACGGACCCGCGCCGCCCTCGACGCGATGCTCGCCCGCATCGACGCCATGATCGACTGGGAGCGCGACGCCATCGAGGCCACCCTGCGCGGCGTCGCCGAAGAGCTCGGCCTCAAGCTCCGCGACATGCTGAAGCCGCTCTACGTCGCGATCACCGGCCGCCCCGCCGGCGTCCCGCTCTTCGACGCCATGGCGATCCTCGGCAAGGACATCTGCCGCGCCCGCATCCGCCAGGCGCGGGAGGCGCTGGAAGGCGTGTAGCGCCGTCGGGCCCGGTCTCGAGCCCGGCGCCGCCGGCGCGAGCCCGAGCCCGTCCTCACGTCCGCGGGCGGCCCCGCCTCCAGAAGTGTCACACGGAGGCACAGAGTCCACGGAGGCGCGGCCACAGCCCGCCGGCAACACGCCGGCCGCCTGCGTACGCCGGACATGACATCAAAGGGAGGTGCGTCACCCCGGCGAGCCTCCGCCGCCCGGCACCCCTCTGTGCCCTCTGCGCCTCTGCGGTGAAAAATTCCGTTCCCGTCCCGGCCCA
>DASTKT010000225.1:0-16381 GCA_035715725.1 Longimicrobiales bacterium | reverse complement strand
CGCCCATAGCCGGACGCGCCCCGTAGTCCCCCAGCCCCCGATCGGTCGGGTCGCCTCGCCCCCGCCACTCGATCCCCGCCGGGACGTCGCAGCCGCCGCCCCGCGAACCCCGCCCCCCAACGGGAGGCCGCAGCCGGACCTCTCGCGGCCGCGCGAAGCGCGCCCTCTCGCGGGAGGGCGAAGCCCGACCTCTTGCGGCCGCGCGAAGCGCGCCCTCTCGCGGGAGGGCGAAGCCCGACCTCTTGCGGCCGCGCGTCAGCGCGACCCCTCGCGGGAGCGCGTCAGCGCGACCTCGTAATGACGCACCTCCTCCTCCCTCTCCACCAGGAACCCGTCATCCTCCGGGTAGAACACCGCCCGCTCCGGGTCGTCGCCCGCGAACGACCGCACCGCATCCATCGAATCCCAAAGCGAGACGAACAGGAACTCCGCCCGGTCGCCGTCGATCCGGCGCAGCACCCGCACCCCCAGATTCCCCGGCACCGCCCGACTCTCCCGCACGCCCGTCTCCGCCAGGTACTCCAGGTAGCGGTCCGCGTCCCGCGCCCGCGTGGCCCCCCGCCACAACCGCGCGATGGGGCGCGCCGACACGGGCGACACCGGGGCCCGCGGACCCCCGCCCACCGCCTCCCCGCCCTCCCCGCCCTCGTCGGCTTCCACGGCTCGGCCGGCGTCGCCCCCCGCCGACGCCCGCCCCCGCGCCACCCACGGGAAGCGTGGATCGCCGCCGACCGACGCCGCGTACATCCCCCAGTTCGCCCCCCAGCGGCGCGCCGCCCACCGCACCGCCGACACGACCAGACCCGCCAGATCCCGCACCACCGCCGCCCCCCGACCCGACCCCGCTCCGTACGGCAGTGTCATCAGCACTCGCTCGGCCATGCCCCCCTCCTCGTTCCATCCCCGCCGGCCCGCCCCGCCCGAACCCCTTGTGCCGGAGCGGCCAACCGGGTATTCTGTGTTTTGGTGGTTAGAATGTACGCCGCGACCCCTAACCGGTCAATAGCGTTATTGCAGGTTAGCGAAGCCAGCGGCGATGCGACGCCTTCTGCTGGACCGGAATGCGATGGACACGCAACGACCGATCGAGACGCTGGCGCTGCTCGGCGAGCCGCTGTGCCTGGAGTTCTCGAACACGGCGAGCCTGCACGAGTACGACGGCGAGCGCGGGGACCGACTCCTGGCCTACGAGGACCTGGTGGCGTGGAGCCGGCGCGTGGGGACGCTGGATGCGGGCGCGGCGGAGGCGCTGAACATGGAGGCGCGGCGTCGCCCGCGGGAGGCGGAGCGGGTCTTCGCGGAGGCGACGGCGCTTCGGGAGTCGATCTTCCGGCTGATGCGCGCGGCGGAGGACGGGGCGCCGCTCCCGGCGGCGGACCTGGAGCGCCTGAACGGGTGGGCGGCGAGGGCGTTGTCGCACCGGGTGCTGGTGCCGGCCGAGGGAGGCGGGGTGGAATGGCGGTGGCCGGCGCCGGGCGGCGCGCTGGAGGCGCCGCTCTGGCCGGTGGCGGAATCCGCGGCCTCGCTCCTGTCGTCGCCCGAGCTGGGGCGGGTGAAGTCGTGCGGGGCCGAGGACTGCGAGTGGCTGTTCCTGGACACGAGCCGGAACCGGAGCCGGCGCTGGTGCGACATGAGCGAATGCGGCAACCGGGTGAAGGCCCGGCGCCATTACGCGCGGCGGAAGTCCGAGGGTTGAGCGGGTCCGGGGGGGAAGCGGAGGCCGGGCGCGGCGCGGCGGCGCCGCGTCCGGCGGAGGGGTGCTACGAAGGCTCGGGCTACGCCGGTTCAGGCGGGGGAGGAGCGCGGCCCCGCCGGGCCGTGCTCGGGTGGTCGAGCAACGCGGATAAACTCGCGATGTCGGTCGCGCTTGGGATGGGCAGAAATGGCCCAATTCGATACGCGCGGCCGGTCGTCGGGCCGGAAATAGGCATTTTCCTCCCATCCCCCCATCACCTCCCGAGTTGAGCTTTCCGCGCCGAACCCTGATCGGACACCGGAAACCCCTGGACGTGAGCGATGGTCGCACGAAGCATCCTGACCGCGATGCTGATGGTATCGTCGTGGTGGCGCGGGACGCAGTCGGTCGAGCATGCCTGCGAGCGCGCCGGGCGGACGACGGTGGATGGCGTGACGGTGCGGACCCCGTGGACGCCGCTGCGGCGGGTATACGACGACGTGGAGGTGCGCTACTGCGTGCTGCGAGGCGACGACGCGGCGCCGGAGTACGCGCGGGGCGCCGAGATCGTGCAGTTCGCGCTGGTGGGGCTGGGGCGGCGGCCGGTGTGGCGGTGGTACGCGTTCGACGTGCAGACGAGCCGGGGCCGGACGCTGCGGCAGGGACCGCTCTCGGTGCGCACGCAGCCGGGGCAGCTCGTGATGTGCCGGCTGGAGGTCTGTCAGTTCTTCACCGAGCCGGGCGAAGTGGTGTCGAAGGTGTCGGTCGAGACGTTCCGAGCGCCGCAATAGGGCGGCGCGCGTCGGCGGCGGAGCGGGTGGCCCCACCGGCGAAGGTGTGGTGATCCAACGCGGGAGACGTCGACATGCCGAAGGTGACGGTGCACTTCCGGGACGCGCACGGCAACGCCAAGCGCTTCGATTTCACGGCCGACCAGATCGACGTCTACGAGACGCGGGCGCTGGCGGAACAGTTGGGCCGGCAGATCACCGAGCAGCCCGGGGGCCCGCACTCGAGCCCGGTGGTGGACGACCTACCGGCCGCGGCGGTGCCGCTCGCCGCAATGGCGGCGGCCGGGCCGGGGACCGGTAGCGGTGGCGCGTCCGCGAGCGGGACGATGTCGACGATGGAAGACTCGCAGTGCATCCTGGTGAACGGCGTCGTCATCTGCGGGAAGTAGGGCGCTGAGCCACGCCGATCCACCCGGGCCGGCCATGCAGTTGTTGGAACATGCGGCCGCTCGAGAGGCGGGGGCGCGCGGTCGGGTTGACGCGCAGGTACTCGCCGAGCAGCGCGAGCGCGGAATCCGGCTGGCCGAGCCAGACCCGCGCGCCGGCCTCGAGCGGCAGCAGCTCCGGGTCGTGGGAGCCGGCGCGCGCGCGGCGCAGCATGGCCTCGGCGCTGTCCCTCCGGCCGGCGCGCGCGAGCACGGTCGCGGTGAGCGTGGCCAGCATCGGCTGGACCCGTTCGCGGAGCTGGGGCGAGTCGGCGCTTCCCTCCTGTCCGCCGGCGTACGCCTCGTACTGGAGTAGCGCCTTGCGGGGATCGTGGTCGCCGGTCGCTGACCAGCCGAGCAGCATCAGCGAGCAATAGGCGTAGAGCCAGCTCTCGGACTGCCGCAGCCGGCTCTCCTCGCACCAGCGGCTGGCCTGGTCGTCCTCTCCCAGCTCGAAGGACGTGACGAAGAGACGGTTGAGCGTCTCGTCGTCGCTCGTCAGGAAGGCGTCGGCGTCGTAGGCGCGTTGCGCGGCCATGCGCGACTCGCGGAAATTGCCGCGCGAGTAGAGGACCGCGCTGAGCGTCATCTGCGCCTCGGGGCGGCTCGGGTCGATCTCGATGGATCGGCTCAGGTCGCTCTCGGCCACGGCGAGGAGCGAGTCCGCGCTGCGGCCGGGCGGTGGCACGAGCAGCCAGCGCCAGTAGCGGATCGTGCCGCGCGTCTGCAGCGCGGTGGCGTCGGCCGGCCCGCGGGCGACGCCTTCTTCGACGTGTGCCATCGCCTCCTCGAGCGCCGCCGACACCGCGGCCCGGTCCGTCGGCGAGGTGATGGCGGCCAGGAACGCGCGCTCGCGGGCGAGCTCCGCCCGGAGCACCGCCGGCTGCGGCCAGCTCGGATCGAGCCGCCCGGCCTGCCGCGCCAACGAGTCGGCCTGCGCAAGCTGAAGGTGCGCCTGCGCGAAGTTGCCCGCGCGCTCCCAGTCCTCGATCCCCGCATACAACTCCGCGGCCCGTTGCAGCCGGCGCCACGCCTCCAGGCTGCCCGTGCCCGCCCGCCACTTCGTGATCTGCACCTCGTTGCCGAGCCGGCGCCGGAGGAACGTGGCCACCTGCGCGGAGACATCGTCGAGCAGGCTGAACAGCTCGCCGGACGGGCGCTCCAACGTCTGGCTCCCGAGCGCGGTGCCCGTGCGCGCGTCCACGAGCTCGACGGTGACGCGCAGCTTGTCGGCGGAGCGGACGAGCGTGCCGTCGACGAGCAGCCCGACGCGGAGCCGCCGCGCGATCGAGTCCGCGGGGAGGTTGTTGCCGCGGAACGGCCGCACGCCGTTCTGCGAGACGACGCTGAGCCCCCGCACGTGCGTGAGCTGGTCGATGAGCGTGGCCGTGAGCCCCTCGGAGAGGTAGCCGAGGTCCCGCTCCGGCGTGGAATCCGTGAAGTAGAGGACGGCGACGCGCGTGAGCGGCGGGGTGTCGTCCTGCGCGTCCGGGGCGGGTCGGCGGAGGAGCGACAGCGCGACGGCCGCCACCACGAGGGCGACGACCGCCGCCGCCAGGACTACGAGGCGCCGGCGCGCCCGCGCCGCCTGGCCGCCGTCCCGCGCGGCCGGAGGCGGCCCGGGCGCCCGCGTGTCCGCGCCGACCGCGTCCGGCTCCACGGCGCCGCCGGCGCCTCGGTCCATGCCGGCCGGGCCGGCGGCCCCGCCGGCACTCCCGCCGCCCGCGAAGCGGAGCGCCGCGCCGTCGGCCGCCGGTACCAGCGCCGGCCGGGGCGGCGGCGCCGAGCGCACCTCCTCCAGCACCGCCTGCGTCTCCGGCGACGGCTCGAGATCGAGATCCTCGCGCATCCGGCGGGCGAAGTCGTCGTACGCGCGGATCGCAGCGGCGCGGTCGCCGGCGCGGTGCAGCGTGCGCATCAGGCCGACGAGCGCAGGCTCGTCGTAGGACGACAGGTCGAGTGCGCGGCGGGACCACGCCTCGGCCGCGGCGAGGTCGCCGGCGCCGGCCGCGCGCTCGATCAGCTCGCGGACGGCCGTGGCCGCGAGCCCGGCCAGGCGGGCGCGCTCTCCGTCGAGCCACCGCTCGAACTCCGGCGCCTCGGCGACGAACAGCCCGGGGAGCAGCTCCCCGCCGTACAGCTCGAGCGCGCCCGCGCCGTCGCCCGCCTCGAGCGCCGCCTCGAACGCGAGCGCGTCGCACCACACGGCGCCGGCGCTGATCCCGAGCTCGTCGCCGCGGCTGTCGATGACGTCGTGGCCGAAGCTGCGCCGCAGCAGGTGCACCGCCTGGCTGAGCGCCGGCCGGGCCCGCTCGCTGTCCAGCTCGGGCCAGAAGACCGCCAGCAGCTTGTCCCTCCGGTGGAAGCCGCGCGGGCGCGCCAGTACCAGATAGGTGAACAGCGCCAGCCGCTTCGAGCCCGTGAGCACGGAGCGGATCTCGCTCCCTTCGTCGTCCTGGAGCTCCGCGGTTCCCAGCGTACGGATACGGATCATGCCATTGCTTCCCGCGGAGTTGCTCGCGTGAGAGCCCGGTGAGAGTGCGGTGACGATCGAGGATTATGCTCGGAACCTATCGGCGGCAGGCATGCCGGGGCAACGATCCTCGAAGGGAGCAACGCACCATGAGCCTCGCGGGGCGCGAGACGGAGCGGGACCACACCACGACACGCATCCACGACGACCCGGACATCGATCGGGCGGTGCGCGACCTGGCTCGCGCGCTGGCCGGCGGCGCCACGCTCCCCGAGGACTGGCCAAAACTCGCCCGTGGCGAGCCGCTCGTGCGCGAGGTCGGCGTGCGGGCCGGCACCTGGATCGTGCGAGCCGACCGGCTCGCCGCGGGCGACCCCGGAGGAGGCACCACCATCGTGGTGGTCGTCGAGCGGACCGATGGCCGCCTGCCGGCCGACGACGAGCTGCGCCGCACCCACGGCCTCACCCCCAAGGAGGCGCGCGTCGCGCGGCTGCTCGCGGCCCGGCGGAGCAACGAGGAGATCGCCTGCGAGCTGTTCATCAGCCCGCACACCGCACGTCACCACACCGAGAGCGTGCTGCAGAAGCTCGGCGTGCGCTCGCGCGCACAGGTGCACGCCGCGCTCCTGGATGCGGGCCGGACGGCCCGCAAGCCGCGGCGCGCCGCGCACGCGGCCTGGCCGCAGGCTAGCTGAGCGGAGGGGATCGAGGGGCCGCGAGACGCATTGCGCGCCGCGGCCTCACACCCTGGGAGGGAGCGAGCGGACAGCGGAGAGAGCGCGCTGGCGCCGTGGGGCCGATCGGCCTCACGGCGCCTCTCGCATCCTACTCGTGAATCTCCAGCGGCACCGCGCTCGGCAGGGTGACGTAGCGGGTCTCGCCGCCGGAGGGCGGGGAGCCCGCGCCCGTCTCCTCCATGAGCATCCGCGCCAGCTCCTCCGCGTCCCCTACCGCCATCCGGATGCAGCCGTGCGATGCGGCCGCGCCGATCGACTCCGGGTCGTTCGTCCCGTGGATGAAGTACGTCGGCTCGCGGAAGTACATCTTCACGCCCTGCATCGGGTTGCTCGGAGATCCCGGCTCCTGCGGCTCCTTCCCCCGCGCCCAGTCGGAGTTCGGCGGCACCCACGCCGGGTTCCAGACCATCGTGCTGATCGAGAAATCCCCCGTCGGCGTCGGATGCTCGGACGTCCCCACCGCGATGTCGTACCGGTTGACCACGTCGCCCTCGCGGCGCACCGTCAGCGTCCGCGCCGAGAGGTTGACCTCCAGGCTCACCGGCGCATCGCTCCGCGTCCACGGCCCCACCCCCGCCGCGCGAGTCGCCGCCAGCCAGAGCGCGACCAGCGCCACGAACCCGGCCGCCAGCATGGCCGTCAGCCGGCGGCTCCTCCTCCGTTTCCTCCGCGACCTCCAGCCCTGCCTCGCTCCGTGGCGCCCCATGTCCCCATCCTCGATTCGAGCCACCCCAGATATCTGCTATATATCTATCTGACAACGACTTACCGGACCATTGCACCTTGGGGCGACGTCGTTCGCAAGGGTGGGCACGGACGCGGGCATCACGCGAAGACGCGGAGCTGGACGGACGAGACGCGAGGCGGTGCGCTGGGGCGGGCGGGTGGACCAGGACGGGAACGGAATTCGTCACTACAGAGCACAAAGAGCACACGGAGAGTCGCCGGGCGGTGGAGCCCCGCCGGGGAGCGTACCATCTGTTGATGTCATCTCCGGCGTACGCCGGCGGCCGGCGGACTGCCGGCGCGCTGCCGCCGCGCCCTCCGCGTCTCCGTGTCTCCGTGTGACACTCTTCGAGGCGGCGGCCGCCCGCGAAGGCCGGGCGGCGGCCGCGCTCCGCGTCTCCGCCGCCGGCTCCGCGTCGTCGCGTGACACCTCCGGACGCGGGGGTCGCCCGCGGAGAGCTCAGCGCCCCGCCGGCCGCAGCACCGTCCGGTTCTCCGCCACGGCCGCCACCCGCTCCCGTCCGTAGGCCAGCGGGAAGTACTCGCCGGATGCCCAGAGCGGGAACAGGTCGCGGTAGTGCGGGGAGGCCGGGTCGCCGGACTGGCCGGGGGTGTTCGTGGCGATGCTCCGCTCCCAATCGGCGAGGTCGGCCACCATGCGCAGCGAGGCGCCCGCGGTCTGGTTGTCGCCGTTGCCGGTGGCGTTCGGCGTGTTGGCGTTGCCGCCGCGGGGCGCGGGCCCGACGTCGAGGCGGCGGCGCACGTCGTCGCTCACGGCGGGGCTCATCGGGTGGTGGAGCAGCGCGTGGTGGTAGGCGCCGTAGCGCCAGGCGCGGGAGTCGGGTCCGAGCCGCTGGCCGAGCTCGGCGACGGCGCGGGAGAGCGCGCGCAGCAGGATCGAGTCGCGGGCGGCCGCCGGGCTCGCGCCGAGGTGCGCGTCGGGCGAGGCCAGGAGGCTCACCATCCGCCCGGTGCCGAGGCGGAGGAGGGAGCGGGCGTCCGGCGGCACGACGACGGCCGTCGTCGCCTCCATCAGCTCGCGCTCCCAGATGCCGTAGATGCCGGCGGCGACGGAGGCGGTGTCCATGCGGAAGTCCCAGCGCCGGAGCGAGTCGAGCGCCGCCGCGACGCCCGGCTCGGCCGCATTGAGCCGGAGCGCGAGGGGCACGAGCGTGCGCGCGGGGATCGAGAGCACGTCGTGCTGGAGGCGCGCCATGTCCTGCACGGTGAAGCCCTTGCCGGGCGAGAGCACCTCGGTAATGCGGCGGAAGCGGAACGGGTCGGCCCACTCCCAGCCGACGGCGTTGCGGTGCGCGTACCCCTGCGGCAGGTCGTCCTGGTTCGCGGTGGCGACGAAGCCGGCGGCCGGGTTCGCGGCGTGCGGCAGCTCGGGGATCGGCAGGTAGCCGTCCCACTCGAAGCGGCCGTCGCCGGGGACGGGGACGAGCCCGCTCCAGCTCCGGCGGACCGGCGCGACGCCGACGGCCTGCCAGCCGATGTTCCCGGCGCGGTCGGCCCAGATCATGTTCTCGCCGGGGATGCGCGAATAGGCGCAGGCGGCGCGGAACTCCTCCCACGTCGTCGCCTGGTCCATGCGCAGCGAGGCCAGGTAGGGCGCGGCGCCGATGTCGAGCCACGCGGCGCGGAGCGCCCAGGCGCGGTGCGCGGCGGTGTCCTGGTACTCGACGGGTCCGTGCCGCGTATAGCGGAGCTGGACCACGACCGGAGCGGCGCCCTTCACGCGGATCGTGTCCCGCACGATCCGCATGTCCTCCCACGCGCCGCGGTAGCGGTACTGGTTCGGGTTCGCCGGGTTCGTCTCGTAGGCGTACAGGTCCTCGCCGTCCAGGTCGAAGACGGTCAGCCCCCACGCGCCGTGCTCGTTGTGGCCGATCGAGACGCCCGGGAGCACCGGCTCGCCGCCGCCGATGACGTTCCAGCCGGGGGCGACGAGGTGCACGAAGTAGCGGAGCGACGGCGCCTGCTGCACGCGGTGCGGATCGTTCGCGAGGAGCGGCTTGCCGCTCGCCGTCTTCGAGCCCGCCAGCACCCAGTTGTTGCTGCCGATCGCCTCGCCGGAGGCGGCGATCTCGGTCTCCGAGGGCGGCAGCGCCGCCGCCAGCCGCCGGTAGGCGGCCTCGTCGCCCCGGCTCGAGGCGACGACGTCGGAGCGCTCGAAGCGCACGGGCGCGCGGAACGCGTCGTAGAGGTGCAGGATGTCGGCGGAGAGGGCGGCGCCGTCGATGGACGGGTCGAGGCGCAGGTCCGGGTCGCCGGGGCCGAACGAGCCGAGGTCCTTCACCTTCTCCGCGCCGAGCCGCGCGACCGCGCGGCCGATGCGCAGCTCGGAGGTGATGTTGCCGAGGAGCCCCTGGTGCCGCGAGATCACGACGTCGGGCGTCCATTCCTCCGGCTGGATCCCGAGCAGCCGGAACTCGACCGGCAGCGACTCGGGGTGCGCGCGCGCCTCGCGGACGTACGCGTTCACGCCGCGCACGAACGCGCCGACGATCGCCTCGCCGCGCGGGTGGTAGTGCGCGAGCTCCTTGTGCAGGTCGCCGCGGAAGCGGTGCAGCCGCGCGCCGATGTCGCGATCGAGCTCGCGCGGGCCCAGGATCTCGGCCACCGTCCCCGTCGCCTGGCGGCGCCACAGCTCGAACTGGAAGAGCCGGTCGCGCGCGGCGTTGTAGCCCTGCGCGAAGAACAGGTCGTTCTCGTTCGCCGCGTAGATGTGGGCGACGCCATAGCGGTCCCGGACGATCTCGACCGGGGCGCGCAGGCCGGGGACGCGGAGCGTGTCGGCGGAACGGGCCTGGGCGTGCGCGGCCTCCGGGAGCGCGAAGGCGAGGAGGGCGAGGACGACGGCGAGGGATCGGGTCATGTCACCACCCCACCGCCCCCGCGTCCCGGTCCCGCGGGTCGGCGGCGCCGATCCGGTCGCCGTTGACCGGGTCGATCAGGATCGAGTGTGCGGTCCCCTGCCTCCCGCCGAGGCGAACCTGGTAGCCCATGGCCTTCAGCGCCGCCACGGTGGCGGGCGGCAGGCCGTCCTGCTCGACGTTGACGCGGTCGGGGAGCCACTGATGGTGGAGGCGCGGCGCATCCACGGCCTGCTGGATCCCCATGTCGAAGTCCACGAGGTTGAGGATCACCTGGAGCACGGTGTTGATGATCGTGCGCCCGCCGGGGCTGCCGACGACCGCGACCAGCTTGCCATCCCGGGCCAGGATCGAGGGCGTCATGCTGGAGAGCATGCGCTTCTGCGGTCGGGCGAGGTTGGCCGGGGTGCCGATGAGGCCGGTGCTGTCGGTGACGCCCGGCTTCCCGTTGAAGTCGCCCATCTCGTTGTTCAGCAGGAATCCCGCGCCCGGCACCACGATCTTCACGCCGTAGCCCTGCTCGAGGGTGTAGGTGACCGAGACGGCGGTGCCGTTGCCGTCGACGACGGAGAAGTGGGTGGTCTCGGGGCTCTCGGCCGCCTCGGCGACCTGCGCCGGCTCGGAGACCGACGCCTTGTCCGGGAGGATGGTCTTGCGCAGCTCGGCCGCGTACGCCTTGTTCGTCAGGCGCTCGACGGGGACCTGCTCGAAGTCGGGGTCGGCGAGGTAGCGGGCGCGGTCGAGGAACGCGCGCCGCATCGCCTCCACGAGCGTGTGGACGTAGGCCGGCGAGTCGTGCCCCATCGCCTTCAGGTCGTAACCCTCGAGGATGTTCAGCATCTCGAGGACGGCGACGCCGCCGGAGCTGGGCGGCGGCATCGAGATGACCTCGTAGCCGCGGTACGTCCCGCGGACCGGCTCGCGCTCCTTCGCCTCGTAGCGGGCCAGGTCCTCCTCGGTGATCAGGCCGCCGCCCCGGCGCATCTCCTCGGCGATGAGGCGCGCCGTCTCGCCCTCGTAGAAGCCGTCCCGCCCCTCATCTCGGATGCGGCCGAGCGTGCGCGCGAGCTGCGGCTGCTGGAAGCGCTCCCCGGCGGCGTACGGCGCCCCGTTCTTCGAGTACGCCGCCACGGAGGCGGGGAACGGCTTCATGTCCGGGAGCACGCCCGCGAGCGAGCGGGCCAGACCGGGCGGCACGTCGAAGCCGTCGGCCGCGAGCGTGACGGCCGGCTGCACCAGCCGGCGCCACGGCAGGCTGCCGTACTTCCCGTGCGCCAGCGCGAGGCCGGCCACGGTGCCGGGCACGCCCACCGCGCGGTAGCTGTCGTGGTGGATCGTCGCCGAGTAGGCGCCCGTCGAGTCCTCGAACATCTCCGGCGACGCGGCCAGCGGCGCCTTCTCGCGGAAGTCGAGCGTGGTCGCGCGGCCGTCCGGGAAGCGGATCACCATGAAGCCGCCGCCGCCGATGTTGCCGGCGGTCGGGTAGGTGACGGCGAGCGCGAACGCGGTGGCGATGGCCGCGTCGACGGCGTTGCCGCCATCCCGCAGCACGTCCCGGCCGACGCGGCTGGCGATCGCGCTGGCCGAGACGACCATGCCGTGGCGCGCCCGCGTCTCCGGGCGGGCGGTGGCGGCGCTGGCGGCCGGGCGCTGCGCCCACAGCACCGGGGCCGCGGCCGGCAGCGCGAGGAGCGCGGCGAGCACGGGCGCGAGGAAACGACGCCGCGCGGGTGCGGTCATGGACGACATCGGTCGGACTCCGCGACGGAGGTTCGTGGCGATGGGGGACGGTCCGGCAAGATCGGGGACCGCGTGGGCGAGCGCAACCGCGGGCGGGGGCGTCTCGCCGAGCCCGGCGTGCCGCGGGAGTGCCGGCTCAGCGGTGCTCCGCGGCGGTCCCGGCCGCCGCCCTGGAAGCGCCGGCGCCGCTCGTCCTCGCGCCGGCGCCGCTCGTCCTCGCGCCGAGCGGCCGCCCGGCCCACTTCGCGATCCGGCCGTCGGTGCCCGCCGCCCAGCCGGCCGCGGGCGAGGCGAACACGACGGTGTTGTAGGGGTCGGTGCCGATCGCCGTCCACGTCGCGCCGTCGTCCATCGAGTACCCGGAGCCGGACGGGCCCGTGGCCACGAGCGCCGGCCGCACCGCACCCGGGACGTAGACGACGCCGTAGCGCACGCCGGCCGGCGCGGACGTCCCGGCCACGCTCCACGTGACGCCGCCGTCGGACGTCCGCAGCACGTTCGCGCCGGCGGCGGCGGGGGCCGTGTAGTCGCCGCCGACGGCCACGCCGTGGCGCGCGTCGCGGAACGCGACGCCGAACAGCCCCGCGGTCTTCCCGCCGGGGAGCGGCGTCGGCGAGACGCTCCACGTCCGCCCGCGGTCCGTCGAGCGGTAGACGCGGGCGTGCTCCCCGCCGCCGGTGCCGAACCAGACGAGCGAGTCGCCGAACGTGGCGATGGCCGTCCCGCTGGCCGCGAAGGAGGCCTCCCCCGGCAGCGGCGGCGGGAGGCGCTCCGGCGGCACGCGGCGCCACGTCGCCCCGCCGTCCGCCGTGGTCAGCACCACGAAGCTCCCGCCCACCGGATCGCCGAAGGCGACGCCGTGCCTCGCGTCCCAGAACGCCAGCCCGTCCAGGAACATCCCCTTCGTCGTGTCGCGGAACTGCAGCGTCCAGTGCCGGCCGCCGTCGGTGGTCCGGTAGATCCGCCCGTCGGAGATCGAGTCGACGAAGCTCGTCCCGAGGAGGTACGCCGTGTCCGCGCCGACGGCGTGGGCGTCCACGAAGAAGAGCGACGCCGCGCCGGGGACGCTGTCCACCCGCCAGCTCGCGCCGCCGTCCACGGTGCGCGCGTAGACGCCTCCCTTCCCCGCCGCCCAGACGACGCGCGCGCCGGCCGCGGACACCCCGCGGAACTCCGCGGTCGTGCCGGAGCGCTCGGGCGCCCACTGCGCGCCGAGCGGCGTGGCCGCGGCGAGGGCGAGGACGAGCGCGGGGAGGAGTCGGCGTGGCATGGCGTCCCTCGGGTGCGGGCGCGGTGGCGCGGTGGCGCGGTGGCGCGGTGGCGCGGTGGCGCGGTGGCGCGGTGGCGCGGTGGCGCGGTGGCGCGGTGGGCTAGGGTATCCCGCGGCGCCGGCAGACGCCAGGCCCCGGGGCGGACGGGGCGAGCCGCCGGGTGCGCGCGGGCCGGGCCTACGCCGCGCTGGCTCGCGGCCGGGGTGCACGTGTAGCTTGGCGCCTCACCCGCCGAGGAGCCGTCGTGTCACAGCCGCAGCCGACCGTCTCCGTCCCGACCGCCGCACCGGCGGCGCCCGCCGCCGAGGCCGCGCCCGCCGAGGGCCGGCTGCCCCGCCGGCTCGGGACGTGGAGCGCCGCCGCCGTCGTCGTGGGGATGATCATCGGGAGCGGGATCTTCCGCGTCCCGGCGACGGCGGCGGCGGAGGTCGGCGCCGTGGGCGCGATGCTGGCGCTCTGGGTGCTGGGCGGCGCGATCGCCAGCTCGGGCTCGCTGGCCGTGGCGGAGCTGGCGGCGATGTTTCCGCGCGCGGGCGGGATCTTCGTCTACCTGCGCGAGACGTACGGACCGCTGCCGGCGTTCCTGTTCGGCTGGACCGACTTCCTCATCGTGCGGCCGGGCACGTCGGCCGCCGTCGCGCTGATCTTCACCGCGTACCTCGGCCACTTCGTGCCGCTCGCGCCCGGGACGCAGCGCGTCATCGGCGCGGCGCTCATCGTGCTCTTCTCGGCGGCGAACTACCGCTCGGTGCGCGGCGCGGCGCTCGTGCAGAACGCGTCCTCGGCCGCGAAGCTCGTCGCGCTGCTCGGCCTCGCGCTCGCGATCCTGCTGTTCGGCCGCCCGCAGGAGGGGGCGTTCGCCGGACCGATCTCGTTCGCGCCGGCGACGTGGGGCGGCTTCGGCGTCGCCTTGATCGCGGTCATGTGGGCGTACGACGGGTGGGCGGACGTGGCGTCGCTGACCGGTGAGGTGCGGGACCCGGGGCGCGCGCTGCCGCGGGGGATCATGCTCGGCATGGCGGGCGTCATCGCCGCGTACCTGGCGGCCAACGTCGCGTACCTGTGGGTCCTGCCGGCGCGGGCCATGGCGGGCTCGGAGCTGGTCGCCGCGGATGCCGCCACCCGCGCGCTGGGCGACGTCGGCGGCGCCCTCATCTCCGCGCTCGTCATGCTCTCCACCGTGGGAACGCTCAACGCGAACGTCATGACCGGGCCGCGCTTCGTGTGGGCGATGGCCGACGAGGACCTCTTCTTCCGCCGCCTCGCCGCCGTGCATCCGCGCTTCCGCACGCCGCACGTGGCCATCGCCGTCTCGTGCCTGCTCGCGCTCGTCTACATCTCCAGCCAGACGTTCGAGCAGCTCACGAACGCCATCGTGCTGGGCGAGTGGCCGTTCTACGCGCTCGCCGTCGCCGCCGTGGCGATCCTGCGGCGCCGCCTCCCCGACCACCCGCGCCCGTACCGCTCGCCCGCCTCGCCCTGGCTCCCCGCCGCGTTCGTGGCCGGCTCGCTCGCGCTGCTGCTGAACTCGCTCGTCGAGACGCCGGCGCTGACTCTCGTCAGCTTTGCGGTCATCCTGTCGGGCCTGCCGGTCTATGCGGTGTGGCGGAGCCGGGCGGCGCCGTAGGCGCCGCCGCACGCTGCGCTGTCGCTCGCCTGCGGCTCGCGTACGCTCGCTTCGCTCGCTGTCGCGGCGCGTTGCGCCACGCACGCTGCGCTGTCGCTCGCCTGCGGCTCGCGCACGTTTCACTGTCGTGGCCCTGCGGGCCACGCACGCTGGCGCTGTCGCGGCCTTCGGCCGCGAGAACGGCCACGACCCTGGCCGTGCCGGCGGGCGGGTTTTCGGGTGGGAGTGGGGTGGCCGAGATGGATGGCGGGAGAACGGATCGGGTACGGGTAGGAGTAGGGGTACGGGTACGCTGTCGGAGCACGGAGACCGGCGGCAGGGCCCGACCGCATGAGGACGCCGGGCGGCACGCCCCGCAGTAGCGCGTGAGGGCGCGGGCCAGGCGGCCCCGCACCTCACGGCGCGCAGCGCCGCTACAGCGCGCGGAGCGAGCGTGCGCGGCCGAAGGCCGCGACAGCGCAGCGTGCGCGGCGCGCAGCGCCACGACAGCGAGCGAAGCGAGCGTACGCGGAGCTCCTCGCGGCGCTACGGCGCCGCGAGGAGCTCCGCGTACAGCCGATGAAAATGATGCGGCCCCTGCTCGCGCCGCGGCGAGTAGCGGCCGCGGTCGTATAGCCGCGACTTCACGCCTCGCTGCACGGCCTCGACGACCTCCTCGTCCTCCATCTCGACGCGGTGCACGTCGTAGCCGGCGCCCTCGAGGCCGGCGGGCGCGGCAGGATGCGTGTAGGTGAGGAAGGAGACCTTCGTCCGCTCGGGACCGAGCGGGTAGACCACGTTGATGGAGAGGCCCCACGGATAGAAGTTGAACATCAGGTTCGGGAACAACCAGAAGTAGTACGCGGCCATGGGCGTGCCGGCATCGCGGTGGCCGGGCGGCAGGACGAAGCCCGGCTCGCCGGCCTTGCCGACGCCGAGCTGGAGGTTCGAGTAGTCGAAGACCTCGGTGTCGTAGGCGTCGTAATCGAGCGCGCCACCGAGGCTGCGCGGATGGATGTAGGGCACGTGGAAGCCTTCGAGGTAGTTCTCCACGTAGAGCGCCCAGTTCGCCCGGAGGTGGTAGTCGCGCGACGTCGCCGGATCGAAACGGTACTCGTCGATCGGCAGGAAGGCGAGCCGCTCTCGCATCGGCGCGATCCAGGCGTCGAACGGCACCGCCGGGTCGAGCGAGGCGAACAGGAACGGGCCCCAGCGCCCGGTCCGCACCTTCGGCAGGTCGTCGGCCTCGCTCGGGAAACCCTCCACGCCGTCGAACTCCGGCATGTGCGTCATGCGTCCGTCGAGCGCGAAGCGGCGGCCGTGGTAGCGGCAGCGGAGCTGGTGCGCGTGGCCTTCCCCCTCGACGACGAGCGTCCCGCGGTGCGTGCAGACGTTGGACAGGCAATGCAGCCGCGCCTCCTCGTCGCACGTCCAGAGGAGCGGCTCGTCCAGGCACCCCTCCAGCAGCGTGAACGGCAAGACGTGCCCCGGCGCCTTCAGCCGGTGCGCGTCGCCCACGAGTTGCCAGCTCCGCGCGAAGATGCGCTCCTTCGCCAGCGCGTAGATCCCGGGGTCCGCGTACGCGCGCCCCGGGAGCGTGTGAGCCCGGCGGATGTCGGGATCGATGTCGAAGATCGGTTTCGTCATGAGCTTCCTGTCGGCTCCCACGGAGCGCCGCCGGCCCCGGCCGGCGCGGCCGCGCAACGTGCGTTCCGGCCCCCACGCCCGCAAGGCCGGCCGGTCGCGGCGCCGTGGCGTTGCGCATCCCGTCAGGCATCCCAAAGTCGTTGCGAGATCCGGGGCACCCGCTTAGATACCTGCTCGCGCCCCGGCCACAGTCCGGAGTGACCGGCTCGCCCCGTTGCCCGCGCTTCCACGCCAACACCGAATCACAGCCGGCTCGATTGTCCGGCACCCGCCCCCCGGGCCGCGTACCGCCGCGTCCCGGCGCGCCGACGCGCCGTCCCCGACGCGTCCCGATCCTCTTCGGCTGGCAATGGGACATGGCCGCGATGGCGGCGCCGGCCGCCTGGACGGCGGGCCGGCTGGGCTCCCCCG
>DASTKT010000224.1:0-20315 GCA_035715725.1 Longimicrobiales bacterium | reverse complement strand
GTTCACGCTCCGCCACGACGGCACCCCGAAGGAGACGTACACCCTGTCCTGCGCGGCCAGCGGATCGGTCAGCTCGTGCAGCGTACAGTCCGAGAAGACGGCGGTCGACGGCGTACCGGCCAGCGTCAACGTCACGTACGGTACCGGCGCCGCCGGCTCCGGGAGCATCGAGCTCACGGCGACCGGCCCGGACGGCTCGGATGTCGGCACATACACGGTGACCGTGGTGGGGGCGAACCCGCCGGCGGTGACGCCGGACAACGCCAGTGCTTCCGCGCCCACGAACTGGACCGGACTTTCGGCCACCTTCATCGTCCGGAACTCCGGCGGCGCAGGTACCACATATTCCCTCGCCTGCTCCGCGACGAGTCCGCTCACCGCCTGCTCCGTCTCGCCATCCTCACTGCTGGTCGCCGGCGGCGATTCCACATCCGTGAGCGTGACGTACTCGACGGGCGCCGCGCCCGGCATCGGAACGCTCACGCTCACGGCCGCCGCCGGCGGTTACAGCGACTCGGGCTCGTACGCCGTGACCGTGACCCCGTCCAGCCCGGCGGCTCCAATCGTCGACGTTTCGATGAACCCGGGACCACGCTACGACCGGTCGGTCTGCCCGACGGTGGGCGCCGGTAAGGCCGCGTACGTGCAGTGCGGCGACTTGGTCACGACGCACTCGATGCCGGCGTACAGGACGCTGGGGCGGGACCGCCGGCTGACGCTGCTTCACAACAGCAGCACGGCTCATCCGGTCATCCCGGTCATGGCCAACATCTCGCTGCCGGTGGGGGGGAGCACGCCGGACAGCGTGCGCGTGATCCTCACGATCGGGCCCACCGCGACCTGGACCTGCTGGTTCACGAACCAGGGCCTCACCCCCGGTGGCGCGCCGCGACGCATCGCTCTCGGTGTCGATGGGTACGTGGCAGGCTTCGGCACCGGTGTCTATCCCTATACACTGCGCGTCGCGAACCTGTACGGCGGCACCACCTACGAGACCTCCACCACCGGCGAAGTCGCGGTGGTGAACCGGACCGCGAGCACGTTCGGCGCGGGCTGGACGCTGGCGGGGCTGGACCGGCTCTACCCCGGTCAGCGCAATGGCGCGGTCCTCCTCGTCGAGGCGGATGCGAGCACGGCGATCTACGAGTCGATCGGCACGAACCTCTGGAGGGCGCCGGCCGGCGCGTACCGAGATACGCTCTTCTACGGGTCTGTCAGTGACGGCGGGATCACGCCCGGCAACTACTACTGGCGCCGACTTCAGGACGGAACCCGGATCCTCTACTCCCCCGCCGGGCTGCAGCGCTGGGTGATCGATCGGACCGGCGAGAAGACGGAGTACTCCTGGTACGACCCCAACGCTCCGACGTCGAACCTCGCGTACATCCGCATCGCGCCGTATGCAGCGGACAAGCGTTTCATCTTCTCCTATGACAACAACAACAATCTCCAGTTCGTCAACGATCCGGGACTGCGCTATCTGGTAACCAGCGTTGTGAATAATGAGCTCGTAAAGCTATACCTGCAACATGCGCCAGACACGGTGTGGTACGCCTATGCCAACACGAAGGTCAACCACCGCACCAGCGCGCTGGGCGGCGATGAATGGTACGGCTACCACGACTACACCAACTCGCTGCGCGACGCTTCGCTGGCGCTGGCGGCGGACCAGACGCGCCCGTATCTGTCCTTCACACCTCAGATCGTGGTCGGTCTGGCGCACAATGGTCGCGGCGTTCCCGCCGATACGGCGCTCGCCTACCTGAAGGTGGACGGGCCTCGCGCAGACGTCGCGGATACCGCGGCGTTCTGGGTGAACGCGTTCGGCGCGCCGACCCGGATCCGTGACCCATTGGGTCACAGCACGACGATCGCCTACGACAGCACGTCGATGCCGTTGCTGGCCACGCGCGTCGTGCGGCCGAACGGCCGAGTCGAGCGCATGACGTACGACGCCCGGGCACGCCTCGCGGCGGCCGTCGCTCCAACCTCCGACGGCGGCGTCGACTCCGTCCGCTACGCCTACGCCGACGCCAACACGCCGGACAAGCCGACGTCGATCAACGCCCCGGCCGACGGTACCAACCGCGATGTGTCCGGCTTCAGCTACGACGCCTACGGGCGGCTCGGCCTGGCGACAGACCCACGTGGGCATCGAACCATCTTCGCGTACGATACGGTCTTCCCGCGACTCGTCGCGTCGGTCACTGAAGCCGCGGTCGCGCCGCATGGCGATCTGACCACGCGCTTCACCTACAACTCCCTCGGGAACCTCGAGACGACGACAAGCCCCGCGGGCCGGGCTTCGAGGCTGGCCTACGACGGGTACGGAAACGTCACCATGGCGGTGAACCCCGGATCGGACACGACGTGGTTCTCCTACGATTTCCGCAATCTGACGACGAAGATCGCGCAGCGCTTCGGCACGCAGCTGAGCCGGGATTCGATGGTCTACGATGCGGAAGGCAGCCTGGTGGAACGCTTGGATCCGCGCAACGTTGTCCGCCGGTGGGCGTTCGACAAGCTCGGCCGCGACACCGCGATGACGGACGAGTTCGGCAGGACCGAGCGCCGCCGCTATGACCTCGCCGGCAACGTGCTCACCATTCGGGACCGGCAGGGAGACTCGATCACGACGACGTACGACGCGCTGAACCGGCCGCTGCGCCGCGCTCTCGCGAAGGTACGCGTGGAGGCGGGCGAGCCGTACCCGGACCTCATCACGACCGGCCCGGGCTTCACGGAGCCAGTCGCCGTCGGCGACACCGTGGCGCCGGGCGACACCATAGATTTCGACTACGATGCGCTCGGCAACCCGACCTACGTCAAGAACCGCTACAGCACGGTCACCCGGGTGTACGGGACGGACGGTTCCCTGCAGAGTGAGACACAGAGTCTGAATCTCGATGGCCCGACCTTCAGCCGAACGTACGCGTACACCTACAACCACGCCGGCCAGCGGCAGACGCTCACGACGCCCAGCCGGAGCTACACGTACAGCTATGGCGCCGGCGGCTCACTGCTCGGGATCGCGTTCGATACAGTGGCGCTCGGCTTCGAGGTCGACTCCCTCGGCCGCCGCACCCGCATCACCTACCCGAACGGGACCCGGGTGCGCTACCGGTTCGACGTCGATGGCCTGCTCAGCGAGGTCGCGGACACCAACAAGTTCAACACCCCGGGCATCGACCTTGGCTTCCTGAGCTACGACGGGGCGGGCCGCCTGAAGACGCTGCAGGACAACATCGGACTGGGCGTGACTCAGTGGACGTACGACACGCGCGGCCAGCTCGCCAGCCAGAACGGACCGGGCGTGCTCCGCTACTACCAGTATGATGAGGCCAGGAACCGCTCGATCGACTACCTGCTCGACGACACCGTCCGCGCGGTCTTGGTAAGCGGCTCCAACCGGTTGGCTTCGCAGATCCATCGGGCCAGTCCGACGGCGAGCGACACGACGAAGTACACATACGACTGGAACGGCAACGTCATCCGCGAGCACTACCAGGACCTCACCAAGTACTGGCCAAACAGCCGCTATTACGATGCCGCCGGCCAACTCACCTGGACGGTGACCACGCGCCCGGTCTACCCGCCCGGGGCACATCAGAAGGTGCCGATCAAGTACTACTACGACGGGCTCGGGCGGCGAGTCGGATCGGCCATCACGCCCGGCGTCAGCCCGAACTGGACGTTCTACGATGGCAATAACGTCATAGAGCAGAAGGGCGCCGAGGTGATCGGTGACGGCTCCGTCGACAACCCGCTCGTCATCTTCGCGCCCATCGCGCAGACGAACTGCCCCGGCGGTGGCTCGCACGGCTACTTTGTGACGAATGGTGGGGGCCGACTCCTCGAGTTCCAGGGCGAGGGAGGGGAGGACTGCTTTGATACCACGCTATGGGCGGCCTACGCCACGGACGCCGGCGCCA
Source organism: Longimicrobiales bacterium (assembly GCA_035715725.1). Taxonomy (GTDB): domain Bacteria; phylum Gemmatimonadota; class Gemmatimonadetes; order Longimicrobiales; family RSA9; genus JADGGV01. Next base: position 16,383 of record DASTKT010000224.1, on the reverse strand, counting down.
TCCGAGAGAGCTTCGGCTACGGACTCAGCCGCGCCCGGGACACGACGGACCTGTCGTACTTCCGGAACCGGTACTACGATTCGAAGAGTGGAAGGTTCACGCAGGAAGACCCGATCGGCTTCGCCGGCGGCATGAACCTCTATGCGTACGCGGGGAACAACCCCGCGAGCTACACGGACCCGTTTGGGCTGTGCCCGCCGAAGGACATGTCGGAGGTCTTTAGCTGCGTCGGGCAGATGCTGGCGCCGATCCAAGGTCCCCTCGAGGTGGCGGGAGCGATCGTTACCGCACCTCTTGGCGGTGAGCTGGGGATGGGAGCAAGGGGCGCTGGCTCCTTGGGAGCTCCCGCCGCTCGGGTGATCGGTCATTATCCGGCCTACCTGCAGGTAGGAGAGGCAATTGGGGGTAAGGTGTTCAACGTTCCGTCGGGGCTTTGGAAACTGATGCCAGAGCGCATGCAGTGGGCCCTGAATAGGGGATTCCTGGATCGGGGGATAAAGGAAGGCGCCGAGTTCGTGATGGGAACACTGCGGTCGGAGGTCAGGTCTGGCTCTGCGCTAGAGAACGAGATCAACTATATCCTCAAACACGGATACAGGTGGGCGGATGACGCGAAGAGCCTGATCCCGAAGTAGTGGAGAATCCGAACATGTGGAGGTTTTCGGTGTCGCGTCCGCTTCATGAATTGGTCGAAAAGTACCTGCTACCCGAAGTGGCATCGAAGGGGATGAGAGTCGTCCACCAAGAGGCCTCAACCTCATTCGATAACGCATTCGTCGTCCTCCAGTCCGACGATCTAAGGGTCCGGGTTGTCCGCGAGCGTGGCCAAGTGTTCGCTGATTTTGGTTCGGCAGCCGAACCGGGCACGTGGTTCGATTCGGCCGTGGTCATGGAACATCTCGGACTTTCGGAGTCGGCGGGATTTCACGATCGGGATGCCGCGAAGGCGCTTCGCGGGCTGGCAAAATTCCTTAGGGCGCTCTGGGATGAGCTGGCGGCCGAGTTCAGCAGCGCGGCGTTTGCGGCCACAAAACGGGAGCTCATCGCAGTTCGAGAGAGGCGTGACGTAAGACGGTTTGGAGCGGCCCCGTAGGGAGCACAGCTGGGCCACTCGCCCATCTCGAACCGGTCATCTCAGCAGGTGCTTGGCTGGGAGCGCCCCGAATCGCGTAACTGGCTTACGCGACGGCTGTTAGGCCCAAGCGGGGGTGAGGTCAAGGCGGGTTTCGCACAATGCGGCGTCGTGTGCAGGCGAGCGTAGGAAGCGGCCCGGCCGGTGCGGAGCGAAACGGGCCCCGCCGCGCTCCCGGCGCCGCTCGGGGGCTTCCGGGCAGGAGCGCTTGGGTAGCAGCAGCTGGACGTAGCGGATGCGCTGAGGGCACGAGAGTACGTGGGGAGAGCCCGGTCGGATCGGCCGGGCTCTTCTGTTAGAGTGGATTCGGAGCCGGCGGGGAGAGAAAAGGTCCGGCACGATCAGGTCCCAACTCGGAGGCCGCCTCTGCGCCTCGCTCGACCGGATCTCCGGATCCGCACCGGACGCCATCACTGGTGTCGTGAGCAAGTGCGTAGGTGCCCGGCGCGACCAAGCCCAAAGTTGAAGGCCGGCAACGCCGCCTCCAGGTGGATGCTGGATCCACGCCGGCACACAGCTGAACCGCCCCGAGTTTTCCGGAGAGCTCGTTACGTGAGGTGCCGCCAGCGCGGGCTGAGCCTCCTGGCGGCGGTAGAACGCCTGCTCGAAGTCGGCCGTCCATGAAAGCCCCAATCCTTCAGGCGCGCCGTTTCCCGCGCCCTCTATCCCACCGCACCACCACCCTGTAACTCCTCCCCTCCACCGGCCCCCAGCTCCGCTTGTACTCCTCCTCCCCCCGGAGGAAGTCGACCTCGCGGAACCCTGCGCGGATCGCGTCCTCGACGACGTGCCGGAGGAGCAGCATGCCCGGGTGGAGCGGGGCGGCGGCGGGGTCGAGGCCGGTCAGGTAGGCATACATGCGGTCGGCCAGGGAGAAGGCCAGGAGCACCGCGATCGGGGCGTCGTCGAGGCGGAGCGCGTAGAGGCGGAGCCGGCCGCGCTCGAGGAGGCCCGTGGCGGCGGCGCGGAGGAAGCGCTGGATGCGGGGGTCGCCGAGCACGCCGGGCTCGCCGCGCTCCGTCCAGCGGAGCGTGTGCAGGCGGATCAGCGCATCGAGCAGCTCGGGGAGCGTGTCGGCGTCGGCCATCACGAACTCGGCCCGGCCCGCGGCGCGGACCGCCTCGTCGGCGCGGCGGAGCCGGCGACGGAAGCGCGGCGAGAGGCGCGCCTCGAGCGCCCCGGCGGAGGCGGGCGTCGGCAGGCTCATGCAGATGCCGAGCGGCGCCGTCGTCGCCTCGAGGCCGTCCGGGAGCGCGGCGAGCAGCTCCGGCGCGAGGAGCGGGGAGCCGGGGCGGAGCTCGCCCAGCTCGCACACGTCCCACTCCCCGCGCAGGGCGGCGATGCGGTCGAAGACGAGGCGAAGCGCCGCCCGGGCAGAACCCGGCTCCAACAGCACGTCCTGGTAGTCGGAGACGCCATCGGCGAGAAGCGTGAGCCGGCGCGGCTCGCCCGGGAGGCCGTACACGAAGAACGGCGCGAGGCCGACCAGCTCGCCGGCGCGGCGCACGGCCACGGCGCGCAGCCCGTCGTTGCCGAACTCGCGCCACCACGCGAGCTGCCACTCGGGCGACTGGAACGGCGTCGCCCAGGGGCAGCGCTCGAGCAGTGCCTGCCACTCGGCGACGAGTCGCTCCAGCTCGGCGGTCGCGGAGAGCACGTCGGCGCGGAGCGCGGCGTCGCCGCGCCCGGTCCGGGCCCGCGGCGGCGCGTCCGATCCCGGAGTGTCCGCTCGGCTCATCGTCGCCACCCCTCGTCGTCGGTGTCGGAAGGCATGCGCGTTGCGACGCCGGGACGGCCGTTCCCCGGCCCGCCGCGCCGGCGCCGCGCTCGCCGCACGGTCCGGGCCTCCCCTCCGGCGGAGCGGCACACTCCCGTGGACGATCGACGAGATGCCCCGGACCCTGTCCTCGCCGGCCGCATCGCCATCATCGAGCAGTGCCTGGCCGGCCGGCTCTCCGCGCCGGTCGCGCTCGGCCGGCTCCTCCTCGCCGCGCCGCCGGGCGACGCGGTCGCGGAGCTGGAGCGGGCGCTCACCGCCGTCGCCGTGCGCAGCGACGACGCGCCGGCCCGCGCACGTCTCGCGGAGCTGCGCGCCCTTCTCGGCGAGGTGCGGGCCGGCTGCCTGAACGTGGCCGGGCTCGCGCGGGGCGACGCCGGCCGCGCCACCGCATCGCCCGCCGACGCCGTCGCGCGCTGGGCCGACTTCTTCGACCGCGCGGTGGCCGAAAGCGAGGAGGCGAGCGTCGCGCTGTACTCGCTGGGGAGCCCACGGATCCTGGAGCGGGCGACGGCGGAGGTCGTCGCGCTGCTGGAGCGCTGGGGCGTGGTCGGGCCGGAGCGGGCGGTGCTGCAGGTCGGCTGCGGCGTCGGCCGCATCGAGGCGCTCCTCGCGCCGCGGGTGCGCGAGGCGGTCGGGATCGACGTGTCGGCGGGGATGATCGAGGCGGCGAGGCGGCGCTGCGCGCACCTCCCGAACGCGCGCTTCCTGCGGACCGGCGGGCGGAACCTGCGGGACTTCGGCGACGGCGCGTTCGACCTCGTCTACGCCGTCGACGCGTTCCCCTACCTGGTCGAGGCCGGGATGTCGTTGGTGGAGGCGCACATGCGGGAGGCGAGGCGCGTGCTCCGCCCGGGGGGCGACGTCGTGATCCTGAACTTCTCGTACCGGGGAGATCCCGCCGCCGACCGAAGCGACGTCGCCCGGCTCGCGGGCGCGTTCGGCTTCGAGGTGCTGGTCGGGGGAGAGACGCCGTTCACGGTGTGGGACGGGGTGGCGTTCCACCTGCGGCGGGGGGAGTGAGGCGGGGGGTGTCCAGGTCCGCGGGCGTTTTCCGGGGCCTTGAACGGCAGCTCACACGGAGACGCGGAGGCGCGGAGCGGCGGAGCCCACGATCGCGGCGTACGCGGCGGCCGGGCCGGCATCCGAAGGATCTGTTGTGATTCATAATGGAATGCGCCCGGTGGGCTTCGATCCCCCGGGCGCTTCTCGCATCCGCCGGCAACTTTCGATTGCCCGGCAACCCTCCGCGCCTCCGCGTCTCCGTGTGAGGCGCCGTTGAAGGAGCAGGAGGCCGCCCGCGGACCCTGGCGAAAGCCGCCCGCGGACCGGACAGCTACCGCCGCCCCTCCACCAGCCCCGCGAGCGCCGACACCGCCGTGTCCACCTCGCGCTCCGTGTTGAAGTAGTGCGGCGAGATGCGCACGGCGGACGTCGCGCGCTTGTCGTCCATGTCGAGGACTGCCCAGTCGCGGCGGGTGGCGCTGGTGTTGATCCCCCACTCGCGCAGCTCGCGCACGGCGTCGGCGGCGTCGATGCCGGCCAGCTCGGCGGTGACGATGGCGCACAGCTCGGGGCCGCGGTCGAGCACGCGGATGCCGTCGACCTCGCTCAGCTTCGCGCGTGCTCGGGCGGCGAGCGCCCGCGCCCGGCGGCGCGCCTCGTCGACGCCGACGGCGTCCAGGGCGTAGCGCGCCGCCGCGCCCATGCCGAGCACGAGCGCGCAGGCGGACTCCCAGTTCTCGAAGCGGAGGGCGGAGTCGGCGAGGCGGTACTCGTCGGCCTCGACCCAGTCGGCGCCGCGCATGTCGACGTAGAGCGGCGCGCGGCCGTCGCGCAGCGCGCGGTCGGAGACGTAGAGGAAGCCGATCCCGCGGGGCCCCCGCAGGAACTTGCGCGCGGTGGCGGAGAGGAAGTCGCAGCGCAGGCGCTCCACATCGATCGGGATCTGGCCGACGGCCTGGCACGCATCGACGAGGTACGGCACGCCGGCCTCCTCGGCGATGCGGCCGACCTCCTCGGCCGGCTGGACGAGCCCGGAGTTCGTCGGCACCCAGGTGAGGGCGACGAGGGCGACGCGTCGCCTCCCGAGGATCTCCTTCACCGACTGCGGGTCGACGCCGCCCTCGGGGAGGTCCTCGGCGCGCACGATCTCGATCCCGAGCCGCTTCGACAGCGACAGGTACATGAGCTGGTTCGAGATGTAGTCATTGCGCGTCGTCAGGATGACGTCCTCGGCGACGAAGTCGAACGCGGAGAGCGCGAGGGAGAACCCGACCGTCGCGTTCTCGACGACGGCGACGTTGCGCGCGTCCGCGCCGATCACGCGGCCGACGTCGGCGTACGCCGCGTCGATGTCGGAGGCGGCGTCGTCGGCGGCCTCGTAGCCGCCGTGGGCGGCCTCGCGCTCGAGGTGCCCGGTGACGGCGGCGTAGACCGGCGCCGGCATGAGCGAGGCGCCGGCGTTGTTCAGGTGCACGAGGCCGGCCGCGACGGCCGGCGTGTCGGCTCGCCAGCGGTTCAACTGCGGGTCCACGGTTCCTCCGCGATATCGGGGTCGAGGGGCGGTACGGGCGTCGGCAGCGGCATCGGGACCTACCCGGGCCCGGCGCCCGGCGACCGGCGCGGCCCGAGGTTCGGCCACGTGTCCGGCTTCGGCCGCCGCGGGTCCGGCGTGGGCCACCGGTCCGGGTGGCGCGGGTCCGGGCTCGGCCAGGTGTCGGGCTTCGGGCGCGGGTCCGGCGTCGGCCACGGTCCGGGGCCCGGGCCCGGCCCGGGCATCGGCCAGGTGTCCGGCTTCGGGCGCGGGTCGGTCGGCGGGCCGCCCTTGCGGCGCCGCGCCGCGTCCGGCGAGGCGCCGAGCGGCAGCTCCATCTCCGTGAGGACGGGGCGGAAGCCGAGGCTCTCGTAGAGCGGGCGGCCGGCGTCCGTCGCGCCGAGGCGGAGCCGGCGCACGTCGTTCGCGCGGGCGAACGCGATCGCCTCCTCGAGGAGCCGGCGCGCGATCCCCTGCCCGCGCCACGCCGGCCGCGTGTACACGTTCACGATCCGTCCCTCCACCAGCCGCACCGGCGTTTCCATGGGTGGCCTCTCGAGGAAGAAGCACCCGACCATGGCGACGACGTCGCCCTCCGCGTCCACGGCGAACCAGCCGCGGTACTGGCCCGAGGGGACCGCGCGGGCGAAGTACGCCGCGGCGGCCTCGGCCAGCAGCTCGGGCGGCTCCGCGGCGGCGCGCACCGGCCCGCGCATCTCGCGCATGAACTCCGTGCGCAGGCCCACGAGCAGCGGGACGTCCTCGGGCGTGACGACGCGGATCGTGACCATGCCGTAGGGTACCGCGCGGCGCGGCGGATGGGAAGCGGGGCCAGCGAACGGCGATTCCACCGCAGAGGCGCAGAGGGCGCAGAGAACGGCGGGAGCCGGCGGGGCGCAGCATCCGCGGCGAACGCATGCCTCCATTTTGAAGTTGGAACCCGGCTACGCCGCCTCCAGCGCCGACGCCAGAAGACGAATTGCGGTTGCACCGGTGACCCGCGTTCCACCGGTCCAACCCCCAAAAGGAGGCTTCCGCCACGACGACCCCGCGCCGCCCCCAGCGGGTCTCCCCAGCTCCCCTGCTCCCTGTGAATGAAAATTCGTTCAAACGCCGACGAAGCTTCGCCGCCCGGCTTTCCGTTGCCGTTCTCTGCGCCCTCTGCGCCTCCGCGGTGAAATTGCCGTTCGCAGCCCGACGCCGATGCGCCGCCGCCGCGCACTCCCGTCACGGCCGCCGCACCACCTCCCCGCCCTTCATCACGAAGCGCACGCGGCGCACGGCGGCGATGTCGCGCGTCGGATCTCCCTCCACGGCGATGAGGTCGGCGAGGAGGCCGGGGCGGATCGTGCCGAGCTGGTCGCCGAGGCCGAAGTAGTGGGCGTCCGTGGCGGTCGCGGCCATGAGCGCCTGCACCGGCGTCATGCCGTAGTCGACCAGCATCTCCAGCTCGCGGGCGTTGTCGCCGTGGGTGAAGACGCCGACGTCGCTTCCCGAGCAGATGGGGACGCCGGCGTCGAGCGCGGCGCGGAAGGACGCGCGCTTCGCCTTGATCGACGGCGGGTCCGCCTCGACGCCCTTCTTCCAGCCGCGGTACTGCAGGATCGCGTCGCCGGCGGCGAGCGTGGGGACCAGGCAGACGTCCTTCTGCTTCATCAGCCGGAAGACCTCGGGGGTGCCGGCGTCGCCGTGCTCGATCGTGGTCACGCCGGCCATGGCGGCGCGGCGCATCCCCTCGGCGGTCGCCGTGTGGACGGCGACGGGGCGGCCGGCGCTCCGCGCGACCTGGACCGCCAGCTCGAGCTCCGACTCCAGGAACGTCGGCATCGCCTCGCCGTGCGGACCCCAGCGGTAGTCGCCGTACAGCTTGACCCAGTCGGCGCCCTTGCCGATCTGGTCGCGCACGACCCGCGTCAGGTCGTCCACGCCGCCGGCCTCCTCGGCGCCGAGCGGGACGTCCCAGCGCGCGTCGAACCCCTTCGGGCCGTAGCTCCCCTTGGCGACGATAGCGCGGGTCGCGGTCAGGATGCGCGGGCCGGGGACGACGCCCTTCTCGACCGCCTGCTTCAGGCCGACGTCGGCGTAGCCGGCGCCCTCGGTGCCCAGGTCGCGCACGGTGGTGAAGCCGGCCATGAGCGTGGCGTTCGCGTGGACGACGGCGCGCGCCACCCGCTCGGCCAGGCTCTCGTGCAGCACCTGGTCGTCCCACGAGACCTCGTTGTACGGGTGCAGGAGCAGGTGCGAGTGCCCCTCGATCAGGCCGGGGAGGAGCGTCATCCCCGGCAGGTCGACCGTGATGGCGCCGGCCGGCGCGCGCACCTCCGCGGCGGGCCCGGCCGCCTGGATCCGCTCGCCCTGCACGAGCACGACCCAGCCGTCGTGCGGCTGCGCGGCGACCGCGTCGAAGACGCGCGCCGGGCGGAGCAGATAGACCGTGGCGCGGGCGGGCGCCGGCCGCTGCGCGGCGAGCGGCAGCGCGGCGCCGAGGGAGAGCCCCAGCAGGAGGGCGGTTCGAAGCACACGTCGCATCGTCGGGTTGTCCTGGCGAGTGGGCGGTGGAGGTCCGCGGGCCAAGATCAGCGGCCGGAAGCGATCGCGCCATAGCGGGCGGCCACGGGGCGCGTCGCGGCTCGACGGCCCGCGGGTCGCGGGTCGCGCGCGCGAGGCGCGCGGGCGCGCCGCCGCCGCGGCCGCCCAGGCCCGCGCGCGATGGGGCGTCCCGATACGCCGCCAGCCCTTGACAGCCGACGGATTTCGGCGTAGCTGTCCCGCGGCAGTGCGCAACTTGCCGGCCCGCACGCTGGCAATTTCCGTCAAGACGGCCCGACGCGGCACAGGCCCCCCCGGCGGCCCCGGGGGCGGCCTGCGCACGTGCGCTGCCCAACCGTTCATGGCCGATGCACGGTTTCTCACGGAGCCGGCGCCCGCCGAGGGGTGCCGGCCGCCATCGTCATGCCCAACAGAGTTCGCGGAGGAGTTGAATGCGCCATCCACGATCGTTCACGCGAAGCCGCGCCGTGGGAAGGGCGCTCGGGGTCGCGCTGGCCCTGGGGCTGGCGGGTGTGCTCCCCGGCCGTCCGCTGCTGGCGCAGCAACCGACGCAGGTGGTCACCGGCCACGTAACGGATGCGACCAGCGGGAAGCCGCTGATCGGCGCGGAGGTGTTCGTTCCCGGGCCGGGGGGCGCGAGCAGCGCGACGTACGGCGCGGTGACGGACGCGGAGGGGAACTTCACGCTGCGGGTGCCGTCGACCGCGACGCGGCTGTCGGTGCGGCTGATCGGCTACAAGGCGAAGGAGCTGGCGATCTCGAGCCGGATGGACGTGGCGCTGGCGACGGACGTCCTGAACCTGGACGAGATCGTGGTGACGGGGCAGGCCACGGGCGTCTCGAAGCGGAACCTGGCGAACGCGGTGTCGGTGGTGAACGCGGCCGAGCTGAACCAGGTGCCGGCGGCGAGCGTCGAGAACCAGCTCTACGGCAAGGTGGCCGGGGCGAACATCCAGTCGAACTCGGGGGCGCCGGGCGGCGGCAACTCGGTGCAGCTGCGCGGCGTCTCGACGATCATCGGCAACTCGCGGCCGCTGTACGTGGTGGACGGCGTGCTCGTGAGCGACGACGCGATCCAGTCGGGCGCGAACTCGATCACGCAGGCGGGGAGCGGGATCTCGAACACGCAGGACAACGCGCCGAACCGGATCGCGGACCTGAACCCGGCGGACATCGAGCGGATCGAGGTCCTGAAGGGCGCCTCGGCCGCCGCGATCTACGGTTCGAGGGCGAACAACGGCGTGATCATCATCACGACGAAGCGCGGCACGCCGGGGAAGGCGCGCTACCAGCTCGCGCAACGCGTGGGCTTCTCGGAGCTGTCGAAGGAGTGGGGCTCGCGCTCGTTCACGCTCCCGTCCGCGGTCGCGACGTACTGCGGCTCGAACCCGAGCGCGTCGTGCCAGGCGAACATCGGCCAGTACTTCGACGCCGACGGCAGCCCGAAGCAGGTCTTCGACCACGAGAAGGAGCTGGCGGGCGGGCACCCGCTCTCGCACCAGACGGAGCTGTCGGTGAGCGGCGGGAGCGACAAGACGACGTATTACGCCTCCGGGCTGGTGCAGCACGACGGCGGCGTGGTGAAGGGGACGTACTACGACAAGCAGTCGCTGCGCGTGAACCTGGACCAGGTGGCGTCGCCGACGCTGAACTTCCACCTGGCCAGCTCGTTCACCCACTCGAAGGACGGGCGCGGCTTCACGAACAACGACAACACGAGCACCTCGTACTACGTGGCGCTGATGGGGACGCCGAACTTCGTGGACCTGCGGCCGGACGCGCAGGGGATCTACCCGGCGAACCCGTTCCAGACGAGCAACCCGCTGCAGACGGCGGCGCTGGCGCGCAACGACGAGGACGTCTACCGCTTCTTGGGGTCGCTGAGCGGCACGTGGGACGTGTTCAAGCGCGAGCGGCAATCGCTGCAGCTCTCGGCGCGGGGCGGCGCGGACGTCTTCAACCAGGACAACCTGGTCTACTCGCCGCAGGAGCTGCAGTACGAGCCGATCAACAACCCGAACTTCCCGGGGACGTCGGTGATCGGCAGCGCGCTCAGCCGGCAGTACAACGCCGACCTGAACGCGGTACACGCGTTCACTCCGGCGAGCAACCTCTTCACGGCGACGACGTCGGCGGGGATCCAGTACAAGTTCACGGACCTGGACGTGACGCGGGTGCTGACGCAGGGGCTCTTCCCGGGCCAGCAGAACGCGGGCTCCGGGACGCGCTACCTCCCCGAGGAGATCCGCGCGCGCAGCAAGGACTTCGGCGCGTTCGTGCAGGAGGAGCTGGTCCTCCGTGACCGACTGACGCTGACCGGGAGCGTGCGCGCGGACCGCTCGAGCAGCAACGCCGATCCGGACCAGTGGTTCTACTACCCGAAGGCGAACGCGTCGTACCGCTGGGGCGTCAACCGCGGCCCGATCGGCGAGCTGAAGTTCCGCGGCGCGTTCGGCCAGTCCGGGAACGCGCCGCTGTACGGCCAGAAGTTCAACTCGCTGAACCCCGGCAACCTGGTCGGGATGCAGACGCTCGCGCTCGGCACGGTCGCCGTCGCGCCGGACCTGCACCCGGAGCGGCAGACGGAGTTCGAGGGCGGGCTCGACGCCTACCTCTTCCGCGACCGCGCGAGCCTGGACGTCACCTACTTCGACCGCCGGGTCAACGAGCTGCTGCTGCAGCGCGCGCTGCCGCCGTCGACCGGCTTCGCCACCGCGCTCTACAACAGCCACGGGCAGCTCACGTCGAAGGGCGTGGAGGCCGCGCTGCACGCGGCCGTCGTCCAGACGCGCGGCTTCGAGTGGAGCACGCACGCCACGTTCACGAAGTGGTCGAGCGTGATCGACTCGCTGGACGTCCCGCCGTTCAACTCGCCGAACGGCGGCTTCGGCACCTCGCTCGGCGCCGGGCGGATCGAGCAGGGGAAGTCGGCCACGCAGATCGTCGGGCGCGACACCATCGCGTTCGAGGACGATCCGCGCTGCCTGGAGGCGCTCGGCGTCGAGGCCGGCTCGGGGAAGTGCAAGCCGGGCACGCGCATCGTCACCAAGCTCGGCGACGCGACCCCCGACTTCCGCATGGGCTTCGCGAACGAGTTCCGCTACCGCGCGTTCCGGCTCAGCTCGACGATCGACTGGCAGCACGGCGGCGACGCCATCAACCTGACCGGCTTCCTCTACGACGCGAACCAGAACACGAAGGACTTCGACGAGCCCTGCAAGCTCGACGGCTGCCGGGCGGGCGAGACGATGGGGCAGTACCGGCTGCGCGTCTACCCGGGGAAGACGAACCGCCCCTGGATCGAGGACGCCTCCTTCGTGAAGCTGCGCGAGGTGTCGCTGACGTACGACGTGCCGGCGACGCTGCTCCGCTCGGCCGGGCTCGGCGGCGCCAGCTCGCTGCAGATCACGCTCTCCGGGCGCAACCTGGCCACGTTCACCGGCTACAAGGGCTTCGACCCCGAGGTGAACAACTTCGGCTCGCAGGCGATCCGCACGAACGTGGACGTCGCGCCGTACCCGCCGAGCCGCACGTTCTGGCTCTCCGTCAACGTGGGCTTCTGATGAAGACGATACCTCAGCCGGGGACACCCTCGATGAAGCGCTCGATCCTCGCGCTGTCGGTCGCAGCGGCCGTGGCGGCCTGCTCGCCGGACCTGACGGTGCCGAACCTGAACAACCCCTCCGCCGGCGGCGCGGTCACGCGAAGCACCATCGTCGCGGACGCGCAGGGGCTCGTCGACCAGCTCCGCACGATGGCCACGCAGGGCGTGCGCATGAGCGGCGTCTTCGGTCGCGAATCCTACGACCTGCGCCCGCAGGAGCCGCGGCCCTACAGCGATTACCTGATCGGCCCGCGCGACCCGAACTCCTTCGGCGGCGGAACGTTCTTCACGAACGACTACACGGCGATCGTGAACGCGCGCACCGCGCGCGCCGACGTCGCCGGCGTCTCCGACATGACGGCGGAGGAGAAGGAGGCGGTGCGCGGCTGGTCGCAGATCGTCGAGGCGTACGCGTACGCGCAGCTCGCCATGTACCACCCCGAGTTCGGCGCGCCGCTCGAGCCGCCGGCCGACCCGACGGGCGAGATCGCGCCGGTGGCCACGCCGCAGCAGCTCTTCGACCGGGCGTTCGCGCTCTACGACTCGGCGCAGGCGCACCTGCAGCAGGCCGGCTCGAGCCTGCCGTTCTCGCTCCTGCCCGGCTCCGCCGCCTTCGCCACGCCCGCCGGGCTGATCCGGCTCGACCGCGCGCTCAAGGCGCGGGCGCTCAAGTACAACGGCAAGTGGGCGGACGTGCTCGCCGCGCTCCAGGGCTCATTCCTGGACACGAGCAAGCCGACCACCTCGGGCGCCTGGCTCGACTACGGGAGCGAGAACCCGAACCCGTTCTCGGGCGTGCCGACCGACTACATCCACCCGCGCATCCGCGCCGAGGCGCAGACGCAGGCGGACGGGTCGCCCGACAAGCGCGTGCCCGCCAAGCTCAAGGCGATCGCGCCCTACACGTTCCAGGAGGCGACCGCCAGCGACGTGCCGAACATCTACCCGTCGCCCACGTCGCCCTTCCCGCTCATCAAGAACGAGGAGCTGATCCTGCTCCGCGCCGAGGCGGCACTGGCGCAGGGGAACACGGCCGCCGCGCTCGCGGACGTCAACGTCGTGCGGCAGGGCTCGGGCGGCCTCGCCCCGCTCACCGCCGCCGACGTGCCGACCAAGGACGCGCTGCTCGACGAGATCCTCTACGAGAAGCGCTACTCGCTCCTCTGGGAGGGTGGCTTCACCTGGCTGGACGCGCTGCAGTACGGGAAGCTGTCCTCGCTCCCCAAGGCCGCGCCGGACCACGTGGTCTTCGATCGGCTCGGCTGGCCGGCCAACGAGTGCCTCGCCCGCGGGTTGTCGACGGGGGCGTGCGGGCCCATCGTGGGCAAGTAGCGGGGAAATCGCGATTCGCCGCGGCCGCGCGTCGGCCGCGGCGCCCTCGACGGGTCCCTTCTCCGCTCCCGGCGGAGAAGGGACCCGTCGCACTTTGTCGCCCGCGCCTTCCCTCCCCGGGCGCAGCGGTGCTCGGAGATCGTGCACGATCGGCTCGCGGATGCCCGCGTTCACCCAGCGCCGGGCGTGCCGGTGCCCCGCGGCCGGCCCGCACGGCCCGGCCGCCGAGCTTGTGTGGGCCCCACACTCGCCGTATTATGGCGGCCGTGGACCCCCCACCGACGAAGATCCTTCCCGACAATCACACTCCATAACCCGCGCACGCCGAGGTGCAGAATGCGGCTTCTCCGTTGGGCCACCGTGCTTATCGTGATTGCCGCCGCGCCACTCGCGGCGCAGAAGCCGAAGGACGCTCCGAAGCGGCCGTCGCTTCCGGCGAATGCGGACACCTGTGACGCCCGCGCCTATTTCACGCTGGGGATGTCCGTGCTCGAGTCCGAGCCGTGGAAGGCGGCGGACGCGTTCTACTGGGCGACGCGGCTCGAGCCGATGTGGCCGGATGCCGTCTACGCCCGCCGCATCGCGCTGCTCATGACCGATCCGGTCCGGCTCTCCGGGTACATGGAGGGGAACCGCGGGACGGTGCGGTCGAAGGCGATCCGCGAGATCGACGCGCTGATGCAGCGCGCGCTCACGCTCGACCCGTTCCTGAAGCGCAACCTCGACCGGACGCTGTTCAAGTACTACCTGCGGTGGAGCTACGAGACGTACGTCCGGCAGAGCGGCGGCGGGCCGGCGGCCGTCGACTACGGGCTGCTGGAGCACTGGGTCGAGTCGTACCTGTCGTCGGCGCCGCCGCGCATCCGCGGCTGGTCGCTGGCCACGTCGGGGCGCTACGACGAGGCGCTGAAGGCGTACGCGGGCGCGCTGGGGGACCGGAAGAACACGGCGGGCGTGCACGCGGAGCGCGGGCGGCTCTTCCACATGCTCGGCCAGGACGACAGCGCGGTCGCCGAGATGGGGCGCGCCGTCGCGGAGCTGCGCGAGAGCGACGAGAAGGAGCTGGTTTACGTCTACGAGTCCAAGGCGCTCTACGAGTACACGACGGGCCGGATCCTGGAGAGCGTGCACGACTACGCGGGCGCGCGGGAGGCGTACGGCCGGGCGCTGCAGGAGGACCTCTCGTACTTCCCGGCGCACCTGCGCACGGCGGCGCTGGCCGCCGCGGCCGGGGACACGGCCGGCGCACTGAGCTCGATGGAGCTGGCGATCCAGTCGAAGGAGGACGACGTCCGCCTGCACCTCGGCTACGCCGCGCTCCTCACGCTCGCCGGCCGCGCGGCGGACGCGGAGCCGCACCTGCGCCAGGCGATCGCGCTGGAGCCGTACTTCGCCGCGCCCTACCTCGCGCTCGGGAAGGTGCTGGACACGCTCGACCGCCCCGCCGATGCGGCGGAGCAGTACCGCGCGTTCCTCGCCCGCGCGCCGCGCGGCAACACCGACCGCCCCGCCGTCGAGCAGCGGCTCCAGGCGCTCGGCGGCGCGAAGCCGCCCTCGGGGGGTGCGCGGTGAGAGCCCGGGCGGTGAGGACGGCCGCGGCCGCGATCTGCCTCGCCGGCAGCGCCGGCGGCGCGGCCGCGCAGGACCCGGCCGGCGCCGTGCTCCGGCCGCGCACGGCGGCCGAGGATCTCCAGCTCTTCAGCCAGGTGCTGAACCAGATCCGGGTCAACCACCCGGACACGGTCGACACGCACACGCTGTTCATGGCGGCGGTCGAGGGGATGATCCGCGCCGCCGACCCGCACTCCTACGTCATCCCGGCGCAGCGCCTCTCCCCCGAGAAGGAGCGCGAGCTGCGCGCCGGCCGCCTCCATCCGGTGCCGGTCAGCTTCAGCTTCATCGGCGGCTCGCCCGTCGTGGTGAGCGTGGCGCCGGGCTCGGCGGCGGCGCGGCTCGACATCCTCCCCGGCGACCTGCTCGTCGCGATCGATGGCGACGCGGTGACCGCCGAGAGCCCGGACGAGCTGGAGATCGTCCTCGCCGGGCCGAAGGGGAGCGGCGTCACGCTCACGCTGGAGCGGCGGCGGCTCGACGGCTCGCTCGCGCGGGTCGAGCGCCACGTCACGCGGGAGCGTGTCGAGGAGGCCAGCGCCGTCCCGGCGGCATTCCTGCTCGACCCGCAGACCGGCTACGTCCGCATCACCACGTTCGTCGGCGAGAAGGTCGCCGAGGACACGGAGCGGGCGCTGCGCGCGCTCGAGGCCGCCGGCATGCGGCGCGTCGTCATCGACCTGCGCGACAACGGCGGCGGCAGCGTGGCCGAGGCGGCGCGCATCGCGGGGGCGTTCCTGCCGGCGGGCTCGGTCGTCTACACGGCCGAGGGGCGCAAGCCGCAGATCAGCGACGTCGGGCGCGTCAAGCGCGCGTTCTGGCGCAGCGAGAAGGCGTACCCCGTCGCGCTGCTGATCAACGGCGGCACGGCGAGCGCCTCCGAGCTGGTGGCCGGCGCGCTGCAGGACCACGACCGCGCCATCGTGGTGGGCCACCCGAGCTTCGGCAAGGCGCTGCTGATGCAGGCATTCCCGCTCTCCGACGGCTCCGTCATGTGGCTCGTCGTCGGCCACCTGCGCACGCCGTGCGGGCGCATCATCCAGCGGCAGTACCGCGGCATCACCGCCCGCGACTACTTCCGCCTCGGACGCGAGGCGCGCGACCGCGCCGGCCGCGAGACCTGCCGCACGGATGCCGGCCGCACGGTCTACGGTGGCGGCGGGATCTACCCCGACGTCGTCCTGCCGGAGGTGGAGCCGGACCCGCTCTGGCTCGCCCGGGCTCGCGAGCTCGAGCTGCCGGTCCAGTGGGCCGGCGCCTACGCCGGAAGCGGCGCGCTCCCCGACTCGCCGGAGACGTTCGCCTCCTCGCCGTCGCTTCCCGCCGCGGCGCTCGCCGACTTCCGCGCCCTCGCGGAGAAGGCCGGCGTGCGGGTCCCGGAAAGCGCCGACGCCGACCGGGTGCTGGCGCGCTCGCTCGCCCGCACCGTCGCCGGGGTGAAATGGGGCGCCGCCGGCTACTACCGCGTGGCGGCCGTCCTCGACCCGGAGGTCGAGGCGGCGCGGCGGGAGCTGGGGAAGGAATGAGGCGGGCGGAAAGGGGCGGATTGGGGGGTGCGGGTCACGGGTCACGGGTCCGCAGGGACGGGTCACGGGTCGCGGGTCCCGTTCCTCCGGCGCGGGCGCGGGCTCGCGCACGGGAAAGGGCGAGGGACCGGGTCGCTGGCGGGGGGTTGTTGACCCCTGCCTGTGCCCGTGCCCGTATGCGGGCGCGTACGCGGGCGCGGTCGCGGGCCCGCGCCCCGCGACCCGCGACCCGCGACCCGCGATCCGCGACCCGCGACCCGCGATCCGCGATCCGCGATCCGCGATCCGCGATCCGCGATCCGCGATCCGCGATCC
>DASTKT010000223.1:0-102304 GCA_035715725.1 Longimicrobiales bacterium | reverse complement strand
GCGGCTCCCGCCTCGTACCCGTACCCGTCCTACCCCTACCCGCCCGTCCTCACTTGATGAACAGCATGTCCCGGTACCGCGGCAGCGGCCACAGATCGTCCGGCAGCACCTTCTCCAGCCGGTCCACGACGTCCCGCACCTGCCGCATCGCCGGGACGATGTGGTCGCGCATGTGGTGCGCCTTGGAGTGGACGCTCTCACCGCCCAGCTCGGCGTTCTGGTCGACGAGCGTGTTCAGCGCGCGGCTCAGCTCGTTCACCAGGGCGTTCACCTCCCGCAGCGCATCCAGCGTCCCCTCGCCGTCGATGCCGAGCTGCTTGTTGCGCTCCGCGATGCGGCCCAGCTCGTCCAGGTGGCGCAGCGCCGCCGGCAGCACCTGCGTGCGCGCGATCTCCGCCGTCGTCTCGCCCTCGATGTTCACCGTCTTGAAGTACTGGTCGAACAGCACCTCGGCGCGGGACTCCAGCTCGCGCGGCGAGAGCACGCCGTACTTCTCGAACAGGCCCAGGTTCTCCGGCGTCGTCAGGCGCGGCAGCGCGTCCAGCGTCGTCTTCAGGTTGAGCAGGCCGCGGCGCTCCGCCTCCTGGTGCCACGCCTCGCTGTAGTTGTCGCCGTTGAAGACGATGCGCTTGATCGCCGGCATCCGCTCGAGGATGAGCTGGCGGACCGCATCCTCGAGTGTGGACCCGTCGCGCAGCCGCTGCTCGAGCGCCGTGGCCAGCTCGTCGATCGACGCGGCCACGATCGTGTTGAGCACCGTCGCCGGGAACGAGATGCTCTGCGACGCACCCAGCGCGCGGAACTCGAACTTGTTCCCCGTGAACGCGAAGGGCGAGGTGCGGTTGCGGTCGCCGGCGTGCTTCGGCAGCTCCGGCAGCACCGGCGAGCCGAGCCCGAGGAAGCCGCCCTGCTTGCTCGACGTCGCGCTCCCCGAGCGCTCGATCTGCTCGTAGATGTCGAGGAGCTGGTCGCCCAGGAACACGGACATGATCGCCGGCGGCGCCTCGTTCGCGCCCAGCCGGTGGTCGTTCCCGGCGTACGCGACCGACGCCCGGATCAGGTCCTGGTGCTTCTCCACCGCCACGACGACCGCCGTGCAGAAGAACAGGAACTGCAGGTTGTCGTGCGGGTTGTCCCCCGGCTCCAGCAGGTTCGCCGATTCCGTCGCGAACGACCAGTTCAGGTGCTTGCCGCTGCCGTTCACCCCCGCGAACGGCTTCTCGTGCAGCAGCGCCACCAGCCCGTACTTGCGCGCCACGTTCCGCAGCGTCGTCATCGTGAGCTGCTGATGGTCCGCCGCCAGGTTCGCGTTCTCGTAGATCGGCGCCATCTCGAACTGCCCCGGCGCCACCTCGTTGTGCCGCGTCTTCAGCGGAACGCCGAGCCGGTACAGCTCGCGCTCCACCTCCGTCATGCACTGCAGCACCCGGTCCGGGATCGAGCCGAAGTAGTGGTCCTCCAGCTCCTGCCCCCGCGGCGGCTTCGCGCCCAGCAGCGTCCGCCCCGTCAGCACCAGGTCCGGCCGCCGGAAGTAGAACTCCTCGTCGATCAGGAAGAACTCCTGCTCCGGCCCCAGCGTGGCCCGCACGTGCACCGCGCTCACCTCGAACAGCCGCAGCGCCCGCCGCGCCTGCGCGTCCAGCGCCGCGATCGACCGCAGCAGCGGGATCTTGTTGTCCAGCGCCTCCCCGGTCCACGAGAGGAACGCCGTCGGGATCGCCAGGTAGCTCGCCCCGCCGCCCGTCTTCATCACGAACGCCGGCGACGTCGGGTCCCACGCCGTGTAGCCCCGCGCCTCGAACGTCGCCCGCAGCCCGCCCGACGGGAACGACGACGCGTCCGGCTCCCCCTGGATCAGCGCGCTCCCGCTGAACTCCGCCACCGCGCCACCCCCCGCGTTCGGCGTCACGAACGAGTCGTGCTTCTCCGCCGTCAGCCCCGTCAGCGGCTGGAACCAGTGCGTGTAATGCGACGCCCCCTTCTCGATCGCCCACTCCTTCATCGCCATCGCCACCACCTCCGCCAGCGACGGGTCCAGCGGCGTGCCGTTCTCGATCGTGTTCAGCAGCGCCCGGTACGCTTCCTTCGGCAGCCGCGTCCGCATCGCCGCCACCCCGAACGTCCCCTCCCCGAACAGCTCGTCGATGCTCTGCGGCCGCTGCCGCCGGTCCCCGCCCGCGGACGAATGGTCGGCGGCATGCGGCGGACGCGGCCGCGCCGCGTTCAGCGTGTCGTAGCGAGCTCCCGATTTCATCGCCTATTCCCCGTCAAATGGTGAACCTCTCCATCACGATCCCAGCTCCGCCTCGGCCCCGTCCTCCAGCAACGGCAGCCGCATCGTCTCCTTCGCCGTCGACAGCACGATGCTGCTCAGCGTCCAGTGCACCCCCGGCCACATCTGGATCTGCGCCAGCAGCCGCTCCAGCGACGTCGTGTTCTCCGTCCGCACCTTCAGCAGATGCGACCCCTGCCCCGTCACCGCGAAGCACTCCAGCACCTCCGGGCACTCCTTCGCCGCGTCGATGAACGCGCCGTAGAACTTCGACCCGTCGATCCCCACCGTGATGAACGCCGTCACGTCCCGCCCCACCTTCTTCGGATCCAGCACCGCCGAGTACCCCTGGATCACACCCCGCTCCTCCAGCTTCCGCACCCGCTCCCCCACCGCCGGCGAGGACAGCCCCACCGCCTGCGCCAGATCGTGTTGTGAGATCCGGCCGTGCTCCTGCAACAGCTCCAGCAGCCGGAGGTCCGTCTCGTCCAGCGTGATCCCGCGCATCGTGCCCATTTCGTCTTTCTGTCATCGGTTACGGTCGGCACGAAGCTTATCATTCTTCGGGACGCAGCGCAAGTCGCCTTAGAAAATTAGGGCAACAACCCTGCCCCGCGGGCCGAATCGCCGGGTCCGCGACCGGGTCCGGGTCCGAATGCGACCGCGGCGCACGGCGGCGCCGTGGCCCGTCCAAGCCTCTCTCGTTGCGTGAGTTACGGCCCGGAACGTGCAACGTTCCGGACGGAACGGTCCGGTTCGGCGGCGGGGGAGCTGGCGATCGGGGCCGGGACTCGGGTGGGCATCTGCGCGGCGCGTGGTGCGGCGCGGCGCCGGAGGGCATATGGCACGGAAAACCATCGTGATGGTGGAGGACAATCCGGACAACCGGCGGATCTACTCCATCCTTCTGGAGCACAGCGGGTACGAGGTGGTCCAGGCCGAGGACGCCGAGAGCGGGATCGCCCTGGTATCGCTGTGCCTGCCGGACCTCGTGCTGATGGACATCTCGCTGCCGCGGATGGACGGGTTCGAGGCGACGGCGCGGCTGAAGGACAACCCGATCACCGCCGGGATCCCGGTGGTGGCGCTGACGGCGCACGCGTTCGACGAGGACCGCCGGCGGGCGTGGGAGGTGGGCTTCGACGGCTATCTGACGAAGCCGGTGGCGCCGCGCCGGGTGCTGGAGGTGGTGGAGCGGTTCCTGGGGAGGGACGTGGCGGCGTAGGGAGCCCGCGGGGGGCTACGGGCCCGGCGCCGCGGCGTCGCGGGCGGCGTGGTCGCAGTTGCGGGTCCACGGGATGAGGTCGAGCCGCTCGAACGGGATCTCGCGGTCGCAGTCGTCGCACCGGCCGTAACGATCCGGCTCCTCGATCAGGAGGCGGAGCGCCTCGTCGATCTCGGCGAGCGTCTGCCGCTCGCGCTCGGCGACCACGAAATCGACCTCCTGGTCGATGGCGTCGGTGCCGGCGTCGGCCATGTGGAAGGGGTAGGCGGAGAGGTCGCCGTCGCCCTCGCGCGGCGAGACGCGCGAGCGCTCGTCGAAGGCGTTGAGGTTGGCGAGGATGCGTTCGCGCTCCTGGCGGAGACGCTTCTCGAGGTGGTCCCGTTGGCGTTGGGTCATGTCGCCTCCCTGCGTTGGCTGCCTGACCCATGATACCGCGGCGGGGGCGGCGGGACCAGCCTCCGGCGCCGCCGCGGTCAGCGACCGTCGTCCGCCGGCAGCGGCAGCTCCGCCGCGAAGCGGCCGAGCCGGCGGAGCAGCTCGATGGCGGCGCGCTTCTCGTCCTCGCTCAGCGCGCCGAGCGCATCCCCGAGCGCGCTCTCGTGCTCCGGGAAGATCCGCCGGATCAGCGCCTCTCCCGCCGGGGTCAGCGCCGCCCAGACGGCGCGCCGGTCCTCGGCGCAGGGCCGCCGCTCGACCAGCCCCTTCCGCTCCAGCCGGTCCACGAGGTACGTGATCCCGCCGCTGGAGACCAGCACCTTGCGCTGCACGTCGCCGAGGAGCAGCGGTCCCTTGTGGAACAGCGCCTCGAGGACGGCGAACTCGCTCAGCGTCAGCCCGTGGCGCGCGGCGTCGGCCGCGGCGTGGCGCTCGACGGCGGTCTCCGCGCGCGCCAGCACCACGAACAGCTTGAGGGCCAGCTCGTTGTCCTGATCCCGGCCGTTCGCCGGGGCGGGCTTCGTATCGTGTCCCATAGATCAGCGTCAAAGAGATTGGATCGCCGGCGGCTGTCAAGGGCGGCGATCGCGGGAGGCGGTCGGCTCGCCCGGCCTGGGAAGTTGTCGGTCGGCGGGCCCCTGCGCCTGGGTCGTCTGACCCTTTCGGCGCGTGGCGCGGCGCGCGGCGACGTCGGGAGCGGATGCGGCTTTCGCGCCGCGGGCGCGATAGATCGTGACCGCGGTGTCGCCGTCGCCGAAGCGGTGGAGCGTGCCGCCGGGGGGCACGGCCTGGCCGCGCTGGTGCTCGGCGGCGAGGATGCGGGCGAAGGCGCGGCTCTTCCAGGCCTCGACGATGCGGTCGAGCATGCGGGAGCCGTAGGGCGGATCGGCGAACGCGATGTCGTAACCCTCGGCGGGGAGGGCTTCGGCGAAGGGGATCGCGTCGCGCTTGAAGACGCGGGTTCGCTCGCGGACGCGGAGCGCGGCGATGTTGGCCTTGAGCGCGTGGAGCGAGGCCGGCCGGGTCTCGACGAAGTCGGCGGAGCGGGCGCCGCGGGAGAGCGCCTCGAGGCCGAGCGCGCCGGTGCCGGCGAAGAGGTCGAGCACGCGGGCGCCGTCGAGGTGGGGCGCGAGCAGGTCGAGGAGCCGGGCGCGGACGAGCTCGCTGGTGGGGCGGACGCGGGCGTCGGCGGGGGAGGTGAGGTCGCGGCCGGCCCAGCGTCCGCCGACGATCCTCACGGGGCCTCCCGCGCGTCCAGCTCCGTGTCGGCGATGGCGGCGAGCTCCTCCTCCTGGCGCCAGACGACCTCGGCGGTGCGGGCGGCGCCGTTGAGGGCGCGGCGCTCGGCGTCGTCGTTGAGCGCGATCTCGAGCGCGACGGTGCGGAGCGGGCCGAGGCGCCAGAGCGATTCGCGGCCGGAGCTGACGTGGCGCGCGAAGCGCTCGGCGGAGCCGGCGGCCTCGATCTGGCCGGCGGCGTCGAGGATGAGGCGCTCGGAGGCGCCGGCGACGTGCTGGTAGGCCAGGACGCGGCGGAGCAGCAGCTCGGCGGTGGGGCCGGCGAGGCGGAAGACGTGCTCGGGCGTCCAGGGATCGCAGCGCGGGCAGGGCACGCCGACGCCGAGCGCGCCGTCCTCGGCGACGAAGGGGTAGAGCCACCAGGAGTCCTCGAACTCGATCGCGCGCAGCACGCTGCCGCAGAAGCGGCAGCGCACGCGGCCGTTCCAGGCCTCCTGGCCGAAGCGCAGGCGGCGGACGATGTCCTCGAGCGGGACGTCGCTGCGGAGGAGTGCGGGGACCGGGTCGACGAGGCCGACGCGCTCGCCGAGGCGGGTGACGGCGCTGAGGAGGTCGGCGCCGAGGCGGGCGCCGGGGTGCTGGAGCCCTTGCCGCCGGCGCACGAGGCGCTGGCCGTAGCGCCACCAGGCCTCCTCGGCGAGCCCGGCGGGGCCGACGCGCACGAGGTGGAGCAGACCGGCGTCCAGCAGGGCCACGTGGGCGGTGCGGACGAGGAGCCGCCCCTCGTCGCGCACGCGGCGCTGGAGCTCGTCCAGGACCTCGGCGCGGGAGTCGAGCGGGAGCAGGTTCCAGCGTGCGCACGTCCCACAAACGACCCAGACCCGTCCGCGTTCGGGATCGAACGCGAAGCGGCGTCCGGGCGGCAGGCGGCCGCCCGGCTCGGGCGCCGGGAGCGCGCCGCGGCAGAACAGGCAGCGCGAGAAGCCGCCGGCCGCGGGGTCCCGGGAGAGGTCGTCGATCGGCTCGAGGCTCAGCGTCATGCGGCGGTCCAGGGTGGGCGCTCGGCGCCGAGACGTGCAAGGCGCGCGCCGGCCGGGGCGTGAGGCAGAATGCGCCCCGCGGGGCGGCGCGGCAACCGTCGTGGGGCGAGCCGGGACCGGGCGGGGTCGCGCCGCGCCCGGTGGCGCCTTACCTTGCGCGCTCCCTCGATCCGGAGACCGAATGTCGCGCGCTCTCGCCGTTTCCGCATGCCTGGCGCTCGCCGCGTGCGTGCGCGGGAACGGGCCGCAGGCGCCGGCGACGCCCGCGGCGCCGGAGCTGCGCGCGGCACCCGTGACCGGGTACGGCTACCACAACGAGACGTCCGTGGCCGTGGACCCGACGCGTCCGGACCGCGTCGTGACCGCGTTCCAGGTCCCGGCGACGGCCGGCTGGTCGGCGGATGGCGGGCGGAGCTGGGCGTCGGCCGCGCTCCCCGGCACGCAGGCGTTCGACCTCTCCGGCGACCCCGTCGTCTTCTTCGACGGCGACGGCCACGTCTACGCGCTCTACATCGCATTCGTGCGCCCCGAGGATTACGACACGCTCGGGAAGGCGGCGCACCGCAACGGCATCTTCCTGAACCGCTCCGACGACGGCGGCCGCACCTGGCGCCCGCAGGCGACGCCGGTCAGCGAGCAGCCGGAGCGGCCGGGGATCCCGTTCGAGGACAAGCCGATGGCGGCCGTGGACCGCACCGCGGACCCGGCGCGCCGCGGCCACGTCTACGTGGCGTGGACCGAGTTCCGCCGCTGGGAGACGCAGATCCTGTTCGCCCGCTCGACCGACGGCGGCCTCGGCTTCTCCGCGCCGCTCCAGATCAGCGACCGCGGCGGCAGCCCCAAGGACTCGGTGGGCGCGGTCGAGGGGACCGACGTGGCGGTCGGCCCCGACGGCACGGTGTACGTCGTCTGGAGCGACTCGACGGGGATCCTCCTCGACCGCTCCACGGACGGCGGGCGGACGTTCGGCGCGGACGCGCGCATCGCGCGTACGGCCGACATCGTCTTCGGCGTGGCCGGCGTGGCGCGCGCGAACGGCTACCCGAGCATCGAGGTGGACCCGCGCACCGGCCGCCTCTTCGTCGAGTGGGTCGACCGCCGCCTCGGGAGCGCCGCCGTCTTCCTCACGGTCTCCGCGGATGGCGGCCGCACCTGGAGCGAGCCCCGCGTGGTCAGCGACAACGCCGCCCCCGACGGCCTCGACCGCTTCTTCTCCTGGATGGCGCTGGACCCGAAGACCGGCACGCTCGCCATCGGCTACTACCGGCAGGAGGCCGGCGGCCGGCTGCGCTACATGCTCTCCTACTCGACCGACGACGGCCGCACGTTCCGGCATGCCCCGTGGGGCCAGCCGTTCGTGCCCGGCGGCGAGTTCCTCGGCGACTACACCGGCGTGGATGCGTACGACGGCGTCGTCTACGGTGCCTGGACGGAAGCGGCGCCGGCGGACTCCGCGCCGCCGCTCCACGGCGGCGGGCACCACACTCGCGTGGTGGCGGGGCGGGCGTCGCTCCGGTGAGGCGCCCGGCCCGCGAGCCCGCGAGGACCCCGAGATGACCGACGGCCTGCTCGTGATCAACGACCGCCTCGCGATCCCGCGGGCGGAGCTGCAGTATCGCGCCACGCGCTCCGGCGGACCGGGCGGGCAGCACGTGAACACGTCGTCGACGCGCGTCGAGCTGGAGTGGGACGTCGGCGCGTCCGTGGTGCTGACGGAGGAGCAGCGCGCGCGGCTGCGCGAGAAGCTCGCGAACCGCATCGACCAGGACGGCGTCCTCCACCTCGCCGCGAGCACGCACCGCAGCCAGTATCAGAACAAGGAGGAGGTCACGAACCGGCTCCGCATCCTCGTGGCGGAGGCGCTGAAGGTCCCGAAGAAGCGGAAGAAGACCCGGCCGCCCGCGGGGGCGCGGGAGGCGCGGCTCCGCGCCAAGCGGCGGCGCTCCGACACGAAGAAGACGCGCGGTCGGATCGCTCCCGAGGACTGACGCGTGCGGCGCGGGCACGCATCAGGCCGGGCACAGTTGCGGCCATTCCGCCAGAGAGTCGCGGCGCGCCCGCTCGGGCCGGCGCCAATGGCGTCTCCACCTTCCGCGTCACGCTTCGCTATATTCGCACGTTTCACCAGATCGGCCCGCACATAGAGGCCACCTACCAGGGGAGCGCGTGGCGCGCGAGGCTGCATCGATGACCCTTCGAATCGCGGGGGCCCGGCGACCGGTCCATGCCGTCGCGCCGCTGCTGGCCGCCCTGTGCCTCGCCATCGGGGCCGGCCCGGCGGCGGCGCAGGCCACCGGCAGCATCCTCGGCCGGGTGCTGGACGCGCGGAGCGGCGAGCCGATCGTCGGCGCGGACGTGCGCGTCGTCGGGCTGCCGTTCCGCGCCACGACCGCGGCCGAGGGGCGCTTCGTGCTGGCGGCGGTCCCGCCGGGCGAGCGGACGCTGCGCGTGGAGCGGCTCGGCTTCCGGACGCTGGAGCTGACCGGCGTGTTGGTGCGCACGGGGCGCGCGACGGACGTCGTCGCCCGCGTCCAGCCGCAGGCGGTCGAGGTCGGCGGCGTCACGGTGCAGGTGGAGCGGCGCCCGCCGCTGATCGATCCGCAGTCGGCGTCCTCGCGCGAGATCGTGACCGGCCGCGAGCTGCGCGAGCTGCCGATCGACGCCACGGCGCAGGCGGTCGAGCTGAGCGCGGGCGTCTCGGAGGGCCACTTCCGCGGTGGCCGGACCGGGCAGGAGCTGTACGTCGTCGACGGCATCGAGGTGAAGAACCAGCTCGAGGCCTCGACGCAGGGGAACGGGCTCGAGTTCTCGCCCGGCTCGCTCGAGCAGGTCGAGGTCGTGACCGGCGGCTTCGGCGCCGAGTACGGTTCGGCGCTCTCCGGCGTGGTGAACCTCGTGACGCGCCGCGGCAACCCCGAGCGCTGGGACGGCCGGGCGGCGCTCGCCACCGACGACTGGGCGCCCGCGCCGCTCTACCTCGGCTTCACCTCGCTCTCCGCTTCGGCGGGCGGGCCGCTCTCCTTCCTCGGCTCCGGCACGACGCTCTTCGGCGACCTGCTGCTCCAGGGGATGCGCGACGCCGACCCGCGCGCCCGCGGGCTCACCTGCCTCGAGCGCGGCGACGCCGGCTCCGACCTCGACGACGCGATCGGCCAGATCCGCGGCGACGCGCGCACGGCGTCGCTCTCCTGCCCCTACACCGGCGCGATGCTGCCGAACCAGGCCGGCGACAAGCTGATCGGCTTCCTCCGGCTCGACCGCACGCTCGGCCCCGGCGCCATCCTGACCGCGACGTTCCTGCGCAACCGCCAGCAGCAGGAGCTGTACACGCCCGAGTTCAAGTACAACCCGGACTACCAGCTCGGCGAGCGCACGCGCGGCGCGCTCGCGACGCTCGCCCTCGAGTGGTCGAAGAGCGCCGGCGCCACCGCGCGGCACGTCTCGCTGCGCGCGGCGGCCACGCAGGTGGACCGGCATCTCGGCGCGCTCGACGCGCACGCCGTCGCGGACCGGACCGACGTGCTCGGCTTCGGCCCGTCCGCGTTCCGCTTCCTCGGCGAGGAGTACGTGCACCGGCCGGTCGCGGAGCAGCTCGAGGAGGGGATCGCCGTCCCGGGGTACGTCGCGCCGACGGGCGGGACGAGCAACCCCTTCGGCGCCGCCGGCGACGGCGTCTTCTTCACCCGCGGCACGCCCGGCCTGGCGGCGTGGAGCCGCTCCCGTTCGGTCGGCGCGGACGCGCTCGCCGAGGTTGCCACGACGCACGGCGCGCGCGTCCGGGTGGGCGGCGCCGGCAAGCTCTACGAGGTCGAGCGCTACGAGCGCGTCCTCAGCTACCTGCCGGGCTCCTCTCCCAACTATGCCCGCTTCTATCCGGCGACGTTCGCGCTCTTCGCCGAGGGCGGGAAGGAGACGCCGGGCGAGGTCAACTTCAGCGCCGGCGTCCGCTTCGAGGGCTTCCGCTCCGGCATCTCGTTCCGCCCCGACCGGGGCGACTTCCTCTCGCCCGTCGTCGACACGCGCTGGAACCTCGCGCTCATGCCCCGAATCGGCGCCGCGTTCCCGCTCGCGCGGCGCACGGTGGTGCGCGTGAACTACGGGATCGTCGCGCAGCCGCCGGACTTCCAGTACTTCCTCGACAGCGCCATCGGCGACTCGCTGCGCACCGACATCCGCCGGCAGGGCAACCCCGCCCTCGGCTTCGAGCGCGGCGTGACGTACGAGATCGGCCTCAGCCACCTCCTGAAGGACGACCGGGCGGCGGTCGGCTTCGTCGTCTACCACAAGACGCTGAACAACCTGGTCGCGGCCGGCGTCGGCCAGGCGGGGCCCGCGCAGTTCAACACGCGCGATCACGGCGAGGTGCAGGGCGGGGAAGTCACGCTGGAGGGGCGCTGGCCTTCGCTGCTGCTGCGCGCCGGCTACGCGCTGCAGAAGGCGACGGGGGTGTCCGCCGGCGCGCTCGCCGACACGCTCCCCACCGGCGGCGCCGGGGAAGCGCCGCCGCAGGAGTACCCGCTCCCCTTCGACCGCCGGCACTCGGCGAACCTCGCCGCCTTCCTCGGGAGCGCGAACCGCACGGACCAGCCGTGGGGCGCCGTCGTGACCGGCACGCTCGAGAGCGGCTACCCCGTCGTCCGGATCGAGACCGATGCGGCGAACCCGCGCCGCACGCGGCTCCCCTGGACCGCCGACCTCGACGTGCGGCTCACCTACCGTCTGGGCCGGCTCCCGGTCTGCGGCCGGTGCGCGTGGCGGGTGCAGGCGGATGCCCGCAACGTGCTGGGGCTCGACAACATCCGCGCCGTGCGCACCGAGACCGGCACGCTCGCGCCCACGCTCGCCTCGCTCCGCGAGCTCGCCGCGGCGAAGACCCTCGACCGGCCGGTCCCGCTCGAGTCCCCGGCCTACGCCGCGGCCATCGACCTCGACCGCGACGGGCTGATCACGCCGGACGAGTTCGCGACGGCGCGCCTGGCCGCCGTGATCGACCGCTACGACCCCTCGCTCTACTTCGGCCGCGCGCGCCAGCTCCGGCTGGGCGCGGAGGTGACGTTCTGATGCACCCGGCTCCTCGCACCGGGCGTGCGGTCGGACCGGCCGGCCGCACCGGGCCCGCGGAACGCGCGGCTGCGCCCGCGCCCCGCCGCGCCGCGCCCGCCGCCGCGATCCTCGCCGCCGCCGCGCTCGCGCTCCTCTTCGCCTGCCGCGAGGGGCCGAAGCCCTTCGAGCCCGAGGCGCCGCCGCCGCCGGACCCGCCCACCTGGCGCCTGACGTTCAACCCGGGCCAGGACCATGCCCCGAGCTGGTCCCCCGCGGGCGATTCGGTCTACTACTCCGCCGACGAGCTGTTCGGCCTCCCCGACTCCGCCGGCGTGCTCATGCGCGTCGCGCCCGAGCGCGGCGCGGCGACGCCGCTCTTCCCGGCGCTGCAATCGGACCGGAGCTACCGCTGGAGCGCGCCCGCGCTCGCGCCGCAGACGAAGCGCGTGGCGTTCATGGAGATCGCGGCCTGGGGGCGGACCATCTGCGGCGACGAGGACTTCTGCGAGCTGGCCGAGGACACGGTCCCGAGCGAGGCGCCCGTCGGCCTGCGCAGCCTGGTGCTGCGCGTGCGTCCCGCCGGCGCGACCGGCCCGCTCGACGGCGACCCCCGCCTCCTCGTGACCGCGCCGGGCGTCCGCTACGACGCGACGCTCCAGCACGATACCACGGTCGGCGCGTTCGTCGTCGAGGTCTTCCCGTTCCAGACGTTGTTCAAGCAGTCCCGGCTCCCGGTGTTCCGGCCGAGCTGGTCCGGCGACGGCCAACGCCTCGCGTTCGCGGACGGCCAGCGCCTCTGGGTCTGGACGCCCGGCGCGGCCGACGCCACGCCGCTCGCGGGCACGACCGACGCCGCCTGGGCCGCCTGGCGCCCCGGCACCGACGTCATCGCCTTCACTCGCTATGCGCGCGACGGCGGCACGCGGCGCTGGTGCTTCAGCCGGAGCAGCACGACCGCCCGGGTGACCTGCCACCAGCTCCAGATCGTCTACGCGAACCGCGGCGCGGCGCTGGCCACGATCCGCGCCGACGGCACCGGCTACGCCGAGCTCGGCGCCGGCGAGGAGCCGGCGTGGTCCGCCGACGGCGCGAAGCTCTACTTCCGCCGCGACGACCAGCTCTGGCAGGCGAACGCCGACGGCAGCGGCGCCACCGCCATCCCCGGCACCACCGGCGGGCACGAGCCGGCCCCGTCGCCCGACGGCCGCTACCTGGCGTTCACCCGCGCCTCGACCGAGAACGGCACCTTCGACGTATGGATCACCACGCTCGCCGCGCGCTAGCCGCGCTCGTGGCTCCGCTCGCGCTCCTCGCCGGCGCGTGCGGCGATCCCCTGATCGTGACCGGGGATCCGCCCGCGATCATGCGCGTCGTCGCCGGCATCCCGGACTCCGCCGGCGCCACGCTCGATTCGCTGGCGACGCGCTCCCGGCTCCGGCTCCCCGCCGGCGTGGCCATGGACGCCGAGGGGATCCTCTACATCGCGGACTCGGACGCCTCCCGCGTGCTCGCGGTCACCTCCGCGGGGCGCATCCGCGAGGTCCGCGCGGAGACGTTCTGCCGCGAGGCGCTCTGCCTGACCCGCCCGTCCGCGCTCGCGGTGGACGGCCAGGGGGCGCTCGTCGTCGCCGATCCGTTCCTGCACCAGGTCGTGCGGCTGGACCCGAAGACGGGCGGGCTGACGCGCGTGGCGGGGCAGGGCGGCTCCGGCTCCTCGCCGGACGGCACGCCGGCGCTGCAGGCGCAGCTCCAGGCGCCGGCGGGCGTGGCCGTCGGGCCCGACGGGCGGATCTACATCTCCGAGCGCAACGGCGACCGCGTGCGCGTCGTGCGCGCCGACGGCACGCTCGGCACCGCCGCGGGCGGCGACGGCTCGCTGGCGCGGCCCGCCGGCCTCGCCCTCGCCGACGGCGTGCTCTACATCGCCGACACCGACGACCACCGCGTGCGCGCCGTGCGCCTCGCCACCGGCGACGCGCGGACCGTGGCCGGCACCGGCGTGGCCGGCTTCTCCGGGGACACCGGCCCGGCCGCCGACGCGCAGCTCCGCTCCCCGGTCTCCGTGGCCGTCTCCTCGGACGGGCTCACCCTCTACATCGGCGACGCCGGCAACCACCGCGTCCGGGCGGTCAACCTGACCACCGGCATGATCGGCACGTTCGCCGGCACCGGCGCCACGGCCATGGGGAGCGCGGGCCGGAACGCGGCGGAGACGCCGATCGCGGATCCGGCCGCGCTGGCCACCTCGCCGCTCGGCTTCCTCGTCGTCGCCGACCCGGACCACCGCATCGTCTGGCGGACGACCGTGCGCTTCTGACGCGGGCCGGCCGCGGCCGCCATCAGTAGGCCGGCGGGTCCGACGCCGGGAAGGACTCCATCGACCCCTCCTCGACGATGTGCGGCGGCGCGCCGTTCGGTGCCTGCGGCGCGACCGCCGCGCCCGGCGCGAGCGCCACCGGCTGCTCGCGCCCTCGCAGGAGCTGCCGCAGCACGTACTGCAGGATCCCGCCGTGGCGGTAGTAGAGCGCCTCCTGCGGCGTGTCGATGCGCGCGATGACGCGGAGCTCCACGACGTCGCCCTTCTCGTCGGTCGCGCGGACGCGCAGCTCGCGCCCGCGCGCGAAGCCGGTGGCGATGCCGAGCGCGAGCCCCTCGACGTCGAACGTCTCCCGGCCGGTCAGCCCGAGCGTCTCGGCGCTCTCCCCCGCCAGGAACTGCAGCGGCACGATCCCCATCCCGATCAGGTTCGAGCGGTGGATCCGCTCGAAGCCCTCCGCGATGACCGCGCGGACGCCCTGGAGGTGCGGCCCCTTCGCCGCCCAGTCCCGGGACGAGCCGGAGCCGTACTCCAGGCCCGCCAGCACCACGAGCGGCGTGCCGTCGCGCAGGTAGCGCACGGCCGCGTCGTAGATCGACATCACCTCGCCCGTCGGCAGGTACGTCGTCACGCCGCCCTCCGTCCCTGGCGCCAGCCGGTTCCGGATCCGCACGTTCGCGAACGTGCCGCGCACCATCACCTCGTGGTTGCCGCGCCGCGAGCCATACGAGTTGAAGTCCTTCGGCTCCACGCCGTGCTCGACCAGGTACTGCCCCGCCGGCGACTTCAGCTTGATCGACCCCGCCGGCGAGATGTGGTCGGTCGTGACGCTGTCGCCCAGCACCGCGAGGGCGCGCGCGCCGCGGATCTCGTCCACCAGCTCCGGCGCCTCCCGCGGCATCCCCTCGAAGTACGGTGGCTGGCGCACGTACGTGGAGTCCGGGTCCCATTGGAAGCGGTCGCCGGCCGGGACCGGGAGCGACGTCCACATCTCGTCGCCCTCGAAGACGTGGGCGTAGACCTGCTCGAACATCTCCTTCTTCACCGACGCCTCGACGGTCCGGTGGATCTCGTGCTGGCTCGGCCAGATGTCGCGCAGGAACACCGACCGCCCGTCCGGGCCCGTGCCCAGCGGCTCGTTGTACAGGTCCAGGTCGATCCGCCCCGCCAGCGCGTACGCGACGACGAGCGGCGGAGACATCAGGTAGTTCGCCCGTACCTCGGAGTGGATGCGCCCCTCGAAGTTGCGGTTCCCCGAGAGCGCCGAGCAGACCACCAGCGCCTCCTTCTCGATCTCGTCCGAGATGTCCGGCCGCAGCGGCCCCGAGTTGCCGATGCAGGTGGCGCAGCCGTAGCCGACGAGGTTGAAGCCGAGCTGGTCGAGGTACGGCTGCAGCCCCGCCCGCTCCAGGTAGTCGGTCACGACCCGCGAGCCCGGCGCCAGCGAGGTCTTCACCCACGGCTTCGAGCGCAATCCCGCCTCCACCGCCTTCTTCGCCAGCAGCCCCGCCGCCACCATGACCGCCGGGTTCGACGTGTTCGTGCAGCTCGTGATCGAGGCGATGACGATCGAGCCGTGATCGAGCTGGCCGAGCGCGTCCGGGTACAGCACCCGGTCGATCTCGCCCTGCGCCTCGCCGTACTCCGCCTCGCCCCACACGCCGCCCTCCTTCCCGCCCGCCCGCTCCGCCGGCGGCATTCCGTCCTTGGACCCCGGCGCCGACGGCGTGCTCGGCTGTGGCCGCACCGGCTTGAGGCCCGGCAGCGCCTCCCGGAACGACTGCGCCGCCCGCGACAGCGGCACGCGGTCCTGCGGCCGCCGCGGCCCGGCGATGCTCGGCTCCACCGTCGCCAGGTCCAGCGACAGCGTGTCCGTGAACATCGGCTCCGGCGCGTCCGGCGTGTGGAACAGCCCCTGCTCCTTCATGTAGCGCTCGACGAGCTGCACCCGCCATTCCGGCCGGCCCGTGAAGCGCAGGTAGCGCAGCGTCTCCGCGTCCACCGGGAAGATCGCGCACGTCGCGCCGTACTCCGGCGACATGTTGCCGATCGTCGCCCGGTCCGCCACCGGCAGCGAGACGATGCCGGGGCCGAAGAACTCGACGAACTTCCCGACCACGCCCTTCTTCCGGAGCAGCTCCGCCACGGTCAGCACGAGGTCGGTCGCCGTGGCGCCCTCCGGCAGCTCGCCGTCCAGCCGGAAGCCGACGACCTGCGGGATCAACATGGAGACCGGCTGGCCGAGCATCGCCGCCTCCGCCTCGATCCCGCCCACGCCCCAGCCGAGCACGCCCAGCCCGTTCACCATCGGCGTGTGCGAGTCGGTGCCGACGAGCGTGTCCGGGTACGCCTGCGGGAAGCCCGTCTCCCCGGGCCGCGCCGACGGGTTCTCGTCCGCCGTGAAGACGACCCGCGCCAGGTGCTCCAGGTTCACCTGGTGCACGATCCCCGTGTACGGCGGCACCACCTTGAAGTTCGCGAATGCCGTCTGCCCCCAGCGCAGGAACGCGTACCGCTCGCGGTTGCGCCGGTAGTCGATCTCCTTGTTCAGCCGCATCGCCTCCGGCGACCCGTAGACGTCCACCTGCATCGAGTGGTCGATCACCAGCTCCACGGGCTGCAGCGGGTTGATCCGCTGCGGGTCGCCGCCCAGCGCCGCCATGGCATCCCGCATCGCGGCCAGATCCACCACGGCCGGCACGCCCGTGAAGTCCTGGAGCAGCACGCGCGCCGGCGTGAACGCGATCTCGTCGCGCGGCGTCGCCGTCGGGTCCCAGCGGGCGAGCGCCTCCACGTCGTCTCGCGGAACGACCACCCCGTCCTCGAGGCGGAGCAGGTTCTCGAGCAGGATCTTGAGGGAGTACGGCAGCCGGGACACGTCCGCGCCCAGCGCCTCCAGGGCGTCCAGCCGGTAGATCTCGAACTTCCGGCCTGCGATATCGAGGATCGAGCGGGAGCCGAAGCTGTTCAACGGTGCCTCCAGGCGGGGGTTGCGGCGGAGGTTGGCGCGCGGGCGCCGGATCGGCCGCCGACGCCCCGCGCGGCGCCGTCCGCGCGCTGCAAGACCCACGCCCTGTCGGGGTTTCCCGCACATGCGCTCCACAGCGCGCCCGACTACGCCGCCCGCCGCGCCCGGGCAGATTGGGAGCGACCGCGGCACCCCCCGGTCCGGGACGGTCCCGGCCGCCGCCGCACGACGAGGGAGCGCGCCATGCCACACCCCGGAGGGACGCCCAGGCCCGGCCTCGCGGAGTTCGATTTCGCCAGGGCGCCGTGGATCGTGATCTGGGAGACCACCCGTGCCTGCGACCTGGCGTGCAAGCACTGCCGCGCCGAGGCCATCCCCGACCGCGACCCGAACGAGCTGACCACCGCGGAGGCGAAGAAGCTCCTCGACGACGTGCGCCGCTTCGGCAGGATCCTCTTCGTCTTCACCGGCGGCGACGCGATGAGGCGCCCCGACATCTTCGAGCTCACCGAGTACGGCGCGAAGCTCGGCCTGCGCATGGCCATGACGCCGACCGTCTCGCCGCGCGTGAACGCGGAGACGCTGCGTCGCCTGAAGGACGCCGGGCTCGCGCGCATCTCCGTCTCGATCGACGGCTCCGTCCCCTGGATCCACGACGCGATCCGCGGGGTGCAGGGGTGCTGGGAGTGGGCCATCGGCATCATGCAGGAGGCCCGCCGCGTCGGCCTCTCCACGCAGGTGAACACGACCGTCTCGAACTGGAACCTCGAGGACTTCGAGAACATCTACGAGCTGATGAAGACGCTCGGCATCGTCTTCTGGGAGGTGTTCTTCCTCGTCCCGACCGGCCGCGCCCGCCCCGAGGACGTGCCCACCGCCGAGCAGTGGGAGGCCGTCTTCAACCGCATGTACGACCTCTCGAAGGAAGCGCCCTTCGACATCAAGGCGACGGCCGCGCCGCAGTACCGCCGCGTCGTCCTCCAGCGCCAGGTGGCCGAGCGCCGCGCCGGCGAGCGCGACGACGCGCCCGACGAGCTCACCGCCGGCGTCGACTTCTCGCTCAAGGACGGCGTCGGCCGCGCCAAGGGCGTGAACGACGGCGACGGCTTCATGTTCGTCAGCCACGTCGGCGAGATCTATCCTTCCGGCTTCCTGCCGCTCTCCGCCGGCAACGTCCGCACGGACGACCTCGTCGAGACGTACCGGAACGCGCCGCTCTTCCTGCACCTCCGCGACAAGTCGCTCCTCAAGGGGAAGTGCGCCGTCTGCGAGTACCGCGACATCTGCGGCGGCAGCCGCGCCCGCGCCTACGGCGTCACCGGAGACCCGTTCGAGGCCGAGCCGTACTGCGCCTTCGTGCCGCGGCGCTACCTGCGGATGATCGAGCAGGGCGAGGCCGAGCCGGTGGACGAGTACTTCCGGCGCCGCGACCGCCGCCGGCGCGTCCTGCCGATGCTGAACTTCACGGCGCGCTAGGGGTTCCATCCGGGCGTGGGACCGGGGGGCGCCGCGGCGCCCCCCCCACGTTCAACCCGGCAAACTTCGGCGACCAGCATCGACATGGTTACGTTCTCCGCGTTGCAGCCGCTCGCATTCGTCGCACCCGTCGCCGGCGGCGCCGCCGTCCTCGCCTGGCGCGTCCGCGAGACGAAGTCGCCCGTCTCCACGCCGAAGATCGTGATCCCGCCGCTCGCCATGAGCACGGGCTTCTCGATGTTCCTGATGCCCGCGTTCCGCGTCCCCTGGCTCTGGGCGCTCGGCGCGTTCCTGCTGGGTGCGCTCGTCCTCTCGTACCCGCTCGCCCGCACCTCCACGCTGGAGCGCCGTGGCGACGTCGTGGTGATGCAGCGCTCGCGCGCCTTCCTCCTGATCCTCGTCGCCCTGCTCGCCGTCCGCATCGCGCTGCGCGGCTACATCGGGCAGCTCGTCTCACCCCGCCAGACCGCCGCCATCTTCTTCGTCCTCGCGTTCGGCATGATCCTGCGCTGGCGCGTGGGGATGTACCGGCAGTACCGGCGGCTGCGGGCGGAGCGGTAAGTTCGTCCGTCCCACCTCCGCCTCCGCCTCCGCGCCCGCGCCCGCCTCCAGCGGTCCCCTCATCCGCATTCGCATCCGATCTGGTGCCGTGGCGATCCGGCTCCCCCGACGCCGCTCCGCCGTGCATCACGGTTCGTGTGCGAATGCGGATGGGAAGCGGGACGGGGCGGGGCGCGGAGGCGAATGGGGAGACGACCGGAGGCGGGCGCGGAGGCGGAGGCGGAACGGATCCGACGCATGCCCTGGTGCAGGGGCCGTCTCGTGACGGTCCAGCTCCGCTGCAAATCCACCCGCGAAACGGTTAAATTTCAGGCCGAATCAGCTTCCATACCCGGCGCGCGGCGGCCTTCACGCGCCGCGCGCCGGCACGGGCATCCGCCCCGCGCTCGCCCATCGGGCGGCGCGCGCTCGAGGCACCCTCACGACACGGAACCGCATGAGCACGGATACATCGAAGTTCATTTACGTGATGAAGGACCTGCGGAAGGTCGTCCCGCCGTCGCGGGAGGTCCTGAAGGGGATCTGGCTGTCGTTCTACCCGGGCGCGAAGATCGGCGTCGTCGGGCCGAACGGCTCGGGGAAGAGCTCGCTGCTCCGCATCATGGCCGGCGTCGACCAGGACTTCCAGGGCGAGGCCTGGGCCATGTCGGGAACGCGCATCGGCTACCTCGCGCAGGAGCCGCAGCTCGATCCCACGCTGGACGTGAAGGGCAACGTCGAGCTCGCCGTGAAGCCGATCCGCGACCTGCTCCGTCGCTTCGACGAGGTGAACATGAAGTTCGCCGAGGTCACCGACGACGACGAGATGCAGGCGCTCATCGACGAGCAGGCCCGCCTCCAGGACGCCATCGAGCACGCGGGCGCCTGGGACCTCGACCGCAAGATCGAGATCGCGATGGACGCGCTCCGCCTCCCGCCCGCGGACGCGGACGTGACCACGCTCTCCGGCGGCGAGCGCCGCCGCGTCGCGCTCTGCAAGGTGCTCCTCGAGGAGCCCGACATGCTGCTGCTCGACGAGCCGACGAACCACCTCGACGCCGAGTCGGTGGCGTGGCTCGAGCACCACCTCGCGGAGTTCAAGGGGACGATCGTCGCCATCACGCACGACCGCTACTTCCTGGACAACGTGGCCGAGTGGATCCTGGAGCTGGATCGCGGCGAGGGGATCCCGTGGAAGGGCAACTACTCGTCCTGGCTCGAGCAGAAGCAGGAGCGGCTGCGCAAGGAGGAGCGCTCCGAGTCCGCCCGCGTGCGCACGCTCCAGCGCGAGCTGGAGTGGGTCCGCCTCGCGCCCCGCGCCCGCCAGGCCAAGAGCAAGGCCCGCATCACCGCCTACGAGCAGCTCCTGGGCGAGGACCAGAAGGAGAAGCTGACGAAGGCCGAGATCGTCATCCCGAACGGGCCCCGCCTGGGCGACGACGTCGTCGTCGCCGACGGCGTCTCCAAGGCCTTCGGCGACAAGCTCCTCTTCGACGGCCTCTCTTTCCGCCTGCCCAAGGGCGGAATCGTGGGCGTCATCGGGCCGAACGGCGCGGGCAAGACCACGCTGTTCCGCATGGTCGTCGGCCAGGAGCAGCCCGATTCGGGCACGCTGACCGTCGGCCAGACCGTGGAGCTGGCGTACGTCGACCAGAGCCGCGACGCGCTCGACCCGAACAAGACCGTCTACGACGAGATCTCGAGGGGCGACGACGAGATCGACGTCGGCAAGGCGAAGGTCAACAGCCGCGCCTACTGCTCCTGGTTCGGCTTCAAGGGCGCCGACCAGCAGAAGAAGGTCGGCGTCCTCTCCGGCGGCGAGCGCAACCGCGTGCACCTGGCCAGGGTGCTCCGCGCGGGCGGCAACCTGATCCTGCTGGACGAGCCCACGAACGACCTCGACGTCGATACGCTCCGCGCGCTCGAGGAGGCGCTCCTCGGCTTCGCCGGCTGCGCCGTCGTGATCTCGCACGACCGCTGGTTCCTCGACCGCATCGCCACGCACATCCTGGCGTTCGAGGGCGACTCCCGCGTCGTCTTCTACGAGGGCAACTACCAGGACTACGAGGCCGACAAGAAGCGCCGCCTCGGCGCCGAAGCCGACATGCCGCACCGCATCAAGTACCGCAAGCTCATCCGGGCGTAGACCGCCGACCCGCGCCCGTCCTCACGTCCGCGGGCGGGCCCATGTCCGAATGCCTCACGCAGAGGCGCGGAGGCGCGGAGCGGTGAAGTCCGGGCTCGCCGGATACGCGGCGGAACGACCGGGCCAGATCCCGGGGAATCCGTTGTGACTCGAAAAAGGAATGCGCCCGGCGGCCTGCTTCCCGCCGGGCGGTTCTGACTCGAGAAAGGAAAGCGCCCGGCGGCCTGCTTCCCGCCGGGCGCCTCCACGATCCCCGAAAGCCCTCGAACGCCCGGCACCCCTCCGCGTGAGCCCGCGTGGGCGCGAGGCCGCCTCGCCTCAGTACACCAACTTCGCCCGTCGCGTCCCGCCGTCGTAGCGACAGCGCATCTCCACCACGCTCGCGTCCGGCCGCCCGACCCGGTAGATCAGCTCCGGCGGCCCCTCCGCCGGCGCCGTCTGCATCAGCCCGACCACCGTCCACCCGGCGCTCTCGATCTCCTCCCGACAGGCACCCATCACCGCCATCGGCAGGATCGCCGTCGACCGCATCGACGCCCACCGCCCCGTGGGGACCTCGAACGTCGCCTGCCCCGTGCCGCCGTCGTAGACGCAGCGCGTGTACCCCGTGTCGCCGTCGTCCGCGATCAGCGTGTATTCGACCACCGTCGTGTCGCGGTACCCGACCGCCGGCCCCGACGCGTCGATCTTCCACCCCGTCTTCTTGATCCGCGCCTCGCACGCCTTCGCCGCGTCCTCGGGCACCGACGTGTAGGCCATCAGAAGCCCCGGCGGCGCCGGCTGTACGGTCGCGGCCACCACCTGGTTCGACGAGCACGCCGCCGCCAGCACGGCCAGCGCGCACGCGGCGCCGGACAACAGCCACGCCGCCAGCCTCCCGCGCCCCCCCGGCGACGCGCACGCCCGACGCCGCGGCTCCGGCGCGCATCGCATCCTCCACGCACCCATCCCTCGCTCCTTGCACGGTCCGGCCCGCCGCAGCGCGGACGCTGGCCGGTGGGCCTTCCGAAGCTTCGTCGCCCCGGGAGCCGCCGCCCATTGGACCTTGGCCGCGATCCGCCCCGCCCCGCCGCCGGTGCCGCCACCCCTACTGGAAGATCCGGAAGTGTCCGAGGAAGTACCACAGGAGGATGAAGAGGATGATCGTGCCGAAGCAGCCGCACCCCATCCGATTTCCGAGATACTTCGCGCCCGCTCCCGCCGCGAGCCCCCTCAATAGCCTGCTCATGCGCCCCCCGGTGCGATGAGTCGACGGATGCGAAATTCCGTCGCGGGAAAGCGCACGTCGCGTGCCCGGCTACCCCAGACCGAGATAGCACACGTACATCCGAACCAGCTCCTCGTCCAGCCGCTCCGCCTCGACCCCCAAGGACGCGGGAAGCGGCCTCCCTTGCAGCAGCAGCGCCCGCAGCGCGAGCGCCACCATCACCACCCCCGCCCGCACCGCCACCTCCGGCTCCGCGTGCCGGATCTCCGCCATCACCGGCCGGAACAGCTCCACCACCTGGTCGAGGCCGCGCGCGTTCTGCTCCTCCACCCAGCGCCGGATCTCCCCGTCCGGGTGCCGCGCCAGGTACAGGTGCAGCGCCCGCAACACCCCCGCCTTCTCCCGATTCGCCGCCACCACCCCACGAACCACCCGCTCGGCGATCGCCGCCGCCGACAGCCCGACGCTCGCCGCCCGCCGCATCGCCCACACGTCCTCGTCCACCGACCGCTCCACCACCCGCCGAACCACCGACCGCAACAGCGCGTCCTTGTCCGGAAACCGCCGGTACACCACCCCGACCGACACCCCCGCCCGCCGTGCGATCGCCGGCACCGTCGCCGCCTCCAGCCCGCTCTCCGACAGGATCGACTCCGCCGCGTCCAGCAGCTTCGCCAGCGTCTGCCGGCTCCGCTCCTGCCGCGCCGGCCGCGCCCCGCCCGGCGCGCGCCCGCCCTCAGTCACCCCCGCCGTCCTTGACGCCACCCCGGTGTGCACGCATTTTCGCGCCCGGTCGATGTGAACACAGATTCACAAATAGTACGCGCGCGGCGACCGACCCACCAGGGGACCGCGCGGGAGGCGGCCGTGCCCGGAGCGGCGATTCGGACCGAGGCGTTACGGAAGGTTTATCCGTTGCCCGCCCCGAAACGGGGTCGGCGGGGTGGGGGAGTGGCGGCCGGGCCGCCGCCCGCGCCCCCCGGCGCCGGTGCGGTCGGGCCGGTGACGGCCGCGGCCGCGCCGGCGCGGGAGCTGGTGGCGCTCCAGGGGCTCGACCTGGAGGTCCGGCGCGGCGAGTTCTTCGGCCTGCTCGGCCCGAACGGGGCGGGGAAGACGACGACGATCGGGATCCTGACGACGCGGGTGCGCCCGACGTCGGGGCGGGCGCTGGTGGCGGAGCGGGACGTCGTCGCCGACCCGGTCGCGGTGAAGCGGCGGATCGGTGTGGTGCCGCAGCGGCCGAACCCGGACCGGTCGCTCACGGTGCGGGAGAACCTCCTCTTCCATGCCGCCTATTTCGGGATCGGCCGCGCGGAGGCGGAGGCGCGGGCCGCGCGGTTGCTCGAGGAGCTGGAGCTGGGGGACCGGGGCGAGTCGAAGGTGGACCAGCTCTCCGGCGGCCAGCAGCAGCGGCTGATGATCGCGCGGGCGCTGATCCACGAGCCGGAGGTGTTGTTCCTCGACGAGCCGACCGTGGGGCTGGACCCGCAGGCGCGGCTCGCGCTCTGGGAGATCCTGCGCCGCCTGCACGCGGAGGGGCGCACGATCGTGATGACGACGCACTACATGGAGGAAGCGGACCGGCTCTGCGAGCGCCTGGCGATCGTGGACCGGGGTCGGCTCCTGGCGCTGGACACGCCCGCCGGGCTGAAGGCCCGGGCGCCGGGCGGCACGCTGATCGAGCTGGTGCTGGATGGTGATGCGACGCCGGCGGCGGAGGCCGCGCGGGCGATTGCCGGCGTGCGGTCCGCGCAGGCGCAGCGGGAGACGGTGCGCGCGTACGTCGACCGGCCCGGCGAGGTGATCGGCGCCCTGGTCCGGGCCGCGGAGTCCGACGGCCGGGTGGTCCGGGACGTCCACCTCTCGCCGCCGAGCCTCGAGACGCTCTTCATCTCCATGACCGGGAGGAAGCTGGAATGAGCACCGTTGCCGTCTCGGCGCCGGCCCGGCCGGAGCGTGGGGTCACCACCGGGCGCGTCTTCGGCGCGCTTCTGCAGCGGGACCTGCGCGTGGCGCGGCGCGAGCTGCCGAGCTTCCTGATCCGCACGGCGCTCCAGCCGCTGCTCTTCGTGGTCGTGTTCGGCTATCTGCTGCCGAAGATGGGCTTCATGGAGCGGGGCTATGGCGCGGCGCTGCTGCCGGGGATCCTGGCGGTGTCGCTCGCGCTCTCCAGCGTGCAGGCGGTGGCGTTGCCGATGATGCAGGACTTCGGTTGGACGCGCGAGATCGACGACCGGCTGCTGGCCCCGATCCCGATCCGCGCCGTCGCGCTCGAGAAGGTTGTGGCGGGAGTGATCCAGGGGATCGTGACGGCGGCGTTCGTGCTCCCCATCGCCCGGCTGGTGATCGGGCCGATCCAGGCGCTCACGTGGGCGCACGCGCCGGCGGTCGCCGCGGTCGCGATCCTCGGCTCCGCCGCCTTCTCCTCGCTCGGCCTGCTCATGGGCACCGCCATCCCGCCGCAGCAGATCGGCGTGATGTTCAGCGTGATCATCGCGCCGATGATCTTCTTCGGCTGCGCGTACTACCCCTGGCAGGGGCTGTCCACGGTGCCGGTGATGAAGTGGGCGGTGCTGGTGAACCCGCTGGTCTACGTGGCGGAGGGGCTGCGTGGCGCGCTCACGCCCGCGCTCCCGCACATGCCGCTCGGCGCGGTGCTCGCCGCGCTCGCGGCGATGGTCGTCGTCTTCTGGCGGCTGGGCGCGCGCGCGTTCGACAAGCGGGCGGTCGGCTAGCCCGGCGGCGCGGGCGGGGCCGCTCCGGCGGCGGGCCCGGTGCCGGCGGTCCGCGTCGCTGCGGCGTCGCCGCCGCCCGCCTCCGGGCTACCCTGCGCTGCGACCTTCCGCACGAGCGCCGCGAACCTCGGGTCCTTGCGAAGCGGATCGAAGTCCGGGTCGAACCTCAGGCGCAGGACGCCGGAGTTGCGGTCCGCCAGCGCGCGCTCCAGCCACGCGAACGCCTCGTCGGTCCGGCCGAGCCAGCCGAGGAGCTGCGCCAGCGAGCACTGGGCCGTGACGTTCTGTCCGCCGATTTGCGCGGCGATCCGCTCCGCGTCGGCGCGCCGTCCCAGTTGCGCGTAGCTGATCCCGAGGTCGATCCGGTACGTGGCGCTGGCCTCGCGGTCGAGCGCCACGGCGCGCTCCAGCTCGGCCGCGGAGAGGGCGAGCCGTCCGATGCGCCGGTACGCGAGCCCGAGCGCGTGGTGGTAGTGGGCCTCCTTCGGGGCGAGCGCGAGGAGCGGCCGCAGCACGGCGATCGCGGAGTCCGGCTGCCCGGTGTCGATGAACACGTCGGCGAGGCCGTTCCGGATCCAGGGCACGAGCGGATCGAGGTCGCCGGCGCGGCGCATCAAGGCGACGGCCCGGCGCGGCTCCTTCCTCTCGTCGACGAGCAGGTTGGCGTAGTCGAAGTACGCCAGCGAGCTGCCGGGGTTCAGCCGCAGCTCGGTCTGGTACTCGCGCTCGGCGCCCCGCAGGTCGAAGTCGATGTTGTGCAGCACGAAGGCGAGCGCGTCGTGCGCGCCCGCGGCCGTCGAGTCGAGCTCCAACGCCTTGAGCGCCGCCGCCCTCGCCTGGGACGTCGCTTCGGCCCGGTTGCCGTAGGCGCCGAGGTCCGCGTACGCCTCCGCGAGCCC
This sequence comes from Longimicrobiales bacterium, assembly GCA_035715725.1. Lineage (GTDB taxonomy): Bacteria > Gemmatimonadota > Gemmatimonadetes > Longimicrobiales > RSA9 > JADGGV01. The sequence goes on along the minus strand of DASTKT010000223.1, from coordinate 76,763 downwards.
GACGTACGCGAGCGCGAACTCCGGGTCCTCGCGGAGCGCCGCCTGGTACAGCTCGATGGCCCGGTGGAGGCTCTCCTCCGTCTCCTGCAGCCACGTCTCGTGCCCCTTCCGGTACAGCTCCTGGGCGGCCGTGCTGCGCGTCGGGCGGCGCGTCATGCGCTCGTGCTCTTCCGGCGAGAGCTCCGCCCGCAGCGACGACGCGATCTTCTCCGCCACCTCCGTCTCCACCGCGAACACGTCCGCGAGCGTCCGGTCGTACTTCTCCGCCCAGAGGTGCTTGTCGCTGCGCGCGTTGATGAGCTGCACCGTGATCCGGACCCGGTCGCCCTGCTTCTGCACGCTCCCCTCCAGCACCGCCCCGACCCCCAGCTCCGCACCGATCTGCGGGACCGCCTTCGTCGTCGCCTTGTACTGCATGACGGAGGTGCGGCTGATCACCTTCAGGTCGGACACCTTGGACAGCGTGGCCAGGATCTCGTCCGTGATCCCGTCCGAGAAGTACTCCGTCGCCTTGTCCGCGCTGAGGTTGTTGAACGGCAGCACCGCGATCGAGCGCATCGCGGGGTCGTCGTCGACGGCCGGCCGTCCCGACAGCGCCGCCATCCAGGACGGGAGCAGCCCCTCCCGCCGGGCCGCGACGAAGCCGCCGACCAGGAGCACCACGCCGAACGTCGCCGCCAGCAGGACGCGCGCGCCGAGCCGCGCCTGTGCGGCATGCGGTCCTGAGTCGGGCGTGCGCTCGAGCCCCCCCGGCGTCAGGTCGAACGCCCACGCCAGCGCCAGCACCGCCGGGAAGCCGAGCAGCGCCAGCACGATGACGGCGGTGACGATCCAGTCGGGCAGGTGCAGGTACGGGAAGGTCGACGTCGCCACCTGGATGACGGCCCAGGCGACGACGGCATACACGCCCGCCACGCGGAACACGCGGCGGCGGCGCAGCTCGGCCAGGAGTCCGGGTCTCTCGGGTGGCATGGCGTCGGGACGGTGATCGTCGGGCGGGAACCCGCCGCAAGATAGGCTGTGGATGGAGCCGTTTACAACGCGGGCGTGGCGGTGGCGCTCTCACGGCCGTCGCCCGGCCGGCCGCCCCGAACCGGGCGCCGGAGCCGCCAGCGCTCCCCCTCACCCCGTCTCCCACTCCTCCACTCCGCCGTGCGCGTGGTCCTCGTCGATGACCAGGCGCCGCAGCTCCCGTCCCAGCCGGTGCCGGATCCGCAGCAGCAGGAAGATGGCGACGGCGGCGAGCCCCGCCACCAGCCCCCACCAGAGCCCGCGCGGCCCGGCCGGCGTCCGGAACCCGAAGTAGACGCTGATCGGCATCCCCACGAGCCAGAAGCCGAGCAGGTTCACGACCAGCGGCGCGCGCGTGTCGCCGACGCCCCGCAGCACCCCCGCGCCCACCACCTGCAGCCCGTCGAAGACCTGGAAGATCCCGGCGATCGGGATGAGCGCGACGGCCACGGCGAGCACCGTCGGCTGGTCCGTGTACAGCCGCGCCAGGAAGCCCGGCGCGCTCAGGAAGAGCAGCGCCGAGAGGAGCATGAACGCCGCGCCGCAGATCAGCGAGGCCGCGGCCGCGCGGCGCGCGCCGTCCGGGTCCCCGCGCCCGATGGAGTGCCCGACCAGCACCGCCCCCGCGCCGGCGATCCCGAGCGGCACCATGAACGTCAGCGACGCCAGGCTGAGCGCCACCTGGTGCCCCGCCATCGCCGCCGTGCCGAGCAGCCCCATCAGCAGCGCGACCGCGCCGAACGCCGCGTACTCGAGCAGCATCGTCGTGCCGATCGGCAGGCCGAGCCGCACCATGCGCACGAACGCCGTCCGGTCCAGCGCATCCCGCCGCAGCGGCAGCACGTGCCCGTGCAGCTCCCGGCGTCCCAGCACCACGAGCAGCAGGAACATCAGCCAGCGTGCCGCCGCGGACGCCCACGCCGAGCCCACCGGTCCCATCGGCGGTGCGCCCAGGTGGCCGAAGATGAGCACCCAGTTCAGCCCCGCGTTCGCCAGGTTCGCCGCCACGATCGCCCACACGATGGCGCTCGTGTGGTGCATCGCCTGGAGCGTCTGGCGGACGACCACGAAGCCGAGGAACGGCAGAGCGCCGAGGATCGACACGAGCACGTAGGCCGAGGCCATCGGCACCACGTCCGCCGGCTGCCGCAGCAGCGTGAGCACCGGCCGCACCGGCAGCAGCACGACGGTCAGGAGCAGCGCCGCGAGCAGCGCCAGGATCGACCCCCGCTGCAGCGCGCGGCTGATGGCCACGTCGTCCTTCGCGCCCACCGCCTGCGCGACCACCGGGTCCAGCGCCATCAGCAGCCCCTGGCCGAAGATGGCCGGGGCCATGAAGTAGAGGTTTCCCAGCGCGACCGCCGCGAGCGCCGCGGCGGACAGGCGCCCGACCATCATCGTGTCCACCACGCCCATCGCCTGCAGCCCCACCTGCACGACGACGATGGGCAGAGCGAGGCGGACCGTCGCGCGCAGGTCGGCGCGGCGGGGCGGATGGAATCGGGACGAGGTCACGGGGTGGCGCGTCGCGGAAGGCGGGAGACGGCGTGCATGCTCACGCCTTGAAGTTACCAGCGGCCGGCCCGGCCGGGAATGGCGCCGCCCCGGCGCGGCCCTACAGCCGCCGGATGGCGACGGGGCCCTTGAACGTCCGGACCGTGACGCGCGCGCCCGCGGGCCGGCCCAGCACGAAGGACAGCTCGCGACCGTTCTGGTCCCGGGCGCCGAGCAGCTTCGCCGGACCGAAGTCGCTCTGGACGGTGCCGACGTAGGTGTGCACCTCGAACGCTCCGCTCGCGTCCGGCGGGAGGAACAGCTCGACCGAGCCGCCGTGGTTCGTGATCTCGACGTCCGCCCCCTCGGCGAGCGGCCCCCGCCAGCGCACCGCGCCGTCGATCGACTCGAGCCGCCCGCGCCGGATCGCGCCCCCGCGCACGACCACGTCGCCGCTCACGCTCGTCGCCGTCGCATCGTCGATCCGGGCGCCGAGGGTGATCCGGCCGCCCGCCGTCCGCGCCCGCACCGTCGTCGCCGAGCCCGCCACCACGATGTCGCCGCCCATCGACTCCAGCGTGAGCACGCGGGCCGCACCGCTCACGTCGATGCGGCCGCTCACGGAGTAGGCGTCGAGGTCGCCGGCGAAGCCCGACACCACGACGTCGCCGTCCCCGCTCTTCAGCCAGAGCTGCGCTCGGACCGGCACGCGGACCTCGAGCGTCGAGCGGCCCGCCGCCTCCTCGCTCCCGGGCGGCACGTCGACCCCGCACTTCATCGCCTCCCGCCGCCCGCCGCAGAAGAACTTCTCGTCGACGGGCACCCGCCCGGTCACGACGACGCTGTCGCGGTCCCATGCGACGACCCGTACCGAGCCGCTCAGGTTCCAGATCCGGAGCAGCCCCGACGGCGCCAGCGCCCTTCGCGCCTCGACCGCCCGCGTCGCGGGTCCCGGCGCCTGCGCCGCCGCCGGCGCCGCCGCGGCGCCGAGGAGCAAACCGACCGGGAGCAGCGCCGCCAGGGGGAGTCCCGCGGCCGTGGGCCGCGGCACCGCCGCCGGCGGAAGGAGCGCCGCCAGCCGGCGCCCGCCCGACCCCTCCCGCCGCGACCCCCCGCACGCCCATGTCACGACGTGGACTCCCGCGCCCGTCGCAGGAGCTCGAGCTTCTGCGAGTAGGTGGACAGGATCATCCGGCCCAGCTCCGCGTTCGCCGGGTCCCGGGCCAGCGCCGCCCGCGACTCCGCCAGCGCCCGATCGATCACCTCCAGGTTGCGCCGCAGGATGCCCAGCGTCTCCGGGCTCAGTCGTGTCCGCTCGCGCCGGAGCGCCCCCTCGAGCTCCGCGATGGCCGCGGTGTAGCGGCTCTCGTCCCGGTGGAACGCCGCCAGCGCGACGTCGCTCGCCTCCGCCTCCGTCGCCCCCGTCGAGGCGACGGCGCTCGCACCGACCGCGCCCGTGGCGCCACGCCCCTCGCGCAGCACCAGCCAGCGCGTGACGGTCGCCGTGGACGCGACGAGCAGCACCGCCGCGGCCGCCAGCGCGAAGCGGCGTCGCAGCCGGAGCCGGCGCGCGCCGTCGCCGGGGGTCGCCCCGGGCCGCGCGGCCGCCTCGGCCGGCACGCCCGCCGCGGCCTCCACCGCCGCCGAAACGGCGCCGATCCGCGCCCGGATCGCCGGTCGCAGGTCTTCGCGCGGCGGCACCGATCGGGGGAGCGCGCCCAGCCTTGCGACGAGCCGGAAGAGCGCCGCGGCGCTCGACGCGCACGCGTCGCACTCCGCCAGGTGCCGCTCGACCCCGGCGCGCGCCTCCGCCGACAGCACTCCGTCGACGTAGTCGTTCAGTGCCGCCTCCGCGATGTGGCTCGTCATCGGTCCAGCCTCTCCCGGAGCAGCCGGCGGGCGCGGTGGAGTTGCGCCTTCGCCGTGCCCGCCGCGATGCCGCACAGCTCCGCGATCTCCTCGTGCGTGTACCCTTCGACGTCGTGGAGCACCAGCACGAGCCGCGCGCCCTCCGGCAGCGACGCGATGGCCCGGTCCAGGTCCACCCGCTCTTCGATCCTCGGATCCGCGCCGGCCGCCCGGGCGTCGGCGACCGCCGCCGGGTCCTCGACGGACTCGAGCCGCGCCGCGCGGCGGTGCTCCGCCCGCCAGCTCTGCAGCACGACGTTCACCGCCAGCCGATGCAGCCACGAGCCGAACGCGCTCTCCGCCCGGAACGACGCCAGGCGCTGCCACGCGTGCACGAACACGTCCTGCGTCAGCAGCTCCGCCTCCGTTCCGTCCCGCGCCATCCGCAGGCAGAGCGCATGGACGCGCCCCACGTTCGCCGCGTACAGGCGGTCGAAGGCGTGCAGGTCGCCCGCCTGCGCGGCGTGGACATCCGCGTTCATGGACGGCGCGGGCGACGAGGCGGGTGCGGATGCACGGGCGGTCGCGGTCGGCTCCCGGGTCCGGTATCGTCCAGGTTCATCCGCGGCCGGCCGCCCGTGCGGCCGCCGCGCCTCAGCGCTCCTCACCCCGCCCGGGCCGGCGGCGCCCCAGGCGGAGCACCGGCACGAGCAGCACGGCGCCCAGCCCCGCGAGCGCCAGCGAGCGCCCCGGCGCCTCCGACACGCGCCGCGCCGGCACGCTGCTCGCCGCGAGCGCCGTCTCCAGCACGGCCTCGGTCTCGGCCCGCGTCGCCACGCGCGGCACCGGCCAGCCGTCCCGCGTGTCCGTCGGCACCCGCACCGCCGCGAGCCGCCCGTCGCGCGCGATCCCGACGAGCGCCGTGGCACGGTCGCCGGCCTCGCCGTACGTCATCGTCGCGGACACGACCCAGCTTCCGTCCGCCGGCAGCGAGCCCTTCACCGCCCACACCCCCGGCGTCGACGTGCGCTCCACGGTCAGCGAGATGCTCCGCCGCTCCCCGCCGATCCGACCCTCGGCCGTCGCCGCCACGGGGAACGGCATCGCGGCACGGTGATGATAGGTGTGCACGACGAGGAGCGCGCCACGCGTCGCCGGGTCGAAGGGGTTCGCCGGGTACTCGATCGAGACCCACGGCGGGCCCGCCAGCGCGGGACCGGCGCCGAGCAGGACGGCGGGAAGCGCGAGCCGCAGCGCGCGCCCGATGCGATGACGCTGTATCATGGGACCCTCCCGGTTCGGGGCCGGCGCGCCGCACCGAGGGTGCGCCGCGGTCGTGGCCCGCGTTGTCGAGAGAGACGCCGGCGCTCTCGAGGATTGGATGCCGGGAACCCCCGCCGGGGTTTGAACGGGAGCGCGTCCAGCGCACGTGCCCGCCGGCGTCACGGCCGCTCGCCGCCTGCGCCCCCCTTTTCACCCGGGTTATCTTCCAGAGTCGAGACGACGATTCCAGGAGAGGTCCGATGCCGTTCCACGAGATGATGGTCGCGCCGATCCGCCAGGAGCTCACCCGCCACGGCGTCCGCGAGCTGCGCACGCCCGAGGAGGTGGACCACGTGCTCGGCCCCCGTGCCGGGACCGCGGTCCTCGCCGTCAACTCCGTCTGCGGCTGTGCCGCCGGCCGCATGCGCCCCGCGTTCGTCATCGCGCTGCGCAACGAGCGCCTCCCCGCTGCGGTCGCCACCGTCTTCGCCGGCCAGGACCTCGAGGCGACGGCGCGCGCCCGCGAGTACCTCGCGCCCTACCCGCCCTCCTCGCCCTCGCTCTTCCTGCTCCGGGACGGGGAGGTGGTCTTCGCGCTCGAGCGGAAGGACATCGAGCACCGCGCGCCCGAGGACATCGCCATGGACCTGCGCGCCGCCTTCGACCGCTTCTGCGCCGGTTGACGCCGATGGACACGCGCACGCTCGGCTCGCAGGGCCTCGTCGTCTCCGCCATCGGCCTCGGCTGCATGGGGATGAGCGACTTCTACGGCCTGCGCGATCCGGAGGAGTCCCGCGCGACGCTCCATCGCGCCCTCGACCTCGGCATCGCCTTCCTCGACACGTCCGACGCCTACGGCCCGCACACGAACGAGCGGCTCGTCGGCGAGGCGATCCGCGGGCGGCGCGACGAGGTCGTGCTCGCGACGAAGTTCGGCGTCGTCCGGACGCCCGACGGCGCCAGTGCGCTCAACGGCCGGCCGGAATACGTCTTCGCCGCCTGCGACGCCTCGCTGAAGCGCCTCGGCGTCGACCACATCGACCTCTACTACCAGCACCGCGTCGACCCGGACGTCCCGATCGACGAGACCGTCGGCGCCATGGGCGAGCTCGTCTCGCGCGGCAAGGTCCGCTTCCTCGGCCTCTCCGAGGCCGCGCCGGACACGATCCGCCGCGCCCACGCCGCGCACCCGCTCTCCGCGCTCCAGACCGAGTACTCGCTCTGGACGCGGGACCCGGAGGAGAACGGCGTGCTCGACACCGTGCGCGAGCTCGGCATCGGCTTCGTCGCGTACTCGCCGCTCGGCCGCGGCTTCCTGGCCGGCCAGCTCCGCTCCCCCGAGGACCTGGCCGCGGACGACGTCCGCCGCCAGCACCCCCGCTTCCAGGGCGAGAACTTCGCCCGGAACGCGGAGCTCGTGGAGCGGATCCGCGAGATCGCCCGGGAGAAGAAGGTCACGCCCGCCCAGCTCGCCATCGCCTGGGTGCTCTCCCGCGGCCCCGACATCGTGCCGATCCCCGGCACCAAGCGCCGCCGCTACCTCGACGAGAACGTCGAGGCCGCGCAGATCGACCTCTCCGCCGCCGAGCTCGAGCGCCTCGACGAGGTCGCGCCGCCCGGCGCCGCCGCCGGGCCGCGCTACCCCGAGCGCGGCATGAAGGCCGTGCACCGCTAGCACCGCGAGCGCACCGCCGGCGCGCCGTTGGCCCACGGCCGGCGCTGGTCCACGCCTTGCACCCCGGTGGGCCCGTGAAGGCCCGCGATCTCGTCCTGTCCGGCGCGGCCCTCGGCGCGGCCGTCGCCGCCGCCTACGCCACCCTCGTCGAGCCGCGCTGGCTCGAGACCACCCACACCCGGATCCACCTCCGCCATCTGCCGGCGGCCCTCGAGGGGCTCCGCGTCGCGCTCCTCACCGACTTCCACGCCGGCGGCCCCGGCTCGCTGCGCCGCGTTCGCGCCGCCGTGCGCCGCGCCATGGCCGCCCGCCCCGACCTCGTCGCGCTCAGCGGGGACTTCGCCGCGGACGACGCCCCCGGCTTCGACCCCGTCCTCGACGCCCTCGCCGGCCTCGCTGCGCCTCTCGGTGTCTATGCCGTCCCCGGCAACCACGACCATGTCGTCGGGATCGATCGCTGGAGAGCCCAGCTCGACGCGCGCCCCGGGATCATGGGCCTGCTCAACCGCGCCGTCATCCTCGTCGTGCGCGGCGCCCGCCTCTGCATCGCCGGCGTGGACGACTACTACGAGGGCGAGCCGCGCCTCGACTTCTTCCCGCCCCCCGAGGCCCGCGACCTGACGATCCTCCTCGCCCACGGCCCCGACCAGGCCGAACGGCTCCGCCGCGGCGACGACGCCGTCGACCTCGTCCTCAGCGGCCACACCCACGGCGGCCAGGTCCGGCTCCCGCTCGTCGGCGCCCCGCTCCGGTCCGCCCGGAACCCGCACCTCTACGACGAGGGCCTGCGCCGCCGCCCCTGGACTCAGGTCTACGTCTCCCGCGGCGTCGGCACCGTCCACCTCCCGATCCGCTTCGGCGCCCGCCCCGAGGTCTCGATCCTCGACCTCACCGCCCGCCCCCGCCCGCCTCGGCTCCGCTGATCGAGCGCCGCGGACGACGCCCCGCTCACCGAGCGGCGCGGACGGAGTCCGGCAGATGGAGCGCGGTGGACCGAACCCCGCCGCTCGAGCACCCGGATGGAGTCCCGCCGGTGGAGCACCCGCGGACCGGGTGCCGCCGCTCGCCCCGCGCCCGTCAGGAGCCCGACTCCCCCTTCCGCTTCTCGCGCTCCTCCAGCGCCTTCCGGTACGCCTCCGCCTCCTCCAGCGTGTAGTTCAGCTCCGACTGCCCGCTGTCCTCGTATCCCGCCGCTCCGCGCTCCCCCTGCCCCCACTCCGCCTGCCCCCGGATCACCGCGTCCTTCGGGATGTTCTCCGGCCCCACCGATGCCGGATACACCCCCGACCCGCGCACCTCCTCCCGCCGTCCCACCCCGCTCCCGCTCCCCGGCTCCCCATCCTTCGGCCGCCCCTTCCGCTCCTCTTTCTTCGCCATCTCGCGCCTCCTCTCGCGCTTCCTTCCTACCTGTACCCACCCCTACGCGTACCCGGCCGTCATCCCTCAAATGCCCGTGGGGAACGTCTCCGGCGGCTCCCCCGCGTGCCACTCCGCCGTCGCCTCGAGCGGCTCCACCGCCCGCGTCTCGTCGAAGTGGACCACCGCGTCGAACTGCCGGCTCAGCTCCGCGTGGAAGTAGTGGCTCACCCGTTCCGTCCGCGGCAGGTAGATCACCCCGATCGCGCGCTCCAGCCGCGGCTCCGCGAGCAGTTCCGCCACCTCGCTCCGGCTCGGCATCGTCAGCAGGAAGCTCGGGATCTCGGCGTCGTGCAGTAGCTCCTCGTAGCTCCCGGGGAGCGCCGGCCGGACCCGCTTCCGCTCCGCCGGCGCGCCCCAGTCGGAGGCCGCCGTCACCGTCCCGCGATGCGTCGTGAAGCCCACCAGGCACGTCTCGGGACCGTAGTGCTCGCGCATGAGTTGGCCCACCGTCCACTCCCCCTGCCGCCCCATGTCCGTAAAGCGCGCATCGCCCACGTGCGAGTTGTGCTCCCAGATCACGATCCTCGTGCGCCGCCCCGTCGTCCCGTCGAAGTGCTTCAGCAGCGCATCCACCGTCTCCGCCATGTGCCGGTCTCGCAGGTTCCACGACGAGATCCGGCCCGTGAACATCGTCCGGTAGTACTCCTCCGCGTCCTTGATCACGACCGCGTTGCGTTCCGCGTTGAAGTACGCGTCCTCCGGAACGCGCCCGTCCCGCCGCGCCAGCTCCGCGGCCCTCCGCCTGAGCTCCACCAGCTCCTGGACCACGGCGTCCTCGCACGAGCGCGACATCCCGAACGTCGCCGCGTAGCCGTACGCCTGCGCGTCCTCGCCGAAGTGCTCGAAGCACGAGTAGCGGTAGCGCGCCCGCTGCGCCGCCTCCGGGTCCACCGTCTCCAGGTAGCGCAGCACCGCCTCGATCGACGTGAACAGCGAGTACAGGTCCAGCCCGTAGAAGCCGACCTTCGTCGCGCCGGTGGGGAGCGCGTCGTTCCACCCGCGCAGCCACGTCACCAGCTCCACGACGTCGTGGTTCCGCCACATCCACGCCGGGAACCGCTTGAACCCCCGCAGCGCCGCCTCCGCCGTCGCCGCCTCGCTCACTCCCCGCACCCAGCGGTTCACCTCGTACGCGTCCGGCCAGTCCGCCTCCACCGCCACCGCGGTGAAGCCCTTCTCCTCCACGAGGCGACGCGTGATCACGCACCGCTCCCGGTAGAACTCGTGCGTCCCGTGCGTCGCCTCCCCGAGACAGACGACCCGGGCGTCCCCGATCGCGTCCATCAACGGGTCGTAGCCTGCCGCCTCGCCCGTGAGCGGCTGCGCCCATTCCCGTAGCGGCTCCGCCGCGATCCGTGCCGGCGCGGTTGCCATCGCCTCCTCCTTGCGCGTCCGGTCCGTGGCACGCCACCGCCCTGCCGCGCACGGCTCGTGCCCGCGCGCCCCGCCCGCCTCCGTGCCCGCCCCCGGCCGCGTGCCCGTGCTCGCCCACCGCCGCGGATCACCGTGCCCGTGCTCGCCCACCGCCGTCCCGCGCGGTCGCGCCGCCCTCCCGCGCCCCGCCCCCGTTGTGCCCGCGCCGCCCCGCGTTGTATCTCTCCCCGTATCACCACGCGAACCCCCGATCCCCCTGGCCACTGGTGAATCCCGGGCCCGCCTCGCTCCGTGTCCGTACGCCGCGCTGTCTGCTTCGGCCGCTCCGGCCCGCCGATCGCGCCGAGTTCGTCCGCGTGCACGAGCTCAGCCGAGAGCACTTCGCGCCCTGGACGCCCGCGCTCCCGCCCGGCTTCGGGCCGCCGGAGGTCTTCGAGGCCGAGATGGCCCGCGTCCCCGTCTGGGCCGCCGACGGCCGCCACCTCCGCCTCGTCGCCTTCCTCGACGACGGCCGGATCGCCGGGTTCTTCAACCTGGGCGAGATCGTGCGCGGGGTCTTCCAGAGCGCGTACGCGAGCTGGATGGTCAGCGCCGAGGTCATCGGCCGCGGGCTCGCCACGGAGGGGGTTCGCGCGCTCCTCGACGTCGCGTTCGCGGAGCCGCCCGGCCTCGCGCTGCACCGCGTGCAGGCCAATGTGATCCCGGACAACGTCCGCAGCCTTCGGGTCGCGGAGAAGGCCGGATTCCGGCGCGAGGGCTATGCGTCGCGTTACCTGAAGATCGCCGGGGAGTGGCGCGATCACGTCACGTTCGCCATTCTGGCGGACGAGCACACCCCCGCCGGCTCGATCCTGACAATGGAGGACGATTGAGCGCCACGCCGATCGTGGTCCTCGTCGACCGGATTCAGGCCATCGCCCGCGAGCGCGGCTGCGAGCGCATCGAGGTCAACAGCGCCGAGCACCGCGAAGCGGCCCACCGCTTCTACGGCGCGCTCGGCTACGTCCCCAAGTCCGTGCGGTTCCAGAAGCGGCTCTGATACCGGGCGTGGCCCGGCCGTCACCCAGACCCCAACCCGAGGTCCCGGAATGCTCCGTTCCCCGCGCCTGCTCCCCGCGCTGGCGATCGTGCTCACACCGCTCCGCCCCGTCGCCGCGCAGGCGCCGGCCGCGGGCGGGACGCCGCACACGATCGCGATCCGCGCCGCCCGCCTGATCGACCCGAAGAGCGGCACCGTCGTCGCGAACCCGGTCGTCGTCGTGGAGGGGGACAAGATCGTCGCCGTCGGCCCGGGCCTCGCCGTCCCGCGCGGCGCGGAGGTCGTCGATCTCGGCGCCGCCACGCTGCTCCCGGGGCTCATCGACTGCCACACCCACGTCACGTCCCAGCCCGGCGACTACATGGAGGACCTCTTCCGCAAGACGCCGATCGACGTCGCCGTCACCGCGCACATCTACGCCCGCCGCACGCTGGAGGCCGGCTTCACCACCATACGCGACGTCGGCGCCGCCGAGTTCATCGACGTCGCCCTCCGCAACGCCATCAACCGCGGCGACATCCCCGGCCCGCGCATGCAGGTCGCCACGCTCACCGTCGGCGCCACCGGCGGCCACGGGGACGTCGTCGGCTTCTCGCCCTACCTCAAGTTCGGCAGCTTCTCCGGCATCGCGGACGGCCCCGACGAGATCCGCAAGCTCATCCGCTTCGAGGTCAAGAACGGTGCCGACGTCATCAAGCTGCTCGCCTCCGCTGGCGTCCTCTCCGAGGAGGAGTCCGTCGGCGCGCCGCAGTTCTCGCAGGAGGAGATGAACGTGGTGGTGCAGGAAGCCGCCATGTGGGGGAGGAAGGTCGCCGCCCACGCCCACGGCACCGAGGCCATCAAGCGGGCCGTGCGCGCCGGCGTCGCCTCCATCGAGCACGGCTCCATCCTCGACGACGAGGCCATCCAGCTCATGAAGGAGCACGGCACCTATCTCGTCGCCGACATCTACAACGACGACTACATCCTGGCCGAGTACGCCCGCATGGGCTACCCGCAGAAGATCATCGACAAGGAGAAGCTCGTCGGACGCACCCAGCGCGAGAGCTTCCGCAGGGCCGCCCAGGCCGGCGTGAAGATCGCCTTCGGCACCGACGCGGGCGTCTACCCGCACGGCTGGAACGCCAAGCAGTTCGCCAAGATGGTCCAGTGGGGGCTCACCCCCATGCAGGCCATCCAGGCCGCCACCGTCAATGCCGCCGACCTCCTCGGCTGGTCCGACAAGGTCGGCGCCGTCGCGCCCGGCCTCTTCGCCGACCTGGTCGCCGTCGAAGGGGACCCCCTCAAGGACGTCACCGAGCTCGAGCGCGTGAAGTGGGTCATGAAGGGCGGCACCGTCTACCGCAACGAGATCCGCCGGTCCGTCGCCGCCCGCGCCCACGCCCGCTGACACCGACGATCCGCCTCACCGCGAACCCACGACGGAGTGACTGCCGAATGAGCCCAACCGCCCGGAGCTTCTCCTATTCCGACGCCCCCGAGCCGCACAAGGCGCGCACGAAGGCGATCCTGCGCAAGCACCCCGAAGTTCGCGCCCAAATCGGTAAGAACGCCCTATCGTTCCTGGCGATCGTGGCGCTCGTCTCCATCCAGGTCGGCCTCGCGGTCGCCCTCCGCGACGCGCCCTGGTGGGCCATCCTTCTCGTCGCCTACCTCGCCGGCGCCGTCGTCGACCACGGCCTCTTCGTCCTCATCCACGAGTGCGCGCACAACCTCATCTTCAAGCGTGCCACGCCCAACACGCTGGCCGGAATCCTCGCGAACCTCCCCAGCGTGATCCCGTCCTCGGTCTCCTTCAAGCGCTACCACCTGAAGCACCACTCCTTCCAGGGCGTCTACGAGCTCGATGCCGACATCCCCAGCGAGTGGGAGGCCCGCCTCGTCGGCAACTCGCCCATCCGCAAGGCGCTCTGGCTCCTCCTCTTCCCGGTCTTCCAGGTGCTGCGCCCGTTCCGCATCAAGGAGCTCAGCCTCTTCGACCGATGGGTGCTCCTCAACATGGCCGTCGTCTTCGCCGCCGACGTCGCCTTCTTCCTGCTCCTCGGCCCGCGCGCCTTCGTCTACCTGGTCGCGTCCGTCTTCTTTTCCGTGGGCTTGCATCCGGTGGGCGCCCGCTGGATCCAGCGGCACTACCTCGTCGACGAGGAGCAGGAGACCTACAGCTACTACGGCCGCATGAACGCCCTCGCGTTCAACGTCGGCTACCACAACGAGCACCACGACTTCCCGTCCGTGCCCTGGAACCGCCTGCCGAACATCAAGGCCGTCGCGCCCGAGTACTACGAGGAGCTCCAGGCCCACACCTCCTGGACCCGGCTCCTCCTCCAGTTCGTCTTCGACCCCGCGCTCTCGCTCTTCTCCCGCAAGGTCCGCGACGAGCGCGGCGGGCGGCCCATCACCGACGCGTCCACCCCCGACCTCGAGCTCGCCGCGGCCCGCGAGCCCGGAGCTCGCTGAGCCGCGTCGCGCTGCGCCCGGGGGCGGCGCCTCACGCCGCCTCCCGGGCCCGCTCCTCGCCCCGCACCCACGCCTCCAGCTTCCCCAGCAGCGTGTCCGCCCCGGCCCGGCTCGCGCCGAACAGCCCGTCCGCCGCCGCATCCGCCGCCGCGGCCGGCCCGTACAGGTTCAGCCACAGGTCGAAGCGCTCGCTCCAGCGGAGCACCCGGTAGAAGTACCGCCCCGGCTCCCGGCCCGGGAACAGGATGTCGACCGCCGCCGCCACGATCGCCAGCTGCGCCAGCGCCAGCCCCTTCACGCCGTCGATCACCAGCTTGGTCTGGAAGATCACGAGATCCCGCAGCACCACCTTGCGCGACTCTCTCGCCGAAGCCATGGACGTCGCCCTCGCCTCTCGTCCCTCGCCGCCGGCGCGCCCGCCGCGCCGGCCCTCCTCCCCCTACGACCGGGAACCCGCCGGGTTTCGCCGCGGAAGCGCTCCTGCCCGCCTCCGAAGCTGGTCCATTTCTTGAACTTCCATGCGCCGCGTACCGCGTTCACCATCGCGCAGGAGGACTTATGGGAGCGCTCGTCTGGATCGCCCTGGTTCTGTTCATCCTCTGGCTGCTCGGCCTCGTCGCCTTCAAGACGGCCGGCTTCGCCATTCACATCATCCTCATCGTCGCCGTGATCATGCTGATCATCGGCCTCTTCCGCCGCTCGACGCCGTAGCGCGGTATGCGACGGGGGCCCCGCCGCCTCGCGGCCGGGGCCCCCGTCTCGTCTCGCTCCGCCGGCGCCGCGGCGCCCGCGCACCTCACACCCGCGCCAGCAGCTTCTGGATCAGCTCCTCGTTCGAGGACGTCCGCCGCATCAGCGACAGCGTGTGCTCCATGGCGTCCGCCGGCTGCATCCCCGAGAGCTGGCGCCGCAGCAGCTGCGAGGCCGCCAGCGCGTCCTCCGACAGCAGCAGCTCCTCGCGCCGCGTCGAGCTCCCCATCAGGTCGATCGCCGGGAAGATCCGCCGGTCCGCCAGCTCGCGGCTCAGCACCAGCTCGCTGTTCCCCGTCCCCTTGAACTCCTCGAAGATCACCTGGTCCATCCGCGAGCCCGTGTCGATCAGCGCCGTCGCGATGATCGTCAGCGTGCCGCCGCCCTGCTTCGGATCGATGTTCCGCGCGCTCCCCAGGAACCGCTTCGGCTTCTCCAGCGCGTTCGCGTCCAGCCCGCCGGAGAGCGTGCGTCCCGTCCCCTGCTCGGCCGCGTTGTACGCCCGCGCCAGACGCGTGATCGAGTCCAGGATGATCACCACGTCCTTCCCCAGCTCCGCCTGCCGCCGCGCCCGCTCCAGCGTGATCTCCGCCACCGCAATGTGCTGGTCCGGCGGATTGTCGAAGCTCGACGCCACGACTTCACCGAACCCGCACACCTCCATCTCCGTCACCTCTTCCGGCCGCTCGTCCACCAGCAGGATCAGCAGCATCGCGTCCGGGTCGTTGCACACGATCCCTTCCGCCACCGACTGCAGCACCGTCGTCTTCCCCGCCTTCGACGGCGCCACGATCAGTGCCCGCTGCCCCTTCCCGAACGGCGAGAAGAGATCGATGATCCGGTTCGTGTAGTCCGTCTTCCCCCGCACCGACCGGTCGCATTCCAGCACCAGTTGGTCCTTCGGGTGCAACGCGGACAGCCGCTGGAAGTCCGGCCGCCGCCCCAGCGTCTCCGGCGAGACGCCGTTCACCGTCTCGATCCGCACCAGCGGCGGGCTCTTCCCCCGCCCCGGCGAGCTCCCCACCTCGCCGGCGATCTCGTCCCCCGTCCGGAGCTGAAACCGGCTCACCAGCTTCTGCGCGACGTAGATGTCGTCGTCCCCCGGTACGTAATTCGACTCGCGCCGCCGGATGAACCCGGCGCCGTTGTCCAGCACTTCGAGGACGCCCAGAGGCGCTGCGTTCGTCACCACGGGACCTTCGATTTTGGAGGGTACTGGGCTCGCGGGAGCACGTCCCCCTCACGGCAATTCCCGAGCCGCACCACAGCGTGCATGCGGCGGGGAACCCCATCGGTGGGGCCGGTTTCGCTGAACCCGTTTCTGGAATCTGGATTGAGTACGCTGCGGGTGAGCTCCCCCGCGCCGGGTGGACCGATGATCAGGCCCGGTCGTCCAGTGGGCCAGACCTGCGTACCACCCCCGCATCGACCTGCGCTGCGCGCGCCCGCGGTCTCGACCGCGGCCCCGCGCCGGCCGCCCGATCTCAGCCCTGCGGACCGCTGCCCGCCTTGTGCCGGTACGTGATGCGGCCTCGCGAAAGATCGTACGGCGAGAGCACCAGCGAGACACGGTCTCCCACCAGCACCCGGATCTTGAACTTCGACATCTTGCCGGCGGCGTACGCCAGCACCGTGTGGCCGTTCTCCAACTTGACGCGGTAATTCCGGTCCGGCAGGACCTCCGTTACCACGCCTTCCATCTCGATTCCTTCCTGCTTTGCCATACGCGCGGCCTCCCGACCAGTTCATCGCCCGCGATGCCGGCGTGCGCGCACCGTGCACCGCGGTGGCCCCGGCCTCGAAGACCGGCAGCCCGAAACACAATAATATAACGGTCATTCCGTCAGATTGCCACATGATCCGGCGCGCCGTCGCGCCCTGCGAAGTCACTCCATCGGCAGGCAGGCGGAGGCGAGGACCCTCGCCTCCGCCGGGAAGGAATCGGGCGACCGCGCTACTCCCGGTCGTACCCGCCGCCGTAGCCGCCGCCGCCACCGCTCCCGTATCCGCCACGGCCACCGCCGCCAAAGCCCCCGGCTCCCCCCGCGCCGCCCTCGGGCGCATCCAGCCGCACCACGTTCTGCGCCTTGAGCCCCTTCGGTTCCTCGACGATGTCGAACTCGACGCGCTCCCCCTCCTGCAGGGTCTTGAAGCCTTTCATGTTGATCGCGCTGTGGTGGACGAACACGTCGGGGCCGCCGTCCTGCTGGATGAAGCCATACCCCTTGTCCTGCGAGAACCACTTCACGGTACCGGTGGTGCGAGCCATAGGGCCGATCCTGTTACGGGCACGAGGTGGAAACGAGAAAAAAGCCCGGCATTTGGCGCCGCATAATGTGGGCCAGATCGAGCCCGGCCGCGCCGCCGCCGCGGGCGCGCCCGGCGCCGCCGGAGCCGCGCGTGTGCAACCGCGACGCGGTCGGTCGTCCTATCCGGTAACACGCACCGGGCAGAACCGCGCGGACGTCGTCCGCCGGCGAGCCCGACCGGCTGGTTGCCGATTTCCATGGCCGTTAGACTGCACCCGTGAGCGTCGACTGGGCCGAAGTGTACCGATCCACGTACCAGGACCTGGTCCGCTTCCTCTACCGCAAGGTATGGGATGCGGACCGGGCTCAGGACCTGGCGCAGGAATCGTTTGTCCGGGCGCTCGATCACGCCCCGGACAACCCCCGCGCCTGGCTCTTCACCGTCGCGTCCAATCTCGCGCGGGACGAGGCGCGCACCGGCATCCGCCGCCGGCAGCACCTGACCTTGCTTCGCGACGACGCGGACGTGGCGCCGTCCCGGCCGCCGGAGCCCGACCGCCAGGTCGAGGACGCGGAGCGCCGCGACGCGGTGCGTCGCGCGCTCGAGTGCCTCACCGATCGCGACCGCGAGGCGCTCCTGCTCTGGGACGCCGGGCTCGACTACGAGGAGATCGCGCGGCAGACCGGCATCGCCGTCGGCTCCGTCGGGACGACGCTGGCGCGTGCCCGACGGCGCCTCGTCGAGGCGCACGCCGCGCTGGAGGGAAGTCATGTCGCACGTGGATGAGGGGCGTCTGCACGCCTGGCTCGATCGGGCGCTGCCGCCGGACGAGCGCGCGCTCGTCGATGCGCACCTCGCGGACTGCGCCGAGTGTCGCGCCCGGTTCGAGAGCGCGCAGCGCTACCGGGCGCGCACCGACCAGCTTCTCGCGCTCGCCGCGCCGGAAGGGGTCGAGCCGCCCGCCTTCGACGCGATCCGCGCCCGCGCCCTCGGGACCCGCCGCGCCGCCGCGCCGGACCCGGACCGCGCCGTGCCCGCTGCCGGAGCGGTGCCGGTTGGCGGAGCCGCGTTTCCCGCGGCTCGCCGTCTGCCGCGCACGCTCGCCTGGGCCGCCGGCATCATCGTCGCGCTCGGGCTCGCCACGCTCGCCCGGACCCTGGTGCTCTCCCCCGGGGTCGAGCGGCGCGGGGCCGCCGCGGCCGACGAGAGCGCCCCGGCCCGCGTCGCCTCCGCGCCGGCCCGGTCGGCGTTCACGCCCGCCCCGGTGCCGCCACGGGCGGAGCCGCTCCGGGCGGCCGGCTCGCCGCCTCCCGCGGCGACCCGGTCCGCCGCCGGGACGCTCGCCCAGGCGCGCCCGGACTCCCCCCGCCTCGCCCTCGAGGCGCCGGTGGCGGCCGGCGCC
Source organism: Longimicrobiales bacterium (assembly GCA_035715725.1). Classification (GTDB taxonomy): domain Bacteria; phylum Gemmatimonadota; class Gemmatimonadetes; order Longimicrobiales; family RSA9; genus JADGGV01. Next base: position 58,781 of record DASTKT010000223.1, on the reverse strand, counting down.
CGGCCGGGGCGCGCCCGCGCCCGCCCCGATCCCGGCAAGTCCCTGAACGACGTGGACCGGATCGCGGCCGCCTCGCCGGCGCCGCCGCTCGCCCCGGCGCCGGCCACGGCCGCGTCGCCGGTGCCGCTAGCCGCCGCCCCCTCGGTGCTCGCCGATCGCGCGGCCGACCGCGACACCGCCGGCCCCACGAAGGTCGAGGGTCTGGCCGCGCCAGCGGACGCCGCGCGCCGCGCCCAGGCGCTCGCCAAGTCCCGCGCCGCCGCGGCCGAATCCGCGCCGACCCAGGGCCAGGCCGCAGCCGACCGGCCGGACCGCCGCCGCGCCATCGCCGAGGTCATGCTCGGGACCCGCATCCGTCTCGTCCCCGGCTTCCCGCTCCTCGACGTCCTCGTCGTCCACGACCAATTCGGGCGCGTGGCCGCCGCAGCGCTCCAGCGCCTCCCGTCCGGCGACACCATCGAGATCCTGCAGCGCCCCGAAGCCCCGCCGCCCGCCGCGGCGCCGTCCGCCGACGCTCGGCTCCTCGAGGCGCTCCCGCCCGCGCGCACGGGCGCCTCCGCCCTGAGCGTCACCCGCGACGGCGTCTCGCTCACGCTCCGCGCGGCCGTGCCCCCCGATTCGCTCGTCACGCTCCTCGAGCGCATCCGCTGAATGCGACGAGGGGACGGCCCGTCCGCCGTCCCCTTGCCCGCGCCCCGATCACGCCCGCCTGAGGTCGTCCAGCTCGCGGCGCGCTCGCTCCAGGATCCCCTCCACCTGCTCCGCCACCGCCGGCCCCCCCGCCGCCGCCGCCCGGAACGCCGCCTTGATCACCCGCCCCACCGCCGTCGCCACCTCCGCCGTCTCCGGCCCCATCCACGCCCCCCATTCCCGCCAGCGCCCCGCCCGGTGCCAGATCCCCTCCACCGCCTCCGACTCCCGCGCCAGCTCCGCCCGCCCCGCGTCCGTGATCCGGTAGACCTTCTTGCCGTCCCGTGTCTCCGACGTCGCCAGCCCCTCGTCCTCCAATTGCTGAAGCACCGGGTAGATCGTCCCCGCGCTCGCCTGGTAGACGCCCCCCGACCGCTGCTCCAGCCGCTTCATCAGCTCGTAGCCGTGCGCCTCGCCCTCCGACAGGAGCGAGAGCAGCGCCAGCCGCACCTCCCCGGGCCGGAAGAAGCCCCCGCGCCCCTGTGAGGGGCCCCAACCGAAGCCGCTCCAGCCGCCCGGCCCGAACCCGCCCCACGCCGCTCCGCCGAACCAGTCCCTGTGTCGCCCTCTCATGGCACACCTCCGTTCGATCGGTCCCACAACCTATCGGACGATATATAGCGGGCCGTGTCGCACGAGACAACCAGCCCGCACGCGACGCGCACGGCTTCCGCTCGCCGGCCCGCCGGCGCTACTTATTGCCGCCGCGCATGCGCGGCGGCGCGGCGGCGGGTCGCGCCAGGGACCGCATCGATGGGGACCTCGGATGAAGCCAGGCGATGCCGTGCTGGTCACGGGTGCGTCGAAGGGGATCGGAGAGGCCTGCGCCCTTCGGCTGCACGGGATGGGGTACCGCGTCTTCGCGGGTGTTCGGGACCCGGCGGCGGGGGCGGCGCTGCGCGCGCGGACGTCCGAGCGCCTGGTGCCGGTCCGGCTGGACGTCACCGACGAGGCGGAGGTGACGTCCGCCGCGGCGGAGGTCGCGTCGCGTGTGGCGGCGGGGGGGCTCGCGGGACTCGTGAACAACGCGGGGATCGCGGTGGCTGCGCCGCTGGAGCTGATCCCGCTGGCGGACCTGCGCCGGCAGCTCGAGGTGAACGTGGTCGGGCAGGTGGCGGTGACGCAGGCCGTGCTGCCGCTGCTCCGGCGCGCCCGCGGCCGGATCGTGTTCATCGGCTCGATCGCGGGGCGCAGCTCGCTTCCGATGACGGGCGCGTACTCGGCCTCGAAGTTCGCGGTGGAGGCGATCGCGGCGTCGCTGCGCGTGGAGCTGCGGCGCTGGGGGATCGCGGTCTCGGTCGTGGAGCCGGGCGTGATCGCGACGCCGATCTGGGCCGCGTCCGCGGCGGCGGCGGAAGAGCGGCTCGGCGAGCTCCCGGCCGAATCGCTCGCGCTGTACCGGGACGTGATCGATGCCGCGCGCCGGCGTGTGGCCGGCAACGAGGCGCGCGGGCTCCCTCCGGACGCCGTCGCCCGGGTGGTGGCGGAGGCGCTCACGGCGGCGCGCCCCGGAGCGCGCTACGTGGTCGGCCGGGATGCCCGGCTGCGCTTGCTGCTGGAGCGTCTGCCGTGGCGTTGGCGGGATCGGTTGATCGCGCGGGCGCTCGGGCGGACCTGAGGCCCTCGGTTCGTCGGCGCCGGCCGTGCGTCCGGCGCGGCCTCGCCCGGTACCGTTCTTGCCCCCTCCGTCCGTGGGCCCAATCGCGTTTCGGAGGAGGACCATGGCCATGCGACTCCAGGAAGTTCACCCGTCCCTCGTGCATTTCCCGCTGACACTGTTGCCGCTCGCCCTCGGGGCCGACCTGCTCGGCCGGACCGGCGGTCGCCGGGATCTCAGCCGGCTCGGCGAGTTGGGGATCAAGGCGGCGGCGGCGACGGCGCTCGCGGCGGGACTCTTCGGCCTCGTGGCGCAGGAGGAGGTGAACACCGAGGATCCGCGGGCGCTCGCCATGCTGCAGACGCACCGGAATCTGAACCTCGTGGGCGTCGCGGCGCTGGCCGCGCTGGCCGTTTGGCGCGATGGTCGCCCGCGGGCGTCGGCGGGGTACCTGGCCGCCGGCTCCGGTGTGCTCGGCGGGATGCTCTACAGTGCCTACCTCGGCGGAACCATGGTCTATCGGTTCGGTCTCGGCGTCGAGCCGGCCGATGGACTCTACGGCGAGGTGCCGGAGCTGACGCCGAGGACGATGGGGCATGCCGCGCTGACCGCGGCGAAGGATCTCGGGAAGGGCGTCGCGCACACGGCCCGCGACGTCGCCGAGGGAAAGATCGTCCCGGCGCTCTGGAACGGCCACGAGCGCGCGTCCGGGAATGGCGGCGGGCGGAGGCGGTCCGCGAGCGAGTAGCCGCCGGCGCCCCTTGCGGCCGGCGCGCACTGCCGCCACTTTCCGGTGACAGTGGGGAGTAGCCCGCCGGCCCGCGGCTCCGACGCGGCCCGGAACGACCGATCGTCAAGACGGGTCGCCGCGTGGCCCCGGTCGGTCGAATGGCGTCAGCCAGGCGGCGAGACCACTACGACACGCGTGTGCCGTAGGGTCTCGCTTTTTCGTACCCTCCGGCCGGATGCCGAGGGTCATGGCCACAAGCGCCTGGTACTGGATCGTATTCAACGCCTTCGTGCTGCTCCTTCTGGTCTTCGACCTGGGGGTCTTCCATCGGAAGGCGCACCGCGTCGGAATCCGGGAGGCGCTGGCGTGGAGCGCCGTCTGGATCACCCTCTCGCTCGCCTTCAACTACGGCATCTACCACTTCTTCGGGTCGGAGCGCGCCCTCTCCTTCCTCGCCGGCTACCTGATCGAGAAATCACTCTCGGTCGACAACCTGTTCGTCTTCGCCGTCGTCCTGACGTACTTCTCGGTCCCCTCGAAGTACCAGCACAAGGTCCTCTTCTGGGGGATCCTCGGCGCGCTCCTCATGCGCGCCGTCATGATCATGCTCGGCGCGGCCCTGATCGCGCGCTTTCACTGGGTCGTCTACATCTTCGGCGTCTTCCTGATCTTCACCGGGATCCGCATGGGCTTCCGCGGCGACGAGCAGATCGAGCCGGAGAAGAACGTCGTCCTGCGCCTGGCCCGCCGCTTCCTGCGGATCACGCCCGAGTACCACGAGGGCGCCTTTTTCGTGAAGCTCGGACGGCACTGGTTCGCCACGCCGTTGTTCGTCGTGCTGCTCGTCATCGAGACCACGGACCTCCTCTTCGCCGTCGACTCGATCCCGGCCATCTTCGCCATCACGACCGATCCCTTCATCGTCTACACCTCCAACATCTTCGCCATCCTCGGCCTGCGCTCCCTCTACTTCGCCCTCGCCGCGGTGCTGGACCTCTTCCATTACCTGAAGGTCGGGCTCGCCGTCGTGCTCGTCTTCGTCGGGCTGAAGATGCTGCTCGCGGACGTGTACAAGGTCCCGATCGGCCTTGCGCTCGGCGTGGTCGGCGGCATCCTGCTGCTCTCCATCGCCGCGTCGCTCATCTGGCCGCCCAAGGACGCCGGGGAGCGCCCCTCCACGAACTCAGAACGCTAAGTCTCCCAAAGCGTTGGACGGCACGGTTCGTGCTCTATCCAGGGCGTTCCGCGCGGGGCAGGGGGCCCGCGGGCCGACCGGCGAAGTGAAGCGCCGGCGGATCTTGTCCTGACCACGTTCCGGGGGGAAACAACATGTCGATTCTCCTCATTCTGCTCATCGTGCTCCTGGTGCTCGCCGTGCCGGCCTGGCCCTACAGCCGCGGCTGGGGCTACTGGCCGAGCGGGCTCCTGGGGCTGATCCTGCTCATCGTCCTGTTGATGTTGATCTTCTGACGTCCGCCGGACGGCTGCTCGGAGGCTGCCGATCCCGCCGCCGGCGGGGCCGGCAGCCTTCCGTTCCCACCCCCAACTCCGCTATCTTTCGAGTCTTACGGCACAAACGCCTCGCCGGCGGCGTATCTGTGTGACGTCCTGATGGTCCCAAGGCGATGAGGCCTTGCCATCCGAACCGGTGCCGGTCGAAAACCCGCCCATGCGTTCTCTCGAGAAGGAGCTGCCGCGCCGGCCGACGGCGTCCCGGCGGCGAAGGAATGGTATCGTGATCCGCTGGAAGTACGTCGCCCCCGCCGCGCTGCTCCTGCTCCTCGTGTTCGTGGGTCCGGGCGTCTGGGGCCGGCTGCACCGGCTGCCCACCCTCACCTACACGCAGCTGCTGCAGGCCATGGACGCCGGGCGGGTCGCCGACCTGACGATCCAGCCGGGAGAGCGCATCCTGGGGCAATGGACCCGCGCGACGGGCGCGGCGCGCGTCCGCGACGAGGGCTACGCGTTCGAGGTGGTCTTCCCGCAGGCCAGCGCCGATGCCGTCGTCGCGCGCGCGGAGCGCGCCGGCGTGCCGGTCTCGTTCGCGCCGCCGCCGGACTACGAGCGCTACAAGGACTGGCTCGGCATCGCGCTGCCACTCCTGCTCGTGGGCGGCACGTTCCTGTTCCTCATGCTGAACGTGCGCAAGCAGGGCGGGAACGGCGACGTCGGCCGCGAGATCGGCGGCACGGCCACGACGTTCAAGGACGTGGCCGGGACGCAGGGCGCGGCGGAGGAGCTGCACGAGGTCGTCGAGTTCCTGCGCGCGCCCGCGGCGTTCCTGCGGATGGGCGCGCAGGTTCCGAAGGGTGTGCTCCTGGTCGGTCCGCCGGGGACGGGGAAGACGCTCCTCGCGCGGGCGGTGGCCGGCGAGGCCGGCGTGCCGTTCTTCCACGTGTCCGGCTCGGAGATCACCGGCTTCATCGTCGGCCTCGGCGCCCACCGCATCCGCACGCTCTTCAAGAAGGCGCGCAAGAAGGGCGGGGTCATCTTCATCGACGAGCTGGACGTGCTGGGGGGCACGCGCGGCAAGAACGGCTCGCACAACGAGGACGACCGCACGCTGAACCAGTTGCTGGTCGAGCTGGATGGCTTCTCGCCGCGTGACGGCGTAGTCGTGCTCGGCGCGACGAACCGCCCCGAGGCGCTCGACAAGGCGCTCAAGCGGCCCGGCCGCTTCGACCGCACCGTGACGGTCGGCTTGCCCGCGGTCGACGGCCGCGAGGCGATCCTGCGGCTACACGCCGAGCGGCGTGGAGTCCCGCTGGCCGAGGACATCGACTTCTCGCGCCTGGCCCGGCTCACGCCGGGAGCCAGCGGCGCCGAGCTCGCCAACCTGCTGAACGAGGCCGCGATCGCCGCGGTGCGGGAGGAGGCGTCGTCGGTTGCGTGGCGGCATGTCGAGATCGCCCGCGACCGCATGCTGCTGGGGAAGGAGCGGATCGGGTTCCGCGCGCAGCAGCACGAGTGGCGCATCGTCGCCTACCACGAGGCCGGGCACGCGCTCACGGGCGTGCTCTGCTCCCCCGAGGACGGGCTGCACAAGGTGACGATCCAGCCGCGGGGCCAGGCGATGGGCGTGGCGTTCTTCTCGCCCGAGGACGACCGCCACCTCCACTCCCGGCGCTACCTCGAGGCGCAGATCGTCAAGGGGCTGGGCGGCCGGGCCGCCGAGGAGCTGGTCTTCGGCCCCGACCAGATCACGAGCGGCGCCGAGAGCGACCTCGTGCAGGTGAACCGCATCGCCCGGAAGATGATCTACCGCCTGGGGATGGGCGGCAACACCGGGTTCCTCGTCTACGACGACCAGGGCGCGCCGCTCTCCGCGCAGGCGCAGGCCGCCATGGACGCCGAGGTGCGCGACCTGCTCTCCACGCTCTACGGCCGCTCCAAGGCGATCCTGGAGCAGCATCGCGCCGCGCTCGAGGCGCTGGCGCAGGCCCTCCTCGAGCGCGAGACCGTGGACGGCGCCGAGGCGCTCGCGATCTTCCGCGCCCACGGCGTGACGCTCCCCGGTGCGCTGACCGCGTAGGCCGCCTGACCGCCGCCGCGGGCCGCAGCTTCGCCCGTGGCGGCGCGCCGCCCATCCGGAGGCGGCGCACCGCCCGCCTACAGCCCCGCCGCCTCCGCCGCCACCTTCGTCAGCGCGACCCAATCCAGCTCCGCGTCGCCCCGCGCGATCGCCTCCAGGAAGCGGTCGTGCACGAGGCTCGCGAGCGGCATCGGCGCCGCGGCGGCCTCCGCCTCCGCCAGCGCCAGGCGCGCGTCCTTGAACCCGAGCCGCAGCCGGAACCCGGCCGGCGAGTATTGCTGCCGCGCCGCCATCAGCCCGTAGTTCTGGTACAGCGGCGACTTGAAGAGGCTGCCGTTCACCACCTCCAGGAAACGGGTCAGGTCGACGCCGTTCTTCCGCAGCAGCGCGAACGCTTCGCCGAGTGCCTCGATCGCCGAGGCGATGAGGAAGTTGCCGGTGATCTTGACGATGTTGGCCATCGGCGGCTCGGCGCCGATGACGTGCGTCCCCTGGCCCACGGCCTCGAACACCGGCCGGCATCGCTCCAGCGCCTCCGCCTCTCCCGCCGCGACGACCCAGAGCTTCCCGGCGCTCGCGGCCTCCGGCCGTCCGAAGACCGGTGCCGCGACGTAGCGCTGCCGCGCCTGCGCGTGCGCCTCCGCCAGGCGGCGCGAGAGCTCGGAGCCGATCGTGCTCATGCAGGCGTGGACGGCATCCGGCCGGAGCCCGGCCAGGATGCCCGGCTCGCCGAACACCGCCGCCTCCACCGCCGCGTCGTCCGCCAGCATCGTCACGACCACGTCCGCCTCGCGCGCCGCCGCCGCCGGCGAGTCGGCCACCCGCGCGCCCTCGCGGGCCAGCTCCTCCGCCCTGGCGCGCGTCCGGTTGAACGCGACCACCTCGTGGCCGGCCCTGAGTACGTTCACCGCCATCGGCCAGCCCATGTGCCCCAGCCCGACGAATCCGACTCGCATCACTTCCCCCACGTGCGCTGTCCCCGGTGCCGACCCCGCTCGCCGGTGCCGGCGCCACTGCGATTCTCGCGCGGCGTCCCGAGGCCGGCAACTCCGTGCCCGCGCACTCGTGCGCGGCGCGGAAGGCACGTACTATCGTCATCGGCCAGCCGGCGCCGCCGCGCCGGGGCTGGCCCGCATCGCCCGCAGCGCGAATACCGAGACCCGCACCTGGAGGAAGACCATGCGTCCGGCCGCCGTAGGCCTCCTCGCCGCCGCTCTGCTCGCCGCGGCGGGCCCCAGCGTCGCCCAGCAGTCGCGCCCCTCGACGATGGCCGGCCGCTCGACCGTGTACGCATCGCGTGGCGTCGTCGCCACCAGCCAGCCGCTGGCGAGCGCGGCCGGGCTCGCCGTGCTCGAGCGCGGCGGGAACGCGATCGACGCGGCGGTGACGGCGGCGGCCGTGCTCAGCGTGGTCGAGCCGCACATGACCGGCATGGGCGGGGACATGTTCGCGCTGATCTGGCTGGCGAAGGAGAAGCGCCTCGTCGCGCTGAACGCGACCGGCCGGGCCGGCTCGAAGGCCAGCCGGGAGGCGATCCTGGCCCGCGGCCACGACCGGATCCGGCGCGGCGCGGAGGCGATCACCGTCCCGGGCGCCCTGTCCGGCTGGGCCGCGCTGCTCGAGCGCTACGGCACGCTCCCGCTCGCGAAGGCGCTGGAGCCCGCCATCGGCTACGCCGATCAGGGCTTTCCGGTCTCTCCCCTGATCGCGCGGGAGTGGCAGGCCGAGACGGAGCTGCTGCGCCGCGACGAGGGCGCGCGCGCCACGTTCCTCATCGGCGGGACGCACGCGCCCGCGGCGGGCGAGTGGTTCCGCAACCCCGACTACGCCGCCACGCTCCGCCTCGTCGCGCGCGAAGGGCCCGGCGTGTTCTACGGCGGCGAGCTCGGCCGCCGCATCGTCCAGCGGGTCGACTCGCTGGGCGGCTTCCTCACGCTCGACGACCTGCGCGCCCACCGTGTCGAGTGGGTCACGCCGATTTCGGTTCCCTTCAAGGGCTACCGCGTCTGGGAGCTGCCGCCGAACGGGCAGGGCATCGCCGCGCTCGAGATGCTGCGCATCCTGGAGCCGTACGACCTGAAGGCGATGGGGCACAACAGCGCGCCCTACCTCCATCACCTGATCGAGGCGAAGAAGCTCGCCTACGCGGACCTCGAGCGCTGGATCGGCGACCCGGCCGCCATGCGCGTGCCGGTGGAGCGCCTGCTGTCCGACGACTTCATCGCCGCGCGCCGCCGCCAGCTCGACGAGACGCACGCCTCGGATCGGCCGGAGCCCGGCGCCGCCGACGTCGCCAGCGAGACGATCTACCTCACGGCCGCCGACGCCGAGGGGAACATGGTCTCCTTCATCAACAGCAACTTCGACGAGTTCGGCTCCGGCATCGTGGTCCCCGGCACCGGCTTCGTGCTGCACGACCGCGGCCTCGGGCTGACGATGGAGCCGAACCGCGCGAACACGATCGCGCCCCGGCGCCGCCCGCTGCACACGATCATCCCCGCCTTCGTGACGCGTCCCGGTCCGGCGGGCGAGGAGCCGGTCATGTCGTTCGGCGTGATGGGCGGCTCGATGCAGCCGCAGGGGCACGTCCAGTTCCTCCTCGACTACCTCGTGTTCGGCATGGACCCGCAGCAGGCGGTGGACGCCGCCCGCTTCCGGCACCTCGCGGGCCGGCGCGTCGCGCTCGAGCCCGCCATCGGCGATGGCGTGCGCGCGGCGCTCCGCGCGATGGGACACGACGTCCTGGAAGGCGACGGCGTCGCCTTCGGCGGCGCGCAGGTCATCGTGCGGCTCCCGCGCGGCTACGCCGCCGCGTCCGACCCGCGCAAGGACGGCCACGCCGCCGCGTACTGACGAGGACGCTCTTCCAACCATCCCGGGCCCGGTCCGATCTAATCCGCTGGACCGGGCAACGGGCGAGCGGGTGATTACCCTGACGATTTCGGAATCGGAAACGAAGGCGGCCTCCCCGGAGGTCGACCGCGTCGATGCCAGGCTCGCCGCCGGCGGCGACCGCGACGCGTTCGAGCGGCTCTACCGCCGCCACGCCGCGCGCATCCACACGCTCGCCCGGCGGATGCTCGGCCCCGACGAGGCCGACGAGGCGACGCAGGACGCGTTCGTCCGGGCGTGGTCGAAGCTGGCGAGCTTCCGCGGCGAGTCCGCCTTCGGCACCTGGCTGCACCGGCTCGCGCTGAACGTGATGCTCTCCCGCCGCGGCGAGCTGGCCAAGCGGCGGCAGCGCTTCACCTCCGACGAGGACGTTCCCGAGATCACGCGCTCGAGGTCGACGTCGCCGGAGGCACGGATGGACCTGGAGACCGCGATGGCGCGGCTCCCCGAGGGTGCCCGCGAGGTCTTCGTCCTCTACGACGTCGAGGGCTACAAGCACGAGGAGATCGCCGACCTGCTGGGGATCAGCACGGGCACGTCGAAGTCGCAGTTGCACCGCGCCCGCATGCTGCTCCGGCTGCACCTGGCGTGATCGAGAGGGAAGGATGACGAGCGACCGCTGGACCGACCGGCTGTCCGAGTACATCGACGACGCGCTCCCGGCCGCGGAGCGCGCCCGGCTGGAGGCGCACCTCGCCGGTTGCGCCGAGTGCGCCCGCACCGTCGAGGAGCTGCGCGCCGTCGTGCGCGCCGCCGTGGCGCTGCGCGACGCGCCGCCGGAGCGGGACCTGTGGGCGGGGATCGCCGGCCGTATCGAGACGCCCGTCATCCCGTTCCACGCGGCCCGGACCGCCCGGCGACTCAGCTTCACGCTGCCGCAGCTCGCGGCCGCGTCCGTGGCGCTCGTGGCCGTCTCCGGCGCGCTCGTCTGGGCGCTCCTCTCGCGGGCGCCCGCCGCCGGCGGCCCGGTCGCCGTCACGCCCGCGGCGCTCCCCCCCGCGTCCGCCGGCCCGCTACCGGCGCCCGCTGGTCCGTCCGCGACCGCGCCCGTCGCGCCGGCCGGGACGCGGCTCGCCGGCCTCGGCGGGGACACCTCGTCCGCCGCCGGCGCGCCGGCGGCGGAGCCCGGCGCCGCGCCGCGCGCGGAGCGGCCGCTCGGCCGGGAGCGTAGCGGCGCGCGGCGGCCCGGTGCCGGCGCCGCCGTGGTCCTGGCGAGCGACGCCGACCGGCGTCGCTACGACCAGGCCGTCGACGAGCTCGAAGCGGTCCTCCGCCGGGGGCGCGGCCGCCTCCAGCCGGAGACCGTCCAGGCGCTCGAGCACAGCCTGTCGACGATCGACAACGCCATCGCCGAGGCGCGACGCGCGCTCGCCCGCGATCCCGGCAGCCCGTACCTGAACGCACACCTGACCGACAGCCTCCGCCGCAAGGTGGAGCTGCTGCAGCAGGTCAGCTCGCTCGTCGGACAATCGTAACCGGAACGGACTCCATGTTCCTTGGCATCGTCACCGGGGTGCTGCTGCTGGCCGCCCCGGCATTCCAGAGCGGAGACACCACGTTCGCCGTCGACCCTCACGGCCGCCTGCGCATCGACAACGTCCGCGGCGATCTCCGGGTCCGGACCTGGACACGCCCTGCGATCCGCGTCACCGCCAGCCGCGAGGACATCGAGGCGCTGCGCATCCGGGAGGGCGGCCCTCTCGTCCATCTCGAGGGCGAGCAGCACGGCGAGCAGGGCGACTACGAGATCACGATCCCGGCGACGATGGCGCTCGGGATCACCGGCGCGAGTGCCGACGTCGACGTCGCCGGCGCCGGCGGCGAGGTCAGCGTCGAGACCGTGCACGGCGACGTGAACGTGAGCGGCGGTGCGGGCATCGTCGCGGTCCGCACGACGCAGGGCGACATTCGCGTCGAGGGCGCCCGCGGCCGCGTCGAGGCCAACGCCGCCAGCGGCGACATCGACATGGACGACATCGAGGGCGACATCGAGGCCGAGACGATCAGCGGCGGCATCACGCTCCAGCGCATCGCATCCTCCAGCGTGCAGGCGTCCGCCGTGAGCGGAGACGTCCTCTACGACGGTACGATCCGCGACGGCGGGCGCTACACCCTGAGCACGCACAGCGGTGACGTCACGGTCGGCATCCCGCGGAACGTCAACGCATCGCTCTCGGTCGCCACCTTCAGCGGCGAGTTCGAGACCGACATCCCGGTCCAGCTCACCGATACCGAGCGCGGACGGCGCTTCACGCTCACGCTCGGCAGCGGCTCCGCCCGGGTGAACGTGGAGTCGTTCAGTGGCGACGTCCGCCTGAAGCGTCCGGGCTTCGGTCCCCGGAGCGAGAACCCGTGACCCCGACACCGAGAACCGTCATGCGCACGCTTCCACTCATCGCGCTGCTGGCGCTCGCCGCCACGCCGCTCGCCGCGCAGCGCTCCACCGAGCGCTTCACCTGGCACGGACGCATCCCCGCGGGCCAGGAGGTCGAGATCCGAGGCATCAACGGCGGCATCCGCGCCGAGCCCGGCTCCGGCCCGGAGGTCGAGGTCGTCGCCGAGAAGTCCGGGCGCCGCAGCGACCCCCGCGAGGTCCGCATCGACGTCGTCCCGCATTCGGGCGGCGTGACGCTCTGCGCCGTCTACCCGGCTCCCTCCGGCCGCGAGCCGAACGAGTGCCGGCCGGGCGGCGGCGGCCGCTCCGAGACCCGCAACAACGACGTCCAGGTCGAGTGGGTCGTGCGCGTCCCCGCCGGCGTCGACTTCGTCGGCCGCACCGTCAACGGCGACGCCGATGCCCGCGATCTCCGCGGCGACGTCGATCTCGCCACCGTCAACGGCGGGGTGTCCATCTCGACCAGCGGCCTCGCGCGCGCCTCGACCGTGAACGGCTCCGTCGACGTGTCCATGGGCCGCACGGACTGGACCGGCCGCCTCGAGTTCCAGACCGTCAACGGCGGCATCGACCTCACGCTCCCCGCCGACCTCAGCGCGGAGGTCACCGCGTCCACCGTGAACGGCGGCATCTCGACGGACTTCCCGCTGACGATCTCCGGCCGCTTCAGCCCGCGGCGGATCCAGGGGACGGTCGGAACGGGTGGGCGTGACCTGGCGCTGAAGACCGTCAACGGCGGGATCGAGCTGCGGCGTCGCTGACCGGCGTCGCACCGCCGTGCGCGCCCGCGGCGCCCGAGGCGGCCAGCGATCACGCCTCGAGCGCCGCCCGGAGGAACCGTGTGGCGCGCGCGTCGAAGGCCGGAGCGGCGTCGCGCGGCAGCGCGTGCCCGCCGCGCTCGACCCACTCCGCCGTCCCCCGCGGCAATGTGCGCACGAGGCGCTCCACCCAGTCACGCGCGACCACGCGGTCCCGGTCCCCGACCAGGACGAGCGTCGGCGCCTCCACCCGCGCCGCGTGCGCCAGCGCCGAGTCGGACGCCGCACGCGCCCACGTCCCCAGGTACGCCGGCGCTCGCACGTGGAGGTACTCGCGCGCCACGGCGAGCAGCACGCCGGGCGGCTCGCGCAGCGCCGTCCGCGCCAGTCCCAGGGCCTGGCGCACCAGCCGGAAGCGCACCGGCGCTCCCGTCGGGCCCGCCAGCACGAGACCGGCGGCCCGCTCCGGCGCGCGGGCGGCCGCGGCCAGCGCGTACTGGCACCCCACGGAATGGCCGACCCAGCCCGCCCGCTCGATCCCGAGCGCATCCAGGAACGCCAGCAGCCACGCGGCCGCCTCCGGTACGGTCAGCCCGGTGAGCGGACCCGCGCTGCCCCCGAAGCCCGGCAGGTCGGGCACGACCAGGCGCAGTCCGGCCGCCGCGAAGCCCGGCAGGTTGGGATCGTAGAACCGGCCGCTTAGCCCCAGCCCCGCCGTGAGCACGACCGGCGGGCCCGCGCCGGCCTCCCGGTAGGTCACGCGGCGGCGCTCCAGCACGAGCCGGCGCTCCCGGCCGCTCATGGCGCCAGGAGGAAGCCGAGCAGCGCCGCGTTGAAGGACGCCGTCGCTTCCACCATGGGGACGTGGGAGGCCGCCGGAAGCGTCACCAGCACCGAGCGGGGGACGCTCGCCGCCATCTCCGCGCCTTGCTCCGGCGGGGTGAGCGGGTCCAGCGCTCCCCAGATCAGCAGCGTCGGCGCGGCGATCCGGGGGAGCAGCGGCCGCACGTCGTCCCGCAGGATGTGGAGCGTGGCGCGCAGCAGCGTCCGCGGCCCCGCCGCGAGCGCGTCCCGCGCGATCGTCGGCAGAAAGCGCGGCGAGACCCACGACCGCGGCGCCAGCACCTCGGCCGCGAAGCGGACGACCTCCGACGGCCGCAGCGGGCGCGGAATCCCCGACGCGTCCGCCAGCACGAGTCGCCGTACCCGCTCCGGCGCCGACGCCGCCAGGTGGATGGCCACCTGGCCGCCCATCGAGTGCCCGACGATGTCCGCGCGCTCCACGCCGATCGCGTCCAGCCACTCGGTCAGCACCGCCGCCAGCCCGTCCAGGTCCGGCTGCGCTCCCGCCGGACGGCTGCCGCCGAACCCCACCAGCTCCGGCACGTGCACCGACCGATGCGGCGCGAGCGCCGGGATCGTCGTTCCCCACCAGCGGTGCGAGCCGGACAGTCCGTGCACCAGCACCACCGGCTCGCCGTGCCCCGCGTGAACCGAGTGGATCCTCAGCCGCCCCATCGGCGTGTGCCGCCGCACCAGCTCGTTCGGCACGCTCGCCGCGCCGCGGCGCCCCGCTCGCATCTCGGCGCCGCCCGCTCTTTCCTTCATGGGCCGCAGCCGCTATATTTTAGGACTTCCGTGAACGTTGGAACGAATCGTGAAGGTGCGTTGGCGGCGAAGACTTTTCCGCCGCTCCCACCCCTGGAGGGAGGCTTCATTGACACGTAGGAGAAACGACAGAAAACCGCAGCGCGCGAAGTCCAGCCCCGAGCTCGCCCGCGACGAGCTCTTCCGGGCGATCCGCGAGTGTGGCGTCATCGACGCCCCCGAAGAGGACCAGCGCGAGTGGATGACCGACACCATCGCGTTTATGGCTGAGCGCTACCCGGATCTCGCCCAGGCGGACCTCGATCACCTCAAGGAGCTCGGACTCCGCTTCTGCCAGCCGGTGATCCCGCACGGCCGGGAACATACCGCGATTTCCCGAGAGGAAGCAAACGCGGCCTGATCCCGTCGTGCACTCCCCGCGCACTTGATCGCTTCGGGGGCGCGGGGGGCCGGCCAACCACGCTATGGACCCTGGCAGTATCCTCCTCAATCTCCTCTTCGTGTTGATGCTCGTCGGCATCAACGCGTACTTCGTGGCGGCAGAATTCTCGTTGGTCGCGGTGCGACGAAGTCGCATCGAGCAGCTCGTGCGCGGCGGTGACACCCGCGCGCGCCGCGTCATGCAGGCCCTCGACCACCCCGACGACTTCATCTCCGCCGCCCAGCTCGGGATCACGCTCGCCTCGATCGGAATCGGATACCTCGCCGAGGGAACGCTTCACGGCGTGCTCCTCGGCGCGGCCTCGCGCCTGCCGGCCTCGTGGATGGCGGCACTGCCGGCGTCCGTCGATCCCGGCGTGCTCTCCCACGCCGTCGCGACGGTGCTCACGCTCGCGTTCGTCACCTACCTGCACGTCGTGCTCGGCGAGCAGGTCCCGAAGATGCTCTCGATCCAGCAGGCCGAGCCCGTCGCGCTCATGACGGTCGGGCCGACGCAGGTGTTCGGCATGCTGTTCCGCCCGTTCATCCGCTTCATGTCGGCGTCCGCCAGTGGCGTGATGCGGCTGTTCGGGAAACATGCAACGGGCGTGCACACGCTGGCTCACACGCCGGAGGAGATCCAGATCCTGGTGGAGCAGAGCCACAAGGAGGGGGAGATCGAGGCGGGCGAGGAGCGCATGATCCGCGGCGTGTTCGAGTTCGGCGATCTCGTCGCCCGCGAGGTGATGACGCCGCGCCGTGATCTGGTGGCGCTGCCGCTGGACGCGAGCCGCGCGGACGTGCTCGCGCTCGTGACCCAGGAGGCCCACTCCCGGTTGCCGGTCTACGACGGCAGCCTGGACAACATCGTGGGCGTCCTGCTCGCCAAGGACCTGATCGCGCCGCTCATGCGCGGGGACGCCGCGGCGGACTTCGATCTCCGCGCCATCATGCGCGAGCCGTACTTCATCCCCGACACGAAGCCGGTGAGCGACCTGCTCACGGAGCTGCGCTCCAAGAACGTCCACCTGGCCATCGTGCTGGACGAGTTCGGCGGGACGGAGGGGATCGTCACGCTCGAAGACCTCCTCGAGGAGATCGTCGGCGACATCTACGACGAGTACGATGTCCCCGAGCCCGAGGAGTTCACGGCGACGCCGGAGGGTGACGTGCTCATCGATGGCGGCGCGGCCATCGACGAGGTGAATGCGCGCTTCGGCCTCGCACTCCCCGAGCAGGACTTCGACACCATCGGCGGTCTGATCTTCGGCGAGCTCGGGCGCGTGCCCGCGCCCGGCGACACCGTGCCGATCGATGGTGCGCACTTCCGCGTGGAGGGGATCGAGGAGCGGCGGGTCACGCAGGTCCGGCTGCTCGCGCCGGCCGACCGGGAGGCGCAGCCGGAATCGGCGGAGGCCACGTCCGGCGGGGGAGGGGAGTGAGCCCGCGCCGCCGCTGACATCCCCGGACGGGAACAGCACTTGCTCCACGGGGTCTGACCGAGTCGGGCACGTCGAATCGACTGGCGCGTCGGCCGGCGCGCGGAGTGGGTGCAGATGCGACGGACAGCGAGGATCTTCACGTCCCGGGGCGAGCGCCGGATCAAGGGCACGGTCGCCCGGGTCGCGGTGCTCGTGGTGGTGCTGGCCCTCGGCTTCGCGCTCGTGAAGCTGCAGGTGATGGATGTGCGGGAGTATGCCACCATCGCCCGCGACAACCGGATGCGCGCGATGGTCATCCCGGCGCCTCGCGGCGCGATCTACGACCGGCACGGGCAGGTCATCGCCGAGAACGTCGTCGGCTACCAGATCCAGCTCATGCCGGCGCCGAAGGACACGCTCCTGGCGCAGCTGCGCCGGCTCCAGCCGATCATCGGGCTGGCGGATGCCGATATCGACCAGGCGTTCAAGCGGTGGCGGCGCCAGCCCCACCTCCCGATGGACGTCATGGCGGATGCGCCGCCGATCGCGGTGGCGCGGCTCGAGGAGCGCCGCTTCCTCTTCCCGCAGGTCCTGGTCAACGAGTACCCGAAGCGCCACTACGTCGCGGGCGACGCAGTGAGCCACTTCATCGGGTATGTGGCGGAGATCAGCGAGCGCGAGCTGTCGATGCCGCAGTTCGCCGGGTACAGGCAGGGTCGGTGGATCGGCAAGGCCGGGCTGGAGCGCTCCTACGAGAAGGCGCTGTCCGGCGAGCCGGGGATGCGGTACCTCGAGGTCGACGCCATGGGGCGGATCAAGAAGTGGCTCCCGGAGGAGCTGGGCACACCGCCGATCCCGGGCCGCGACCTCCAGCTCTACCTCGATCTGGATCTCCAGCGCTACGTCCAGCGGATCTTCCCGGACTCGATGGACGGCGCGGTCGTCGCCCTCGACCCCCGGAGCGGCGGCGTCCTCGCCTACTACGCCTCCCCGAACTACGACCCGAACCAGTTCGTCGGCGGGATCCCGCTGAAGTACTGGAACGAGCTGCGGCAGGATCCGCGCGTGCCGCTGCTCGACCGCGCCGGCGGCGCGGCGCAGCCGCCGGGCTCGACGTACAAGCTCCCCATCGCCACCATGGGACTCGAGCTGGGCGTTCTCAAGCCGGAGGACCACATGCCGGTCCCCTGCACGGGCGGCATGGCGTACCAGGGGCGCTACGCCCGCTGCTGGGACCGCCGCGGCCACGGCTACCTCGATCTGGTCGGCGCCATCAAGAACTCCTGCGACGTCTACTTCTATCAGGTCGGCATCCGCATCGGGCTGCGGCGGTTCCTCGCGGAGGGCACGCGCCTCGGCTTCGGCAGTCGGACCGGCGTCGACCTCCCGAGCGAGTTCGCGCCCTCCTTCCCCGAGAACCTCGAGTGGTGGCAGGAGCGCTTCGGCTACCGGCCGGCGGCCAACGAGGTCATGTCGCTCGCCATCGGGCAGGGCGGTATCACCGCCAGCCCGCTCAAGCTGGCGCAGATGTACGTGGCGCTCGCGCGCGACGACGGCCAGGCGCCGGCGCCTCGCTTCGCCCAGGGCGACAGCGCCACGCCGATCACGTACCGCACGAACCTGCGCCCCGATCAGATCGCCTACCTGCGCCAGGGCATGCGCCTCGTGCTCGGACCGGGCGGCACCGCCTGGCTCAGCCGGCTCAAGAACTGGGATCTCATGGGGAAGACGGGCACTGCCCAGAACCCCCACGGCAAGGACCACGGCCTCTTTGTCGGCATCGGCGGGCCCCACAACGCCCCGCCAGAGATCGTCGTCGCGATGCTTCTGGAGCACGGCGAGCACGGCGCCACGGCCTCCGGCTACGTCGCCGACGCGGTCAACTTCTTCCTCGACCGGAAGTACAGACGGCCCTTCGATCCGTATCCGACGCCGCGGGACCAGCAGCAGCACGGCATCGAGCCCGATTGGAACTGGCTGACGCAGCCGATTCCGCCGATGCCGCCTCGTACGTCGGCCGCCGCGCCGGCGGCGCCTGGAGCCCCGCCGCAGCGGGTGACGGTGGCCACCGCGCGGCCGTGATGCGCATGATCTCCGCCGGCCGCGCGCGGCGTCCCGGCCCGGCGGATGCCGCGCCTTCACCTGTTTGCCTGCGGGGTGGCGAACCGCCAGTGGATCCTGTACATTGGTGCTCGCCGCGTTCGCGGCCACTCCCTGCCCCTATTTCGTTTTCTCTCGACGTAGAGAGGAGGCGCCGACCATGCCCGCTCCGTTCCTCAGCTCCGAGGAGTACGACGAACGCGCCCACCGCCTGTACGATGCCGGTGATTTCGACGCTGCGCTCGACGTCCTGAAGGAGGGAATCCACCTCTATCCCAGCTCGGTCGAGCTCCAGGTCGGACTCGGGTACACGCGCCTGGCGCGCGAGGAGTTCGTGCTGGCGCGGCACGGCTTCGAGCGGGGGCTCGTACTGGATCCGGAGCACGAGGAGGGGCTGGTCGGGCTCGGTGAGGTGCTGCTGCGGCTGGGCCGGCGCGCGGAAGCGCTCGAGCTCTTCGAGCGCGCGCGGAAGCTCGGCTGCGCCGACGATCTCGACCTGCTCCTGTCGATGGGCCGTGCGCTCTACCGCGAGCGCATGTACGCCGAGGCCCGCGACGTCTTCACCGAGGCGGTCGCGCACCACCCGACCAGCGGCGAGGCGGAGGCGGCCCTCGGCTATACGCTCCACCGCCTGGGGGACGAGCTCTCGGCGCGGCGCCGCCTGCGGCGCGCGCTCGAGCTCGAGCCGCACCTCCACGAGGCGCGCACGTTCCTCGGGCACCTCTTCTACGACCGCGGCGAGTGGCAGCGCTCGCTGCAGGAGTTCGAGGCGGTCACGCCCGAGGAGCACTTCGACACGCTGGCCATCTGGCGGGTGCTGGAGCTGAAGCGTGCGCTCGAGGGGCACGACCTGGGCAGCACGCCGCTCGCCGCGTGGGAGTCGCGGCTGGAGGAGATCGAGGCCGATGCCGACCCGATCGACGACCTTCTCGCCGAGATCGAGAGCGGCGTCGCCGAGCTCGAGGACGGCTCGGGCGACGGAGTGGTACACCGTGTGCACACGGCCGACGGCCTGGTGGTGAGCGGAAGCTGGCGCGAGATCGTGCGCCTGCTCCGCGATTCCCGCGGCCTGCCGGGCGAGACGATCGCGCAGTACATGCGTCGCGAGGCAGATCGGGAACGCGGTCGGTCCGGGGCGCGTATTCCCACGGACGATCCCGAGGCGTTCGTGCGGGCGAGCGCGCGGGCGGGGTTACTGCGAATCGAGTGCTGACCGGATGATCGAGCCCTCTCGCGTTCTCCACCCTCTCGATGAGGCGGCGGGCGCGGTGGACAAGCTGGTTCTCTACGAGAGCACCGCCGAGCTCGGCGGTGCGGTCCAAACGACGTGGGCCGCCGTCGAGCGGTCGCTCCGCCTTCTCGTCCGTGCCGACGAGCGCGCACCGGAGTCGGTGCGGCTGGCGGCGCTCTCTCCCGTTGACCTCCCCTTCCCGCAGCTCCTCGAGACTCTCCGGCAGCGGAACCTGATCACGCTCGACCTGGCCGGCCGCGCGTACGAGCTGTCGCGCGCGGCCGAGCGTGTCGCGACGGGCGAGGTCCGCGCCTCGGACGCCGACCTCGCCCGCGGCGTCGCGGCCGACCTGCGCCGTGAGGTGCACGCGACCGCCGGGCGCCCGGTGCAGGAGGTCGCGCACCATGCCGTCGAGACCGGCGCCGTGGAGGAGCCCGTGCATCCGGTGCCGCCGCCGTCGGCGCGCCGGCCGTGGGTCGTCGCCGCCGCCGCCGCGTTGGTGCTGGCGCTCGTCGGAACGGGGATCTACCTCCTCGTCGCGCGCCGCTCCAATCCGATGCGGGAGGCGCAGGCGGCGTATCAGGCGCGGCGGCTGGGTGTGGCGGAGCAGGGCTTTCGGAAGGTGGCCGCGGACGATCCCGACAACGTGACGGCCCGTCTCTACCTGGCCCGCATCTACCGCACCCAGGGGCGCTACCGTGAGGCGGGCGAGGTGCTCCAGCAGGCCACCGCGAAGGCGCCGGACGACCCGGATGTGCTGCGCGAGGTGGGGCACCTGTTCATGGCCCTCGGGCGCCCGGTCCCGGCGGCCGCGCGCTACGAGCGCGCCGTGCAGCTCCAGCCCGGCGAGAAGATGAACTGGCTGGGCCTGATCCGCGCGCTACGGGCGGCGGGCGATCCCCGCGTCGACCAGTTGGTCACGCGCTACGAGTCCCGGTTCGGGCCCCTGCCGCAGGAGGGGGTGCCGCCCGCGGCCACGCCGGCGGCATCGCCAGGCGCGACGTCGTAGGCCGCGGTCCGCCGCGCCTCCCCGCCCGGGCGCGCGGCCGACCGCGGGACCCGATGCGACCCGGCGCTCACCCGCCGCCGTCACGTTCCCTTTCACGAGGCACAGAAAAATGGACCCAGTGGTTGACCGCCTCCACCGGTCGCTGGTGGAGGCGATCCGGCGTCGGCGGACGGATGTCGAGGCCGCGCCCGTCACGGTCGCGGAGATCTACCAGGAGCTCGTGCCCTACCGGGTGGTCCGCCCGGCGGTGGGCGTCGAGCTGAACGCCGACTACGAGGCGGCGCTGCTGCGCCTCCTGTCCGGGGAGGGGGACCGGGTGCGGCTCGAGCCGGCCGAGGCGCGCGAGCTGCTGCACCGGGAGGTGTACTCGCCGAACCCGGATACCGGGCTGTACCGTCGCTTCGCCGCGTGCGAGGTCTGGGTCCGGCCGGTCTCGGGCGGCACGCTCGCCGAGGGCTCCGAACCGCGCTCGGCATTCGCGCCGCCCGCGCCGTCGGAGTCGTCCGGAGCGGCGGAGCCGGCGGAATCCGCGGGGCCGGAGCCGGCGGCGGAGCCGGAGACGGCCACCACGCCGGAGGGATCCTCGGCGCCAGCGGCCGCGGACGCCGCGGAGGTTGCCGTGGCCCCGGCGCCGCTCGACGTCGTGCCGACGGTCCCGCCCGCGCCGGTAGCTCCGCCGGAGCTGGCCGTGCGGGCGCCTGCCCGCCGATCGTCCGCCGCGCGGACGGCCGCCGCGGCGCCGCCCGCGACCGCTCCGGATCGCACCGCGTGCGCGTTCTGCCACGAGGAGCTGCCGGTCGGGCGGGAGGTGCGGTTCTGCCCCCACTGCGGCGCGGATCAGTCGAAGGTGCCGTGCGAGGCGTGCGGCGAGACTCTCGAGCCCGGCTGGCGCTTCTGCATTGCGTGCGGGGAGCCTTCTCCCGCCGCGATGGCCCCGGCTTGACGCTTGCGTACCGCGCCCCCAATCTTCTGCGCCCGTTGCCGGCACCCTGCCGGCAACTGCGCCGAAGAGAGCGGGCCGGGGGCCCGCACGTCACATCCTGGTACCGAGGAGGAGGGACGGCCATGCGTAGCGTGGAGTGGATGAGGTGGGTTGCCGTTGCGGCGCTGGCCGCCGTGGCGGTCGGGTGTAAGAAGGGCGGCGAGGAAGCGCCGAGCACGACCGCCGAGACCACGGCCGCTCCGGCTCCGGCTCCGGAAGCGCCGGCGGCGGCGCCCGCCCCGACGACCACGGCGGGCCCGGTCCCGGCGAACCTGCCGGCGGGGGTGACGGCGGACATGATCAACCAGGGCCGTGAGATCTTCCACGGGCCGGGCAACTGCTACACCTGCCACGGCATGGACGCGAAGGGCACGACGCTCGCGCCGGACCTCACGGACAAGGTGTACATCAACATCGACGGCAACGACTACAACCAGTACGTCACGCTGGTTACCAACGGGGTGCCGCAGCCGAAGCAGCACCCGGCGCCGATGCCGCCGAAGGGTGGCTCGAACATCACCGACGACCAGGTCAAGGCGGTCGCGGCGTACGAGTGGGCGCTCTCCCACGGCGGCACGCCCTGACGCCCTGATGCGGCACAGGCGGTTCCCGGCGCCGGGGTGCCTCCGCGCGAGGCGTCCCGGCGCCGTTCTTTTGCTCCTTGCCGTTCTGGCCGGGGCCGGGTGCGATCGAACGAGCCGCTCGGCCGACCAGCGCACCACCCACACACTGCCGCTCGGGAAGGACACGCTCCGGCTGGGGTCGGGCGTCGCCGTGCTGGACGTGCGGCTGCGCCAGACGCCGGCCGGCGGCGCCGTCGAGCCCGACACCGTTCGCGCCCATCCGGGCGACGTCGTCCGCTTCATCGCGGCGGACCCCCGCGGCTACGCCGTCGCCTTCGACACCGCCGGGCTCGCGCCCGACGCCCGCGAGTTCCTGGAGCGCACGGGGCAGCTCCGCGGGCCGCCGCTGGTCTCCACCGGCGCCACCTGGGTCGTCAGTCTCGAGGGCGCGCCGTCCGGGACGTACGCGTTCCACTCCCTCACGGCCGACGCGCAGGGCCTGCTGCTGGTGCAGGCGCGGGTGCCGGCCCGTCCATGAACCGGCCGCGCGGAGCGCGCTCCCGCGGCGGTCTGGCGCTAAAGAGTCGCTCCCGAGCTGCCGATACCAATCCGGGACCCTTCGCGCCCGCCGCCGCGACGCCTACGCCCACTCCGCGCGCACAACCAGACCGACTTCATGCCCAGGATCGCTCTCATTCCCGGCGACGGCATCGGCGTCGAGGTGCTGCGCCAGGCGCGCAAGGTCCTCTCGTGCGTGAGCGAGGCGGAATCCATTCCGCTCGATCTCGTGCAGTGGGATCTCGGGGCCGAGCAGTACCTGGCCCGCGGCGTGGCGGTCACCGACGCCGAGATGACGGAGCTGGAGACCGGCTACGACGCGCTGCTCCTCGGCGCGCTCGGCGACCCGCGGGTCCCGGACAACGCCCACGCCCGGGCGATCCTGCTCGGGATGCGCTTCCGGTTCGACCTCTTCGTGAACCTCCGGCCGGTCCGCCTGATGGACCCGGCGTTCTCGCCGCTGCGGAACGTCGCCGCCGAGGACGTGGACATCGTGATCTTTCGCGAGAACACGGAAGGCGTCTACGTCGGGCTCGGCGGCGTCTTCAAGAAGGGGACGCCGGACGAGGTCGCCATCGAGGAGGACGTGAACACGCGGAAGGGCGTGGAGCGGATCCTCCGGGCGGCCTTCGAGTACGCGCGCTCCGCCGGCCGCCGGCGGGTGACGCTCGCCGACAAGGCGAACGCGATGCAGTTCGCCGGCGGGCTGTACCGGCGGGTCTTCGCGGAGGTCGGCGCGGAGTACCCGGAGATCGAGCGCGAGGCCATGTACGTCGATGCGCTCGCGCTCGACATGGTGCTGCATCCGGCGCGCTACGATGTCATCGTCGCCTCGAACCTGTTCGGCGACATCCTGAGCGACCTCGCCGCCGCGCTCGTCGGCGGGCTCGGCTTGGCGCCGTCGGCGAACCTGCATCCCGGCAAGCCCGGCCTGTTCGAGCCCGTGCACGGCTCGGCGCCCGACATCGCGGGACTGGACCGCGCGAACCCGCTGGCGGCGATCCTCACCGCCGCGCTCATGCTGGAGCAGCTCGGCTACGCGCCGGCCGCGTCCCGGGTCGAGGAGGCCGTGCGCTCCACGATCCGCCTGGGAAAGACGACGCCCGACCTCGGCGGCAGTCTCGGCACGGAGGCCGTCGGCGATTGGGTCTGCAAGGAGCTGCGCGAAGCCGCGCCAGAGGAGAGGAGTCATGGCGGAGAAGCGGAACCTCGGTAGGATCCTCCTCGAGTCGGGTCGGGTGACCGAGGAGGAGATCGAGGAGGCCCTCGAGCACCAGCGGCTCCATGGCGGGTTCTTCGGGCAGGCGCTCATCGCGCTCGGCCTCGTGACCCGCGAGGAGATCGACTGGGCGCTGGCCAGCCAGTTCGACATTCCGTTCATCTTTCCGCGCCCTGAGGCCGTCGACCGGGACGCGGCCGCACTCGTCGCCGGGGACTGGGCGCTGGCGCACCTCGCGGTGCCGATCGTGCGGACCGGCGTCGCGCTCACCGTCGTGTGCGCCGACCCGCTCCAGCAGGAGGCGTTCGACGAGCTGCGCGCCCGCACCGGCTACGAGATCGAGCTGGCGCTGGCGTCGTCCGCGCGGATCCGCGAGCTGATCGAGTACCTCTACGGCGCAGGCCAGGACGACGGCGACGACGAGTACGCGCCGCTCCCGGTCGCCGAGTTCTTCGCCCGGGCGCTCGAGCGGCACGCCGAGCGCTTCGGCATCTCGGTCCGCGGCCGCGGCGCCTGGGGCTGGTTCTCGGAGGAGTCCGTGCACCGCCGCCCGCTCACCGACGCGTGGGAGGCGGCGCTCCCCGAGGCGCTCCAGCCGTTCCCGCCGGAACGCTCCGCGGATGGCGGGCTCGTGGCGTGGACCGC
This sequence comes from Longimicrobiales bacterium, assembly GCA_035715725.1. Taxonomy (GTDB): domain Bacteria; phylum Gemmatimonadota; class Gemmatimonadetes; order Longimicrobiales; family RSA9; genus JADGGV01. The sequence goes on along the minus strand of DASTKT010000223.1, from coordinate 34,431 downwards.
CACGCTCAAGCAGCCAGGCTACACCGTCGCGGTCGAGGCGCAGGCGCTCGTCGGCGCGGGCGGCGCCGAGTACCTGTTCCGCCCGCGCTACGCTGGCGACGTCGGGCGCGCCATCGCCCGGGGCGCCGCGCTCCCGCCGCCGATCGTGGCGGAGCTGCGGCTGCTCGCCCGCGCCGGCAGCGCGCGGATCGTCGTCGCCGGGGAGGAGCCCGAACTCGCCCGCGCGCTGCTGCCGCTCCTGCCGGGCTTCGTCCGTCCGGACGGCCTCCGCGCGGTGCACCTCTCGGACGACGGCGAGCTGCCGGGCGTCTGCACGCTTCGGCCGTCGGAGGACGTGCTGGAGGCGCTCCCCTCCTTCCGCTTCGACGCCCTGACTCTCGACCTGCCGTCCGACGAGTTCCCCGTGGCGGACCTCCTGGGCGCGGCGCCGCTCTCGTTCGTCTTCCTGCGCGAGGGCGACTGGCGGAGCCGGCTCCCACAGCTCGAGATCGGTTGGATCCTCGCGCCGGCGCGGAGCGACCGGGGCGAGATCTCCTGGACCCTGTCCGCCACCACGTGAGCGGAGCGCAGCGAATGGCTCAGATCGATCAGTTCCTCCGCCTGATGGTGCAGCAGAAGGGGTCCGACCTGCACCTCACCTGCGGATCGCCGCCGATCCTTCGCCTCCACGGCGAGCTGACGCGGATCAAGTTCCGGGAGCTGTCCTCGCAGGATATGCAGGCGCTCTTCTACGAGATCATGACCGCGGACCAGCGCTCGGACTTCGAGGCGAAGCACGACATCGACTTCGCCTACGAGATCGCCGACGTCGCCCGCTTCCGCGTGAACGTGTTCATGCAGCGGAAGGGGATCGGCGCGGTGCTGCGCACGATCCCCAGCAAGGTGCTGTCCGCCGACGACCTGGCGCTCCCGGACGCGGTCCGCAACCTCTGCAGGCTGAACAAGGGCCTCGTCCTGGTGACCGGCCCGACCGGCTCCGGGAAGAGCACGACGCTGGCGGCGATGGTCGATCTGATCAACGAGACGCGGGCCGACCACGTCCTCACGATCGAGGATCCCATCGAGTTCGTGCACCAGAACAAGCGCGGCCTGGTCAACCAGCGCGAGATCGGCAACCACACCGTCTCCTTCAGCACGGCGCTGCGCGCCGCGCTGCGCGAGGACCCGGACGTCATCCTGGTCGGCGAGATGCGCGACCTCGAGACGATCTCCCTCGGCATCACCGCCGCCGAGACCGGGCACCTCGTCTTCGGCACGCTGCACACGAACTCCGCCGCCAAGACCGTCGACCGCATCATCAACGCGTTCCCGGCGGACGAGCAGGAGCAGATCCGCGCCATGCTGGCGGAGACGCTGCGCGGCGTGGTGTCGCAGCAGCTGCTGCGCAAGGCGGACGGCCAGGGCCGCGTCGCCGCCCTCGAGATCCTGGTCGGCACGCCCGCCATCGGCAACCTGATCCGGGAAGGGAAGACGTTCCAGATCCCGAACATGATGCAGACCGGCCGCAAGGATGGCATGCAGATGATGGATCAGGCGATCCTCGATTTCCTGATGAAGAACGTGATCGCCCCGGAGGAGGCGTACGCCAAGGCCCACAACAAGGCCGAGTTCGCGCCGTATCTCGATGGCGCCAAGACGACCCGGCCGGCGGGCGCTCCCGCGATGGCGGCGAAGTAGCGGCGACGCGTCGCTGGCGCCATCGCGGCATTCGCGGGGTAGAAGCCCGCAGCGGCCGCCGGTCTCCAGGGGCCGGTGGCCGTTTCGTTCCGCGCCAGGGCCGGGACCGAGACCCGCCGGGCTGCGTCCCGCTTGCGCGGGCGCCCTCCGAGTGGGAGAGTGGACGGATGGAGGAGTGGGCGAGCGGAGGCGCCGGGCCCGGGCGCGCCGGGTACGCCGCTCTCGCGGGCTTCCACCCGCCATCGTCGCAACGCCGGGCACCACATCGAGGAGCGCCAATGGGAACCCAGGGACAATCCGGGGATGTCGTCTTTCTCTCGGGCCGCCGCACGCCGTTCGGCACCTTCGGCGGATCGCTCAAGGACTTCACGGCCACGGACCTCGGCGTCGTCGCGGCCCGGGCGGCCATCGAGAGCGCCGGCGTGCCGGCCGACGCGGTCGGGCACGTAGTATTCGGCAATGCGCTGCAGACGTCGGCGGACGCCATCTACCTCGCGCGCCACGTCGGGCTCCGCGCCGGCGTGCCGGTCGAGACGCCGGCGCTCACGGTGAACCGGCTGTGCGGCTCGGGCTTCCAGGCGATCGCCAGCGGGGCGGAGCAGATCCTCCTCGGGGAGACGGAGGTCGCGCTGTGCGGCGGGGCCGAATCGATGAGCCAGGCGCCTCACGTCGTCCGCGGCGCGCGCTTCGGCGCGCTGCGCCTCGGCGAGGCGGGCGGCTTCTTCGAGGACCTGCTGTGGCAGGCGCTCACGGACACGCAGTGCGGCCTGTCCATGGCGCAGACGGCGGAGCGGCTCGCCGACCAGTACCAGGTCACGCGGGAGGAAGCGGACCGGGTCGCGCTGCGCTCGCAGCAGCGCGCGAAGGCGGCGTGGGACGAGGGGCGCTTCGACGCCGAGATCGTGCCGGTGATGGTGAAGACGCGCAAGGGCGAGCAGGAGTTCAGGATGGACGAGCACATGCGCCCGGAGACGACGCAGCAGGCGCTGGCGGCGCTGCGGCCCTACTTCCGCAAGGACGGGCTGGTGACCGCCGGCAACGCCAGCGGCATCGGCGACGGTGCGGCGGCCGTCGTCATCGCGTCCGCGGCGTGGGCGGAGAGCAACGGCGTGCGACCGATCGGCCGCCTCGTGTCCTGGGGGATCGCCGGCGTGCCCCCGGAGATCATGGGCATCGGGCCCGCGCCGGCGGCGCGGAAGGCGCTCGAGCGCGCCGGCCTCGGGCTCGAGCAGATGGACCTCGTCGACGTGAACGAAGCGTTCGCCCCGCAGTTCGCCGCGGTCGCCCGGGAGCTCGGGCTGGACCCGGAGCGGACGAACGTCAACGGCGGCGCCATCGCCATCACGCATCCGCTGGCGGCGTCCGGCGCGCGCATCACCGTGAACCTGCTGCACGAGCTCCGGCGGCGTGGTGGCCGCTTCGGGCTCGGCGCGGCCTGCATCGGCGGCGGCCAGGGCATGGCCGTGGTCGTGGAGGCGATGTAACCATGGAACTCCTGCTCCCCATCGGCATCTTCCTCGCGGCCATCATGGCCACGAGCCTGCGCGTGCTCCGGGAGTACGAGCGGGGAGTGGTCTTCCGCCTGGGCCGCCTCACCCGCGCGAAAGGGCCGGGGCTCATCTTCCTCGTGCCGCTCGGCGTCGAGCGCATGGTAAAGATCCCGCTGCGCATCGTCACCATGGACATCCCGCCGCAGGACGTCATCACGCGGGACAACATCTCCGTGCGGGTCAACGCGGTGATCTATTTCCGCGTGCGGGACCCGATCAAGGCAGTCGTCGAGATCCAGGACTACCTCTTCGCCACGAGCCAGCTCGCGCAGACCACGTTGCGCAACGTCGTCGGTCAGGCCGAGATGGACCAGCTCCTGTCCGAGCGTGAGCACATCAACCAGATCGTCCGCAAGATCGTGGACGAGGGCACGGAGCCCTGGGGGATCGACGTCGTCTCCGTCGAGATGAAGGACATCGACCTGCCGCAGGAGATGAAGCGCGCCATGGCGCGGCAGGCGGAGGCCGAGCGCGAGCGCCGCGCCAAGGTCATCGCCGCCGAGGGCGAGCTGCAGGCGTCCGCCAAGCTGGCCGAGGCCGCCCGTGTCATGCAGCAGAGCCCGGCCTCGCTCCAGCTCCGCTTCCTCCAGACGGTGACCGAGATCGCCACCGAGAAGAACTCGACGACGCTGTTCCCGATCCCCATCGAGCTGTTCCGTCCGTTCATCGAACGGCTCGGATCCGGCGGCGCTCCCGCATCGGCGAGCGCCGAGGCTCCGCGCTCCATCCGCGCCGAGGCCGACGGCGCGCCGCGGCTGGCGGCGCCGGCCATCGACTCGACATCCCCGATCACCGAGCCTCGCACCGAACGCGCGCCCGCAGAACCGCAGGAGACCCGCTAGACCATGAAGTTCCGCCTGTTCATCTTCCTGCTCGTCGCGGCGAGCGCGGCCGGTTGCAGCCGCGCCGCCGCCGACGAGGAGCCACCCCGCCCGGACACGCTCGCCGCGGCACCCACCGATCGATCGGCTCCGCCCGGCGCCTACCCCCGCGCGCCCGCGCTCAGCGGCACCACCGGGGACAGGGAGGCGTTCTCGCTCGGCCAGCTGCGCGGCCGACCCGCGGTCCTCGTCTTCTACCGCGGCGCGTACTGCGACATCTGCCTGAACCGCCTGCGCTCGCTCGAGGCCCACGGCGCCGCCTACCGCGAGGCCGGCGCGCGCGTCGTCGCCGTCACGGCCGACCCGGCGACCGCCGCGGAGCACACCGCGCGCGCCCTCGAGCTGGGATTCCCCGTCGTCTCCGTGCCGCCGTCGACGTTCCGCCGCTGGGGGCTCTGGCGGGAGGGCGAGTCCCGGCCTCGACCCGGCGAGTTCGTGCTCGACGCCGATGGACGCGTCCGCTTCGCGCACGTCGGCGATACGGCCGCCGACGGACCGGGCGACGTCGTCCTCCTCGGCGAGCTGGCGGACCTGCAGCGGGCCGGTGGGGTCGCCGCGCGCTGAGCCGCGTCGTTATCTTCAAGCCGTGGAACGGGAACCAGACGCCACGCCACCGCCCGCGCGGGCCATCACGCGCCGGCAGCTCGAGCTCGTCATCCGCCGGGCCGTCGAGCTGGCCGCGCCCGACACGGATGCCGACGAGCGCATCCCCGAGGACGAGGTCCTCCGCATCGCCGCCGAGCTCGGCCTCCAGCCGCGGCACGTCCAGCAGGCGCTGTACGAAATCCCGGTGCGCGATCCGGCCCGGGCGCCCGGCTTCATCCAGCGCGCGTTCGGCGAGCCGACGCTGCAGGCGCAGCGCGCCGTCCCGGGCAATCCCCCGGCGCTGCTCCGGCGCCTGGACGAGTATCTCACCACGCGTGAGTACCTCCAGCTCCGCCGCCGCCAGGGCGAGAAACTGCTCTTCGCGCCGGCGGATGACGCGATCTCCGGCGTCGCGCGCGCGCTCGCGCGGCCCGCCAGCCGCTTCCACCTGGCCCGCGCCAGCCGCGTCCTCCTGACCGTGCGCCCGCTCGAGCCCGGCTACGCCCACGTCCGCCTGGATGTGGATCTCGGCGACCAGCAGCGCCACGCCGTGCGCCTCGGCGCCGCCACCGGCTTCGGCCTCGGCGTCGGCCTCGCCACCGCCGCCGGGATCGCCGGCGCCGCGATCGGCGCGCTGGTCGGCGGCCCCGCCGCGATCGTCGCGGGCGCCATCCTGGCCGGCGCCGTGGGACTCGCCGGCGGCTTCACCGGCGGCGTCGCCCTGCTGGCCAACCGCTTCCGGCGCCGCGCCGGCGAGGCCGCGGAGGAGCTGGAGGGGCTCCTCGACCGGATCGAGCGGGGCGAGCGCCTCGAGCCGCCACCCTCGCCGTTCTTCCGCCGCCTGCAGCGTCGCCTCGGCCTCCTTCCGCCGCCGCGTTGATGCGCCCCGCGGGGCGCCCCATATTCCCCCCTCGGCGCCCGCGCGGACGGCGCACACCCGGCCCGATCGGCCGACACCGCCCGCGAGAGTGCCCCGGCGTTACATCCTTCGCTCGAGGACACCTGGAGGTCAGATATGGCGGAGATCCGCACGGTCGGCGTGCTGGGGTGTGGGCTCATGGGGAGCGGGATCGCCGAGATCGCGGCGAAAGCCGGCTTCGAGACCCGCGTGCGGGAGACGACCGAGGCGCTGTGCGAGCGCGGCCTCGGCTCGATCCAGAAGAGCCTGGGCCGTGCCGTCGAGAAGGGAAAGCTCGAGGCCGCGACCCGCGATGAGGCGCTCGGTCGGATCCGTACCACGACCCGCCTCGAGGACCTCCGCGACTGCGACATCATCGTCGAGGCCGTCACCGAGGACCTGGCCATCAAGTCCGAGATGTTCGCCACGCTCGACAAGCTCTGCCCCGAGAGCACGATCTTCGCCAGCAACACCAGCTCCATCCCCATTGCGTCGATGGCCGCGGCCACGCGCCGCCCCGACCGCTTCGTCGGCCTCCACTTCTTCAACCCGGTCCCGGTCATGAAGCTCGTCGAGGTCGTGCGCAGCATCGCCACGAGCGACGAGACCTACCGCACCGCCTTCGACTTCGCCCGGCGCCTCGGCAAGGAGCCCGTCGAGGCCCACGACAACTCCGGCTTCATCGTCAACCGCCTCCTCGTGCCCTACATGCTCGACGCGATCCGCGCGCTCGAGGAGGGCGTCGGCACCATCGAGGACATCGACAAGGCCATGACGCTCGGCACCGGCTACCCCATGGGGCCGTTCGTCCTCGGCGACTTCGTCGGGCTCGACACGCTCTACCGCATCGCCGAGATCATGTTCGAGGAGTACCGCGAGAAGCGCTTCGCCCCGCCCCCGCTGCTCCGCCGCATGGTCACGATGAACTACATCGGGCGGAAGTCCGGGAAGGGGTTCTACGATTACTCCACCCCGACGCCGAAGCCGGTGCGGCTGACGTAGGCGGCGCCGAAGGCGCCGCCGCACGCTCGCGTTGCTCGCTGGCGCGGCCCGTTGGGCCGCGCACGTTTCACTGTCGCTCGCCTGCGGCGCGCGCACGCTTCGCTGCGCTCGCTGTCGTGGCGCCGGAGGCGCCACGCACGCTCGCGTTGCGAGTTGTAGCGGCCTTCGGCCGCGGGAACGGCCACGACCCCGGCGGGGCGGGCGGATGGATGTTCGGGCGGGAGCGTGGTGGCCGACGCGGACGGCGGGAGAACGGATCGGGTACGGGTAAGGGTACGGGCAAGAATGTCGGAGCATGAACGGCGGCGGCACCGCTCGGCTGTGTGAGGTCGCCCCGCAGTGGCGCGTGAGGGCGCCGCGCCGCCGGCCCCGCACCCCGCGGCGCGCAGCGCCGCTACAGCCGCGCTGACGGCGTGCGCTCGCCGCAGGCGAGCGACAGCGAGCGCAGCGAAGCGTGCGGCGCGCCGCAGGCGCGGCGACAGCGAAGCGTGCGCGAGCCGCAGGCGAGCGACAGCCCGCGACGCGGGCGTGCGCGGCGCTCCGCGCCGCCTAGTAGAAGTAGAACGTCGCGCCCAGGATCATGTACAGCGCCAGCAACTGAACGCCCTCGAGCCAGTTCGATTCGCCGTCCTGCGCGATGATCGTCACGACGCCGGTGGCGGCGGCGACCGCCAGCACCTCCAGCGGGGTGAACACGAAGTCCATCGGGCGGCCCATCAGCAGCGCGATGAACACGAGCACCGGCGCTACGAAGAGCGCCACCTGCGTGCTGGAGCCGACGGCGATGCCGAGCGCGAGGTCCACCTTGTTCTTCGCGGCCATCCAGATCGCCGACGCGTGCTCCGCTGCGTTCCCGATCAGCGGCACGATGATGATCCCCACGAAGAGCTGGCTCAGCCCGAGGCCGTGCGCCGCCGCCTCCGTCGCTCCCACGAGCAGCTCGCTCATCAGCGCCACGCCCGCCGTCGCCAGCAAAAGCAGCAGCAACGAGCGCCGAACGGACCAGTGCGGCGCGTCCTCCCGCGCCGCCTCCGACTCCGCCCCGGCCACGTAGTCGACGTGCGTCCGCAGCGTGAAGTACAGGCTCGCCAGGTAGACGACGATCAGGACCGCCGCCACCGCCTCCGACAGCGCCACCCGCCTCGCCATCGCCTCGGCCGGATGGAGCTGCACGAAGATCGCCGGTAGCACCAGCGCCGCCACGGAGAGCGCCATCATCGCCGAGCTCACCCCCGTCGCCTGGCGATTGAAGCGCTGCACTGGAAAGCGCGCACCCCCCGCGAGCAGCGCCGCCCCCAGCACCAGCAGCAGGTTGCCGATGATCGAGCCCGTGATCGATGCCTTCACGAGGTCGACCAGCCCCGCCCGCAGCGCCAGGATCGTGATGATCAGCTCCGCCGCGTTGCCGAGGCTGGCGTTCAGCAGACCCCCGACCGTCGGCCCGGTGTGGGCCGCCAGCTCCTCCGTCGCCTTGCCCATCAACGCCGAGAGCGGGACGATCGCCAGCGCCGAGGTCAGGAACACCCACGTCGCCGACGCCTCCAGCCCCCAGTCGAGGACCAGCGCGAGCGGGATGCACAGCAGAAGGGGGTAGAGGAAGCGCATGGGGCCGGAGGCTACGAGCGGGCGGCGACGCTGTCAATCGTCCCGGACACCGCGCCCCGGGCCGGGGCGGCCAGCTTCGACCTCGCGCCGGCCCGGCCGGTCACGGCAGCTCGCCTTCGCCCCGATGCAGCAGATGGGAATACAGCTCGTAGACCTGCGGATGCATGAGGTAGTCTTCCACCCACGCCTCGAACGGCGGCAGCGGAAGGCGCCGCTCCAGCTCCTGCACCACCTCCATCGCGAGCTGGAACCGGTCTCGCGCCCGGAAGTCGATCGTCCGCCCGTCCAGCAGCCGCTCCACCAGCACGCGGAAGTCGTCCTGCGGCAGCAGCGCGATCAGGTGCACGACCTGGTCCACGCGGTACGACTGGTACAGCGACCGCAGCCGAACCAGCGACAGGTCCTCCGTCGCTCCCGCCGGCGTCGTCGGGAACACACCCACCTCGTGGCGGACCAGCAGGTCACGAAACCAGCGCCGCAGGTCCGGCGACGGGCCCCGCCGCCGCTCCTGCGCATGCAACGCCGATTCCAGCAGCGCCAGCAGCAGGGGACGGCCGAGACCCTGTGCGCGCGCGTCCACCTCCCCTTCGGTCCGCTCCACGAACAGCACCGCCGTCCGAACCTCCGCCTCCGCCGCCGCCTCCTCACCCCCCGACCGCTGAAACGCGAAGTAGCCTCGCCACCCGCCCTCCGCCGCCGGATACGTGGCCAGCAGCGCCGTCCAGCGCTCGCCCTCGCGCTCGAGCAGCGTGAACGAGCGCCGTCGCTCCCGCGGGATCTCCGCTGGCGCTGGCGTACGCGGCGGCACCGGATTCTCTCTGTGAGGTGAAGCCATGTGCGGGCTCTCGGGCGACCCAGGCGCGGCGCGGATTCGGGCGCGCGCCCACGGCCGCCGCACCGCTCCGATTGGCCCCACGCTAGCACCCCACCCCCCGCCGGTCAAGCGCGTCCGGCGACGTCCGTCGCCCCTCCTAAAAACGAATGTTTGCAGGCGCGGAGAGCCACGCCGAACGCCGGCCGAAACCGCCAGCGAAACCCACTCTGCCACTTCGGGTTGCCCGCCCAGCTCCGCCGCGATCCCCCGCCTCGCCGCGACGCCCACTTCATCCGATTTCGTGACATCGGTCGATGTAATTCATTGCAACACAACAACTTAGCCCTAAGAAGCGCCGTTGCATGCGCTTACGGAAGTCCCTTGACGCCTCGCCGAGCCGTGCCCTATCTTCCCGCCGCCGGTCAGGACAACTACCATGCGGAACGACGAACTCACGGGGCGCCGGGGACCGGCGCGATAATTCATATTTTCCGGACGATGATGCGAGGCCATGCCATGTGGGAGACGTGTGCCGTCGATCTGCGGGTGGAGCTGCCGCGGGCGGCGGCCGAGGAAATCGAGGAGGTGCAGCGGCGGGACCCCGAGCTGCTGAGCCGGATGCTCCTCTACGCTCTCACGCGTCGTGCGATCTTCGACCATCTGACCGCGCGAGGCGTGGGCTCGGAGGTCGGCGTTCGCCCGTGAGGTTGACTTCGTGAGGCTCGGGGTCGTACGGTGAACACTGTCCCGGGGTCGCAGCGCTGCGGGTCCGGGTGCTCCGAGGCTGGGGCGCGGAGTGAACTCGACCGAGTGGGCTACCGATACGTGACGACCTCGAGCCCCTCCTCTCATTTCCGACCGACGGAGCGATGGCGGACGAGCCGGATGACGGCCGGATCCTTCGGGCGAAGTACCTCGACTGGTGCTCGGCGCGGGTAGCCGAGCGGTTCCTGCAGCTGACCCCGGACGAGATCTACCGCGTGGCTCACGAGGGCGCGAGTGGTGCCGGGGATGACTCTCCGGTGGGCGTCGAGCTGTCCTACCGGACGCTGGTGGAGCGGGTCACCGAAGCGCTGACGGCACGGATGGAGCTGCCGACCTACGAGGAGTGGTCGGCAGCGTACGCGGAGTCGCCGGAGCGGTTCGAGGCCGAGCTGTCGGGGCTGTGGCGAGAGCGGCTGTAGCGCGCCTTGCGCGGCGTGAAACGAGGAAGGCGGCGGGGCCCGTGCGGGGTCCCGCCGCCTTTCGCTTCACGGTCGTCCGGGGTGCTCAGTGATGCTGCGCCTTGACGCGGAACTGGTGGTAGAAGGTGGCGATGATGGCGGATGCGCCGGCCGCGCCGAGGAGCAGCCCCACCAGCAGCCAGGCCAGCCACCAGTCCGGCCGCCCGCGGGCGAGGCCGGTGAATGCGCTGTAGAGCACATAGCCCGCCATGGCGAGCCAGAGCACTCCGATGATGAGGCCGCTGCCGATCGCGATCATGCTCGGCTTCGACGTGTCGTTGGCGTCCATCCCCCTCCTCCAGGTTCCGTTGGGCCGCCGGCAATATACGGGAGCATCCGGACCCGGCAAGGGATTGCGCGCCCGGACCCGGGCGCGCATCCTCCCCCGGTCCATGGATCCTGTTCCTTGAAGGCGACGATGACGGTTCCGATCCCGCTCATACCGATCAGCGCACGCGTCCGGGTGCGGCGCGGGCCCTTTCCCACGGACCCGGCGCTGCTGGGCCTCACAGGCACGGTGGTGGAGTCCAGCGAGTACGCGCCGAACGTCTATGGCGTCACGCTGGATGGAGAATCGCTGGTCCGCGTCTTCGCTCCCGAGGAGCTGGAGCTCGCCGCGCCGCTGCCGCTCCCGCCGGAGCGCGAGGCGGCGAAGCGGCGCCGTGCGCTGCCGTAGCTCGGACCGGCCCCCACAGCAGTCGCTTTGCATTGTCGTGGAGGAGTCGCATGGCTGAGGACGACATCGACCGGCAGGGCGCCGCGGAGGCGGATGCGGAATCGATCGCCGATGCCCGGCACGCCATCGAGGAGACGCGCGGCCGCCTCTCGGCGCGCCTCGAGGCGATCGAGGACCGTGTCGAGCGCAAGAAGGAGCAGTTGAAGGAGCGGGTCGACGTGCTCCGGCCGGTGCGCGACCGGATCCGGGAGCAGCCGTGGCAGGCGCTCGCGCTCGCCGCCGGAGCCGGGTTCATCCTCGGCCTGCTGGCCGCGCGCGCGGGCGAGGAGCCGCCGCCGAGGCGCGCCGGTCGCCGGCCGCGCCGGGCGGGCGAGCTCGAGGCGTCCCGCTCACGCCGGGCACCGCGCCACGCGCGCGGCCGCCGCGTCGACGCTCCCGGCGACGCGGAGGAGTCCCCCGGCCTCCTCCGCGAGCTCCGGGGTCAGCTCCTCGGCGCCCTTGCCCGCGCCGTCAGCGAGGGCCTCGCCGACCGCGCCCGGCGAGCCGCGGCACGCTGAGCGCTCGGCGCCGACCGCCGCCATCGCGGCGCCGCCCGGCGCACGAAGCAAGACGAGGCGGCGTGAGCTCCGCGCTCACGCCGCCTCGTCGGTTTCGCGACCTCCCGCTCAGAACGGAAGGTCGTCGTCCTCCTCCTCGTACGGTGCCGGCGCCGCAGCCGGTCGCGAGGCGCGCCGGGCCGGCGCCGCCGCCGACTGGTCGAACGACCCGCCGCCGCTCCGGTCACCCCCCAGCATCACCATGTCCTGCACCACGATGTCCGTCCAGTAACGGACGTTCCCCTTGTCGTCCTCGGTCTGCGAGTACTCCAGCCGCCCTTCGACGTACAGCCGGTCCCCTTTGTGGATGTACTGCTCCACCAGGTCCGCCAGCTTCGCCCAGAACGTCAGCCGGTGCCACTCCGTCTTCTCCTGCTGCTGCCCGTTCCGGTCGCTGAACGTCCGGTTCGTCGCCAACGACAGCTTCGCCACCTTGTTCCCGCCCGGCGTGCTCCGCACCTCCGGCTCGTTGCCGACGTTCCCGATCAGCATCACCTTGTTGAGCGAGCGACTCATCGCTTCCGCCTTTCTCTAGCGTTGCTCCCCGCGCGTCCCACTCGCGCTCTCCTCGTACCCCTCGCCCCGGGGATGGTTTCGGGAAATCTTCGGACCCGCCCGGGCTCATCGTCGCGGCACGGTACCCAAGATGCGGTTCATTCGGGGTGCGCGCCATGGCAGGGCGGGCACCGGGGCCTGACGGCCCGGCGGCGTCCGCTGCGACAGGTCCAGGAGAGGAGCGGGATGGAAGACGAGCGGGCGGCTCAGGCCGCGGACGTGGCTCGGGGCGGGCCGATCACGATCGGGTTCGTCGCGCGCGCGGTGCTGCTGACGATCGTGCTCTGGGGGCTGGCGCACGCGTTCTGGCTCGGGCGCGACGTCTTCTTCCTGGCGTTCCTGGCGGCGCTGGTCGCGCTGTTCCTGTCGACGTTCGTCGAGCCGCTGGAGCGGCGCGGGGTGCCGCGTCCGGTCGCGGCGGTGCTCGTGCTGGTGATGGTGCTGGCGGTGCTGGGTCTTCTCGTGTTCCTCAGCCTGCCGACGCTGGCGGGACAGCTCGGCTTCATCCAGCGCGAGCTGCCGGACGCGGTGGTCCGGATCAACGCCACGCTGCGGGCGTGGTGGAGCCGGCTCTCGGGAACGCTCGGGCCGGGGAACGACCAGCTCGCGTCGGAACTCCGGCATCGGCTCAGCAGCGAGCTGGTGTCGCTGGTGAGCGGCGCGCTTCCGTTGGTGAACACGGTGGCGGGCGTGTTCATCGGGTTGGTGACGCTGCTCTTCGCGGGGATCTATCTGGCGGTGGAGCCGTCCACGTACGTCGAGGGGCTGGTGCGCCTCGTGCCGCGCAGCTCGCGGCGTCGCCTGCGCGGCGCGCTGGAGGAGGCGGGGGAGACGCTCCGGCACTGGATGGTGGGGGCGGTGATCGGGATGGCGCTGATCGGGGTGATGACCGGGATCGGCGTATGGCTGCTCGGTGTGCCGGCGCCCTACGCCCTCGGGCTGATCGCGGGGATCCTGGAGTTCATCCCGATCTACGGCCCGATCCTGAGCGCCGTGCCGGCGATCCTGCTTGCGCTGACGGTCTCGCTGAGCAAGGCGCTCTGGGTGGTCGTGCTCTACATCGGGATCCAGCACGCGGAGTCGTCGCTCATCGCGCCGCTGATCATGAAGCGGGCGGTGGAGCTTCCGCCCGCACTCATGATCCTCTTCCAGGCGCTGATGGCGATCCTCTTCGGCTTCCTCGGGCTGCTGCTGGCGGTGCCGTTCCTGTCGGCCGTGATCGTGCTCGTCCGCCGGCTGTACGTCGAGCCGGAGGCGGACCGGAGCTAGCCGCCCCGGGTCAGCTCGCGGTACGCCGCCTGGAGCCGGCGCGTGATGGGCCCGACCTTCCCGTCGGCGACGGGGCGGCCGTCGAGCCGGGTGATGGGCATGACCTCGGTGGTGGTCCCCGAGAGGAACAGCTCGGTCACGTCCGCCAGGCGGTCCTCGAGGATCGGCCCCTCGCGCGTCGGGATGCCGAGCCGGCGGGCGAGGTCGAGGACGACGTCGCGCGTGATGCCACCGAGGATGTAGTTGCACTTCGGGTACGTCACCACGGTCCCGTCGACGACGCCCATCAGGTTCGAGTGCGAGCCCTCGATGAGCACGCCGTCCCGGACGAAGAGCGCCTCGAAGGCGCCCGCCTCGTGCGCCGCCTGGTTGGCGAGCACGTTCGGCAGGAGCGCGACCGACTTGATGTCGCAGCGGGCCCAGCGTGTGTCTGCGACGCGGATGGCGCCGACCCCGGCGGTGAAGTATTCCGCCGGGTAGTCCTGGAACGACTTGGCGGCGACGTAGACGGTCGGCGCCACGCCCGCCGGGAAGGCGTGCTTCCGCGGCGCCGCGCCGCGGGTCACCTGGAAGTAGACCGTGGCCCCGCCGCCGCGGAGCTGGTTGCGGTCAAGCAGGTCGTCGGCGACCGCGGAGAGCCGGTCGAGCTCCGGCAGCTCGATCCGCGTCGCGCGCAGCCCCTCCGCCATGCGCGCCAGGTGCGCGTCCATCTTGAACGGCCGGCCGTCGTAGACGCGGGCGACCTCGTAGACGCCGTCCGCGAAGAGGAATCCACGGTCGTCAACGGGGATCCGGGCCGACTCGTGCGGGATGATCTCGCCATTGAGGTAGACCAGCATTGGCTGCTCCGGTTCGGGTTCGGGCGTGGAGAATGGCACGTCCCCGGGAGCCCGTCAATCGGGCCGGGCCCGCCTCAATCCGTCCGCTCGACCGTCATCAGGATGCGCCCGCCGCCGAAGACGCGCGTGTCTCCCGTGGACTCCGACAACGCGAACGCGATCGCGCGGGTTCGCCGCGTGATCCCCGCGCACGCCCGGTGGCGCGAGCCGAGCCCCGCCGGCACCGTCCCCTCCGCTGCGCCCACCTGGAGGTAGCGCCCCGCGGCCACCAGCACGCCGTCGCTGCGCAGCACGAACGCGCCGTCCATTCCCGAGAACTCCCGGACGGCCCGGCGCGCGGCCGCGCTGAGGATCGACAACTCCTCCTCCGCGTGACCCTCGAACGGGTTCAGCACGAGCTGGTGCGAGCTCTTCAGAACGGCCTCGTGGTCGCCCAGCGTCGCGATCAGCCCCACCGGCTTCCCCTCCTTCCCCTCCTTGCCGAGCTGGATGCACAGCCCGAGCAGCGCGTCGAACACCGCCGGGTCCGCCACGTCCCGCAGCAGCGAGAGCGGAGCTCCCGGCTCCCCCTCCAGGATCGCCTCCTCGCCCTCCTCCGCCGAGAGGTCCACCATCGCCACGGTATCCAGCGCACACCCCTGGTCCGACGCGTTCCCGGAGATCACCACCACGCGCTCGCCCGGCTGGAACAGGCCCGCGGCCAGCCCCTCCATCAACGCCACCTTCGCCCGCCCGCGGCGGCGCAGGCGTACCTCCGGCAGGCGCACGACCTCGAGGTCGCCGCGCTCCGGGCCCCGCTCGGGCCCGATCGCCGCCGAGATCACGCGCCGCTCGCCTCGCAGCGCCCGCTCGAGGTATTCTGTCTCCTCCGGAAGCGCCGCGGCCAGGAGCACGGCATGCGCGTTCGATTCGCGCGCCGCGACCACGGCGGCATCCAGCATGGCCCGGTTCTGCTCTCGCATTCGCTCGCGACAAGCTCCTTTCGTATAATCACTTAGGGCAAGCCCTGGGCCGCCGGCACGGCCGTTGCCCGCCTGACCGCCCGGCAGACGCGAGCCCCCTCTCACCCGTGAAACGCCATGGACGCGACCTCGATCCTTTCCCGGCTCCCCACGCACGAGCGCCGGCTGGACAACGGCCTGACGGTCCTGGTGCGCGAGGACCACTCGGCTCCCGTGGTGGCGATCGTCACGCACGTGCGGGCCGGATACTTCAACGAGCCCGACCGGCTCGTGGGGATCAGCCACGTCCTGGAGCACATGTACTTCAAGGGGACGGAGCGGCGCGGGGCCGGGGAGATCGCGCAGGAAACGAAGGCGGCGGGGGGCTTCCTGAACGCGGCGACGATCTACGACTACACGTACTACTACACGGTCCTGCCGGCGTCGTCGCTCGAGATGGGGCTGGACATCCAGGCGGACGCGCTGCGCAACTCGGAGATCAACGAGGAGGAGCTGCGCAAGGAGCTGCTCGTCATCATCCAGGAGGCCCGGCGCAAGCTGGACAACCCCGATGCCGTGGCCACGGAGGCGCTCTTCGAGGAGATGTTCGAGGTGCACCGGATCCGGCGGTGGCGGATCGGAACGGAGGAGGAGCTGCGCCGCCTCACCCGGAAGGATGTCTGGGAGTACTACTGCAACCTCTACCGGCCGTCGAACATCGTGCTCGTGGTCGCCGGGGACGTGGACCCGGAGCGCACGTTCGAGCTGGTCGAGCGGCACTACGGCGACATGCCGGCCGGGGAGCCGGTGAAGGAGACGTCGCCGGAGGAGCCGCCGCGGCGCGGCTTCCGGCTGCGCGAGATGGCGGGCGACATCGTGCACAGCTACGCGGAGCTGGGGTGGCGGACGCCCGGCACGACGCACGAGGACACGCCCGCGCTGGACGTGCTGGCGGTGGTGCTGGGGCAGGGAAGGGCGTCGCGCCTCTACCAGGGGGTCCGCGAGCTGGGGCTCGTCACCTCGATCCAGAGCCAGAACTACACGCCCACGGAGCTCGGCGTCTTCGGCATCTCGGCGGAGCTGCGCCCGGAGAGCGCGCCGGCGGCGCTGGAGGCGATCGCCCGTGAGGTCGAGGGCGTGCGGGCGGCGCCGGTGACGAGCCGGGAGCTGGAGCGCGCCCGCAACATCCTGGAGGCGCGCGTGGTGCGGCGCGTGGAGACGGCCGAGGGGCAGGCCAACCTGCTGGCGGACTGGCAGGCGCTCGGGGATTGGCGTCTCGCCGAGCGCTACCTCGAGCGCCTCGCGGCGACGACGCTCGAGGACCTCCACCGGGTCGCCGAGGAGTATCTCGATCTCGACGCGACGACGCTGCTGCTCTACCGCCCGCGTGAGGCGCCGCCGCTCGGCGTGGACGCGCCCACGCTGCGCGAGGTGCTCCGCCAGGCGGCCGCGACCGCGCGCCCCGTGCGGGAGACGGAGCCGCCGGAGCTGCCCGTGCCGCTGGAGCTCGTGCCGCCGCAGTCCGTCCGTGTCGAGGACGACGTCCACTTCTACGACCTCGCCGACGGCACGCGCCTCGCCGTCAAGCCGCGCCGATCCACGCCGCTCGTGTCCATGACGATCGCCTTCCGCGGGGGCTCGGCGCACGAGGAGCCGGCGAACGCGGGGCTCACGTCGCTGATGGCGCGCGCCTCGGTGAAGGGGACGGCCCGGCGGACGGCGGCGGAGCTGGCGGAGGCGACCGAGTCGCTCGGCGGCGCGATCTCGCCGAGCGTCGGCGCGGACACGTTCAGCTGGTCGCTCTCGCTTCCGAGCCGCCATTTCGAGCGCGGCTTCGCGCTCCTCGCCGACCCGGCGCTGCACCCGTCGTTCCCGGAGCCGGAGGTCGAGCGGGAGCGGAAGGTCGCGCTGAGCGACCTCGAGCGCGTGCGCGACGACACCTACGACTACCCGATGCAGCTCTTCCTGGAGACGGCGTTCGCCGGCTCGTCGTACGGCCTCACGCTCGCGGATGCCGAGGCGACGATGCGCCGCGCCGGGCGGGAGGAGGTCGCCGCCTGGCACCGGCGGGAGGTGCTGGAGGGGGAGCGCTGGGTCCTCGTGGTCGGCGACGTCGACCCGGACACCGCCGCCGCCGTCGTCGCCCGGGAGCTCGAGGCGCTCGAGCCGCCGCGGCCGCGCGGGCCGGCGCGCCTCCCCCGCTGGCCGGCGACGCCCGCGTCGCTCGAGGCGACGCTCGCCAAGGCCCAGACCGCGCTGGCCCTCGGCTTCCCCGGCCCCGACCGCTCCGATCCGGACCGCTACGCGGTCCAGGTCCTCTCCAGCGTCGTGAGCGGCCTCGGCGGCCGCTTCTTCGAGGAGCTGCGCGGCCGGCGCTCGCTCTCCTACACGGTCGCGGCGTACCCCATCACGCGGTGGCTGGCGGGCGCCTTCGTCGCCTACATGGCCACCGCCCCCGAGCAGGAGGAGGAGGCCCGCGCCGCGCTGCTCCGCGAGTTCGAGAAGCTGAGAGAGGAGCCGGTCACCGCGGACGAGCTGGAGCGCGCCAAGCGCTACACGATCGGGGCGTGGCAGATCCGGCAGCAGACGAACGGCGCGCAGCTCGGCAACATCCTGGGCGCGGTCATGCTCGGCTCGGGGCTCGACGAGGTCCGCGAGTTCGAGAAGCGCATCCGCGCCGTCACGCCCGAGGCCATCCTCGGCGTGGCGCGCCGCTACTTCGAGCCGGAGCGGATGGTGCAGGGCATCGTGCGCGGCAGCGGCGGAGGGCGGTGAGCCCGGAGGCGCCGCGACGATTCGCCTCCCGCTGCCGTTTGCCCCACTCGCCGTCGCGCGGTAACTTGCCTGCCTTCGTCGGCGCCGCCGCGCCGGCCGCTCACGCCGACCCCTCCGACCCATGGCCGACTACCGATTCCTGTCGATCGAGCGGGACGACGCCATCGCCACGGTGACGGTGAATCGCCCCGAAAAGTTGAACGCGCTCAACGCGGACACCATCGCCGAGCTCGACGCCGCGTTCCGGGAGCTGGAGGCCGACGCCGCGATCCGGGGGGTGGTCCTGACCGGCGCCGGCGAGAAGGCCTTCGTCGCCGGCGCCGACATCGCCGAGCTCGCGCAGATGGGGCCCGTCTCCGGTGTCCGCGTCTCCCGCCAGGGCCAGGATGCGTTCCGCTTCCTCGAGCGGATGCGCAAGCCGGTCATCGCCGCGGTGAACGGCTTCGCGCTCGGCGGCGGGCTCGAGCTCGCGCTCGCCTGCCACCTCCGCATCGCCGGCGAGAACGCCCGCTTCGGGCTCCCCGAGGTCAAGCTCGGCATCATCCCCGGCTACGGCGGAACCGTGCGCCTGCCCCGGCTCGTCGGCCGGGGGCGGGCGCTCGAGATGATCCTGACCGGCGACATGATCGACGCCACCGAGGCGCACCGCATCGGCCTCGTGAACCAGATCGTGCCGCGCGCGCAGCTCATGGAGGCCGCCCGCGGGCTGGCCGCGAAGATCGCCGCCAACGGCCCGGTCGCCGTGGCGCTGGCGCTCGAGGCGGTCGACTTCGGTTACCACGCCAGCACCGAGGATGCGCTCCGCCTGGAGTCCAACCTCTTCGGCCTCCTCGCCTCCACCGACGACATGCGCGAGGGGATGACCGCCTTCCTCGAGAAGAGGAAGGCCGATTTCCACGGGAGGTAGCCTCCCGCGCGCGCGCGCGATATATTTCTGTTGCCGATGAGCGCCGTCGTGTCGTCCGCCGCGTTCCGGAAGCTGCGGCTCCGGCACTTTCGCAACTTCGCGGAGCTCGAGCTCGCCTTCCCTCCCGCCGGCGTGGCCGTCATCGGCGACAACGGCGCCGGGAAGACGAACCTGCTCGAGGCGCTCTACTACCTCGAGATCTTCCGCTCCTTCCGCGGCGCGCCGGACGAGCAGCTCGTGCGCTTCGGCGAGGAGGTCTTCCATGTCCGGGGTGTACTCGACGGCGTCGGGCCGACGCGGGAGGTCGAGGCCGCGTTCGAGCGGCGCACCCGCCGGAAGCGGGTCGCCGTGAACGGCGCGGAGCCGGAGCGGCTCGGCGATGCCCTCGGCGGCGCCGGCGCGGTGATCTTCTCTCCGTCGGACATGATGCTCGTGGCTGGGGCGCCAGGCGATCGGCGCCGTTTCCTCGACATCGTCCTGTCGCTCAACCGCCCGGGGTACCTGGGCGCGCTGCAGCGCTACCGCCAGATCCTCAAGAACAGGAACGCCATGCTCCGAAGCGGGGGCTCCGACGCACTCCTGGCCGCCTGGGACGAAGGTCTCGCGGACTGGGGCGGGCGCGTCGTGGCCGCGCGCGCGGAGTGGGTGGCCGAGGCCGCGCCCGGCTTCGCGCGGCGCTATGCCGCCATCGCTGGCGGTCAGGCGGTGCGGCTGGCGTACGCCTCCTCCGTGCCGCTCGGCGGGGATGTGCCGCCGAGTCCGGCGGCGGCCGCGGACGCGTTCCGCGTGGAGCTGACCCGACTCGCGCCGCGCGAGCGAGACCGCGGCATGACGCTCGTCGGACCCCACCGCGACGACCTCGCCGTGCTGCTCCAGCGCTCCGGCGGCGAGGCGGACCTGCGGGACTTCGGCTCCGGCGGCCAGCAGCGCACCGCCGCCATCGCCCTGCGCATGGTCGAAGCCGAGACCGTCCGGAGCGCGCGTGGCCGCGAGCCCGTCGTCCTCCTCGACGATGTCTTCGCGGAGCTGGACCCCGGCCGCTCGCGCCGGATCCTCGAGCTCCTCGAGGACGAGGAGCGCGGCCAGGTCATCCTCACCGCGCCCAAGGAGTCCGACCTCGAGCTGCGGCATGGCTCGCTGGCCCACTGGCGGATCGAGGGCGGGGTAGTGTTCGCATGACGCGCAAGCCTCCGGGCCCGACCGCCGTCCACGAGGCGCTGCAGCAGTATCTCGCCCGGGCCGGTCTCGGCGAGAGGATCGAGGAGGCCAGCGTCGTCCCGGAATGGAGCGAGCGGGTCGGCCCCGGCATCGCCAGCGTGACCGCGCCGCTGCGCGTCTCCAACGGCACCCTCTTCGTGGCCGTCCGGTCGAGCGCGTGGCTCATGGAGCTGAAGCTGATGGAATCCGAGATCCTGAAAAAGCTGAACGCGGGTCGAAACCGCGGGAAAATCCAGCGAATCAGGTTCGTCATGGCCGAGCACTAGGCGGCCCTGAAATGGTGTCTCCCGGAAGCGGTTAACGCGACCGTCGGGCGGCACATCGGGGGCGGGTGAGGGTATCAGAAAACGACGGAATTTTTCGCGTTCACCAGCGAAGACGATGGCGAGGGAAATGCCGGAGAACCCAGTGTCGCAGCAGAACGAGTATACGGCGGGGCAGATCCAGGTCCTGAAGGGTCTGGAGGCCGTCCGTAAGCGCCCGGGGATGTACATCGGCTCGACCGGGCCGCGCGGGCTCCACCACCTGGTCTACGAGGTGGTGGACAACGCCGTGGACGAGGCGCTGGCCGGGTATTGCACGCGCATCGAGGTCTTCATCCGGGCCGACAACTCGATCACGGTGATCGACAACGGGCGCGGCATCCCGGTCGACATCCATCCCACCGAGAAGCTGCCGGGCGTCGAGGTCGCGATGACGATCCTGCATGCCGGCGGGAAGTTCGACCGGACCTCGTACAAGGTGTCGGGCGGTCTGCACGGCGTCGGCGTGTCGGTGGTGAACGCGCTCTCCGAGTGGCTCGAGGTCGAGATCCAGCTGGGCGGCAAGGTCCACCGGCAGCGCTACGCGCGCGGCGTGAAGGTGACCGAGCTGGAGGTCGTCGGCAAGGCCAGCGGCACCGGCACGAAGGTCTCCTTCAAGCCGGACGCGGAGATCTTCGACGAGCTGGTCTACACGTACGACATCCTGGCCACGCGCCTGCGCGAGCTCGCGTTCCTGAACCGCGGCCTGTCCATCACGCTGGTGGACGAGCGGGTGGAGAAGGAGGGCGACAAGCCGAAGCGCGAGGACTTCCACTACGAGGGCGGGATCAACGAGTTCGTGGCGTTCCTGCGGGGCACCCGCAAGCCGTTGCATCCGGAGCCGATCTACATCGAGGCCAGCCGGGAGGAGGCCGAGATCGAGGTCGCGTTCCAGTACGACGAAGGCTACAACGAGAGCACGTTCACGTTCGTCAACAACATCAACACGCACGAAGGCGGCACGCACCTGACCGGGTTCAAGGCGGCGCTCACGCGCACGCTGAACGACTACGGCAAGAAGAACGGGCTGCTGAAGAAGGACCCCGACTCCCTCTCGGGCGACGACGTGCGCGAAGGCCTCGTGTGCGTCCTCTCGGCCAAGGTGCGCGAGCCGCAGTTCGAGGGGCAGACCAAGACCAAGCTCGGCAACTCGGAGGTCCGCGGCGTCGTCGAGAGCGTGGTGAACGAGAAGCTCGCGATCTACCTCGACGAGCACCCGGCGGTGGCCCGCGCCGTCATCGAGAAGTCGGTCAACGCCGCGCGCGCCCGGATCGCGGCGCGGAAGGCGCGCGAGCTCGTCCGGCGCAAGAACGCGCTCGAGGGGAGCGTGCTCCCCGGCAAGCTCGCCGACTGCTCGATCAACGACCCGGCGCTCTGCGAGCTCTATCTCGTCGAGGGTGACTCGGCGGGCGGCTCCGCCAAGCAGGGTCGCGATCGCGCCTTCCAGGCCATCCTGCCGCTGCGCGGCAAGATCCTGAACGTCGAGCGCGCCCGCCTGGACAAGATCCTCTCGAACGAGGAGATCCGGACGATCATCGCGGCCATCGGCACCGGCATCGGCGAGGACGAGTTCAACACCAAGAACTCGCGCTACGGCAAGATCATCATCATGACCGATGCCGACGTGGACGGCGCCCACATCCGCACGCTGCTCCTCACGTTCTTCTACCGGCACATGAAGGAGCTGATCGAGCAGGGGATGGTCTACATCGCCCAGCCGCCGCTCTACCGCGTGGCCAAGGGGAAGGAGGAGTTCTACGCCTACTCCGATCCGGAGCGCGATCAGCTCATCCAGCGGGTGGCCGGCAACGGCAAGGGCGGCGACGGCAAGGGCAACGTCAACGTCCAGCGCTACAAGGGTCTCGGCGAGATGAACCCGGACCAGCTCTGGAAGACCACCATGGACCCGGAGACCCGCACGATCCTGCGCGTCACCATGGAGTCCGCCGTCGAGGCCGACCAGATCTTCCAGACCCTCATGGGCGACGACGTCGACCCCCGCCGCCGCTTCATCGAGGAGTGGGCGCCGAAGGTGCGCAACCTGGACGTCTGAGGCGGGCGTGTCGCGTTATCCAAGTTTTTGAACGGGTTTTCCGTAAATCCGGCGGTTTTCCGTTCGTTGCTGGACAGTCGGTCCATCGCGGAGGCCGAAGAGGATCTCGCCTCTTCGGCCTTTGTCGTGGGCTCTGTTCGATAGACCTGGGGTGGATCCCGCGGAAAGGTACGTCGCGCTCACCGGTGCGCGAGCAGCGTGAATAGCACCGGCAGCGGGTGCCCGTCGACGCGGCGCCGATACCGGCCATCGCCCTCGAGCCTGATTCCGTCGTCGCAAATGTCGCAGGAGAGCTCGGTGTGCTCCAGCAACCGTGTCAGCTGCAGCCCGGCATCGGCGGCGGCGGAGACGATCTCGCCGAGGGAGTGGAGGAACTGCACCTGTGGACCGGTCCGCGTCTCGGTCGCATAGTCGCAGCCTACGATCGACATGATGCGGGTGCCGCCGCCATACGGCCGAGTAATCCGCAGTGGGTCGGACTTCAGGATTCTCCGCAGGGGGTGCCCGTCGATCAGGACGAGCCGACCGCCAGGGGCCAGCGTGCGCGTGACCGAGCGCATCCACGCCTTGAGGTCCGCGATCCAGCAGAGGATCCCCATCGTCGCCCACGCGAGATCGAATCGGCTGTCCAGCGACGCCGGTAGATCGGTCGCATCGGCACAGACCCACTCGACCTCGACGCCGCAACGATTCGCGAGTGACCGCGCCTTGGCGAGCGCAACCGCCGAGAAGTCGAGGCCCGTGACGCGGGCCCCCCGTCGGGCGAGTGTGATCGAGTCGAAGCCGAGATGGCATTGCACGTGGAGCACGCGGAGGCCCGCGAGCTCCACGTAGCCTGCGGCCGCGAGCGCGGCCTCCTCCTCTTCGATCAGCGAGCTTCCACCAGCGACGAGCGCTTCGCTGTCGTAGTAGGCGTCCTGACCATGCGCAACCGCGAGATCGTCCCAGCTTGCGCGATTGAGCTCATGATCGGGGTGCATGCGGTCAAACCTCCCGTGTAGTGGGGGCGGCGGACGCAGGCAAGCCCCGGTTGCAGGGGGGATCTCGGTCACTCTGCGCTGGACGCCAACAATTGCGTAGGACAGCGCCTTGTCGTTTGGCCTCAGGCCTCCAGGAGGCGTGCGGTAGTCTCGGGCCAAGCGGCTTCAGGGGTTCGTGTCCGAGATTCGATCTCGGTTCCAAGGAAGCTGAGGCCAGAGAAGGCCTTTTCAATCAGTCGCCAGTGATGCCCGACCACCACTTCGCCCGCTCGGCGTGCCGCTTGGCCGCCGGCTCGTCTCCGAGCTGCGCGTGCGCCTCGGCGGCGCTGTAGTGGGCGTAGGCGTATTGCATGAGGATGCTGCTCGCCGCCGCGTCCGCCCACGGCGCGTCAGGGTCCACGATGCGGCCGCGGCGGAGCGCGACGTCCCAAAGCAGCGTGTCGGTGCGCGACACGTCGACGTACGCGCCCGCCACGCTGGTAAAGGAGGAGGGAGGGAGCGGCACGATCCCTGTATCCGGCCCGGCCGGCACCGGGCCGTTATATAGCCGCAGCGTCAACCCCTCGCGCACGGTGTAATCAAGCAGTCCGAGCCTGGCGAGCGAGGAGGTCGCGGGCATGAAATGGATCGGGCGCTCGCCTAGCGTCGCCTGGAGGATGGCGGCCACGAACGTGTCGGCGGCCGTGATCAGCGTCCCCGGCTCGATGTGGGCGCGCACCCGCCCGGCCTCGAACGGCATTGACCGCTCGGCGACGAAGTAGCTCCCCGCGATCCGCTCGATCTCTGCGTCGCTCAACGGGACCACCGAGTCCTTCGGCGGCTGTGCCGGAGGGTGGACGACGGCGGCGAGTGGCGCCGGCAGGTCGGCGGCACGGAACGGGCGTTGACAGATGATGCGTCGAGGATGCTGCTCCGCGCTGATCCCTGGGGGACAGGGGCGGCTGAGGTCGCGCGCCTGCTTCACGTACCAGGGCGTTTGGAGATAGCTCGAGACCAGGACCGTCACGTCACGGCGGATCCCTTCCACCTCCTGGAGATACCAGAGTGGAAACGTGTCGTTGTCGCCATTCGTGAAGAGCACGCCGTACGGCTCGACACTCATCAGGACGTTGTACGCCCAGTCGCGGGCGGTGTAGTCCTCGGCGCGCGACGCCCAGCGCCAGTTGAGGGCCAGCGGCAGCAGGGCGAGGCCGAGGAGGGGGGCGGCGGCCAGACGGGGCCGTCGCATCCGCCCGCGCAGCGCGTCCGCCGTCCGTCGCCAGAGCTCGGCGAGCCCGAGCCCCGCCCACACGCCCCAGACGCTGAAGCCAAGAAGGAAGAAGTAGTCGCGCTCGCGCACCTCGTGCAGCTCCCGGTCCGGGAAGCGCTCGAGTCCGATCGAGTAGCCGTACTTGAAGTTGAGATAGACGACGAGGCCTGCCGAAAGCGTCACGAACAACACAGCGACGTAGGCGGCGCCCGCCCGGTCGCTCCGCCAGTGCGCGAGCGCGCCGACGAGCCCAAGCGCCAGGAAGAGCAGCGTGAGCAGCGGGCGCACGCCGCCGAACAGCGGATCTCTCCGCCCGAGCGAGCGCCCCCACTGCCAATCGAAGTACTGCGCGTAGTTCACCGCCTGCGCCGCCACGAGCTCGGGCCCGCGCGGGAGCTTCTGCTGGGGGTAGACCGTGGGATCCATGCCGAGCGGCGGCTTCCCGTACTGCTCGCGCCGCAGCGATGCCGACAGCGCCGGGCAGCCGCGCGCCCCCGGGGTGTAGATGCTCTCGGCCGCTTCCACGAGCGACGCGCACGCCGGCTCCGCCTCCGCGATGATCGGCCGGTGCTTCGCCCGGAGCGGCAGGAAGAGCTGCACGGAGAGGCCGAGCGAGAACAGCAGCGCCGCTCCGCCCCACAGGCGCGGGCGTAGCAGCGACCGGCGATCCACCATCGCCACGAAGAGAAGGAGCGCAGGGGCCGCGAGCAGCCCCATCAGGTGGTTCGTGACGGTCAGCCCGAGCACCAGCGCGATCAAGAGAAGCGATCGCGGCTTCCGGCCGGTGTCGCGCCAGCGGAGCGCCAGCCAGCTGACGAGCGCGACCGTGAACAGGCTGATCGTGTAGACCTTCTCGTTCACGTTCGACTGGTTCCAGACCGTGAACGCGGTGGCGGAGAGCAGGACCGCCGCCGCCGCGCCCACCCGCCGGACCACCGGGTCCACCCCGGGCCGCGCCAGCGCCCGGTCCGCCACCAGGAACCAGAGCCCGTGCGCCGCCGCGCTCATGGTTGCGCTGAACAGGTTGATCCGCACCGCCACCGGCAAGTCCAGCGGAGAGAGCAGCAGCTCCCAGGCGTGCGCCAGCAACACGAAGAGGGGATTTCCGGGCGGGTGCGGGATCCCCAGGATATGCGCCGCGGTGATGTACTCGCTCGCGTCCCAGAACGCCGTGCTCGGCGCCAGCGTCAGCCCGTAGAGCAACCACACCGCCAGTCCCGCCAGCAGTGCCACGCGGTACGGCGGCTCCTCGGCCTCGCTCACTCGCGATCGCCGGCGCCGCTCCCCCAGCACCGCCAGGCGCTCCCGCGGCGCGCTCCGCGCCAGATCGCCGAGCAACGACATCCAGAGGCGCGCGCCGCCACCCACCCCCTCCACGGCTCGCTCGCGCCACCGATCTCGGAACACCCGCCGCATCTCGACGCCGTACTCGGCGCGGAAGCCGGGCGGATAGGTGAACAGCAGCGCGGCATACGCCCGCTCCGCCAGCCTCGCGCTGCGCGCCGCACTCCGTACGCCGGTCTTCACGCTGACCTCGCGGATGCGATCAGCCGCTTCGCCCGCGCCGCGTCCACCATTCGCTCCAAGCGCTCCGCCTCGAGCACCGCCACGCGCCGACCTAGCGCCGTCAGCCGGTAGTAGCGACGCCGCTCTTCTACGACCGTGGGCTCCGCAGGGTCCTCGACCTCCTCGATGAGCTCCTGCTCGCGCAACCGCTTGATCGCCCCGTAGAGCGTCCCCGGACCCAGCCGCATCGCGCCGCCCGTGCGCCCCTCCACTTCCTGCATGATCGCGTAACCGTGCCGGTCCTCGTCGGCCAGCGCGAGCAGGATGTGGAAGACCGCCGGGCTGAGCGGCAGGGCGTCACTTGGATCGGCGGTGGGTCGGGCCATGATTACCTCCTGAGTCGCGCCACGTTATATCGCCACACGATATAGCAGGGCCACCTCCCACCGCAAGGTTGCAGCGGCTTCTCTCCTGGGCGCTCGACGGCCAGAGCTTGAAAGCCGCGAACCTGCCTCGGTGAGCCCGCGCGGTCGTTGCATAAGCCCTTTGCCTAAGCCCCGTGGTCGCTATGCCCCCACTATCGCCGGCCAAACCATGTACCAGACCACCGGCTGGCTCCAGCGTGGCGGATGTCAACCCTGGCCTCGACACCGCCGTTTGCAAGGGTGGACTTGACATCATGGACCTACTTCTGGCTCGCCATCCGAACCGTTTGGACGACCTGCATTCGATCATCTAGTGTCCTGAGTTATAAATCCTTACGCACTCCTTGCGGAGGTTGTGTGTTGTAGCAACCTCCTCCAGGAGTTGCGCATGGCTTCTCCGATGCTGGCGCCGCTCAACGTACGACCCGAGGAGCGCGAGGCGCTCGAGCGCTGGATTCGCCGGCCGCGCACGGCCCAAGCCCTCGCCCTTCGCGCCCGGATCGTTCTGGCGTGTGACGCGGGTGTGTCGAACACCGCCGTCGCGGCGGAGCTGGATGTCCAGCGCTCGACGCGGTGACCAAGTGGCGGAGCCGGTTCCTGGAGCAACGGCTGGACGGTCTCCTAGATGAGCCCCGGCCGGGCGCGCCTCGCACGATCACAGACTCGGACGTGGAGCGCGTGATTACGCTGACGCTCGAACAGAAGCCGGAGGATGCCACGCACTGGAGCACGCGCTCCATGGCGAAGCGCACCGGCATGAGCCAGAGCGCGATCAGCCGCATCTGGCGGGCGTTCGCGCTCCAGCCGCACCGCTCCGAGACCTTCAAGCTCTCCAAGGATCCGCTCTTCATCGAGAAAGTGCGCGCCATCGTCGGCCTCTACATGAGTCCGCCCGATCGGGCTCTGGTGCTGTGCGTCGACGAGAAGAGCCAAATCCGAGCGCTCGATCGCACGGCGCCGCTCCTGCCGATGCGTCCCGGTCAGGTAGAGCGGCGCACGCACGACTACATCCGCCCCGGCACCACGTCGCTTTTCGCGGCGCTCAACACCAAGACGGGCGAGATGCTGGCGTCCTGCGAGGCCCGGCATCGCTCCCTCGAGTTCCGGAAGTTCCTGGAGAAGTTCCTGGAGAAGTTCCTGGATCAGATCGACGCCCGCCTGCCCGAGGACCTCGACGTTCACCTCGTCCTCGACAACTCGAGCACGCACAAGACCGATCTCATTCAGCGCTGGCTGGCCAAGCGCCCGCGCTACCACCTCCACTTCACCCCGACCAGCTCCTCTTGGCTGAACCTCGTGGAACGCTGGTTCGCGGCGCTGACGGAGAAGCAGCTTCGGCGCGGCGTCCACCGCAGCACCCGCGCCTTGGAAGAGGCGATCTACCGCTATGTGGATGCCACCAACCGTGAGCCGAAGCCGTTCATCTGGACGAAGACCGCCGACGAGATCCTCGATAGCCTCGCTCGTTTCTGCCGGCGAACTTCTGGTTCAGGACACTAGATGGAAGCCGGCTACCGCCCGCTTCCGGGGATGCAGCGCGGCCACGTGCCGGTGCCATCCGCGGCGCACAGCGTCCGCGCCCGCTCGATGCGGCGCGGTGGACCGCCGATTGCACCGTTATCTAGCGTAACTTGCACTAGGGAGCGAAGATGGCACGTTGGAACCGGATGCACTACGACTACCGCGGCCCGGAGTACGACCGTCGCTACGGGCGTTATGAGGGCGCGTTCGCCCGCCGGGCCGCGCTGGAGGCGTGGGAGGCGGAGCGGCCGCACGGCCCGCGCGGCGCGCCGCCGCCGCGGTGGTCCGGTCGCGCCGGCGAGGGGCAGACCCGGCCGTGGCTGCGGGACTGGTGGGCGGCGAGCTCGCCGTACGACGACGAGTACCTCGAGCAGGACTGGGGCTACTCGCGCCGATGGTGGCCGGGCGCGCTGCGCCGGCAGCACCGCTACGACTGAGTTCGTCGGCGTCCGCCGGGGGTTTGGGGGCCTCCACGCCGTAGCCGGACGGGGGGCCGTGGTGCGGCCCCCCGTCGGGCGCCGTCTCGAGCGCCGCGGCGGCCGGCGTGCCGTTGACCGTCGCCGCGCCGGCTCGTAGCATCCCGCCCATGGAATACACCCATCTCGGCGCCACGGGCGTCACCGTCTCGCGCATCTGCCTCGGCTGCATGAGCTACGGATCCTCCGCCTGGAGGCCGTGGGTGCTCGACGAGGCGGAGGCGGGCCCGTTCTTCCGCCGCGCCATCGAGGCGGGCATCAACTTCTTCGATACGGCCGACATGTACTCGCTCGGGATGAGCGAGGAGGTGACCGGTCGGGCGCTGCGGGAGTTCGGCAACCTCGACGAGATCGTCCTCGCGACGAAGGTCTTCAACCGCATGGGCCCAGGACCGAACATGGCGGGCCTCTCGCGCAAGCACATCGTGCAGGGGTGCGAGGCGAGCCTGCGGCGGTTGGGCGTCGAGACGATCGACCTCTACCAGATCCACCGCTTCGACCCCGCGACGCCGATCGAAGAGATGCTCGGCGCGCTCGACCACCTGGTCCAGTCCGGCAAGGTGCGCTACATCGGCGCCAGCTCCGGGTGGGCCTGGCAGCTCGCGCGCGCGCTCGGGATCTCCGAGCGGAACGGCTGGGCGCGCTTCGTGTCCATGCAGAACCACTACAACCTGGTCTACCGCGAGGAGGAGCGGGAGATGATCCCGCTCTGCCGGGGCGAGGGCCTCGCGATCATCCCCTGGTCGCCGCTCGCGCGCGGGCTGCTGGCCGGCGGCCGCGCCTCCATCGACGACCGCTCGTCGACGACGCGCGCCGCGACCGACGAATACGGCCACACGCTCTACGGTGAGCCGGGGGATTGGGAGGTCGTGGAGGCGGTGCGGGCGGTCGCGGCGGAGCGCGGCGTCACGCCGGCGGAGGTGGCGCTGGCCTGGCTGCTCTCCAAGCCGTGGGTCACGGCGCCGATCGCGGGCGCGACGAAGCTGTCCCACCTGGATGCGGCCATTCGCGCCGTGGAGCTGAAGCTGACACAAGAGGAGATCGCGAAGCTCGAGGCACCGTATCGGCCGCATCCGGTACGCGGCCACCAGTAGGCCTCCGAGCCTCCGGGGGACGGGCTCGAGCGCGGCTGTCAGCGCACTGCGTCGCCCCCCAGCGGCGCGCCGTCCGCCCAGCGCCACTCCTCGAGGATCCGGAGCGCCCGGGGGGTGAAGCCCTCCGCGTAGTCCTCGGGGTAGCTCACGACGATCCGGAAGTAGCGCCCGTCGTGGCCGGCAACCGCCACCGTGCCCAGGATCGGCTCTCCGTCCGGGCGCTCCTCCGTGAAATCGAATTCCGCGAGCGACCAGGCGAAGCGCTGCGGAGCGCCCGCCCTGCGGGTCCTCGGCCGGTGCGCCCGCGCGTAGTCCCGCGCCAGCCGTGCCGCCGCCGCGCTGGATGCGGCGCTGTCCGGGAGGAGCCGAAGCGCCGCATCCGCGTTGCGCTTCCCGGCGAAGTTCGCGACGAAGGCGATCGAGCCGTCGTCGCCAGCTTCGACCAGCATGTCGAGGGGGAGATACGTGCTGAAGCCGAGTGGGTACTCCTCCGGCGCCTTGTAGAGGCGGAGCGTGAACGGCTCCTCGAACCCCTCCATGGGGATCGTGGTCCGCAGCTCGGCCGGCCGCGCCGCAACGGCGTAGACGTGCGCGTCCGGGACCGGAGGGTTGGCGGCCGGTGGCGGCGCCAGCGGCCGGAGACCCGCGCGGGGACCCGCCGAACCGGATGGCCCGGGCTCTCCGCGGCTGCCGCTCGGCGGTTGCCGGTCGGGTCGCTCGCCGATGCACGCCGTCAGGACGATCAGGAGCGCGGGGATCTGCGTTCGAGCTCGCATCGTTCGTAACCGGGCTGCGGCTTCGGCCGCCGTTCGAAAATGCTCACCGTGTGGGCCGCTTCGGACAGGCTACTACCACGCGAGCGCCATCGAGGGTCCCACACCGGCATGGTACGCCGCATGCACCCTCGGTGACCGACGCTCACCGAGGAGGCGCGATGGACTGGCCGAGAGTTCGGGCGGACGGCGAGACGTGGGAGGTGCGCATCGACCGGTTCGATCCGCATCCCGGGATCCACGCCCTCGTCTTCTCCTGCCTGAGCAACACGCAACGTCCCTGGCACGTGGTCGAGGTCCCCGCGGACCAGGTCCCGGGCGCCGATGACCTCGCTGCGCTCCCCGAGGAGAGGCTCGGCGCGCTCTTCGCCGACTCCGACCCCATGGACTTCCCCCATGATACCGTCGAGCCGGAGCGCCCGCCCGAACACCGGCTTCCACCCCCACCGCCGGGCCTCGAAGGCTTCGACGAACGGAGCTGAGCGCCGCGGGCCTGCGAGCCCTGCCTCGCAGCCGCTTGTCCCATCGGCGGCCCTCCGGGTAGCTTCCGCGCTTCCGCATCACGGAGACGCCCATGCACCGCCGCACCCCCGAGCTGCCGCCGCTCGCCGGCCTCTGCTCGCACGCCGCCGCCGCCCGCGTCGGCTATTCCGTCGACGAGAACGTTCGGCGCTTGTTGCGCTACCACTGGACCGAGAAGCGCCTGATGGAGATCCTCGTGGCGCGCATCCCGGCGACGCCCGAGTGGGAGGCGAAGGGCGCGTTCTCGCTGCATCAGTGGCTCGATGCGGAGCACGCCGACGGTCTGCGCAAGCGCATCCAGGAGATGCGCCACCCCATGCCGCGGCTGGACGTCGCGCCGGACGCCCGCCTCGAGGCGTTCCTGGAGCAGGTCGCGGCCGCCACCGGTACCGCCGAGCTCGTCGCGGGGGCGTACGGCGTGGCGCGGACGGCGCTGGCGCAGGCGTATCGCACCCACCTGGCGGAGACGAACCCGCTCGTCGACCAGCCGACGCGCCGGGTGCTCCGCCTCGCGCTGCTCGAGGAGGAGGAGTCCCTCGAGTGGGGGCTGCGCGCACTCGATGCGTTCCGCGCCGCCGACCCGAGCGCCTCGGCCCGCATCGACGCCTGGCAGCGGCACCTCGCCGCGTACCTCGCGGCGGCGGGCGCCATCGCGGGCGAGGCGGCCGACGCGGGCCCGCTGCCCGCGCCTCGGGCCGTGCCGGCACCGGACTTCCGGCCGCGCCGCGACGATCGCTTCCGCGGGGCGCACAACTTCGGCTTCCCGCCCCACGTCGTCTACAACCTGCCGTACGTCCCGGCCGACGAGCGCAACCTGGCGTTGCTCTGCAAGCGCCTCCTCGAGATGGACGTCCCCGAGATGATGGCGTCCTTCATCGCCGAGCAGCCGGGCCAGCCCTGGGACTTCTACCGCGACTACGCGCGGCAGCTCTGGGACGAGGCCCGGCACTCCATGCTCGGGGAGGTCGCGCTCGAGGCGCGCGGGCTCCCCTGGAAGGCGATCCCGCTGAACGTCGGCTTCTCGCTGCGGCTGAACCTGCACGCCTCGCCGGCGGAGCGGCAGACCATGCTCTTCGGCATCGAGCAGAGCCTGATGCCGGGGGACACCGGCAAGCGCTACGAGTACAACACCGCCGTCGAGGCGGGGGATGCGCTGTCCGCGCACTTCCACGACTACGATTGGGCCGACGAGGTGCTGCACACGCAGATCGGTCGCCGCCGGATCCGGGCGCTGGGCCTGGCGCCCGCCCAGGCCGTGGAGGCGGCGGCGCAGATCCACGCGCGCACATGGGCGGCGCTCGACGCATACCGGGCGCTGGAGCCGCAGGAGGAGTGGTGGGGCGAGTTCGTGCGGGCGGCGCTCGGCAGGGACAGCGCCGCGAGACCGGAGGACCTGGGGGATCCGACCGTCATCCCCGAATGAGCGGCGCGACGGCCGGACGAGGCGAGGGGCCGGCGATTCGGCGGCAGACGGACCCGCGACCTTGACGCGGGCCGCGACGCGTCAGGGGGCGTCGATGAGCCCCTCGTAGAGTGGGTTCACCACCACGTCGCCGTACTCGTTGACGATGTGGCGGTCCCACGGGAAAATGACCTTCCCGTTCGTCTCCAGCGCGTGGAAGTCCGGCTTGAAGCGCCCGACCTTCGTGAACACGGTCGCGGTCCTCACCTCGTCCGCGTGCACGTTCCGCAGCGCGTTCAGCGCGATCCGGAGCGTCGTGCCCGTCGTGCAGATCTCGTCCACCACGAGCACGCGCTTTCCGGCGGCCTGCCGCGGCGCCGCCGAGAGGATCGCCGGGCGGGCGCGCACCTGCTCCATCCCGGCGCGCCGGCTGATCTTCATCGAGTAGAACTCCGCCCGCAGCATGGCCGCGATCACGGCGCCGGGGATCACGCCGGCCTTGGCGATGCCCACCACCAGGTCCGGATGATATCCGCTCTGCGCGACCTTGAGCGCCAGCGCGCGGCACAGCTCGCCGAACACCTCCCAGCTCAACTCGAAGACCTGCTCTTCCGGCGCCACCTCGAGGTGGGCCGTACGCCGTGAGAGCTCCATGGGATCCTTCCAGGCGTGGGAGTGTGTAGCCGCCAAGATAGCGCCCGCCATCCCCGCACGAAAGCGGTGGAGGCGCCTTCGCACTCCCCTTCAAGACGCGCGCCTCGGCGCCGCGCTTGACGGCGTGGGCTCCGGAAAGCCATTCTCCCGCATGGACGAATCGCTCCGCAGCCGCGCCGACGCGCGCCTCGACCAGGCCCTCGCCACCCAGCCGCTCGCTGACCCGCGCGACCTCTTCCGCGACCGCCTCCGCCGCCTCCGCGCCGAGGATCCGCCCGCCTTCTCCCGCGCCCTCGATTACTTCGAGCGCACGCTCGTGCCCCGCGTCGCGGCCGATGCCGAACCGCTCGCCGAGTGGATCGAGTACGGCCGGTTCCTGGCGGAACTGAGCGGTCGCGGCCGCCTGGTCGGCGTCGACGCGAGCGGGCGCGGCCGGCCGTTCACGCCGCCACCCGCCGCGGAGCTGGTCCTGTTCCTCCCCGACGATCCCGCCGTGCCGGTCCTCCCCGTGGCCCGTCCCCGGGAGCTCTCGGACGCCCAGCAGGCCGCGTGGGACCTGCTCGTGGCGGCGGGGCGCGAGCGCTGAGCGTCCCCGCAGCCGAAAAACGCCCGGGGCGGAGAGAGGTCGTCTCTCCGCCCCGGGCGCATCGACCGGCGGCGCGGCTCAGCCGCGCGCCATGCTGTCCAGGAACTCCTTGTTCGTCTTGGTCCGGCGCATCCGGTCCAGCAGGAACTCGAGCGCTTCCGCCGGCGGCATGTCGGCCAGGAAATTCCGCAGCAGGTAGACCCGGTTCAGCTCCGTGTCGTCCAGCAGCAGGTCTTCCTTGCGCGTGCCCGACCGGTTGATGTCGATCGCGGGGAAGATCCGCTTGTCCGCGATGTGCCGGTCGAGGACGACCTCCATGTTGCCCGTCCCCTTGAACTCCTCGAAGATCACCTCGTCCATCCGCGAGCCGGTCTCGATGAGCGCCGTCGCGATGATCGTCAGCGACCCGCCGCCGTCGATGTTGCGGGCGGCACCGAAGAACCGCTTCGGCTTGTGGAGCGCGTTCGCGTCCACACCACCGGAGAGGATCTTCCCCGAGTGCGGCACGGTCACGTTGTACGCCCGCGCCAGACGCGTGATCGAGTCGAGCAGGATCACCACGTCGCGGCCGTGCTCGACCAGCCGCTTCGCCTTCTCGATCACCATCTCCGCCACCTGCGTGTGACGGTCGGCGGGCTCGTCGAACGTCGAGGAGATCACCTCGGCGTCCACGTGCTCCTCCATGTCCGTCACCTCCTCGGGCCGCTCGTCGATGAGCAGCACGATCAGGTGCACCTCCGGATGGTTCTCGATGATCGAGTTCGCGATCTTCTGCATCAGGATCGTCTTCCCCGCCTTCGGCGGCGAGACGATCAGACCGCGCTGCCCCTTCCCCAGCGGCGACATCAGGTCCATCAGCCGCATGGACAGGTCGCCC
>DASTKT010000222.1:0-13718 GCA_035715725.1 Longimicrobiales bacterium | reverse complement strand
GGTGTATATTCGGTGTCCCGCAGGGCTCCTCGAGAAAGAGAATGCATGTCCCGCGTCATAGCCATCGCAAACCAGAAGGGCGGAGTGGGGAAGACCACGACCGCCATCAATCTCGGCGCCGGGCTGGCCGTGGCCGAGCGGCGCACACTCCTGATCGACATGGACCCGCAGGGGAACGCGACGAGCGGCGTCGGCGTGGAGCGGGGGGCCGCGAGCGCGTCCGTGTACGAGGTGCTGGTGGATGCGGCGCCGCTGGATTCGGCGACGGTGCGCCAGGTCCATTTCCCCTACCTGGATGTCGTCCCGTCGAGTCGGGACCTCGTGGGGGCGGAGGTGGAGCTGGTGGGCCGGCCGGAGCGGGAGTTGATGCTGCGGCGGGCGCTGGAGGCGGCGCGGGAAGCGTACGACTTCGTGCTCGTGGACTGCCCGCCGTCGCTCGGGCTGCTCACGCTGAACACGCTGGCGGCGGCGGATGCCGTGCTCATCCCGATCCAGTGCGAGTTCTACGCGCTCGAGGGGCTGTCACAGCTCCTGAACACGGTCCGGCTGGTGCAGCGTAACCTCAATCCGCGGCTGCAGATCGACGGGGTTCTGCTGACCATGTACGACCACCGGCTGAACCTGTCGCGGCAGGTAGCGGACGAGGCGAAGGAGTACTTCGGGAATCGCGTGTACCGCACGGCCATCCCGCGCAACGTACGCCTTGCCGAAGCGCCGAGCTTCGGCAAGCCGATCGTGCTGTACGACGTGCTGTCGTCCGGGGCGCAGAGCTACCTGGCGCTGGCGAAGGAGGTGGTGGCGCGGTCGAACGGCGCGGCGCGCGGCGCCGAGCCGGCCGAGCCGGTCGTGGCGGCGGAGCGGTGAGGCGGGGATGACCATGGCGAAGCGGGATCGGCTCGGGAAGGGGTTGGGGGCGCTGCTGGGGGAATACCTCGGGGAGCAGCGTGTCGACGGCGCGAGCGTGCGGATGCTGCCGGTGTCGGCGGTCGGGCCGAACCCGTTCCAGCCGCGGCGCGAGTTCGCGGAGGAGGAGCTGAACGAGCTGGTCGAGTCGATTCGAGCGAACGGGCTGTTGCAGCCGATACTGGTAAGACCGGGGTCGGGTGCGGGGGTGGAGTGGGAGCTGGTGGCGGGGGAGCGGCGCTGGCGCGCGGTGACGCGGCTGGGCTGGAGCGAGGTTCCTGCGGTGGTGCGGGAGGTCGACGACCGCACGATGCTGGTGCTGGCGCTCGTCGAGAACCTGCAGCGCGCGGGGCTGTCGGCGCTGGAGGAGGCGGAGGGGTACCGACGGCTCGGCGAGGAGTTCGGCTTGTCGCAGCAGCAGATCGCCGAATCGATGGGGCGCGACCGCTCCACGGTGGCGAACGCGCTGCGGCTGCTGCAGCTCCCCGCCTCGGTACGACGGCTGGTGACGGAGGGGCGGCTGTCGGCCGGGCATGCGCGAGCGCTGCTGGGCGTGGGGAACGACCATCACATGGCGGAGCTGGCGAAGCGAGCCGCGGAGCAGGAGTGGAGCGTACGCGAGACGGAGGCGCACGTCCAGCGGGTGCGACCTGCGCGGCGGGAGAAGCCGGGCGCGAAGGTGCGTCCGCGGGCCGCGGCGGAGCGCGAGCTGGAGGAAGCGCTGCAGCGGGCGCTCGGGACTGCGGTGCGGATCCGGCACGCGCGCGGCGGCCGCGGGCGCATCGAGATCCCGTTCTATTCGGCGGACGACTTCGAGCGGCTGTACGAGCTGCTGGTCGGGCGGCCGATCACCGAGGTGGTCTCCTGATCCTGGTGGCCCGCGTGGGGTCGCGATGCGAGGCGGCATGCACGATCGGCGGATGACCTTCATCCTCGTCCCCCACGAGGACCTCGAGACCCGCAGCGTGACGGTGTCCTACCGCCGGCTGAAGGTGCTCCTCGCCGGTGTGCTGCTGCTGGCGCTCGTCTTTCTGGTCATGGCCTCGACCTGGTGGTATGTCGCGACGCAAGCGGCCCGCGTGCGCGGGCTGGAGTCGGAGGTGCGTCGCCTGGAGAGCGAGCGGGCTCGGGTGACGGAGCTGGCCCGGACGCTCCAGGATGTCGAGGCGCAGTACGAGCGCGTGCGCCAGATGCTGGGCGCCGATGGCGGCGCCAAGGGGAAGGACCCGATCCTCCCACCGCTCACGCCGGAGGCGGCGGGCGCACGCGACCGGGTGCCAGCGCCGAGCACCGGCGCCCCGGCGGCCCCCGCCCCCGGCTCCTGAGCGAGATCCTACCCGAACGTCGAGAGGCCAATGGCAAGGGACAAGAACGGCCCCGCTCCCAGCCCCCACGAGGGCGTGATCTCCATCATCGGACCCGGCATGCGTGTCGTGGGCGACTGCGAGACGGAGGGGACGCTGCGCATCGAGGGCGTCGTCGAGGGTACGGTCCGGGCGGGGAAGGCGGTGGTGGTCGGGAAGGACGGGAGCATCACCGGCGACATCCTGACGCAGGACGCCATCATCGGCGGCCGGGTGGTCGGCACGGTGGTCGCCGAGAGCCGCCTCGAGCTTCAGGCGACCTGCCAGATCGACGGCCAGATCTACGCCCGGCGCATCAAGCTCGAGGAGGGCGGCAAGGTGAACGGGCAGGTGCATACGGGCGAGATCGACCGGCAGCAGCTGACGCCCGCGCCCATCCCGGCCGGCCGGGTGGAACGACCGGTCGCCATGGTGGCCGGCGAGTAGCGCACCCCGCTGCGCCAGCAGGAGTTGCGGCCCCGGGCGGGGGAAAATCGCCCGGGGCTTTTCCACATCCTGTCGGCAACCGGAAAGCCGTTGTGCGCCAGGGCGAATCGCCGGCGGGTCCGGTTTTCCACAGTCCCCTGTTGAAATGGTCGGGGGCACTTGTCCACAGCTTTCCACAATGGCGGGAGAGGCCGAGATGAAGCTCGACGAGCTGGTCCGGTACCTGGATACGTACCTGCGGATCGCGGCGCTGCCCGACGCGGCCGGCGCGATGAACGGCCTGCAGGTCGAGAACGACGGGGAGGTGAAGCGCGTGGCGGCGGCGGTGGACGCGAGCGAGGCCGCCATCGTGGCGGCGGCGGACCGCGGGTGCGACCTGCTGCTCGTACACCACGGCCTGTTCTGGGCGGGCGCGCAGCCGGTCACGGGACGGCGCTACCGGAAGCTCCGCCGGCTGCTGGATGAGGAGATCGCGGTGTACGGCGCGCACATCCCGCTGGACGTACACCCCGAGGTGGGGAACAACGCCGTGCTCGCCCGGGAGCTGCAAGTCGAGGTCCGAGGGGAGTTTGGGGAGTACAAGGGGATCCGCATCGGCGTGTGGGGGGAGCTGGCGGAGACGCGGGACGGGCTGTGCGAGCGCCTGGAGTCGGTGTTGGGCGGCCCGGTCCGCATGGTGCCGGGCGGCCCGGAGCGGATCCGCCGGGTGGGCATCGTGTCCGGCGCGGCGGCGGGCTCGATCGGCGAAGCGGCGCTGGCCGGGTTGGACGCGTTCATCACGGGCGAGGGCGCGCACCACACGTTCTTCGACGCGATGGAGGAGAGAGTGAACGTCTACTACGGCGGCCACTACGCCACGGAGACGTGGGGTGTGCGGGCGCTGGCGGCGCACCTGGAGGAGCGCTTCGGGCTGCCGTGGGAGTTCCTGGACCTGCCGACGGGAATGTAGGCGGCGCGACCGGCGCGGCCGGGGCCCGGATCCGCGCAAGCCGGCGGTCCGCCGCGCCCTCGCCTCGGGGGCGCCGGGCGGGCCGAGGTGGCGATGTGCCGGGGAACGGCCGGGGGAGCCGGCGATGCGCCGCGCCGGCGCCGGGCGTGGGTGGTCAGCGCTTCAGGTAGGCGTCGGCCTCGGCGCGGTACTCGGCGAGGATGCGCTGATGCTCCTGGTACTCGGGGAGCGGCTTCTTCGACTCGGCGTCGTAGTGGTCGACGAGGCGCTTGTAGTAGGCGCGGGCGGCGGTCCGGTCTCCGGCGACGCTCGCGGCCTCCGCGGCGGCGGCGAGGGCGAGGAGGTGATCGGGAGACGTCGCCAGGATCTTCTCGGCGGTGGCGCGGCCCTCGGCGCCGTTGCCCGCCATGCCCTGGAGGAGGCTGAGGTGGTAGAGCCCGTCGGCGTCGAGGTCGCCGGCCATGGCGTAGGCCTGCATCCCCATGGGGAGGAAGAACCTGGCGCGCGCCGTGTCGCCGGACTCGCGCAGCTGCATGATGCGGTTGAACAGCCGGTCGGCGAGCTCCCGCGGCGTGCCGGTGAGCGGGCCGGGCGCCCCGGCGGAGCCCGGCGCGGCGCCGGGCATGCCGGCCGGCGCCATGTCGCCGGCGGCCGGCGCGGCTCCGCCCGGCTGCAGCGCGACGGCGCCGTCGTCGGACGGCGGCGCGGAGCGGCGGGTCGTCGGTATCAGCACGAGGACGATCAGGACGACGAGCGCCGCGCCGGCCAGGTACCACGGCAGGTTCGCCGCGCCCCGGCGGACCGGGGCGCCGCATGCGGTGCAGAAGCGCGCGCCCGGAACGAGCGACGTGCCGCACTCCTTGCACTCGGCGCGGAGCGGGGTCCCGCACTCCGGGCAGTAGGCCCCGTGCGATTCGGCATTACAGGAAGGGCATTGCATACGCCGGGAAGTTTAGGCGACGACGTCGATGCAGTCCAGCCGTGCCGGGCGGCGGCGGGGCCGCGCCCGCGCCGGCGAGACATCGGGACCGTCGCTCAGGCCTTCTGCTCCCCGCGCATGCGCATGACCTTCGCCATCTCCTCGCGCGAGGGGCGGCGCGAGCCGGCGAAGTTGAGGTTCGCGAGCGCCCGCCCGACCGCGGAGGTCTCGCAGTTCTCGACGAAGCGCGTCTCGTTGACGGGCGAGCTCCCACGCCGCTCGTAGGCCCAGCCGGTGGTGGGGTGCGGATCGGTGGGGTCGCGGAAGACACTGGCGCGGAAGACGACCATGTCGTCCTCCAGGTGGACCATCTCGGTCTGGATGGAACCGCGCGGGTACTTCCCGTGGAACGCGCGGACCCGGTCCGCCACCTCGACGTAGTCCTGCAGATTCGGTCGCTTGCCCATGCTCGCTCGGATGTGCAGGTGAAGGATTCGCAAGGATTTCTACCCGTCGCGCGGGGGGCCGTTCCGGCCTGCGCGGGGCCGGTTCCGGGTCGCCGGCGGGTGCGGCGATGGCGTGGAGCGCGGGCGTCGGAGGCGGGTGGAAACGCGCGCGTGTGTGTCGGAGTCCGGTGGGAACGCGGGCGTGCCGGAGCCGGGTGGAAGCGCGCGCGTGCCGAGTCGAGTCGGGGGCGCGGACGCGGGCGGGCCGCGGGGTGCGAGTGTCGTCCGGGCCGCGGGGAGGACGTGTCGTCCGGGTCGCCGGGAGCGCGTGTCGTCCGGGCGCCCGGGGCCGGTGGGGTGCGGGTGGCTAGCGTGGGAACAGGCGTGTAAGTTGCGCCGCGAAGAGGCCGCGGCGTCCGCCGGGCCCGGGAGCGCGAGAGATGGCGGAACGGAAGCAGGAGCCGGAGACGGAGCCGGCGTACACGGCGACGCCCCAGCCGGTGGTGGAGCTGAACCAGTCGAAGCGGACGGAAGACGAGCGCCTGCTGGAGAGCCGGGCGCGGGCGCCGGCGGAAGAGCTGACGAAGGACGCCTGGCGGGTCTTCCGGATCATGGGCGAGTTCGTGGAGGGGTTCGACACGCTGGCGGGGGTCGGGCCGGCGGTCAGCATCTTCGGGAGCGCGCGGATCCGGCCGGACGACGCGATGTACGAGGCGGCGGAGGAGACGGCGCGGCGGCTGGCGGAGGCGGGCTTCGCGGTGATCACCGGCGGCGGGCCGGGCGTGATGGAGGCGGCGAACAAGGGGGCGTACGAGGCGGGCGGGACGTCGGTGGGATGCAATATCGAGCTGCCGTTCGAGCAGGGGATGAACGCGTACGTCGAGCTCGCGATCAACTTCCACTACTTCTTCGTTCGCAAGACGATGTTCATGAAGTACGCGGAGGCGTTCGTCATATTTCCAGGCGGCTTCGGCACGATGGACGAGCTGTTCGAGGCCCTGACGCTGATCCAGACGGGGAAGGTGCGGAACTTCCCCGTCATTCTTTTCGGGAGTGAGTACTGGGAGGGGCTGCTCGGCTGGCTGCGCGCGACGATGCTGGCCGAGGGGAAGATCGCGCCCGGGGACGTGGAGTTGCTGGTGGTGACCGACTCGCCGGAGCACGCGGCGCGGGTGGTGGTCGACTGCTACGACCGGGAGTGTTCTCGCGCGCGGCGCGAATCGCAGGGTGCGCAGATGGCGACGGAGCGACGCCTGAACCGGGGCGGGTTCCGGCCGCCGCTGCCACCGGCGCGCACTCCGCCCAACAACCGACGGGAGAGCCATGGGAGCTAAGAGCCGATTCCTGGCCGGGGGCCGGATCGAGCCGGAGCGGGTGACGGACGGAATGTCGGTGGCCGACCTGATCGACGGCACCTTCCTGGCGTACAACGCGGGGCGGCTGCGGGAGGGGTGCCGGCTGTTCGTGCAGCGCATGCTGGAGCCGGACGTGACGGTGGGGGTGACGCTGACGGGCGCGCTCACGCCGGCGGGGCTGGGGATGAGCGCGCTGATCCCGATGATCGAGGCGGGGTACATCGACTGGATCATCTCGACCGGCGCGAACCTCTACCACGACACGCACTTCGGGCTCGGCCTCGAGATGCATCAGGGGAACCCGTTCGTGTCGGACGTGGTGCTGCGCGAGGAAGAGGTCGTGCGGATCTACGACATCTTCTTCGACTACCAGGTGCTGCTGGACACGGATGCGTTCTTCCGCAAGGTGATCGGCGGCGCGGAGTTCCAGCGCGCGATGTCGACGGCGGAGTTCCACCACCTGTGCGGCAAGTACGTGCTGGAGCGGCAGAAGGCGCTGGGGCAGCGGGGGAAGTCGCTGCTGGCGACGTGCCACGAGTACGACGTGCCGGTCTACACGTCGTCGCCGGGCGATTCCTCCATCGGCATGAACGTGGCGGCGATGGCGCTGCAGGGGAACCGGCTGCAGCTCGATCCGAGCGCGGACGTGAACGAGACGGCGAGCATCGTGCTCGACGCGAAGCGAGCGGGCGGGCGGAGCGCGGTGCTGATCTTCGGCGGGGGCAGTCCGAAAAATTTCATGCTACAGACGGAGCCGCAGATCCAGGAAGTGCTCGGGATCGAGGAGCGCGGGCACGATTACTTCCTGCAGTTCACGGACGCGCGGCCGGATACCGGCGGGCTCTCGGGCGCGACACCGGCGGAGGCCGTGAGCTGGGGGAAGATCGACCCGGACCAGTTGCCCGACGCGGTGGTGTGCTACACGGATGCGACGCTGGCGCTGCCGCTCCTGGCCGGGTACGCGCTCTCGCGGCACGCGCCCCGCGAGCCGAAGCGGCTGTTCCGCAGGCGGGAGGCGATGATGGAGCGGCTCCGACAGGAGTACGAGAGCTCGGCGCGGAACGAGCGGGCCGGGGCAGCGGCGATGCACCCCGAGGAGCATGCGCGCATGCTGGACCGGGACCGCTAGCCGAACCGGCGGACCGTGCGAGTCGCCATCACGGGGGCCTCGGGCCTCATGGGCGGTGAGCTGATGG
Source organism: Longimicrobiales bacterium (assembly GCA_035715725.1). Taxonomy (GTDB): domain Bacteria; phylum Gemmatimonadota; class Gemmatimonadetes; order Longimicrobiales; family RSA9; genus JADGGV01. The sequence goes on along the minus strand of DASTKT010000222.1, from coordinate 6,160 downwards.
CGATGTTCGCCGCCCGGGGCGACGAGGTCATGCGGGTGGTGCGGCGGCCGGCGCGTAACGATCGCGAGGTGACGTGGGACCCGGTGGCGGGCCGCATCGACGCGGCGCGACTGGAGGGGGTGGACGCCGTCGTCCACCTGGCGGGCGAGGGGCTGATGGGCGTGTGGACCGCGGCGAAGAAGCGGCGGATCCGCGAGAGCCGGGTGCGCGGCACGACGCTCCTCGCCGAGGCGCTGGCGCGGCTGGACCGGCGCCCGCGCGTGCTGCTCTCCGCCTCCGCGGTCGGGTTCTACGGCGACCACCCGGGGGGCGAGCCGGTGGACGAGAGCACGCCGGCGGGGCGCGGGTTCCTGGCGGACACGGCGGCGGCGTGGGAGCGGGCGTGCGAGCCCGCGGCGGCGGCCGGGATCCGCGTCGCCAACACGCGCTTCGGGCTCGCGCTCAGCCCCAAGGGGGGCGCACTCGCGGCGATGCTGCCGGCGTTCCGGCTCGGGATCGGCGGTCCGGTGGGGAGCGGCCGGCAGATCGTGAGCTGGATCGCGGTGGAGGAGATCGGGCCGGCGATGCTGCACGTGCTCGAGCACGAGGAGCTGCACGGGCCGGTGAACTTCACGGCGCCGGAGGCGGTGTCGTTCAAGGAGTTCGCGCGGACGCTCGGGCGGGTTCTCGGCCGCCCGGCGGTTCTGCGGCTGCCCGCCTTCGCGGCGCGGCTGGTGCTCGGCGAAATGGCCGACGAGCTCCTGCTCTCGGGCGCTCGCGTGGTACCGCGGAGGCTCCTGGCGAGTGGATTCGGGTTTCGCTTCCCTCGGCTGGAACCGGCGTTGCTGGGGATGCTGGGTCGATCGGGCGGGGGTTAGCGAGAAACGGCGCGCGGCACCCGCCCGCGCGGCCGACGCTTTGGGATGTGGCACACAGGTAGCGGGAGCGCGGCACGCATCCCGTTCGCCCAGCTCCGAGGGAGGGTCGCATGATCAACAAGCGCAGGAACAAGGACAAGGTTCGCGTGACGTTCACGCTCCCCGAAAACGTGGACGCGCGCCGGGCTCACGTGGTCGGGGACTTCAACGACTGGTCGCCGTCCACGCCGATGAAGAAGGGGAAGGAGGGGGTCCTCCAGGTCGCGGTGGACCTCGAGCCCGGCCGGGAATACCAGTTCCGCTACGTGATCGACGGCGAGCGCTGGATCAACGATCCGCAGGCCGACGCGCATGTGGCGAATCCGTTCGGCTCGGAGAACAGCGTCGTGCGGGCCGTGACGGCCGAGGCGGGGGCCCGGGCGGCGCGTCCAGCCGCGGCCGGCCGGAGCGCGGCGGCCCGTGGCGACGCGAAGGGCGCCGGCGGCGCGGCCCGCGGCCCCGGCCGCGCGGGCGCGGCGGGCGGACGGAGCGCCCCGTCGACCGGCCGGCCGTCGGGCGCCGGAAGCAAGCGGGGCGCCGGCCGGAGCAGCATCGACACGGCCAGCGCGCAGCATGGCGCGCAGGCCGCGCGGGGCGCCGGCGAGGCGGCCGAGGTCCGGGCCGCACCGGCGCCCGGCACCGCGGACGCCGGCGGCGCGACTCGCGGTCACTCCTGAGCGGCGGCGCCGCAGGCCGGTGGCCGCGGAGCGGGGCGCGGCCGGGGCCCGGCTCGATTCGTCCGCCTCCCGGGCGGACGGCTGAGACGCGCGCGGCCGCAGCTGCCGGCCACGCGCGTCGCCGCGGGTGGACGACGCGCGAGGCCACCTGGCCCCACGAGCCGACGGCTTCGTGAGCGGGACGACGACGACCGCGCGACCGCGCGGCGTCCCGAGGTGGATCCCCATCCGACCGATCGGACGCTCGCCGCCGAGCCGAACGGCCCCGGGGTCTGCCCGCCGGGGTGGCCGGTCGGGCGCGTCCGTGCCGGATTCGAGGGCGCCGGCCGGCGCCGGCGCGGCGTTGCCGGTGGGGGAGGGGGGCTGTATGTTCTTCCGCCCAAAGGAAAACCGGTGGCGGCGGCGCGGTCCGCGCCGGTCTGAGGCCGCCCCTCGGCGGGGCGGAAGAAGGGAGTCCCATGGCAGCGCGCGAGACGGCGGCACGTGGATACGCGCCGCAAGGCAAGGACACCGGGATCGTCAAGTCGAAGGGGACGGCGAAGCTTCCGATCCTCGACGGCGAGGCGCTCCCGATTACGACCCGGAAGCCGGAGTGGCTCAAGGTCCGCTCCCCCGGAGGCGCGAACTTTCTGCGGCTGAAGCGGTTGATGCGGACGCAGCGCCTCCATTCGGTGTGCGAGGAGGCCGGCTGTCCGAACATCGGGGAGTGCTGGGAGGCGGGGACGGCGACGTTCCTGATCCTCGGCGATGTCTGCACGCGAGCGTGCAAGTACTGCGCGATCGCCCATGGCATGCCGACGGAGCTGGACCGGGACGAGCCGCGGCGAGTGGCAGAAGCCGTGGCGGAGCTGGAGCTGGAGCACGTCGTCATCACCAGCGTCAACCGGGACGAGCTGGCCGATGGCGGGGCGGCGATCTTCGCCGAGACGATCCGACTCTGCCGCGAGGCCCGGCCCTCGATGACGATCGAGGTGCTGATCCCCGACTTCAAGGGCGACGAGGCGGCACTCGAGGCGGTGGTGCGCGCCCGGCCCGACATCCTGAACCACAACCTCGAGACGGTCGAGCGGCTGCACCCCTGGGCTCGACCCGGCGGCCGCTACTGGCGCAGCATCTCGTTCCTCGGGGCCGCGAAGCGGATCGATCCCGGGATGCTGACGAAGTCCGGCGTGATCCTCGGGATGGGCGAGACGCAGGACGAGATCCGGCAGGCGATGGCGGACCTGCGCAAGGCGGGCGTCGACATCCTCACGCTCGGCCAGTACCTGCGGCCATCGCCGCAGCACGCGCCGGTGGCGCGCTGGGTGACGCCCGGGGAGTTCGCCGAATGGAAGCGCCTCGGCGAACGGGAGCTGGGCTTCCAGCACGTGGAGGCGGGGCCGCTCGTGCGCTCCAGCTACCACGCCGAGAAGCAGGCCCGGACCGTCCAGGCCGGCGGCGTCGGCGAGGTGACGGAGATCGTCGACGAGCCGGCGCCGTAGGCGCCGGCGCACGCTCGCGTTGCTCGCTGTCGCTCGCTGTCGCTCGCCTGCGGCGAGCGCACGCTGCGCTGTCGCCGCCTCCGGCGGCGCACGTTTCACGATCGCTTCGCCTGCGGCTCGCGCACGCTCGCTGCGCTCGCTGTAGCGGCCTTGGGCCGCGAGAACGGACACACCGCTGGCTGTGCCGACCGGCGGATTATCGGGCGGGAGCGTGGCGGCCGAGGTGAACGGCGGGAGACGGATCGGGTACGGGTAGGGGTACGGGTACGGATGTCGGAGCACGGAGACCGGCGGAACGGCCAGAGCGCGTGAGGGCGCGGCTCCGGCGGCCCCGCACCTCGCGGCGCGCAGCGCCGCTACAGCCGCGTAGACGGCGTGCGCTCGCCGCAGGCGAGCGACAGCGCAGCGTGCGGCGCGCCTCCGGCGCGACGACAGTGAAACGTGCGCGGCCCGACGGGCCGCGACAGCGCAGCGTGCGCCGCGCCTCCGGCGCGGCGAGAGACGACAGGAGCATTCCGCGGATGGCGGACACGAAGACGAGCAAGGTAAAGCCGGCGGAGCGCGGCGGCGCGGCGCTCGACGGGCTTTCGCGCGAGGAGCTGCACGGGCTCCTCGAGCGGATGCTGTTGGGGCGCCGGTTCGAGGAGAAGTGCGCGGAGTCGTACGCGCTCGGGAAGATCGGTGGATTCTGCCACCTCTACATCGGGCAGGAGGCGGTGGCGGTGGGGGCGGAGAGCGTGATCCGTCCCGACGACTACCTGATCAGCGCGTACCGGGAGCACGTTCAGGCGCTGGTGAAGGGCGTGCCGCCGCGGGCGGTGATGGCGGAGCTGTACGGGCGGGTGGGGGGCACGTCGAAGGGGAAGGGCGGCTCGATGCACATCTACAGCGCCGAGCACAACTTCATGGGGGGCTGGGGGATCGTGGGCGGCCAGATCCCGCTGGGGACGGGGATCGCCTGGGCGATCAAGTACCGGGGGGAGGACAAGGTCTGCCTCTGCTTCATGGGCGAGGCGGCGGTGAACCAGGGGGCGTTCCACGAGTCGCTGAACATGGCGGCGCTGTGGAAGCTGCCGGTCATCTACATCGTGGAGAACAACCGCTTCGGGATGGGGACGGCGTGGGAGCGGGCGTCGTCGCTCTACGACATCGCGCAGAAGGCGAACGCGTACGACATGCCGTCGTCGGTGGCGGACGGGATGGACGTCTTCGACATGCGCCGGAAGGTGCGCGAGGCGGTGGAGCGGGCGCGGACGGAAAAGGTCCCGACGCTGATCGAGGCGCGCTGCTACCGGTTCATGGGGCACTCGATGTCGGACCCGGTGAGCGGGGTCTACCGGACGAAGGAAGAGGTGGAGGAGGCGAAGAAGCAGGACCCGATCCGCATCCTGATCGACCAGCTGAAGGACGCCGATCTCCTGACGGACGAGGAGCTGCAGGCGATGGACGAGCGGGTCAAGGGCGAGGTGGAGGACGCGGCGGAGTTCGCGGAGCGGTCGCCCGAGCCGGAGCCGGACGAGCTGTACCGCGACGTCTACGCGCAGATCAACGAGCACGGTCGCCTGTTCTTCGACCGCAAGAACCGGGTGGAGGAATAGGGCGATGGCGGTGATCACGTATCGCGAGGCGCTGAACCACGCGCTGGCGGAGGAGATGGAGCGGGACAAGGACGTCTTCCTCATGGGGGAGGAGGTCGGGCTCTACAACGGCGCGTACAAGGTGTCGAAGGGGCTGCTGGACCGGTTCGGCGAGATGCGGGTGGTGGACACGCCGATCACGGAGCTGGGCTTCTCGGGAGTCGGCGTGGGCGCGGCGATGCTGGGGCTGCGGCCGGTCATCGAGTACATGACGCACAACTTCGCCATGCTGGCGTGGGACCAGGTGTTCAACTCGGCGGCGAAGGTGCTGTACATGTCCGGCGGGCAGTTCAAGTGCCCGATCGTGTTCCGCGGGCCCACGGGCGCGGCGCTGCAGCTCTCGGCGCAGCACTCGCAGGCGCTGGAGGCGACGTACGCGCACTTCCCCGGGCTGAAGGTGGTGGCGCCGGCGACGCCGGCGGACGCGAAGGGGCTGCTCAAGGCCGCGATCCGGGACGAGGACCCGGTCGTCGTGCTGGAGGGCGAGCTGCTGTACGCGATGAAGGGCGAGGTGCCGGACGACGAGGACTTCGTCGTGCCGCTCGGGCTCGCCGACGTGAAGCGCGCGGGGAGCGACGTCACGCTGATCACGCACGGCAAGATGGTCCACATCTGCCTGCAGGCGGCGGCCGCGCTGGAGAAGCAGGGCGTGAGCGCCGAGGTGCTCGACCTCCGCTCGCTGCGCCCGCTCGACGTGGACGCGATCACGGCGTCGATCGCGAAGACGAACCGCGCCGTCTACGTCGAAGAGGGGTGGGGCTTCGCCGGCATCGCCGTGTCGGTGATCGACGTCATCCAGGAGGAGGCGTTCGACCACCTCGACGCGCCGCTCGCGCGCGTGTCCCAGGCGGACGTGCCGATGCCGTACAGCCGGAACCTCGAGAAGCTGGCGAAGCCGTCGGCCGAGCGCGTGGTGGCGGCGGCGAACAGGGTTTTGTACCGGAACGGTTGACGGGCAAGGGGTTTTCCTCTTGCTCTTGCTCGCCCTCTTGCTCTTGCTCCTCGATCCTCCACGCTCCCGGCTCGACCCTGCCTGAGGTTCGAGCCGCGAGGATCGAGGGTCCAGGAGCAAGAGCAGGAGCAAAAGCAGGAGCAAGAGGGTTTTCATCGACGGGGAAAGTTCATGGCCACGAAAGTCCACATGGAAGCGCTCTCGCCCACGATGGAGGAGGGGCAGCTGGTCCGCTGGCTGAAGCACGAAGGGGACCAGGTGAACGAGGGCGACGTCCTGGCGGAGATCGAGACGGACAAGGCGACGATGGAGCTCGTCGCGCGCGGCGCGGGCGTGCTCCGCACGCTGCTCCTGGGCGAGGGGCAGACCGCGCCGGTCGGCGCCGTCATCGGCGTCATCGCGGGCGCGGACGAGGACATCTCCGGGGTGGTCGGAGAGGCCGGTGCCGCCGCGGCGCCGGCGGCCGCGCCGGCGCCGGCGGCGAAGCCGGCGCCGGCGCCGCCGGCCGTGGCGGCGC
>DASTKT010000221.1:0-5508 GCA_035715725.1 Longimicrobiales bacterium | reverse complement strand
GACTCCCGCATAGATCAGCGGCAGCTCCACGTTGTGCAGCGCCGTCGCCCGCGGCAGCAGGTTGAAGGTCTGGAAGACGAAGCCGATCTCCTTGTTGCGGATCCGCGCCAGCTCGTCGTCGCTCAGGTGCGCCACCGGCTGGCCGTTCAGCCAGTACTCGCCCGCGCTCGGCGTGTCCAGGCAGCCGATCAGGTTCATGAACGTGGACTTCCCCGAGCCCGACGGGCCCATGATGGCCACGTACTCGTTCCTCGCGACGACCAGGTCCACGCCGCGCAGCGCGCGGACGGTCTCCGCGCCCAGGCGGTACTCCTTCGTCAGCCCGTGAATGGCGATGACGGCGTTTGCCGTTTCGAGCCCGAGCCCGAGCCTCAGCCCGAGCCCGTCTGGTGACTTGGAGGCGGGCTCGGGCTCCGCGCCTGCGGCGCTTGGCACGGGCTCGGGCTCGTTCCGTGCGCCCGGGCGGGTCGATAGCTCGCGCCGCCCGCTCACAGCGACCTCCCGACCAGCGCCTCGACCTGCGCCCGCGCGATCTGGTAGTCGTAGCGCGCGTTCACCAGGTTCTTCTGCGCCTCGGCCAGGTTCTGCTGCGAGGTGACCTGGTCCAGGATCGTGGAGGCGCCGAGCCGGTAGCGCTCGCGCTGCACGCGGAGGTCCTCCTCGGCGACCTGCACCGCCTGCTGGCTCAGCTCGATCTGCTGCTCGGCGTTGCTCAGCCCGGCCAGCGCCTTCTCCAGGTCCGCGCGCACGCCGCGCTGCGCGTCCTCGAGCTGCGCCCGGGCCACGTCCTCCTGCACGCTCGCCTGCTCGACCTGCTGCTCGCGCTGGAAGCCGTTGAAGACGGGGAGCGAGATGCCCAGCCCCACGCTCCAGCTCCCCTGCAGGTTGTCGAAGCCGAACTGCTGGTTCAGCCAGTTGTAGCCGCCCGAGAGCCGCAGCGTCGGGAGGTACTGCGCCCGGGCCACCTTCACGCCCGCCTGGCCGGCCTTCACGTCGGCCGCCGCGGCCGTCACGACCGGCGCCTGCGACTGCACCATGGCCGCGAGCTCCTCCGGCGGGATCGCCAGCGGCTTCGGCTCCAGCGACGGCGGCGCCGTCGCGGCGACGGGCGCGGTCGTGCCGACCAGCCGGCCGAGCGCGAACTGCGCCGCGCGCTCCTGCGACTGCGCCTGGCTCAGCGCCTGCTTCGCCTGCGTCACCGCGAGCTGGGAGCGCAGCACGTCGGAGCGCGTGGCCGAGCCGACCTTCAGGCGCTGCTCCGCCGCCGCCTGCCCCTCCTGCGCCGTCTGCAGCTGCGACTGCGCCACCCGCGCCAGCTCGCCCGCCCGCAGCACGTCGAAGAACGCGTTCTGCGCCTGGAGCGTCACCGAGAAGCGCTGGGCGACGAGGTTCGCGTCCGCCGCGTCGCCGTTCGCCTTCGCGCGGTTCAGCTCCGCCGTGTGCCGCCCGCCCGTGTAGAGGTCCACCGAGCTGGACACGCCGGCGTTGTACGAGCGACGCGAGGCGCCGCTGATCACGGTGTTCGTCGCCGAGTTGTAGCGGTCGCTGCTCGCCAGCGAGCTCCCCGCCGACAGCGACAGGCTCGGCAGGAACGCGCCGACCGCGCTCCGCTGCGCCGCGTCCGCGTTCCGGATCCCACCCTCCGCCTGCACCATGGTCGGGCTGTGCTCCAGCGCCAGCCGGACCGCCTGCTCCAGCGTCACGCTCTCGGGCGCGGCCGGCTGCTGCGCCGCCGCGGGCGCCTGCTTCGCCGCGGCCGGCTGCTGCGCCGCGGCCAGACGCGGGGAGGTCACGACCAGCGCGGCCCCGAACAGCAGGCCCGCCAGGGCGCCTCGCCCGCGCATCGTCTCGTCCATTCGCATCTCGAACCTCATTTGGCCGTGATCCGCTCCTCAGTGTCGATCGTCGCCCCGCCTGCCGTGCCGCTCGCCGTCCGGCCGGCCGCCGAAGCGCTCGTGCATCCGCGCCCGGCGCTCCGCCAGGAACCGGTCGAACTCCACCCGCTGCTCCGGCGTCAGCACCGTCCGGATCTGCGCGTTCGTCGAATCGAACGTCGCCCGGAGGCGCTCCCGGAGCTGCCGCGCCACCGAGTCCGCCCGCGGCCGCTCCCGCGCCACGATCGCCTCGATCTGCGCCCGCTGCGCGTCCGTCACATTCAGCCGCTCGGCGAGCGGGCTCCCCGGCGCGAACACCGACGTCCGCGGCGGGATCGGCGGACCGCCCCGGCGCGAGCCCTCTGCGTTCACGACCCGGGTCACCGCCGCGCCGGCCAGCGCCCCGGCCACGAACGTGACCACCAGGATCGCCAGCGCCAGCAGCCGCGCCCGGCCGAACGGGCCCTGCTTCGTCGTCGTCATGGATTCACCCCTTCCAGCGCCACCGTCAGCTCGTCCAGCGACCGCGCCTGCCCGGTCTCCACGTACGTCGCCACCGTCTCCGGGTAGCCGAGCGCGTTCAGCGTCGTCGCCGACGCCTGTGCCACGGCCGGCTGCCGCTGCAGCAGCAGCACCGTCGCCGCCATCGCCGCCAGCGCCGCCGCCGCGGAGAGCGCCGGGCGCACCCAGCTCGACAGGAGCTGCGTCAGCCCCGGGTCCGGCCGCGCCGCCCGGCGCGCCAGCTCCGGCTGCGCCGCGGCCATGATCGCCGCGACCATGCGCTCCCAGCGCTCCGGATCCTCGCGCGGGTCCAGCCGCGCCAGATCCCGGAAATACTCTCCGAACTCCATACTCACTCCCTGTGTCGCTCGGCCAATCGTTCCCTCAAGGCCTTGCGCGCGTTGTGCAGATGAACCCGCGCCGAGCCCTCGCTCACGCCCAGCTTCTGCGAGATCTCCTTGTGGCTCCACCCTTCTATGTCGTACAGCAGGATCACCTCCCGCTGCAGCGGCGTGAGAACGTCCAGCGCCGTCAGCAGGTCCTCCCGCAGCTCCGACCGCTCCGCGTCCCGCTGCGGACTCGCACCGTCCGAGACCCCGCTCGCCTCATCCAGCGGAAGCGCGTCCCGAACCGACCGGTACCGATGGAGATCCATCGCCTTGTTCCGCACGATCGTCAGCAGCCACGACCCGAACTGCGCCGGGTTCCGGCACTCCTCGAGCTTCTGCAGCGCCGTCACGAACGCATCCTGCGCCACATCCTCCGCATCCGCCGCGTCCCGCACGCGTGACAGCGCCATCGCATACGCCGACCGCAGGTGTCTCCGCACCAGGGCCTCGAACGCTTCGGCATCGCCCTGACGGGCCCGCCCGACGAGAACTTCATCGCTGTCCGTCATGCTCGATCAGTAGACGGATACCCCCGCCGATCCGTTAACGCCCGACGCCCCACCCGCGGCCCCCCACCGGAACCGCGCCGCGCCGGGAACCGAAGCTACCGCCGGCCGGCACGCCCACGATACCGGCGGCAGGTACCGAGGGCCGGCGCCGCACGCTCCCGGCGGCCGGCGCCGCACGCTCCCGGCGGCCGGACGACCCCTTCGGTTCCGCCGGCCGACGCGCCGACGGGTCGACCCGCCAATCGGCCGCCAACACTTCCCGCGCACAGAGCCCCACGGCTCCGCGAGCCCGGCAGCTCGAACCCCCCGCGCCCCCACCGCCGCCTCCGTCGCATACCGCGACGCCGCGTCCCGAACTCCTATGCCTCGCCGCGGGGCCGGATCCGCCCCGAAGGCGCACGGCACGCACGGCCCCGGCGACCGCCGGGAGCGAACGGGCGCAACGGGTCGCCCGGGGATGGACCCTTTCGTGGACACATCGGTAACTCATGACAACGCTTCATGTTACGACAGGGCACACAAGAATCCGCGCGCACCTCACGGTGCCCGCGCGTGGACCGGTGTGCGCGCTGATCGTCAGACGATGGACGCTCTGGAATCGGAGGTTCGATGACGGAACGCAGACCCGCCATGACGGATCGCAGGGCCGCCGCGACGGATGGCAGACCCGCCGAGACGGATCGCACGGCCGCCAGGACGGATCGCAAGTTCGCCGGATTCGCCGGATTCGCCCGCGAGGTGGGCGCACGCTGGGCCGGTGCGCGGGAGCGGTCGCCGCGGCTCGTCCAGCTCCTGGTCGGCACCGGAGTGGCGCTGCCGGCGCTGTTGTTCACATGGGTGACGGGGGCCAAGCCCGTCGCGCCGCTGGCCGCCGCGCCCGCCCCGGCGGTGGCGCCGGCCGTGGCCGCGCCGAAGCCGCCCACGCCGCCGGCGCCGGAGCCGCCGTCGCCCGAGAAGGAGGCGGCGGAGCTGGCCTCGCACTTCGAGCGGAAGGGCTTCCGCGTGTCCGACGGGCTCGCGAAGCAGATCGCGCGGGCGGCGGCCGCGAACGGGATCGACACCGACGTCGCGTTCGGGCTGGTGGCCACGGAGAGCGGGTTCCGGAACTCGGCGACGAGCTCGGTGGGGGCGGTGGGGCTCTCGCAGCTGATGCCGCGGACGGCGGCCTGGCTCGAGCCGGGCACGACGAGGGGCGACCTGCGGCGCCCGAGCACGAACCTGCAGCTCGGCTTCCGCTACCTGCGGCACCTGATCGACCGCTACGATGGCGATGTCGAGCTCGGCCTGACGGCGTACAACCGGGGGCCGGGGACGGTGGACCGCATCCTCAAGCGAGGCGGCGACCCGGACAACGGCTACGCCGGGAAGGTGCTCGGCGGCGCCCGCTGAGGCGCCACCGAGGGCCGGGGGCCCGGCTCAGCGGAACCGGACCGGCTCGAGACGGTAGGCGCCGCCGTGGGAGCCGCTCCACGAGGTTCTGCGCGAGCCGCGCGACCGGGACATTGGAGCGGCTCCCCGGCCGGCGGCACCGGCCGGGGCGCGGCCCCCGGCCCGGCGCCTACACCCGCTCGAGCGTGGCGGAGTCGTAGTAGAACCGCTCGCGCGCGATCCGGTCTCCCTCCCACCGCTGGAACGCCACCTGCTCCATCCGGTAGCGCGCTCCCTCCGACGTCGTGAAATCCAGGACCCAGTCGATGGCGACGTCGTCGCCGCTCACGACGTAGCGCACCGCCCGATGCTCGTTCACCCGGATCGAGCCGAAGAAGTCCCGCTCCCGCTCCAGGTTCTCGGCCCGGCCCACCATCGGCGCGGCCTTGTTGTCCCTCATCTCCACGTCCGGGGCATAGAACTCCTCCAACGCCCCCGCGATGTCCCCGCCCTCGACCGTGGCGATCATCCGCTCCACCCGCTCCTTGCTCGGCATATCAATCTCCTGGGCTATCTGGAGTTCCGTTTCGTCCTGCGCCCTGCGCGCGAGCACCCGGTCCACCGACCGGGCGCCGCTCCCCCGCGGCACCCGCGCCCGTGCGCTGGCGCTCCCCGCGGGTCGTTTCCCGCCCCCTATTCCCAACGCGACATCAATCGATCCGTCATGGTAACCGTTCAGCGCTCTGGTAGCTGGCTCGCCGCCGCCGCATTTTGGCGGGCGTGAGCATCGCGGATCAGCTCGAGGCGGCGGGCGAGCGGCTCTCGCCTGCGGTCCGTGTGGCCCTGGTCGCGCTCGAAGGCCGGGGC
>DASTKT010000220.1:0-10493 GCA_035715725.1 Longimicrobiales bacterium | reverse complement strand
GACGGAGGCGGTGCTGGCGCAGATCTGGGCGGAGGTGCTGAAGCGGGAGCGGATCGGGCGGCGGGAGAGCTTCCTGGAGCTGGGCGGGCACTCGCTGCTGGCGATCCGGGTGCTGGGGCGCATCAGCAAGCAGCTCGGCGTACGCCTGCCGCTCCGCTCCCTTTTCGAGGCACCCACGGTGGAGGCGCTGGCGGCGGTGGTCGACGCGCAGCTCCGCGAGAAGGAGGACGAGCTGCGGCGGGCGCTGGCGGCGGTGGAGGGGCTGTCGGACGCGGACGCGGCGCGCGCGCTGGACGCCGGCGCGCCGGGCGGGGACGCGCGATGACGGGTGAGGGGCCCGTGCCCGGCGCGCTGCCGGACGACCTGCGTCGTCGCCTGGAGCGGCTGTCCCCGGCGCAGCGCGCGCTGCTGGAGCAGCGCCTGGGCCTCGCGCCGGAGGCGCACGCCGGGGAGCGGATCCCGCGCCGCGAGGCGGACGGGCCGGCGCCGCTGTCGTTCAACCAGGAGCTGCTCTGGCGGCTGGACCGGGCGGTGCCGGACCTCGTCGCCTACAACGTCCCGCGGGTGCTGCGGATCCGGGGCGCGCTGGACGTGGAGGCGCTGCGGCGCGCGCTGGACGGGGTGGTGGCGCGGCACGAGGCGCTGCGCACGCGCTTCGTGGACGACGGCGCGGGCCCGGCGCAGGTCGTGGACCCGCCGCGCGCGGTGCCGCTCGAGGTGATCGAGCTGAGCGGCGAGGCGGACGCGGAGGCGGCGGCGGAGCGGCTCGTCGAGCGGCTGACGCGACGTCGCTTCGACCTGGAGCGGGACCTCCAGCTCCGGGCGACGCTGCTCCGGCTCGGCGCCGGCGACCACGTGCTGCACCTGCTGTCGCACCACATCGTGACGGACGAGGGGTCGCGCGACGCGCTGTTCCGCGACCTCGGCGCGCTGTACGCCGCGTTCCGGCGCGACGTACCCGCCGCGCTGCCGGAGCTGCCGATCCAGTACGCGGACTTCGCGGCGTGGCAGCGGCGGGAGATGGACACGCCGGCGATGGCGGAGCGGCTCGCGTGGTGGCAGGAGCGGCTGCGCGGCGTGCCGGCGCTGGAGCTGCCGGCGGACCGGCCGCGGTCGGCGGCGGTGGGCTTCGCCGGCGGGCGGGTGCGGCGGCGGATGCCGCGGGAGCTGGCGGAGCGGCTGCGGCGGGTCGGCCGCGAGCACGGCGCGACGCCGTTCATGACGCTCCTCGCCGCGTTCCAGCTCCTCCTCGCCCGTTACACCGGACAGACGGACATCGCCGTGGCGACGCCGGTGACGGCGCGCCGCCGGCCGGAGCTGGAGGGGCTGGTCGGCTTCTTCGCGAACACGCTCGTGCTGCGCACGGAGCTGGGCGGCGACCCGACGTTCGTGGAGCTGCTGTCGCGCGTGCGGGAGACGTGCGTGGCGGCGTTCGAGCGCGACGACGTGCCCTACGAGCGGCTCGTTCTCGCATTGCGCGGGGCCGGTGGGGGCGGCGGCGCGCCGGCGGACGTCTCGTTCGTGATGGACACGCCGGGGACGGCCGGGCTGGAGCTGGAGGGCGCGACGGTCGAGGCGGTGCCGGTCGACGCCGGCTCGGCGAAGCTGGACCTGACGCTGGCGGTGGCGGACGAGCCGGACGGTCTGCGGGCGACGGTCGAGTACCGCAGCGAGCTGTTCGAGCGCGCGACGATCGAGCGGATGCTCGGCCACCTGGAGACGCTGCTGGAGGGGATCGCGGCGGCGCCGGAGCGGCGGATCTCGGCGCTGCCGCTGCTCGCGGCCGCGGAGCGCGCGCAGGTGCTGGAGGCGTGGAACGCGACGACGACGGAGCGGCCCGGCGGCACGCTCGTCGAGCTGCTGGCCGAGCAGGCCGCGCGCACGCCGGACGCGGTGGCGGTGGAGGCGGAGGATGCGGCCGGCGGGCGGACGCGGCTGACGTACGCCGAGCTGGACCGGCGCTCGAACCGGCTCGCGTGGGAGCTGCGCCGGCTCGGCGTCGGCGCGGACGTGCCGGTCGCGCTGTTCCTGGAGCGCTCGCCGGAGCTGATCGTCGCAACGCTGGGCGTGCTGAAGGCCGGCGGCGCGTACCTGCCGCTGGACCCGGAGTTCCCGGCGGAGCGCACCGCGTTCATGCTCGGGGACGCGGTTCCGGGCGTGGTGGTGACGGTCGAGCGGCTGCGGGGGCGGCTGCCGGCGCACGCGGCGGCGGTCGTCTCGCTGGATGGGGCGGAGGACGCGGCGCGGCTCGCGGCTCATCCGGCGGAGCGGGCGCCGGCGGCGGAGACGGAGGGCGACGACGTCGCCTACATCCTGTACACGTCGGGGTCGACCGGGCGGCCGAAGGGCGTCATGGTGCCGCACCGGGCGATCGCGAGCTTCACGCGCTGGGTGCGGACGCTGCGGCCGCTCGGGCCGGGCGACACGGTCTTCCAGAAGACGGCGATCACGTTCGACCCGTCCGGCCTCGAGTGTTACCTGGCGCTCACGACGGGCGCGCGGCTGCTGCTGGCGCGGCCGGACGAGCGGCAGGACCTGACGTACGTGCTGGAGACGATGCGCCGGGAGCGGGTGACGGCGGTGGTCTTCATCCCGTCGGTGCTGGCGGCATCGGCCGACCTGCCGGAGTTCGCGGCGGCGTGCCGGGCGCTGCGGCTGATCATCTGCGGCGGCGAGGCGCTGTCGGCGGAGCTGGCGGTGCGGGCGCTGGCGTGCGCACCGGAGGCGGAGCTGTACAACCTGTACGGACCGACGGAAGCGACGATCGCGGCGACCGCGTGGCGCGTGCGGCGCGCGGAGCCGGCGGTCGGGATGCTGCCGATCGGCCGCCCGGTGGACGACACGCGGGCGTACGTGCTGGACCGGCGGCGCGAGCCGGTGCCGGTCGGCGTGGCGGGCGAGCTGTGGCTGGCGGGCGAGCAGGTCGCGCGGGGCTACCTTAACCGGCCGGAGCTGACGGCGGAGCACTTCGTCGAGGACCCGTTCGCGGCCGGTCCGGGGCGGCGGATGTACCGCACGGGCGACCGGGCGCGGTGGCGGGCCGACGGCGTGCTCGAGTTCCTGGGGCGGCGCGACGAGCAGGTGAAGCTGCGCGGCTTCCGCATCGAGCTCGGGGAGGTCGAGGCGGCGCTGGTCCGGCATCCGGCGGTGCGCGCCGCAGTGGCGGTGGTGCGGGAGGACCGGCCGGGGGACCGCCGGCTCGTGGCGTACTACGCGGCCGCGCCGGAGGCCGCGGGTGTGGACGCGGAGCTGCTCGCCGGACTGCGGAGCGCGCTGCCGCCGTACATGCTGCCCGGGGCGCTGGTGCGGCTGGACGCGCTGCCGCTGACCGGGAACGGAAAAGTGGACCGCGACGCGCTGCCATCGGCGGGCGAGGCCGCGGCGCGGCCGTACGTCGCGCCGCGGACGGAGCTGGAGGCGGTCGTCGCGGAGGCGTGGGCGGAGGTGCTCGGCGTGGAGCGCGTCGGCGCGGAGGATGGCTTCCTCGAGCTGGGCGGGCACTCGCTCCTGGCGATGCGGGTGGTCGGGCGGCTGCGGCAGCGGCTCGGCGTGACGGCGCCGATCGCGGAGCTGCTGCGGGGCGCGTCGGTCGCGGAGCTGGCGGCGGCGCTCGAGGCGGCCGGGCGGGGCGCGTCGACGGCGGAGGAAGGAGACGAGCCGCTGCTCGCGCCGGTGGACCGCTCGGCGTACCGGCGGAGCGTGGCGGCGGCGCCCGGCGCGGGAGGCGGCGCATGACGGCGCGGACGATGTCGGCGCCGCCGTCGCTCGCGGCCACGCTCGGCGCCCATGGCGACGTGCAGGTGTTCCCGGCGTCGGCGGCGCAGCGTCGCTTCTGGCTGCTGGACCAGCTCGACCCGGACGCGGCGGCGTACACCATCCCGGTGGCGTACCGGCTGGCGGGCGAGCTGGACGTCGCGGCGCTGGAGCGGGCGCTGAACGCGGTCGCCCTGCGGCACGAGGCGCTGCGGACGATCTTCGCGGTGGAGGACGAGCAGCCGGTGCAGGTGGTGCTGCCATCGCTGGCGGTGCCGGTGGTGGTGACGGACGTGTCGGCGCTGCCGGCGGCGGAGCGGGAGGCGCGGGTGGCCGCGGTGGTGGACGAGGCGGCGAACCGCGGGTTCGAGCTGGCGCGCGGGCCGCTGCTGCGCGCCGAGCTGGTCCGCGTCGCGGCGCGCGAGCACGTGCTGCTGCTCACGGTGCACCACATCGTGGCGGACGGCTGGTCGGTGGGCGTGCTCTTCCGCGAGCTGGAGGCGTGCTACGCCGCGCTCGTGGCGGGGCGTGCGCCGGAGCTGCCGCCGCTGCCGCTGCAGTACCCGGACTACGCCGTCTGGCAGCATCGCGCCATGCAGGGCGGTGCGGCGGCGCGGCAGCTCGCGTTCTGGGAGGAGCGGCTCGCGGCGCCGCTGCCGGTACTGGAGCTGCCGACGGACCGGCCGCGGCCGGCGTTCCAGAGCACGGCCGGCGCGAAGCGCGAGATCGTGCTCCCGGCGGAGCTGGTCGAGGCGATGCGCGCGCTGGCCCGGCGCGAGGGCGCGACGCCGTACGCGGCGTTCCTCGCGGCGTTCTTCGCGCTGCTGCACCGGTACACGGGGCAGGACGACGTCGTCGTCGGCTCCGTGACGGCGGGGCGCCAGCGGCCGGAGACGGAGCCGCTGATCGGGCTGTTCCTGAACACGCTCGCGATCCGCGCGGACCTCTCCGGGGAGCCCGCGTTCGTCGAGCTGCTCCGGCGCGTGCGGGATGCGGCGACGTCGGCGTTCGCGAACCAGGACGTCCCGTTCGAGGAGGTCGTCGAGGCCGTGGGCGGCGCGCGCGACAGCAGCCGCAGCCCGGTCTTCCAGGCGGCATTCCAGCTCCTCGACGGGGTGGCCGCGGAGCTCCGCCTACCGGGGCTCGCCGCGGAGCCGATTCGCGCCGAGAAGCACACCTCCAAGTTCGATCTAACGCTGATCCTGAACGCCGCGCCGAACGGCGGGCTGCGCGCGGTGGTGGAGTACGCGACGGCCCTGTTCGACGGGGCGACGATCGACCGGTTGCTGGGGCATTACCGGACGCTGCTGGAGGGGATCGTCCGCGAGCCGTCGCGGCCGGTCTCGACGCTCGCGCTGCTGATCGGCGCCGAGCGGCGGCGGGTGCTGGAGGAATGGAACGCGACGGCGATGCCGTATCCGGCCGACGCCCGCCTGGTGGAGCTGGTGCGGGCGCAGGCGGCGCGCACACCCGATGCCGTGGCCGTGGAGTTCGCGGGCGAGCGCCTGAGCTACGCGGAGCTGGAGCGGCGCGCGCGTGCGCTCGCGGAGCGGCTGCGGCGGGTCGGCGTGGGTCCGGGAGCGCTGGTCGGGCTCTTCGTCGAGCGCTCGCTGGAGCTGGTGGTCGGCGTGCTCGCCATCCTGGAGGCGGGCGGGGCGTACCTTCCGCTCGATCCGCAGTATCCGGCCGAGCGACGGGCCTTCATGCTGGAGGACGGCGGGGCCGCGGTGCTGCTGACGGACGCCGGGCTGCGGGGCGAGGCGATGGGGTTCGCGGGCGTGGTCGTGGAGGTGGCGGGTGGGGAGGGGGACGCGGAGGCGGCTTCGACCGCGACGGGGCGTGCGGGAGTTTCGGGGCGCGACGGCGCGGAGGCGCGGAAGCTCGCGGGCCGGGAGGCTCTCGGGCTCGGAGGCCCGGAGGCTCCCGGCGGCGGGGCGGGTTCGCGCGACCTTGCGTACGTCATCTACACCTCCGGCTCGACGGGCCGGCCCAAGGGGGTCGAGGTCGAGCAGCGGAGCGTGGTGAACTTCCTGTGGGGGATGAACGCGCTGGTGCCGCTGGCTCCCGGCGACGTGCTGGTGGCGGTGACGCCGCTCTCCTTCGACATCTCGGCGCTGGAGATCCTGCTCCCGCTCGTCACCGGGGCGCGGGTGGTGGTGGCGAGCCGCGCGGAGGCGAGCGACCCGGCCGCGCTCGCCGCGCTGCTGGCGCGGAGCGGGGCCACGCACCTGCAGGCGACGCCCTCGACCTGGCGCATGCTGGTGGAGGCGGGGTGGCCGGGCCGGCCGGGGCTGGTGGCACTCTGCGGGGGCGAGGCGCTGCCCGGGGCCCTGGCCGACGCGCTGCTCGCGCGGGGGGTGGAGCTGTGGAACCTCTACGGCCCGACCGAGGCCACGATCTGGGCGACGGCGCAGCGCCTGACGCGGGTGGGCGAGCCGGTGCGGATCGGGCGGCCGATGGGCAACGTGCGGGCGTACGTGCTGGACGGGCACGGCGAGCCGGTGCCGGTGGGGGTGGCGGGGGAGCTCTACCTGGGGGGCGTGGGGGTGGCGCGGGGCTACCGCGGGCGGCCGGCGCTTACGGCCGAGCGCTTCGTTCCCGATCCGTTCAGTGCGGAAGCGGGGGCTCGGCTCTACCGCACGGGGGACCGCGTGCGGTGGCGGGCGGGCGGGGAGCTGGAGTACCTGGGGCGTGCGGACGCGCAGGTGAAGCTCAGAGGGCACCGCATCGAGCTGGGGGAGATCGAGGCGGTGCTGGCGCGGCAGGCGGGCGTGGCGGCGGCGGTCGTCGCGGTGCGCGCCGACGGGGGGAGTGAGCCCCGCCTCGTCGCCTACGTGGTGCCGGCGGAGGACGAGACGGCGGACCAGGAAGCGGTGGTCGGGCGCTGGCGCGAGGTGTGGGACGCCGCGTACGCGCGGTTGCGGGAGGCCGGCTCGTCCGAGGAAACGCAGGCCTCGACCGGCGCCAATTTCGCCGGGTGGGTGAGCAGCTACGATCTCCGGCCGATCCCGCTCGACGAGATGATCGAATGGGTCGAGCGCACGACGGAGCGGGTCCTGGCGCTGCGGCCCCGGCGCGTGCTCGACCTCGGGTGCGGGACGGGGCTGTACCTGTTCCGCATCGCGCCGCTCGTGGACGCGTACACGGCCGTGGACATCTCGGTCGAGGCGCTGCGAGTGGTCCGCGAGGACCCGGGGTGGGCGTCGCTCGACGGCGTGACGCTCCGGCAGGGGCCGGTCCACGAGCTCGACGACATCCCCGCCGGCGCCTACGACCTCGTGCTGCTGAATTCGGTCGCGCAGTACTTCCCGAGCGCCGATTACCTGGTCGCCGTGCTGGAGCAGGCAGCGCGGATCGTCGCGCCCGGCGGCGCCATCTTCGTGGGCGACGTGCGCTCGCTGCGGTTGCTCGAGACGTTCCACGCGTCGGTGGCGCTGGCGCACGCCGAGGCGGGGCTGCGGATCGACCGGCTGCGCTCGCGGGTCCGGCAGCGGCTGGCGCAGGAGACCGAGCTGGCGGTCGACCCGGCATTCTTCGACGCGCTGGCGCTGCACCTTCCGGCCGTGCGCGGCGTCGAGCTCCTGCCGAAGCGGGGCTACGCCCGCAACGAGCTGACTCGCTTCCGCTACGACGCCGTGCTCCACATCCACGGGGCTGCGGACGCGGGGGAGGTCGAGGCGACGACGTCGCCCGACGTGGTCGACGGCTCCGGGCTCGGCGACCCGTCGCGGATCGCGGCCGCGCTGGCGGGCCGGCCCGCCCTTCTGCGCGTGAGGGATCTCGTGGACCCGCGCGTGGCGCGCGACGTCGGGGCGCACGAGCTGCTGGCCACGTTCGCCGGCGCGGGCACGGTGGGTGAGCTGAAGCGCGCCGTCGCCGAGGGCGAGCCGGGCGGGATCGAGCCCGAGGCGCTCGTCGCGCTGGACGCCGGGTACGAGGTCGAGCTCGCGCTGCCGGAGTCCGGGGCGAGCGGGCGCTACGATGCGATCTTCCGCCGGCGCGGGTGCGCGGCGGCCCGCCCGCTGCGCCGGGCGGCCGTGCCGGTCGCGCCGTGGCGCGACCTCGCCCGGCGGGGCACGGCGCGGGAGCTCCGGCCGGAGCAGGTCCACGAGTGGCGCACCGAGCTGGGACGGCATCTCCCGGAGTACATGGTGCCGGCGACGTTCGTGCGCCTCGAGCGGCTGCCGCTCACGCCGAACGGGAAGGTGGACCGCAAGGCGCTTCCGGCGCCGGCGGCGGACGTCGCGGCCGCGACGGCGCACCGGCCGCCGGCCACCCTGGCGGAGGCGCAGCTCGCCGAGATCTGGGAGGCGGTGCTGGACCGTCGGCCCATCGGCGTCGACGACAACTTCTTCGAGATCGGCGGCCACTCGCTCCTCGCGCTGCGCGTGCTCGGGCGGATCGCCGAGCGACACGGCGTGCGCATCCCGCTGCGCGCGGTCTTCGACACGCCCACCATCGCCGGGCTGGCGAAGGCGCTGGAGGCCGCCCGCGCCGGTGGGGGCGGGCCCGTCGTCGAGTCGATCCCGCGGCTCCAGGGCGACGAGGCGCCGCTCTCCCCCGGGCAGGAAGTGCTCTGGCTGCTCCAGCGGACCGCGCCGGAGTCGGGCGCCTACAACATCCCCGACACGTGGCGGATCCGGGGCGCACTCGACACGCGGGTGCTTCGCCTCGCGCTGGACCGACTGGTCGAACGGCACGAGGCGCTCCGCACCACGTTCGCCACGGCCGACGGGCGATCCGTGCAGCGCATCGGCGCGTCGCGGGGAATGCCGCTCGAGTGCGTCGACCTGCGAGCGGCGGCCTCGGACGAGCGCGAAGCCGAGGCCCGCCGGCTGCTGCTGGAGCGGGCACGGGCCGCGTTCGACCTCGCCGCGGAGCTACCGGTCCGCGCGGCGCTCGTCCGCCTCGAGGAGGAGGAGCACCTCCTCCAGCTCGTGACGCACCACATCGTTTCCGACGGGTGGTCGCGGAGCATCATGCTCCGGGAGCTCTCCGCGCTCTACGACGCCCTGCGCCGCGGCGAGGAGCCGGCGCTCGAGCCGCTGCCGCTGCGCTTCGTGGACTACGCGGCATGGCAGCGGGAGCGGTCGGCCGCGACCGCGTACGAGCGGCAGGTGGAGTACTGGCGCGAGCGGCTGGCCGGGTCGTCGCTGGCCGTCGAGCTGCCGGCGGCGCGGCCGCGCTCGGCCGCGCCCGACTTCGACGGCGGCCGGAGGACGGTCGTCTTCCCGCCGGAGCTGCGGGATGCGCTCCAGCAGCTCGCGCAGCGGCGCGGCTCGACGCTCTTCACGGTGCTGCTGGCCGCGTTCCAGACGCTGCTGCACCGCTACAGCGGGCAGGACGACGTCGTGGTGGGCACCGTCGTCGCCGGGCGCGGGCGGCGCGAGCTCGAAGGGCTGGTCGGCTACTTCGTGAACACGCTGGCGCTGCGCGCGTCGTTCGAGGACGACCCGTGCTTCGACGCGCTCGTGGACCGCGTGCGCGACGGCTGGCTCGGCGCCAGCGAGAACGCCGACGTCCCCTTCGCGCGGATCGTCCAGCTGCTCCACACCGAGCGCGGCGTGGACCCGGCATCCGCGTGCCAGGTGATGTTCGCGCTCCAGAACACGGACCCGGTCGAGCTCCGCCTCGGCGAGGCCGTACTGCGGGCCGGTGGTGGGGACGCCGGCACCGCCAAGTTCGACCTGTACCTCTCCATGGGCGAGCAGGCCGATGGGCTGCGCGCCGCGCTGCAGTACCGCGCCGGGGTGCTGGACGCCGACGGCGCGGAGCGGCTGCTGAGCCGGTTCCGCACGCTGCTGGAAGGCATCGTCGCGGAGCCGGCGGCGCCGGTCTCGCGCCTGCCATCGATGACGCCGGCGGAGCGGCGCGTGGTGCTGGAGGAGTGGAGCGGGCGGCGGACCGGGTATCCGCGGGACGCCACGGTCCACGGACTCTTCGAGGAACAGGCGCGACGGCGCCCGGACGCCGTGGCGCTCGAGCTGGGCGAGGCGTCGGTCAGCTACGCGGAGCTGGACGCGCGTGCCGGAGCGCTGGCCGCGCGGCTGCGCGGGCTCGGCGTCGGGCCGGGGGACCTGGTGCCGCTGTGCGCCGAGCGCTCCCTCGAGATGGTCGTCGCGCTGCTCGCCACGCTCAAGGCGGGGGCGGCCTACGTGCCGCTGGACGCCGCCTACCCGACGGAGCGGCTTGCCTTCATGCTGGGCGACACCGGCGCGCGCCTGGTGCTGGCGCAGAGCCGGCTGGCGCCCATGCTGCGCGGCGTGCTCGACGAAGTGGCGAACGCGGGCGGCGCCCCGCCCGCGGTGGTCTACCTCGGAGAGGGCGGGGAGGTGGAGCCGGCGCCGGCTCGCCCGGTCGAGGCGGGGGCGGAGCCCGGCGTGGCGACCGCCGGCGCCGCGCACCGGGCGGCCGCCGCGTGCCCCGCCTACGTCATGTACACGTCGGGCTCGACGGGCCGTCCGAAGGGCGTGGTGGTCCCGCACCGCGCGATCGTGCGGCTGGTGCGCGGGCAGGACTACGTGAAGCTCGATGAGCAGGAGGTGATCCTCGGCTTTGCGCCGATCTCCTTCGATGCGTCGACGTTCGAGCTGTGGGGGGCGCTGCTGAACGGCGGGCGCGTCGTGCTGGTGCCGGCGGGGCTGCCGGACCTCTCGGCGCTGGGCGAGCTCGTCGAGCGGAGCGGCGTGACCACGCTCTGGCTCACGGCGGCGCTCTTCCAGCAGGTGGCCGAAAGCGAG
>DASTKT010000219.1:0-2319 GCA_035715725.1 Longimicrobiales bacterium | reverse complement strand
GACGGAGGCGGTGCTGGCGCAGATCTGGGCGGAGGTGCTGAAGCGGGAGCGGATCGGGCGGCGGGAGAGCTTCCTGGAGCTGGGCGGGCACTCGCTGCTGGCGATCCGGGTGCTGGGGCGCATCAGCAAGCAGCTCGGCGTGAGGCTGCCGCTCCGCTCGCTGTTCGACGCGCCGACGATCGCGGAGCTGGCCGGAATGGTCGACAAGGCGCGGGAGGCGGCGGCCTCCGGCGCCCTCACGGGAGTGTAGCCGCGCATGTCCTCGACGGTTTCGACGTCGCTTTCGGGTGGCGGGCTCGAGATCCCGCGCCGCGGCGAGGGTGGGCCCGCGCCGCTGTCGTTCGCGCAGGAGCTGCTCTGGCTGATGGACCGGGCGGCGCCCGGGGTGACGGCGTGGAACGTCCCGCGGGCGTTCCGGGTGCGCGGTCCCCTGGATGTCGACGCGCTGCAGCGGGCGGTGGACGCGCTGGTGGCGCGGCACGAGGTGCTGCGGACCACGTTCGGCGGACCGGAGGGCGCGCCGCGGCAGACGGTGCGGCCGGCCGGGCCGGTGCCGGTCCGCTTCGTGGACGTGGCGGGCGAGCCGGCGGAGCGGCGGGCCGCGCGGGTGGACGAGCTGGTGCGGGAGCACGCACGGGCGAGCTTCGACCTGTCGGCGGACCTGCTGCTGCGGGTGATGCTCGTGCGGCTGGCGGACGACGACCACGTCCTGTGCCTGAACACGCACCACATCGTCTCCGACGGCTGGTCGAAGAGCATCATGTTCCGGGAGCTGTCGGCGCTGTACGCCGGCTTCCGCGCCGGCCGGGCGACGGAGCTGCCGCCGCTGCCGATCCAGTTCGCGGACTACGCGGCGTGGGAGCGCGACGCGCTGCACGAGGCGGCGCTCGCCGACTCCCTGGCCTACTGGCGCGAGCAGCTCGGCGGGGTGCTGCCGACGCTGGCGCTGCCGACGGACTACCCGCGGCCGAGCGCGCCCGGCTTCGGTGGGGGCGCACGCGTCGCCATCCTGCCGCGCGCGCTGCTGGACGCGGTGGCGGCGCTGGCCCGCGAGCACGACACGACGCTGTACATGGCGCTGCTCGCCGCGTACGCGACGCTGCTGCACCGCTACACGTCGCAGGACGAGATCGTGGTCGGCTCGCCGATCGCGGGGCGGATGCAGAGCGAGACGGAGGGGCTGATCGGCTACTTCGCGAACACGCTGGTGCTGCGCACGTCGCTGGCGGGCGACCCGACGTTCGCGGAGCTGCTCGGGCGGGTGCGCGAGACGTGCCTGGGCGCGTACGAGCACCAGGAGGTGCCGTTCGAGAAGCTCGTGCTGGAGCTGCAGAAGGGGCAGAGCCTCACGCACGCGCCGCTGTTCCAGGTGGTGCTGACGATGGAGGACACGATCCCGGCGGCGCTGGAGCTGGAGGCGACGTCGTTGGAGCCGATCGACTCGGACCATGGCTCGACGAAGTTCGACCTCACGCTGCTGGTGGCGATCCTCCCCGAGGGGCTGCGGCTGACGCTGGGCTACCGGACGGATCTGTTCCGGGGGGAGACGGCGGAGCGCGCGCTGGGGCACCTGCGGCGGGTCCTGGAGGGGGCGGTGGCGGATCCGGGGCGGAGGGTCTCGGAGCTGGAGCTGCTCACGGAGCCGGAAGCCGCGGAGCTGGAGGCGTGGGGGGTGGCCGCGGGGGCCGCGGCCGATCGTGCCGCCGGCACGTGGGTGCACGAGCGGGTCTCGGAGTGGGCGCAGCGGACGCCGGAAGCGGTGGCGGTCGTGGAGGGCGCTCGCGTCGTGTGCTACCAGGAGCTCGATGCGCGCGCGAGCGCGCTCGCGGCGCGGCTGCGCCGGCGCGGCGTGGAGGCGGGAGAGGTGGTGGGGGTGGGGCTCGAGCGCTCGGTGGAGGCGGTGGTCGCGCTGCTGGGCGTGATGAAGGCGGGCGCGGCGTACGTGCCGCTCTCGCCGGAGCTGCCGGAGGCGCGCCTTCGTCAGCTCGTGGCGGAAGCCGGCGCGCGGGTCGTGGTCGTGGCGAGCGAGCACGCGGCGCGCGTCGCGGGGCTGGAGGTGGTGACGCTGGAGGCGAGTGCCGCCGACACCGCCGCGGCGGCCGGTTCGACGGCGTCGAGTCCGGAGGCAGGAGCCGTTGCGGGCGCCGACGCCGCTCCGCGTCCGAGGGCGGGCTCCCCGGCGTACGTGCTGTTCACGTCGGGCTCGACGGGGGTGCCGAAGGGGGTGGCGGTCACGCACGCGAACCTCGCGGGCTACGTCGACGCGATCCTCGAGCGGCTGGGATGGGACGCGGGGGAGGCGCGCAGCTTCGGGTGGGT
>DASTKT010000218.1:0-16046 GCA_035715725.1 Longimicrobiales bacterium | reverse complement strand
GCTTTCCGTCGCCGTTCTCTGCGCCCTCTGCGCCTCTGCGGTGAAAAATTCCGTTCGCCGCCCATGCCCATCGCGCTTGCTCGACCGCGAGGGGACCCCCATGCGCGACCCTCCCGACTCGCGGGCCGGGGAATTCCCCATTGTCCGGAGATCCCGCACCGGCGAAGTTGGCGCACGGCGTGGCCCCGGGGGCTCACGCGCCGATCATGCGTTCGCTCACGGAGACGGGCCGGATGGACCTCCTCCTCACATTCATCGTCAGCTTCCTGCTGGGGATGCGGCATGCCACGGATCCGGACCACATCGTCGCGGTGAGCACGATCGTTAGCCGGGAGCGGTCGGCGTGGCGGGCGAGCCGGATCGGTGCGCTCTGGGGCGTCGGCCACACGCTCACGATCTTCGCGGTGGGCGGCGCGATCATCCTCTTCAAGCTGGCGTTCAGCGCGCGCCTCGGGCTGTCCATGGAGTTCACCGTGGCGCTGATGCTGATCGTGCTCGGGCTCCTGAACCTGCTGAACGTGCAGGCCGCTCCATCCCCCCTGGCGACGATGCGTCCGTTCTTCGTGGGCATCGTCCATGGCCTGGCGGGCTCGGCGGCCGCCACGCTGCTGATCCTCCCGCTCATCGACGACCCGCGCTGGGCGCTGCTCTACCTCATCGTCTTCGGCGCCGGCACCATCGGCGGCATGGCGCTCGTCACGGTCGGGATCGCCGCGCCGGCGGCCATCGCGGCCACCCGCGTCGCGGGGATGCAGCGCTGGATCCGCACCGCCTCCGGCGCCGTCAGCCTCGCGTTCGGCGCCTACCTCGCCTACCGCATCGGCTTCGTCGACGGCCTCTTCACCGCCGCGCCGCGCTGGACGCCGCAGTAGGTCCGGCTCGCGGGGGCGGCGCGGCGCACGCTGCGCTGTCGCTCGCCTGGCGGCTCGCGCACGCTCGCGTCGCTCGCTGTAGCGGCCTTCGGCCGCGCACGGTTCCCTGTCGTCGCGCCTGCGGCGCGCCGCACGCTGCCGCTGTCGCTCGCCTGCGGCGAGCGCACGCCGGCTGCGCGGCTGTCGCGGCGCTGCGCGCCGCGGGGCGCGCGGCAGGCCGGCGCCGCGCGCTCGGCCCCCGCGGGGCCACCCCGTCCTCCACGCACTCCGGCTTTCTACGTACCCGTACCCCTGCCCCTACCCCGACCCGATCCGGGTGTAGTTCCCAGGCTATTCCCGCAGCGCTACCGCCGGATCCACCCGGGCCGCCCGAGCGGCGGGGACGACGCTGGCGGTGATGGCGATGGCGGCGATGACGAGCGCGAGGACGCCGAGGGTCCGGGGGTCGAGGGCGTTGGCGTCCGCGGAGAGGCGGCGCAGGAGCTGGGTCGCGAGGTAGACGGCGGCCACGCCGATCGCGGCGCCGACGGCCGCCAGGCGGCCACTCCGCCGCACCACCAGCCACACGATGCGCGGCGCTGTCGCGCCGAGCGCGACGCGGACGCCGAGCTCGCGCTCCCGCCGGGCGGTGTCGAACGCCATCACGGAGAACAGGCCGACCGCGGCGACCCCGCCGGTGACGGCGGCGAGCACGCCGACGATGATCGCGAACCAGCGGAGCGGCGCGGCGGCCTCGTCCAGCGCCGCCGTGAGCGGCCGCGGCTCGGCGCGGGGCGCGCCGGGGAATGCCGCGCGCAGCGCGGCGGCGGGGCCCGAGGTATCGGGCGAGATGTCGCCCGCGGCGCCTGGGGGATGGATGCCGGCGTCGCCCGCGATCGCGACGTGCCGGACGCCGCCGGCCGTCCGGATCGTGACGTCGGCGACGTCCGGCGGGTGCTGGAGCGCGGAGAGGAAGAGGACCGGCGTCGTCTCGGCGCCGGTGCCGAGGCCGCGGGCCTGCGTCCGCTCGACGATGCCGACGACCGTGTACGGCGGCGCGTCCACGGGGCCGGGGAGAATGATGTTGCGGCCGATCGGGTCGCCGTCGAACCACTGCTCGGCGAACGTGCGGTCGATGATGGCGATGCGCGGCGCGCCGGCGCGGTCGGTTAGGCGGAAGTCGCGGCCGCGCAGGAGGCGCACGCGCAGGGAGTCGAAGTAGCCGGGGCTGACCGCCTGGATGCGGACCGTGGCGAGGCGGTAGGGGACGGCCATGGCGCCGATGGAGCAGCGGCACTCCTCCATCACCTCTTCGCGCGGGGAGAGGCCGAGCCACGCGCCGGCGCTGGCGATCCCGGCCGCCTCGACGCCCGGCTGCGCCCGCAGCCGGCGGAGCGCGTCCTCGTAGCGGGCGGCGAGCGCGGTGCCGCTCTCCTTCGGATGGACGCGGGCCACGCTCACGCCCGCGGGGTCGAAGCCGGAGTGCGCGGCGCCGAGGAGCGGCGTCGAGCCGCGGACCAGCACGCCGGCGGCGGAGAGGAGTGCGACCGTTGCGGCGACCATGAGCGCGCCGAGCGCGGCGCGCGTGGCCAGCTCGCCGCGGCCGGCGGTCACGCGCGCGCCGCCGGCGAGCGCGCCGGGCAGGTCCGTGCCTCGCCAGGCCGCGGCCGCCGGGAGGAGCGACAGCGCGAGCGTGAGCGCGACGGGGGCGGCGATGAGGAGCGCGCCCAGCGGGATGCCGCGGGCGGGCTCGAGGCGCAGCAGCGCCGCGGGCCACGTCGCCTGGAGGAGCCGGCTCCCGATGGCGACGACGGGGATCGCGGCGGCGAGCGCGAGCCCGACCACCGCGGCGCCCTCCGCCAGGAGCTGGAGCACGACCCTCCGCCGCGGCGCGCCGACCGCGGCTCGCACCGCCATCTCATGGCGCCGCGTCGCCGCGCGCGCCGTCAGCAGCACGCCGAGGTTCACCGCGGCGACGGCGGTCGCGACCGCCGCGAGCCCGAGTGCCAGGCGGAGGAGCAGCTCGAGCGCGGCGCCCTGCGTGTGCGCCGGCCCGACGGCCGTCGCCCGCCACTGGATCCCGAGGTCCGGCCACGGGACGTGAGGGAGCGCGACGCTCGGCCGGAGACGCGGCGGCCACGACGTCGCCAGGCGGAACAGCCCCGCCACGGCCGCGGCCGCGCCGGCGCCGAGCCCGAGCGACAGCACGACCGCCGCCGTGAAGCCGCCGCCGCGCCGCGCGGCGCGCCGCAGCGGCCGCCACCGGTCCGGGAGGTCCGCGTCCGACCCGCTCGCTCGCGCCGCGCTCCGCATCGTCCGACCTCCACGCTCCGGGGTGATCGGCCCGAGGTCAGCCCCCCGCCGCCTCGAACGCCTCGCCGGCCTCCGCCCAGCGCTCCAGCGCCGCGTTGAGCGAGGC
Source organism: Longimicrobiales bacterium (assembly GCA_035715725.1). GTDB lineage: Bacteria > Gemmatimonadota > Gemmatimonadetes > Longimicrobiales > RSA9 > JADGGV01. Next base: position 12,776 of record DASTKT010000218.1, on the reverse strand, counting down.
CTCGACCGCCGCCAGCTCCTCCTTGAGCGCGCCGGCCCGGCGCGCGCCGTCGCCGCTCGTGTACAGTGCCGGGTCCTCGAGCTGGCCGCGCAGGTCCACGATGCGCGCCTCCAGGCCGGACACCTCCGCCTCCGCGTCCAGCACCGCCTGCCGGAGCGCGCGCGGCGCGCCACGGGTGGAGCCGCGCGCTCGCTCGCGGGCCTGCTGCCGCTCGCGGTCGCGCCGCTCGCGCTCGCGCGCCTCCTGGCGCGCCGCCGAGGCCGCGCGCGCCGCCTCCTCCTCGCGCGCGGCGCGCTCCTCCTCCCACTCCGCGAACGTGCCCGGGTAGTCCGTGATCCGCCCGTCCTCGAGCGACCAGACGCGCGTCACCACGGCCCGCAGCAGCGCCCGGTCGTGGCTGACGAGCAGCACCGTGCCGTCGAACCCCTCGAGCGCATCCTCCAGCGCCTCGATCGACTCCACGTCCAGGTGGTTCGTCGGCTCGTCGAGCAGCAGGAAGTTGGCGCGCGCGAGCATCAGCATGGCCAGCGCGACGCGCGCTCTCTCGCCGCCGGAGAGCGTGTCCGCGCGGCGCCGCGCCTCGTCGCCGGAGAAGCCGAACCGGCCGAGGTGCCCCTGCACCTTGCCGCGGTCCCAGAGCGGCCGCAGGTCGTTGATCACCTTGAAGAGCGAGACGTCCAGCGGCACCTGCGCCAGGTCCTGCCGGTAGTAGGCGACGTCGACGGAGGAGCCGACGCGGACCTCGCCGCCGTCCACCGGCCGCAGCCCGGCGATCGCCTTCAGCAGCGTGGACTTCCCCGCGCCGTTCGGCCCGACCAGCCCGATCACCTCGCCCCGCTCGATGCGCGCGCTGAAGCCCTCGATCAGCATGCGCGAGCCGACGGCGACGCGCGCGTTCTCCGCGACCAGCACCTGGTCGCCGCCGCGCGCCGCCGGCTCCAGCCGCAGCGCCATGCTGGCGCCGTCCTCCGTGGGCGGCGGGCTCAGCCGCGGCAGCCGCGCCAGCCGCGTCCGCCGCCCCTTCGCCTGCCGGCTGTTCTGCCCGGCGATGTTGCGCCGGATGTAGTCCTCCTCCGCCGCGATCACGCGCCGCTGGTTGTCGTACGCCCGCTCCTGCGCGAGCCGCCGCTCCGCGCGCTGCCGCACGAAGTCCGCGTACCCGCCCGCGTACGGCACCGCCGTGCCCGCCTCCAGGTGCAGCACATGGTCCACCACCGCCGCCAGGAACGCGCGGTCGTGGCTGATCAGCAGCACCGTCGCGTCCAGCCCGCGCAGGTACTCCTCCAGCCAGCGCGTCGTCTCGAGGTCCAGGTGGTTCGTCGGCTCGTCGAGCAGGAGCACGTCCGCCGGCGCCACGAGCTGCCGCGCCAGCCCGATCCGCCCCAGCTCCCCGCCGCTGAGTTGAGCGATTGGCTGCGCGCGCGCCGCCGCCGGGTCGAAGCCGAGCCCGTGCAGCACCGCGTCCACCCGCGCCGCGAACGTGTAGCCGCCCTCCCGCCCGAAGCGCTCCAGGTCCCGGTCGTAGCGCTCCAGCGCTTCCGGCGACGCCGACTCCCCCATCTCCCCGAGCCGCGCCGCCTGCTCGTGCAGCGACGCCTCCAGCGCCTGCAGCGCCGCGAACGGGCTCGCCGCCGCCTCCCACACCGTCGCGGAGCCGGGGAACTCCCGGTGCTGGTCCAGCAGCGTGAAGCGGAGGCCGGGCGCGCGCGTCGCCACGCCCCGCGTCGGCGGGAGCGCGCCGGTGATCACCTGCAACAGCGTCGTCTTCCCCGTCCCGTTCCGGCCGACGATCCCCCAACGCTCACCCTTGCCGACGGTGAACGAGACGTCCCGAAGCAGCGTCGTCGCGCCGAACTCGACGGCGACGCCGGAAAGTGCGATCTGAGTCATGCGCGAAAGGTAGCGGGGCGGGGCGGCGGGAGGCAGGGCGGGCGCGGGGGACGCCGATCTCGGGGACTCACGCGACGACGCGGATGCGGAGCGGGCGTTCGGCTGCGTTCGTGGGCGTTCGCTGCGTCCCTGAACGGAAGAGTGTCACACGGAGACACGGAGCCGCAGAGGGGGAGCTCGCGGGCGGTGGCGGGCGCCCGGGGGGCGCACCTTCTTCTTTTTTGGGGGTGTTCCGGGTGTCCGAGTGGGCGCGGGGTGCAGACGTGAATGGGTGTGGCGAGCGTTCCCCGGCCGGCTTCGGGTGCCCGGCTCCGTGGCTCGTCCGTTCACTCCATGGCTCCGTGTGAGATAGATGAAGCTTCGGCCGCCCGGGGACGTGGAGCAGGGCCCGATAAACACAACCGGGCCGCCTCACCAGCCGGCCCGGAATCCCGCGGGATCCATGGTTGCACAACGGAAGGGTTTTCGCGCGGGGGAGAGCATGGCGGGATGTGTTCCGAAGATTCTAGCCGCGGACGCTACCCCGCGGCCGGCAGATCCCGCGAGATCCGTCCTACGACGTCCGGGCCAGCAACGCCTCGATCTCCGACAGCAAGACCGCCGGGCGCACCGGCTTCATCACCACCACATCGCAGCCGGCCTTCAACGCCCGCTCGTGCTGCTCCGGTCGCGACGTCGCCGTCAGCGCCAGGATCGGGATCGCCTCCGTCGTCGGATCCCGCCGCAGCGCCTCCGCCGTCCGCCAGCCATCCAGCACCGGCAGCAGCAGGTCGAGCACGATCAGGTCCGGCCGCTCCGACCGAGCCACCGCCAGGCACGCCTCGCCGTCCGGCGCCTCGTACACGCGCCGACCGTGATGCTCCAGGTACGCCCGCAGCACCACGCGTGACTCCGAATGGTCGTCGACGATGAGGATCGCGCCGGCCGCGTCATCCATGCGTGTGACTCTCTCGTTTTCGGGAGCGCTTGGTCCGGCTTCCGGCGCCTCGCGAGCCGCTCCGCGGAGCGGGAGCGGGCCCGAACTCCCCGTCCGGGCCCGCCACGGCTCACACCCCGCGCCGGCGGGGCTCTTACTTCATCGGCTGCGCGCCCGAATCCAGCGCCGCCACGCCCTGCGCGGCCGACGGGCTCTCGATCACGAACACGACGCGGCGGTTCAGCTCCGCGCCCTGATCGTCCTTCTTCGCGCCCTCGACCACCTGCCGCGTCTCACCGTACCCGACCGTCTTCAGCTGCGCCTGGATCCCCTTCTGCGTCAGGTACGCACGCACCGCGTCCGCCCGGCTGTTCGACAGCCGCTTGTTGTACGCCGCCGAGCCCGCCGGATCCGCGAAGCCCTCCACCGTCACCGTCGCGCCGGCGTAGTGCTTCGACACGATGTCCGCGAACCGGTCCAGCGCCGCCGTGTCCTCCGGCCGCACGTTCGAATCGTCGAACGCGAAGTGCACCGGCAGCGCGAACTGCAGCCCCTCCTCCACCGCCGCGATCTTCGCCCCGAACTCCGTGCGCATCGTGTTCAGGTCGTTCCGCAGCGACGTCAGGTCCGACGCCAGCTTCTCGTCGGCCGCCATCCGCTCCGACCGCTCCGACTGCAGCGCCGCCGTCTGCGCGTCCAGCCCCTTACGCACGAAGCCCTTCGTGGCGCACCCGCCGAGTGCGAGAACGCCGACCAGGAGCGTAGCCGTCGTCTTCACCGTCGTTCCCATCGCGTGCCTCCGAATTCAGAGAGGATCGGCTTCTTCACGTTCCCGGGCGTGAGCCGGGTCTCGGCCTCTCCCTTAGGCGAGGACTGTGCCCGTTCGGCACGAGGTTGGCCATGAATTGTAAGTCATTGTTAAAGGGCTACTTACAAGTCTTCGGCGCCGAGCGCGCGCCGCGGGCGCGCCGAACCGGGGCCGGCGAGGCCGGGGAAGATTGGGGCCAACCCCCCGCTCCGGCACGCGATTTTTCGCGCCATTGCTTGCTTTTCGCGCGTCGGGAATCGAAACAGGGAAAATTTCCCCGGTCCCCGGCTGCTGGGGAGGAAAACGAGGGTCGTAGCGCCTCCGCGGCGCCGGTTTCGAGCCCGAGTCCGATCTCGTGTTACGGGGCGGGATGCTGCACTCGTCTGGCTTCGTGGGCGGGATGGGAACGGGAGTGTTCACCGCAGAGGCGCAGAGGACGCGGAGAACGGCGGGAGGCGGGCGGCGGGGGCTCGCCGGGGTGAAGCATCATTTCTTCATGTCATGTCCGGCGTACGCCGGTGGCCGGCGTGGCGCCGGTGCCGTCCGTGTTTCCTCTGTGCGCTGTGTGGCTGTGTGGTGAAACCGCCGGTCCGAAGGTGCGGCCGCCCGCGAAGGTGAGCCCGGCGCGACGCCGCTACCGGGGCCGGTGCAGCCGGAGGTCGATGGCCTTGAGGCGCTCGAGCTCGTCCTGGAGCGCCTTGATCTGGGCGTCGCGGCGGCGGATCTCGCCCTGGAGCTGGGAGACGAGCTGGCGCTGTTCGCCGATGCGGCCGTCGAGGGAGTCGACGTGGGCGGAGAGGCGCTGGAGCGAGTCCTGGCGCTGGTCGGCGGCGCCGCCGAGGCGCTGGATCTCGGCGAGGAGGATGTCGAGGCGGCGGGCCTCGGTCGAGCGGTCGGAGGCGGGGTGCAGCCGGGTCAGCCGCTCGAAGTAGCCGCGGGCGGCGGTGGGGTCGTAGCGGGGGCTGCCGGGGAGCGCGTAGGCGAGCCCGACCTGGAACAGCGCGTCGTCGTCCTTCCAGAGGGAGGGGTCTGCCTCGAAGGCGCGGATCATCTCGTCGGTGCGGCCGGCGGAGGCGGCGCGCTGGAAGACGCTGCTCGCGCAGGCGACGATGGCGGTCAGGGCGAGGAGGACCGCGGCGGCGGCGGCGCGGGTCGTCATCGTGAGGCCTCGGCGATGGAGGGTCGGGCCTCGGGGACCTCGAGGCTGGCATCGGGGAGCGCGAACTGGAAGCAGCTGCCGCCGCCGTACGCCTCGCGCACCCAGATCGCGCCGCGGTGCGCATCGAGGATCTCGCGGCAGATGGCGAGGCCGAGGCCGACGCCGCGGTTCCGGGCCTTGCGCGTCCCGGGCGACTGGTAGAAGCGCTCGAAGATGCGCTCGCGGTCGGCGGGCGGGACGCCGGGTCCGGCGTCGGAGACCGAGACGAGGGCGACGCGGGCGCCGCCGAGTCCGCGGGGCGCCGCGTCCTTCCACCGCTCGGGCGGGAAGCCGTCGGGGCGGTTGCCGATGAGGTCGACCTCGACGCGGATGACGCCGCCCTCGGGGGAGAACTTGATCGCGTTCTCGATGAGGTTGTCGAGGACGCGGAGGATGCGCTCGGCGTCGCATTCGACCATGACGGGCGCATCGGGCAGCTCGGTGAGGATCTCGAGCTGGGACTCGGCCAGCGCCGGGGCGGCCGCCTCGGCGGCGTGGCGGACGAGGCCGAGCAGGTCCTGGCGCACCATCTCGTGCTCGACGGCGCCGGCCTCCATCGCGGAGAGGTCGAGGATCTTGGCGATCATGCCGGAGAGCCGGTTGCCGGACTGGAGATTGAGCTCGAGGAGCCGGCGCTGCTTGGGCGTCAGCTCGCCGGGGACGCCGTCCAGCATGATGCGGCTGGTCTCCTGCATCGACGCGAGCGGCGTCTTCAGGTCGTGGGACACCTTGGAGAGGAAGTCGCGCTTCATGCGGTCCAGCTCACCCAGCTTCTCCATCATGCCGTTGAAGTCCCGCGCCAGCCGGCCGAACTCGTCGCCGCGCCGGTCCTCCAGGCGGAAGCCGAAGTCGCCCTCGGCGGCGCGGTGCGTCGCCTGCTGCAGCCGCCGGAGCGCGCGCAGGATGGAGCGGATGATCCACGCGGCCACGACGACGCTGAGCACGACGGCGGCGACGGCCATGCCGAAGGAGACGCGCTCCGCCTCGCTCGCCGCGTGCGCGGAGCGCTCGAGCCGGATCCGGACCGCCTCGCGCGATGCGTCGCCGAGCTTGCGCGACTGGAGGCGCAGCGCCGTCACCGCCTGGAGCACGCCGGACTGCTCGTCGGCCGCGCGCTGCCGGTCCTCGCGCGCGACGGCGTCCTCGAAGCGCGCGGCGTGGTCCGGGAACTCCGACCAGAGCAGCCGCAGCCGCGCCAGCTCGAGCGCCTCGCGGTCGGTGAGCCGGCGCCGTGGCGTGGCCCGCACCAGCTCGCCGAACTCGGCGGCCGTCTGCGCGAACGCCTCCTTGTAGCGTGGGTCCCGCGTCACCAGGAACTTGCTGGCCGTCTCCTCGAGCCGGTCGAGCTGGTCGAGCTGCTGCGCCGCGGCCAGCTCGAGTCGCGCCGAGGTCCCGGACAGCTCGTACGAGGTCGACACCGCCCGCCGCGTCATCTGGACCTCGTACGCGATCACCGCCACCAGCAGCAGCACCAGCAGCCCGAAGGCGATGGACAGCTTGACCGCGACCCTCATTCCTCGGGCTCGTCGGGGGAGTACGCCCTCAGCCGGCTGCGCAGTGTCTTCACGTCCATCCCGAGCCGGCGCGCCGCCTCGGTCTTGTTGTTCCCCACCAGCTCGAGCGTCTTCAGGATCAGCCGCCGCTCCGCCTCCGCCGCCGTGATCCCCAGCGGCAGCACCAGCGTCGGCTCGCTCCCCGGCGCGTTCGCCCGCAGGTACGGCGGCAGGTGCGCCGGCTCGATCCACCCCTCCCGCGCCACGATCACCGCCCGCTCGATCACGTTCCGCAGCTCGCGCACGTTCCCCGGCCACGGATACCCCTCGAGCCGCCCCTGCGCCTCCTCCGACACCCCCTCCACCCCCGTGCCGTGCTTCTGGTCGAACTCCTTCACGAAGTGCTGCACCAGCAGCGGCAGGTCCTCCATCCGCTCCCGCAGCGGCACGAGCTGCAGCTCGAACACGCTCAGCCGGTAGAACAGGTCCTCCCGCAGCCGCCCCTCCCGGATCGCCTTCGCCGGCGCCCGGTTCGTCGCCGATAGCACCCGCACGTCCAGCTCCGTCTCCTTCTTCCCGCCCAGCCGCCGCACCCGCCCGTCCTCCAGGATCCGCAGCAGCTTCGGCTGGAGCGAGAGCGGCATCTCCCCGATCTCGTCCAGCAGCAGCGTGCCACTGTTCGACAGCTCGAAGACGCCCGGGCGCGAGTGGATCGCCCCCGTGAACGCCCCCTGCTCGTGCCCGAACAGCTCGCTCTCGATCAGCCCCTCCGGGATCGCCGCCGCGTTGATCGCCAGGAACGGCTTCCCGCTCCGCCGGCTCAGGTCGTGGATCGTCCGCGCGACGATCTCCTTCCCCGTCCCGCTCTCCCCCGTCAGGATCGCCGACGCATCGCTCTGCGCCAGCAGCTCGATCGTCCGGTACAGGTCCCGCATCGCCCGGCTCTGCCCCACCAGATGCCCCAGCCCCGCACCCCGCGCCAGCCGCGTCTCCAGCGCCTGCGTCTCCCCGCGCCGCTCCAGCTCCGCCGCCGCCGACAGCACCAGCGCCTGCAGCTTCGCGTAGTCCAGCGGCTTCAGCAGGAAGTCCCGCGCCCCCTGCTTCATCGCCTCCACCGCCACGTCCACGCTGCCATGCGCCGTCATCAGGATCACCGGCCGCGTCCGGTCCTCCCGCTGCAGCCGACCCAGCAGCTCCAGCCCCGATGCGTCCGGCAGCACCACGTCCGAGATCACGAGGTCCGGATGCCGTAGCGCAATCAGCCGCTCCGCCTCCTCCACGTCCCCCGCCACCACCACCTGCGGACCCCACGCCTCCATGCGCAGCGCCAGCACCTCCCGCACCGCGGGCTCGTCGTCCACCACCAGCACCGTCAGACGGTCCAGTTGCATGTCTCCTCCGGCCAACCCTGGCTCCGCCTCACGTGTCTCGCGAGCGGGCTCCCTATTTTCTCGCTCCGTGGACATCCGCCGCAATACACCGCCCCCTCCACGATGCTCCGCTTCGCCCCTCTCCCGCGCGCCCGCCGACGCGCGGGAGCCCAACTGCCGCAACGCCGTCCGACGCCAGGGTGGACTAAATTGACGCAAATAGTTACATTTCAAATGCTTGGACGAGGTCGTCCGCTTTCACGCTCCACCCGCGGCGCGATCCGAAGCACGCTCGCGCTGCGGCGACGTCGCTCGACGACGACATCGACGCCCGCCCCGGCCCGCCGTCCCCCGGCGCACCTCGCGCCGCGTTCCGTCCACTTCGAGCCGCCGTCGCCGTCTCGACGTCACCAGGAGCGCCCAATGGCGTACGTCACGAACGTCAACCGCCTGTCCCACGACGATCTGCGCGTCGACCCGGAGTCGCACCCCGGCTGGCTTTCCGGCGCCGACCGCACGCCCGTCGTCGGCGAGACCGTGTTCTGCACGGGCGGCGCCGCCACGGTCATCCGCGTCCTCGGCAAGACCGGCGACGGCAGCCGGCTGCTCGAGCTCCGGCTGACGAATGGCGAGACGCGCTCGTTCTTCGCGGCCGCATCGAACGTGCTCGTCGCGCCCCAGCCGCAGGTCGGGTAGACGCGCCGATCCTGCGCGTCGGCGAGGACGGGAACGACGTTTTCACCGCAGAGGCGCAGAGGGCGCAGAATACGGCGGGAGTCGGCGGGGCGCAGCATCCGCGGCGAACGCATGCATCCATTTTGAAGTTGGAACCGGACTACGCCGCCTCCAGCGCCGACGCCAGAAAACGAATCGGGGTTGCACCGGTGACCCCCGTTCCACCGGTCCAACCCCCAAATGGATGCTTCCGCTATGACGACCCCCGCGCCGCCCCCAGCGGGTCTCCCCAGCTCCCCTGCTCCCTGTGAATGACAATCCGTTCAAACGCCGACGAAGCTTCGCCGCCCGGCTTTCCGTTGCCGTTTTCTGCGCCCTCTGCGCCTCTGCGGTGAAAAAGCAGTTGTCCGTTCCCGTCCTCGCCTCGTGACGCCGCCGCACTTCCCTCCCGCCACGTTCTTGCGCCCTCCCATCCGAGCGATTAGCCTGGTATCCAATCTGGTATTCTGACACCGTACTCCTCCGGGCCGACGCCGAACTCGATTCGATGCGCCGCGGTCCACAGCCACATCCGTCCCACCCATAGCCGACGCCGGTCCAACGAGCTCCCCGCGGCGGCCCATCGCACGGGTCGCCGGTTCGATTCCTTTTCGGCAGGCGGAGGTGTCCATGTCGGTCGTCGCGTTACTCTCCAGGGTGGCTCGCGCGCACCGAGCGCGCGGACGGCCCGCTCCGTGGGTGTGGTCGTCGGGGCTCGCCGTGATGCTGGCGGCGGTCCCGGCCGCGGCGCAGCAGCCGGTGGGCGGGGTGGTGGTGGATGCCGGCACGAGCCGGCCGCTGATCGGGGCGCAGGTGGTGGTGCAGGGGACGACGCAGGGTACGCTGACGGACAACCGCGGCCGCTTCCTGATCCCGAACGTGGCCGGGACGCAGGCCACGCTGCGGGTGGTGATGATCGGCTACCGGGAGCTGACGCGGCCGGTCGTGCCGGGGCGGACGGACCTGGTGCTGGAGCTGCAGCAGACGGCGGTCTCGATGGACGAGATCGTGGTGACGGGGACGCCGAACCAGCAGGTGAAGCGGGCGCTGGGGAACGCGGTGGGGAAGGTGAGGGCGTCGGAGCTGACGGAGCTGGCGCCGCCGCCGAACGTGCAGGCGCTGGTGAGCACGGTTCCGGGGGTCCGCGTCATGTCCGGCGGCGGCGACATCGGCGCGGGCGGGAACACGCGGGTGCGGGGCGCGAGCAGCATGTCGCTGGGGTCGGAGCCGCTGGTCTACATCGACGGCGTGCGGGTGAACAATGCGGCGGCGGACCAGGGCGTCGTGGTCGGCGTGGGGGTGGACAGCCGGTACGCGCCGTCGCGGATCAACGACCTGAACCCGGACGACATCGAGAGCATCGAGATCATCAAGGGCCCGGCCGCGGCGACGCTGTACGGCACGGAGGCGTCGAACGGCGTGATCAACGTGATCACGAAGAAGGGCCGCCGCGGCGCGCCGACGGTGCAGTTCTCGATGAAGCAGGGAGCGGCGTACCTGCCGAACCCGGAGAAGCTGTTCCCGCCGGTCTACTACAAGAACTCGCAGGGGCAGATCGTCGAGTTCAACGTGCTGCGGAGCGACCGGGTGACCGGCGAGTATCCGGGGGACACGATCTCCTACGGTCCATGGTTCCGCACGGGGCATCCGCAGACGTACGAGGGCTCGATCAGCGGCGCGACGGAGCAGCTCAGCTACTACGTCTCGGGCGGCTTCGACCGCGACGAGGGCGCGGTCACGTACAACTGGAAGAACCGGCTGAACGGGCGCGCGAACCTGAGCTACACGCCGAGCGACAAGGTGTCGCTGGACGTGGGGCTGTCGTACGTGACGAGCCGGTACCGCACGGCGAGCGCGCAGCAGCCGATCACCGTGTCGATCCTCTGGTCGTGCCCGTCGCCCGGGTGCGAGCCGGGGCTGAAGCGGCCGAACGGCGTGGACGGCCCGTTCCGCGGCTACCTGACCTCGCCGCCGGAGCGCTTCAACGACGACATCCAGGGCTATGAGGACCTGAACCGCGGCGTCTACAACGCGACGCTGCGGCACAAGCCGTTCTCGTGGTTCCAGCACCGCCTGACGGTGGGCGCCGACTACTCGCAGCAGCAGCTCTCGGAGCTGTACAAGCGGACGACGGCCGTCGGCAGCGGCAACCCGAACGGCCGGAAGGAGGTCGAGAACACCGGCACGACGTACACGAGCGCGGACTACGCGGCGACGGCGTCGCTCGCGCCGTACCGTGACCTCGGGCTGGAGACGGCGGTGGGGCTGCAGTACTACCGCCGGCAGCGGGAGTCGGTCTACGCCCGCGGCGACGTCTTCCCCGTCAGCGAGCTGGAGACGATCGCGTCGGGCGCGCTGAAGACGGCGAACGAGGACTTCGTCGAGAACAAGACGGTCGGCGCGTTCGTGCAGGAGCAGGCGTCGTGGAAGAACCGGATCTTCCTGACCGGCGCGGTGCGGGGTGACGACAACAGCGCGTTCGGCAAGAACTTCGACTTCGTCGTCTACCCGAAGCTGAGCGCGTCCTGGGTGCTGAGCGAGGAGCCGTTCTTCTCACGCCTGCCGGTGAACTCGCTGAAGCTGCGGGCGGCGTGGGGGAAGGCGGGGCAGCAGCCGGACGCGTTCGCGGCGCTGCGCACGTACGACCCGGCGGCGGGGGAGAGCGGCGTGCCGACGCTGACGCCGTCGAACCTGGGGAACGCGGACCTGAAGCCGGAGGTGGGCGAGGAGCTGGAGCTGGGCTTCGACGCGAGCGTGCTGGACGACCGGCTCGGCGTCGAGTTCACCGCCTACAACAAGAAGACGAAGGACGCGCTGGTGCAGGTGCCGGCGCTGCCGTCGCTCGGCTTCCCGGGCTTCCAGTACCGCAACATCGGCGAGGTCGACAACCGGGGCGTCGAGGTCGGCGTGAACGCGGAGGTCGTGCGCATGCCGAACGTCGGGCTGCGCCTCGGCGTGAAGTACTCGCGCAACACGAACGAGGTCGTGGACCTGGGCGGCTTCTCCTCGCTCGTGCTGAACTCGTTCGGGCAGTACCACGTCCCCGGCTTCCCGCTCGGCAGCATCTTCCACACGCGCGTCGTCTCGGCCGACATCGACCGAACGGGGCCGGTGCCGAAGGCCGTGAACATGATGTGCGAGAGCGGCGAGAAGGTGCCCGGCACGAACTTCTCCCGCGGCGGCGGCCCGCCCGTGCCGTGCGCGCAGGCGCCGGCCGTCTACTGGGGGAGCCCGCTCCCGACGTGGGAGGGCGGCGTCACCGGCACACTGACGCTCTTCAAGAACCTCCAGGTCTACAGCCAGCTCGACTTCCTGGGCGGCAACACCATCCTGAGCGGCGACATCCGCGCTTCGCTCATGTCGTTCCGCAACCAGAAGGCGATCCTCGAGGCGACGGACCCGATCCTCCTGGCCTACGACATCCTCGACGCGCGCCGCCAGCCCGGGATCATCAAGGGCGGCTTCGCGAAGCTGCGCGAGGTGGCCGCGACGTACACGGTGCCGCAGGGCCTGACCCGGCGCTACGGCGTCTCCCGCGCCTCCATCACCGTCTCCGGGCAGAACCTGTGGACGCCGTGGGTCGAGCAGGAGTCCGACTTCGGCGTGCGCCAGGTCGACCCGGAGCGGCGCAGCGTGGCCGGCGGCGGCGCCGACCCCGGCGGCCTGACCGCCTACTTCCAGGAGGGGTGGCCGCAGCTCCGCCGCTTCCTCACCACGCTGAGGGTGACGCTGTGAGCGCCCGGCCGACGACCCGTACGCCGGCGGGATGCGCCGCCGCGCGAGGAGGATTCTCCACCATGCGGAACGTGAGCAGGACGGCCCGCCGGGCCGCGGCGCGGCTCGCGGTGATCCTGGCGCTCCTCGGCGCCGGGGTCCTGCCTGCCTGCGACCTGAACAAGGTGCTGGACGTGCACGTCCCCGGGAAGGTGCCGGAGGAGGCGCTCGACAACCCGGAGCTCGCGCTCACGCTGACGCGCGGCGTGATCGCGGACCTCGAGTGCTCGTGGAACAACTACGTCGCCGCCTCCGCGCTCATCTCCGACCAGCTCATCCAGTCCTCGGGGAACCTCAACCAGCGGAACTTCGGGACCCGGCGCGTGACCGCCGACGACCCGAACTACGCCACCGTGACCTGCCGCGATCCCTACGGCATCTACACGACGCTGCAGACCGCCCGCTACCAGTCGGAGGACGTCTACAAGCGGCTGGACGGCTTCCCGGACGCGCAGGTCACGAACAAGCCGCTGCTGAAGGCGACGGTGCGCGCGTTCGGCGGCTTCGCGCTCGTGGCGCTGGGCGAGGGCTTCTGCGAGATGGCGCTGGACGGCGGCCCGCTCATGCAGCCGAAGGACGTGCTCAAGGTGGCGGAGGCCCGCTTCACCGACGC
>DASTKT010000217.1:0-43878 GCA_035715725.1 Longimicrobiales bacterium | reverse complement strand
GCGCCGCCCCGCTGCGCATCCGCGAGCCATTTCCGTGACGCCGACCGCGTCGCTCCGGGCGTGCCGGTGGAAACAAATGTGGTGGCGCGCACACGACCACGCCGGCAGGGAAGTGCCCGCCCGAGCGCCTACGAGATGTTCAGCGACCGCAGCACCGCCGCGGAGAGCGGCTGCCTCGCCTCGCGATACCCCGCCCACGGATCCGCCCCGGCCAGCGCCCGCAGCCGCTCCCCGAAGTTCCCCACGTTGTATCGGTCCGGCCTGAGGGACGGCCCGACCTCCTCCCAGCGCACCGGGGTCGCCACCGGCGCCCCACGCCGGGCGCGCGTCGAGTAGGCCTCGACTGCCGTCGCGCCACGGGTGTTGCGCAGGTAGTCGATGAGGATCCGGTCCTTTCGCTTCGCCTTCGCGACGTCCGTCGTATACCGGTCCGGCGCGTCCGCCTCGATCGACTTCGCGAACGCCCGCGCGAACGCAGCGGTCTGCTCCCAGTCCGCGCGCCGGAGCAGGGGGACGACGACGTGCAGCCCCTTTCCTCCGGTCGTCTTCGCGAAGCTGCGGAGGCCGAGCTGCGCGAGCCGGTCCCGCACGTGCAGCGCCGTCTCGCACACGGCGCCCCACGACACGTCGGGATCGGGATCCAGATCGAACACGAGGCGGTCCGGGCGTTCGACGCGGTCCACGTGCGCCCCCCAGGTGTGCAGCTCGAGCGTCCCGATGTTCACCAGCGCCAGGACGCCCGCCAGCGAGGTCACGTACGCGTACTCCTTCACCCGGCCGGCCTTCTCCTGAATGCGCACCCGCCGGACCGTCTTCGGGAATGCGTCGTCCGTGTGCTTCTGGTAGAAGCACGCCGCCTGGCGACCCTGCGGGCAGCGCACGAGCGTGAGCGGCCGCCGCGAGAGCAGCGGCATCATCAGGTCGGAGACCGAGACGTAGTGGCGCGCCAGGTCCAGCTTGGTCAGGCCCTGGTCGGCGTAGAGCACCCGCCCGGGGTGCGTGAGCTCGACCCCGGCCATCGCCACCGCGGCATCCCGTCCGGCCTCCGCCGCCTCCGCGCTCGGACGCCCTCGGCCCGTCCGCCGATCCGTCATCGCGCCTCCACGCCTCGCTGCGCGCGCGTCCCGCCGCTGCCGTCCCGCCACGGCCGGCCCCCGCGCCGGCCACCGCCGCTCCGCCGCCAGCGGCTGCAAGAGCGGGTCCGGGCCCCCCGATGCAAGACAGCCCCCGACGTCGGGGGCTGTGTCGCGGTCCTGCCATGGCTCACCGGCCACACCTTGCCGCATCCGCACGGCATCCGCGCGGGGACCGAAGCGGCGGAGGCACCTACGCCTCATCCGGCCAGGTTCCGTACCCGGTCCGGTCGCCGCCGCGGGCCCCCGGGCACGCCTCCGTCCCGCAAGGTCCGTTGCATCATCACAACCCGTCGCCGCTCCCGCCCGCGTCGCGCCGCGGTCCCGTCGTCAGGAGCAGCTCTCGCGCCTCCGTCCACCCGGTCGCTCACGCCTCGCGTCGGCGCGAGGCCGCCCATCCCGGTCGGAGGCCCACCCCCCGGCCCGAGCCCCGCGCCGCTTCACGGTAGGGGCCCGGCGTGCCCGTCCGCCGCCTGGGCGGCGGCGCGGGCTCAGAGGGCAAGCTCCGGACCATTTCGCATAATACACATTATGTAAACCTCCGCCCGCCCCGGCTGTGGACAACTGCTGCCGATGTCCACGCCGCGGCCGCCCTCACCCCGCCCCTTCCAGCCCGAACACCCGCGCGAAGCGCGCCGCCGCGAACGGTGACCCGCGCACCTCGAGCGCGCCCGCGCTCGCCGCCGCCTCCAGCCCGCGCCGCCCCGCGGCCAGCTCCGCCAGCGTACCCGGGTCCGTCGCCAGGACGACCGCGGCGACCGGCGCCTTGCCGGGCGCGACCTCGAGCCGGCCCTCGCGCACGTACAGGTGGTAGGCGCTGTCGCCGGCCTCCACCTGGTAGACCTCCGAGACCCCCTCGGCCCGCTCCGGCTGGAAGCGCGCCCGCAGCAACAGGATCGCCCAATCCGGCCGCACCTCGCCGGCTGCCTCCTCCGGCGCGGCCCGGAGCCGCCGCGCCCCCCACCGCGCCAGCGCCAGGACCGCCGGCTCGAGCTCGCGCCCCACCTCGGTCAGCTCGTAGCCGACTCCCCCGGCGCCCGGCAACGCCACGCGCTTCAGCACGCCCTCCTCGGTCATCCCCTTCAGGCGCGCCGACAGCAGGTTCGGGCCGATTCCCGGGAGCGCGTCCAGCAGCTCCTTGAACCGCCTCGGCCCGCTCAGCACCTCGCGCACGAGCAGCAGCGTCCAGCGTTCCCCGACGCTGTCCAGCGCCCGCGCCACCCCGCAGAACTGCCCGTAGCTTCGCTTCGTCATCGCCTCTCCTCGTCTTGCCTCGGCCGCGCGAACTCTCGCCCCGACCCCGGCCTCGCACAACTTCGCAAAGGTATAGTCGATACTATACGAAACCTAAGTACATGCCCCACAGTGCGCTATATGAATCGGAAGTGCAGATGTGGACAGCGTGCCAAGCTGCAGGAGCACAACGAGATACGGCAGGAGGGTGCGCCGGCGGGCGGGCGAGCCTGCGCGGCCGCCAGTCACGGCAGGGCCCGCGGATCCGGACGCCGGACCCGGGCGCTCGCGAGAAACGCGCGGGAATGCCCCGTGAAGGCTCGCGAGGCCTCCGGGGTGCCTCACCCCCGTCCGATTGCGCGTTCGGGGCGCAGGACGCCTTCTGTGGGGCCGTTCGGAGTGGCCGGTTGGAGCAGTGTTACCGGCGGACGGCGTGCGAATCCACCCGCCGGTCGGCGAACTCGAGCTGGCCGCGGATGGCCGCCATCAGCGCGGCTGCCGTTTCCGGGAGAGCCTTTTCCCGGTCCGCCCGGTGGTCGAGCGTGGGAAAGTGGATGGGCGCTCCGAAGGATACGCACACCGGTGCGCGGCGGAGGCCGCGGTGCCAGCGGGGCCAGACGTGGTAGGTGCCGCTCACGCCGCAGGGGATCACCGGCACGCCGGCCTTCAGCACCAGGCGGACGGTGCCGAGCCGTGGCGTCTGGAGCCGGCCGTCCCAGCTCCGCTCCCCCTCGATGTAGACCCCGACGCCGTCGCCCCGGGCGAGGTGGCGCAGCGCGACGCGGACGGACTGCGGGTCCACGCGGTACCGGCGCACCGGGAACGCGAGCACGCGTGGCATGAGCCATCCCATGATGCGGCCCGTGAACTGGGTGCTCTTGGCCATGGTGTAGAGCGGGCGCCGCACGATGGCCTGAACGAGGATCGGGTCGAGGATGCTCTGGTGGTTGGCGATGAGGAGGAAGGGCCCGCGCTCGGGAACGTTTTCCAGGCCGTGGATCTCCAGGCGACCGATGAGAGGCCACCCGGCCCGCACCAGGTGTTGGAAGAACCGGTACAGGATCATCGGGCGACGATCCGGGGCTGGAACTCGACGATGTCTCCCCTTCCGGCCGCGCGGTAGCGGGCGCGGAGCGCGGCGGCGACGCTCTCCTCCCAGAGGCGCGCCGAGCCGTTCGGGAACCGGAAGGTGGTGAGCTCCTCGCCGCGCGCCTTGATCTGGAGGGTTCCCGAGCTCATCTGGACGGCCGTCAGGCGATCGAGCGGCCAGCGCCGCGTCTCTCCCGAATCGAGGCGCAGGACTAGCTCGTCGGCCGTCAGCGCCAGTTCGCCGGCGAGCGGCGGGCCGAGTCGTTCGACACCGCCGAGGAGGTCGCCCTCCCGGTAGACCGGCGCCTCCCCGGTCGCGAAGCGGGCGCGCACGCGCTCGCGGCGCCACTCCCCCGCTCCGCCCGCACGCGGCGCTGCGGGGAGCAACGTCGCCCATTCCGCGGCGGGCCGGCGCTCGGTCCGGCCATCGGCGGTCTCGACCACGATCTCCGAGCCCCGGCCGCGGCGGAACCGCGCACCGCAGCCGGCGCAGACGTCTTCGCCCTTGCCGCGGCGCAGGCCTCCCTCGAGTCCGCAGAGCGGGCAACTCCAGAGGAGGTCGCGGATGGCCACTGCCTCAGACCTTCCCGAGGAGCGCGAGGGCGCGGAGCTTCCATACCTTGAAGACGGCCTCCCGCACGATCTTCTTCGACATCTTCGACTCGCCCAGCGTGCGGTCGACGAAGACGATGGGGATCTCCCCGAGCCGTGCGCCGGCCTTCCAGGCGCGGAAGCTCATCTCGATCTGGAAGGCGTATCCCTCGGACTCGACCCGGTCGAAGTCCATCCGCTCCAGCACCTCGCGGTGGAAGAGCTTGAAGCCTCCGGTCGCGTCGGCCACCGGCAGCCCCGTCACCCATCGGGCGTAGACGTTCGCGAAGTACGACAGGAGCAGCCGTCCCATCGGCCAGTTGATGACCGTGACGCGCCCGTCCAGGTAGCGCGACCCGAGGACGACATCGTACTCCTCCGCGGCGCTGAGGAACTGCGGCAGGTGGGCCGGGTCGTGCGAGAAGTCGGCGTCCATCTCCTGGAGGTACGCGTAGCCCCGGGCGATCCCCCACCGGAACCCCTCGATGTAGGCGGTCCCGAGGCCCAGCTTGCCGCGCCGGTGCAGCACGTGCACCCGCGGCTCACCGGCGGCGATCTCGTCGGCCACCGCTCCGGTCCCGTCCGGCGAGTTGTCGTCGATGACGAGGATGTCGAGCCGCGGATCCTGCTCGAGGATCATTGGGAGGAGCCGCGGGAGGTTCTCACGCTCGTTGTACGTCGGGACGATGACCAGCGCCCGGCCGGCGCCGACGGGACTGCTCACAGGACCTCCAGCGTGGCCGGGCCCTCGGCCCTGCCCTTCCGCTGCCGCAGCCACGGCAGCGCGGCCAGCGGGATCAGCTCGGCCGCCGTGAACCAGAGGCGCGATGCGATGGACACGACCAGCGCGGCCGGGCCGGGGATGACCCCGGCCAGCAGCGCCACCATGGCGGCCTCCCGCACGCCGATCCCCGCCGGTGCGACGATGGCGATGTAGCCGGCCAGATAGGACGCCGCGACGGTGCCGGCGAGGTATCGGACGTGCTCGAGCGGCGCGGGCGCGAACGCGGAGACGAAGAGCGCGAACGCCGCGCCGAGCAGGATCCAGCTCGCAGCGTACCCGAGCGCCCAGAGCGCCGCCACGCCGGGCCGCACCCGGTCCAGCGCATGGATCGCCGGCGCTACGCGCGCCGGCACCCGCGCCGCCAGCGCATGCCGGAGCCGCGCGCCCGAGCGCGTCGCGGTCAGGAAGCCGAGGCCGAGCGCGCCGGCCGCGAGCACGCCGACCGCCGCGATTCCCGCCACCCCGGACCCGGACCAGTTCGGCAGCGTCGCGGCCAGGAACAGGCACCCCGTCGTCAGGAATCCGAGCTGCCCGATGATCGACGCGGCGGTCGCGCCCACGGCGGAGATCCCGTCCCGCTGGGCCAGCATCGCCAGCCCGGCCACCTGCCAGACCTTCCCCGGGATGTAGCGGCCGAGACTCGAGACGAAGTAGACCCGGATCACGGACCCGCGCGGCGGCATCCGTCCGGTGATGTCGCCCGCGATCCGGCGCCAGAGGAAGCCGTGCACGAGGTAGACGGCCACGACGGCCACGAGCGAGCCGAGCAGCGGGAGCGCGCTCGGATGCCAGCGGGCGAGCTCCGCCGCATCGAGGCGGCCCAGCTCCGGGCGGAGTCGCCCCCACACGCCCCAGACCACCACCGCGAGCAGCGCGAGTTGCAGCCCGCGCACGACCCACCGCTTCGTCATCCGCCCAGCCCCGGCTTCCGCGCCACGATCCCGATCCGCCGCCGGAGAAGCGGCACCCAGCGGGCGAAGGCGCGCTCGAGCAGGTTCCACCCCGGGAGGTGGGACGGCAGCCACGCCGTGCGGGTGACGTCCAGCCCCGCCCGGCGCACCACCCCCGCCAGCTCCCCGGCCGAGCGGATGCCGATGTGCGAGGGATCCTGCCGCATGGCGCCGAGGTTCCGCAGGCGCTCGAAGATGTGGGACGCCTCCGGCGTGTACAGCACCAGCGTCCCGCCGGGTCGAAGCACGCGCCGCGCCTCGGCCAGCACCGCGGCCAGCGTGGCATCGTCCAGGTGTTCCGTCACGTCCGCTGCCAGCACCACGTCCAGGCTCTCCGGCGGCAGCGGCAGCGCCGTCGCGTCCCCCTCGACGAACGTGGCCCCGCGCACCCCCTCCGCCGCCGCCACCTCGCGCGCGGTGGCCACGGCCTCCGGCGCGAAGTCGACCCCCATCGCGGACGCGGCGCCCCGGCGCGCGGCCTCCACGGTGAACGTCCCCATCCCGCAGCCCACGTCGAGCAGGCGCGCGCCGCGCACGTCCGGCAGCAGCGAGAACACGTTGGCGATGCGCTGGCGCGCGAACCGGTTGCGTGCGCGGTACCGCTGCGCCAGGTCCTGGAAGTAGCGCCGGTCGTAATGACCGGCCACGTCGTACGCGGTGAGCCCCTTCTCCGTCACACTTCCTCCACGCTGCGCCGCTCGAGCAGCACGCCGCCGATGCCGCTGCCGAACAGCAGCAGGAGCAGCAGCACGGAGACGTACGCCGTCGCCTGGAGCACCGCGGAATGGTAGTACAGCCGGACGCTGTGCGTGCCGGCCGGGACCGGGACCCCGCGGAACGTGTAGTCGACGCGGAGCACCGGCGCCGCACGCCCGTCCAGCTGGGCATGCCACGCTTCGTGGTAGTTCTCCGACACCACGAGGAGCGCCGGGCGGTCCGACGTCACCTGCAGCGTGTACTCGTTCACTCCGGGCGCCGTCCACTTCACGGTGCCGCTCGGATCCGGCTGGAGCTGGATCCCCGCCGGGAGCGGCGCCGAAAGCGTCGCCGTCCGGCGGAAGTCGAAGCCCGGCGAAAGGAGCGTCGCGACCGCGAGGCTGTCCGGGACGACCTGCGTCTGCCCGACCAGGAATGCCCGCGGAAGCGCGCCGGTGCGCCGGTACACCACCTGGCCGTCGGCGCCGCGGTACGCCTCCTCGAAGCCGGCCGGGAGCTGGACCGGGCCGGGCGAAAGCAGGTACGTGGTGTTCGTCAGGTCCAGGAGCCGGAAGTCGGAGCGGACCATGTAGTCCGGGCTGTCGCCCCCGATCAGGTCCCGCCAGCGGCCGATCTCGTTGCCGTGGTGCCCCGCGAGCTGCTCGATCCCGTGGATCGCCAGCATGTTCGGGGGCGTGCGCACGCCGACCATCCCGCTCACGTCGTACGCCCGGAACACCTCCCCGGCCGCCCGCCGCTGCTGGAGGTAGCGGACGCCGTCCGTCGGGGTGAAGAGGAGCTGCGCGTCCAGAGTGGCGTTGATGAGCTCCGTGCCGCGGATGAACGGCCGATCGACCCGGTACAGGTCCATGAACGCGAGGAACGCCACGAGCGCGACCGCCGTCGTGCGGCCGATCGCGCCGCGCGCGAGTGCCTCCCAGAGCCCCGCGGTCGCGATCGCGAGCCCCGCGGCGACCATGAACCCGAGCTGGATGTTCGGCGCGTCGGCCGCGAGCGCCTGCAGCTTGTCCGGCGTCAGGTAGCCGCCGAAGACCGCGCGCCATGCCCCGGTCAGCGCGCCGCCCCCCGCGAGCAGCGCGAGCACGAACATCACCGCGGCCGCGATCCAGAGGTAGCGCCGCGCGCTCCGCTTCTCGGCCTCGTCGCCCGACGCCCACTCCAGGTAGCGCTGCAGTCCGAGCGCGCCCAGCGTCACCACGGACAGCGCGTACAGGAAAATGATCAGCGACGGCGCGCGGAAGAGCTTCACACCCGGGATCAGGTAGAACAGGTGGAAGAGCGGCGTGTCGGCGCCGAGGCCGTAGAGCAACGCCAGCGTGCCGAGGCCGCCGAAGAACCAGGCGGCCGCACGCCGGCGCCGCAGGAACGCCAGCGGCGCCAGCAGCAGCGGGAGGAAACCCGCGTACTCCGAGTTCAGCTTGAACAGGTTCCGCCCCCAGTAGGTATCCCCGGCCCGCGTCTCGGTCGGCGCGTTGTCGCCCACGAAATCGGGGACGACGAGGGACGCGATCTCCTCCGGGTGCAGCGAGTACTGCGTGGAGTACTGGTAGGCGAGCGCGGGGCTGCGGGCCTGGTTCGTCTTCGCGCTGCGCTGCGAGTACTCGCGCAGGTAGCCGAGCGGCGGGAAGAACTGCACGGCGGCCGCGCCGACGCCCAGCACTCCCGCCAGGGCGAACAGGCCGAAGAGCCGGGCGCCCCGCCCCGCCCCCTCCTCCCGGCCGACCTGGACCGCCCGGAAGATCGCGTACAGCGAGATCCCCCAGACGTTGAAGTACGCCGCCTGCATGTGGGAGGTGAAGACCGTCAGCGCGATGCCGAGGGCGAGGAACGCGAAGTCCGCGATGCGGCGCCGCCGGAAGGCGCGCTCCACCAGCCAGAAGACGAGCGGCGCCAGCGCGGTGACGAACATCTTGCCGTCGCCGCCCGGGAAGACCAGGCTGACCAGGTCCGCCCCCATCAGGTACACGAGGCCGCCGAAGAACGCGACGCCCCGCGGAACGCCCAGCTCCCTGAGCCAGATGTAGGCGAAGACGCCGGCCATGAACACGGTCAGCAGCAGCTTCCAGCCGAACGCGCTGGCGGCGTTCAGGAAGAAGAGCGACATCGACGGCGGGTAGAAGATGTCGCCGTGCATCCCCTCGACGAACGGCAGCCCGCCGTAGAGCATCGGGTCCCAGAGCGGGAACCGGCCCGTGGAGTGCACGAAGTCCGTGTAGAACTTCCGCGCGAAGTAGCTGAGCGCCTGCGTGTCGACGCCGAGGAGCTGCGCGCCGCCGAAGACGAACTCGCGGAACAGGATCAGCGTCACCAGGGCGTAGAGCGCCGGCGCCAGCCAGGAGGGGAAGCGCTCGGGCTCCGCCCCCCGACCTCGCGTCCGGGCCGGAGCGCCGGCCGTCGGCCGGCCTCCCGCGGAGCGTGCCGCCTTCGCTGTCACTTATCGCTTCTCGCTCAAGAGGGTCCGGTAGATCTCCTCGTGCCGGCGCGCGAGCCGGCCCAGGCTCCAGCGGCCGACCACCCGCTCCCGCGCGCGCGCGCCGGCCTCGCGCAGGTCCCCGCGCCGGAGCAGCGCCACCACCCGCTCCGCCAGGCTCTCCGGGTTCGCGGGCTCGAACAGCGTCCCCACGCTCTCGTCCACGATCTCCGGCAGGCCGCCCACGCGCGAGGCCGCGACCGGGCGCTCGCAGCTCATCGCCTCCAGTGCCGCCACGCTCGTCGCCTCCATGAGCGACGGGAACACCGCGATCTCCGCCGAGCCGATCAGCCCCGGCATCTCGGTGTTCGGCCGTGCGCCGAGAAAGTGCACCGCGTCCGCCACGCCCAGCTCCCGGGCGAGCGCCTCCAGCCGCGGGCGCTCCGGCCCGTCGCCGACCAGGATCGCCTCGACGTCCTCCTCGGCGCGGATCAGCGGCACCGCGCGGACGAAGTATTCTACACCGTTCTTCGGGAACAGGCGCCGCGGCACGATCACCCGGCGCGTCCCCGGCGGCGTCGGCGGCAGGGACCCCGGGACCGGCCGGAACATATCGGTGTCCACGCCGTTCGTCAGCGCCTCGGCGCGCGGGTGCGGGTAGAGCGAGAGCCCCACGTCGCGCAGCTCCTCGCTCGCCGCGAGCAGCCAGTCCGCCGACGCGATGATCTGGCGCAGCACCGGGCGCCAGAGCGGCTTCTTCGCCAGACGCAGGAAGTGCGAGGTGTGCAGCGTCAGCACGAGCGGCTTGCCGAACCGATGCTTCGCGAGCATGGCCGGCGGGCCGGACGCGAAGTCCTGCGCGTGCAGCACGTCCGCCTCGCGCGCCAGCCGCTCGTAGATCGGGATGCTGGCCACCGTGTGCAGCGACCACCCGAGCGTGTGCTTCCCGGGGAACCACGTCCGCACCACGTTGATCCCTTCCATCACCTCCCGCTCCGGGGCTTCCGGCTTCGAGCGCGACGTCACCATCGTCACCTCGTGCCCGAGCCGGACCAGGTCGCGGCAGAGGTAGTACACGTGGCTCTCGAGCCCCCCGACTTCCGGCGGGAAGTACATGCACTGCTGCAGGATCTTCACGCCGGAGGCTCCCAGTCGCGTGTCCGCCGCGGCCGCCCCGTCAGCTCGTGCGCGACGATGTCGGCGATGCGCTCGGCGGCCCGCCCATCCCCGTAGGGGTTCCGGGCGGCAGCCATCCGCTCACGGGTCGCCGCGTCGCCGAGGAGATCCTCGGCGTTGCGCAGGATCTTTTCCCGGTCCGTCCCCACCAGGCGTGCCACGCCGGCACGAACGCCCTCCGGACGCTCCGTCACCTCCCGCAGCACCAGCACCGGCGTGCCGAACGTCGGCGCCTCCTCCTGGATCCCCCCGGAGTCCGTCAGCACGAGCGTGGAGTGCCGCAGCGCCTGCACGAGGTCGAGGTACCCCAGCGGCGCCGTCAGGTGGATGCGCGGATGCCCGCTCAGGAGCTCCCGTGCCGGCCCGACCACGTTCGGGTTCGGGTGCACCGGGTACAGCACCACCAGATCTTCGTGCCGGTCGGCCAGCTCCCGGATCGCGCCGAACGCCTCTCGCAGCGGCGCGCCGAAGGACTCGCGCCGGTGCGCCGTCACCAGCACGAGCCGCCGACGGTCCACCAGCACCTCCCGCAGCGTCGGATCGCCGACCCCCGGATTCCGCGCCGCAACCTCCCCCAGCGCGTCGACGACCGTATTGCCGGTCAGGAACACGTGCGCCGGATCGACCCCCTCCGCGAGCAGGTTCCGCCGGGCCTCCGCCGTCGGCGCGAAGTGCAGGTCCGTCACGACGCCGGTCAGCCGCCGGAAGACCTCCTCCGGGTACGGGCGCCATTTGTCGCCGCTCCGGAGCCCTGCCTCCACGTGCCCGACTCGCGTGCGCTCGAAGAAGGCGACGAGGCCGCCGAAGAACACCGTCGCGGTGTCGCCCTGCACCAGCACGAGATCGGGCCGGAACTCCCGGTAGACGTCGCGCAGCCCGCTCAGGCACCCAGCGGCGACGTCGTAGAGGTCCTGCCCCTCCCGCATGATCCCGAGGTCCCAGTCGACGCCGAGCCGGAAGACGTCGAGCACCTGGTCCAGCAGGTCCGTGTGCTGGCCCGTCAGCGCGACGCGGGGCTCCACGCCCGGCTCGCGCCGGAGCGCCTCGACGACCGGCGCGAGCTTGATCCCTTCCGGCCGGGTCCCGATGACGACCAGCACCCGCGCGGGCGCGCTCACGGCCACCCCCGCCGCGAGATCCGCCTCGGGGCGCTCTCCAGAAATCGCTTGAGGTACATGGCTCGATGTTCCTATCTCGTCACACCTTATGACTGGCGCCGCAAGCGCTACTTCCGCGGCCCCGGGCGCTCGCCGGCCACGTTCCGGCGCCGCAGCTCCCGCTCGATGGCATCCAGATCCGCCTGCTGCTGCGCGATCTGCTCCGCCAGAAAGCCGAAGCCGAAGAGCAGGAACCCGAGCGTCTCGAGGAGGATGACGAGGTAGAGGAGCGGGCGGAAGCCGAACGCCGGCATCCACTCCAGGATCCGCAGGACGATCGTGACCAGGCCGACCACGACGCCGAGTCCGGCCATCACGATCCCGCTGACGCCGAACAGGATCAGCGGCTTGCGGGAGAAGAAGAGGAAGAACGCGACGGAGACGAGGTCCAGCAGCCCGACGACGATCCGCTTCCGGCCGGAGAACTTGGCCTCGCCGTGGCGTCGCGGGTAGAGCGTGATGTCGATCTCGGTGACGGTGAAGCCGCGCGCGTAGGCCAGCACCACGAAGAAGCGGTGCCAGTCGTGCCGCAGGTGCACCTCGTCGAGGACCTCGCGGCGGAACGCCTTCATCGAGTTCAGGTCGGAGACCGGGACGTCGAAGAGGCGTCGGCTGAGGCGGTTGTAGATCGAGGAGACGGCCCGCTTCTGGTAGGCGCCGACCTTGACGCCGGTGACGATGTCCCATCCCTCCTCGAGCTTCTGGAGGAAGCGCGGGATCTCGTCGGGCGCGTGCTGGAGGTCGGCGTCGAAGAGGACGAGGTTCTCGGCGTCGGTCGCCTCGGCGCCCGTGACCATCGCCTCGGTCTTGCCGAAGTTGCGGCGGTGGCGCACGACCCTGAGCGCCGGCCAGCGGGCGGCTTCCTCCGCGGCGCGCGCGCCGGTCCCATCCGTCGAGCCGTCGTCCACCAGCACCACCTCGCCATCCATCTCGAAGCGCTCGAACGTGGCGCGCAGCTCCGCCACGAGCTCCGGGATGTTCTCGACCTCGTTGTAGGCGGGGACGATCACGGCGAAGTTGCGCCACCCCCGGCGCGGGGGGCGCAACTCTTCGGCAGGCGTCTTCGCGTGCGGGGTTGTGGCCATTTCCCGGGCTTAGACCCGCTTCCTCATCCGCGCGGACAGGATCCCGAGCTGGTCGCGGTACTTCGCCACCGTACGCCGGGCGATCTGGATCCCCTCCTCCTTCAGGATGTTCACGATCGCCTGGTCGGTGAGCGGGCGCCGCGCCTCCTCCTCGGAGACGAGCTTCTGGATCTTCGCCTTGATCCCGCGAGCGCTCACGTCTTCGCCGGACGTCGTCGAGAGCCCGCTCGAGAAGAAGAACTTCAGCGGCAGCACGCCGCGCGGCGTCTGCACGTACTTCTCGTTCGTGACGCGGGAGACCGTGGACTCGTGCATGCTGATGACCTCGGCCACTTCCCGGAGCGTCAGCGGCTTGAGGTACTGCACGCCCTTCTCGAAGAACTCGCGCTGCCGGTCCACGATGAAGTTCATGACCTTCAGCATCGTCTGGCGCCGCTGCTCGATCGCCTGGATCATCCAGTTGGCGCTGTTCAGCTTGTTCGAGATGAACTCCTTGTTCTCCCCCTTGAACTTGTTCTTGTCCCGCGCGATCTCCCGGTATGCGCGGGAAAGCTTGAGCCGCGGCAGGCTCGTGTCGTTCAGGAAGACGAGGTACTCGCCGTCGATCTTCTCGACGATCAGGTCGGCGATGATGTAGTTGTCCGCGGGGCCGGCGTGCTTGAGCCCGGGCTTCGGATCCAGCTTCGCCACCTCGTCCGCCGCCGACTGCACGTCCTTCGGCGTGATCGAGAGGTCCTTCGAGATCTCCGACCAGCGGTGGTTGATGAGCTGGTCGAAGTACTCTCGCACGATGCGGTAGGCGAGCGTGTCTTCCTTCTCCTGCTCCTCGAGCTGAAGCATGAGGCACTCGCGCAGGTCGCGGGCGGCGATCCCCGGCGGGTCGAAGCCCTGCAGGATCCGGAGCATCTCCTCGCCCTCACTCACCGCGAACGGCGCCGGCGCCCGGCCGTCCTCGGCCCAGGCCCCGCCCTCGTCCTCCAGCCACGCGTTCAGCCCGTCCACGACCTCGTCGACGGAGCAGGTCAGGTATCCGTTCTCGTCGATGTTGCCGATGATCTCGTCGCCCAGCAGCATCTGCCGCTCGGAGAGCCGCATCAGCACGAGCTGGTCGCGCAGGTGGTCGTAGAGGTCCTGCGTGTCGACCGACACCGGCTCGTAGTACTCCTTCTCCTCGTACTCGGCGCGCCGGCCGCCGGCCTCGAACCCGTCCAGGAGGATCTCCTCCCAGTCGATCTCGTCCGCCTTCGCTTCCTCCTTCTCCTTCTCCTCCTTTTCCTTCTGCTGGTCCTTGAGCGCTACCTCGTCTTCGGCGACGGCGGGCTCCTCCAGGTCCAGGAAGGGGTTGTTCAGCAGCTCCTGCTTGATGTGCTGCTGGAGGTCGAGGAGCGGCATGTACAGGAGATCCATCGCCTGGTACAGGCGTGGATTGATCTTCATCTCCTGTTTAAGCTGCGTGCCCTGGTACAGGCCGGTCTTGATACTCATCAGACTACCAGTTCGGGTCGACGGTAGCGTTCGCGCATTCGGGCGGTCAGTGTCGGTCCAAAGTAGATCTCCGCGACCTCGTCGTTCCAGACGAGCTCGGCGACCGTACCCGAGACCCGCACGCGCCCGTCGTACATGATGTAGGCCCGGTCCACGATGTCGAGGGTCTGCTCGACGTTGTGGTCCGTGATGATGACGCCGATGCCGCGGTGCCGGAGCCCCGCCACGATCTGCTGGATGTCGTGGACCGCGATCGGGTCCACCCCCGCGAACGGCTCGTCCAGCAACATGAACTTCGGCTCGCTCACGAGCGCCCGCGTGATCTCCAGCCGCCGCCGCTCGCCGCCGGAGAGCGAGTACGCCTTCGCGTTCCGCAGATGCTTCAGGCCGAGTTCGTCCAGGAGCGCCTCGAGGCGGCGCTTCCGTTCCGCCCGCGGCAGGTGCAGCGTCTCGAGGATCGCCATGATGTTCTGCTCCACCGTCAGGCGGCGGAAGATCGACGGCTCCTGCGCCAGATAGCCGATCCCTTTCCGCGCTCGCTTGAACATCGGCGTATCCGTCAGCTCCGCGTCATCGAGGAAGACCCGCCCGCCATCCGGCCGGATCAGCCCGACCATCATGTAGAACGTCGTCGTCTTCCCCGCTCCGTTCGGGCCGAGCAACCCGACGATCTCCCCCTGCGTGACGCGGACGTCGACCTGGTTCACGACCCGGCGCTTGCGGAACACCTTGACCAGGCCGCTGGCCTCGAGCGTGCTGCCGCCGGGCGGCACGGTGCCACCCTCGGTGGTGAGCGGTGATGTGGCCCGGCGCTCTCCCTCTTCAAGCAAATTCCTTACCGCGACGTCGAGCTCGGCCACGACAGCCTCCCGCTGCGCCGCGAGCTCCCGCCAGACGTCCGGCGCGAAGCGCACCCGCTCCCAGGCATCACCGGCGGGCTCCCGCCCCGCGATGCCCAGCGATTCGAGTCGCGCGAGCACGTGCTCCTCGAGGTATCGGGCCAGCGTCTCCACCGAGCCGAAATCGCCGGCCGCCGCGCGCGCGCCGCTGTCCGCGCCGCTCGGCAGGACCGCCGTCCGCGCGTTCCGCACGGCGGCCAGCCACTCGCCGCGGTCGACCGCGCCCGCCGCGTCGGCGCGACGGACCAGTTCCCTCACGGCGAGGCCGGTGGACGCCTCGTGCGGGCGGAGCCCGCGGGCCAGGTCGAGGACCGGTGCCGTCTTCATGGCTTGCGGCTCCCCTGCGCCGCGGCCGGCGAGCGCGCCACCGAGTTCGACGTCGGCTTCGCCTTCTCGTCCGTCTTCGGCTTGGCCGGGGGCGGGGTCGGCTCGAGGTGGATCCCGCGGATCTGCCCCTCGGCCTGCACCTCGTGCACGTCCCCGTCCCGGAACGCGACACCGATCCGCTTCGCAAGGATGTAGTTCACCGCCGGCACCCCGCCCGGCTGCTTCTCGTCGATGATCCGGTACGCCGAGCTGGCCGGCACCGCCCCGCCGCTGGCGACGATGCGCTCCAGCACGCGCTCGGCCGTGTCCGCCGGGGCGCGCTGCGGCACCGCCTTGGCGGCGCCGTTCGCCTTGCCATTGGCCTTGCCGTTCGCCTTCGCGGCTCTCGGCTTGGCCGCCGCGAAGGTGGCGACGATCGTATCGCCGCGCAGCCAGTCCTTCGAGACGATCTCCGGGAGCTTCACCTTGATCGAGTCGTTCTCCCGCTCGCCGTAGGCTTTTCCGACGGCCACGACCTTCTCCAGCTTCTGGAGCGGCGCCAGCGCGTCGATCGAATCGGCGACGAGCTTGAACTCCTTCGATGTCGCCTCGGCCAGCCCGGCGCCATCCGTGGCGGTCCGCTTGGCCCGGTCCGGGCTGAGCGCGACCAGCCGTTCGACCTGGCCGTCCCTGAACGCGATGGCCACCGTCGAGCCCTTCACGGTCAGGTCCTGCGACTGGAGCTGCGCCTGATACGTGGCGGTCACGTCCTTGAACGTGTTGCCGGCCAGGGTGCCATCCAGCGTGCCGCCGTTCAGCGTGTAGTTCTCGCCCTCGATCCGGGCGTTGCCGGTGAGCCGCACCCGGTTGTCCGACGGCGCGTACTCGATCTCGGAGGCGGCGCCCTTCATGGGGCCGCGGATCAGCGCCACGTTGCCCATGGCGTGGAACGAGTTCTGGCCCTGGATCTCCATGCGGTCGGCGTCGACGAGCGTGGAGGTCGTGTCCGCCGGAGGCGCGCCATCGGCCGCCGGCCTCGCTCGCAGCACCGCGTGCGGGCGGCCGCCGTAGACGTAGGTGCGCGACGGCGTCTGCGGACCGTTCGCCATGTAGTAGTCCAGGTAATCCCCCTGGATCGTGGCGCCGTTCACCCGGTCGTTCAGCACGACGGCGAGCTGCGCGTTCAGGTGCTTCTCCCGCGCGAAGTAGTTGATCCGGTCGGCCGAGAGCGCCTTCTCGGCATCCGCGTAGTACGCGTGGCCGATCAGGAAGCGCTGCTCCGTCGCCTTCACGATCACGGCGCTGTCCGACTTGATGACCTTGCCGTCCGGGCAGGTGAAGGTCACCCCGCCGCCGATGAAGATCATCTCCTGCGGCGTGCCGGTCCCGACCTGGTTGAGCTGACCGGAGGAGAGGTTGCACTCCTGCGCCGCCGCGGCCGTGGGCAGGACGACCAGCAGCACCGCCCCGGCCAGGCCCGTGAGGACGCGCATCAGAAGGTCACCTTCATTCCCGAGACCTTCCCGTGCGGGCGCGTCACCTGGATGTTCTGCATCTGGTCGTCGGCCGTGAAGCCGTCCCCGGTGATTCGCGTCCCGTTCTGCTGCATGGTGGTCGTGACCGTGCTCCAGATCCGGTGCATGTTCGGGTCGTAGTGCAGCTCCTCGGTCTCGATCCGCCGTGCGCCCTCCCGCGCCACCAGCACGACGTTCCCGCGGGCCACCATCACGTTGTTGCGCTGGTTCAGCTCGCCGGTCCGGGAGACGAGGTTCGCCACCTCCGTGCCCGTCGCGCCGTAGAGCAGCAGGTGCACCTTGCGCAGGTTCACCTTGGCCGAGTCGATGAAGACGTACGCGGTGTCCGCGTTCATGACCCCCCGGCGGATGCCGTCGTCCGTCAGGTAGTGGCGCACGTCGATCATCACGTGATCGGACGGCAGATCCCGGAACTGACCGGACGCGACCGGGGCCGTGCTCCCCTGGCCGCAGCCGCTCAGCGCCACGATGACCCCCACTGCGAGCAGCCGCTCTCTCATGATACGCATCATACCGCGCCGGCGCGCAAAAGATCGTGCAAGTGGACGATTCCGATCAGTCGGCGCTCCGCGTCGACCACTGGAAGCGCCATGATCCCGAACGTCTCCATCTGATGGACGGCCGCCGCCGCCAGGAGCTCCGCCTCGCACAGCTTCGGCGAGCGCGTCATGACGCTCACGACCGGAACCGCCATGAAGTCCGCCTCCCGCTCCATGAGCCGGGTCAGATCCCCCGCCGTGACCACGCCGACGACGCGGCGCGCATCATCGAGTATCGGAACGGTCCCACGCTTTTCCGCGAGGAGCACGACGCATTCGCGCATAGTGCCGTCGACGCCGAGCCACGGGATGTCCTGGGTCAGCATCAGGTCGCCGACGCGGAGCGTCAACTTCCGGCCCAGCGCGCCGCCCGGATGCAGCCGAGCGAAGTCCTCGCGCGTGAAGCCTTTGCGGAGCAGCAGCGCGACGGCCAGCGCATCGCCCAGCGCCGCCGTCACGGTGGTGGACGTGGTGGGCGCGAGATCGAAGGGACACGCCTCCTGCGCCACGGAGCAGTCGAGGACCACCCGGGCGGCCCGCGCCAGGCTCGAGCCGGTTCGCCCGGTCATGGCCACGACCGGCACGCCCAGACGCGCCAGGTAGCCGAGCAGCGCACCGAGCTCCTCCGACTCGCCGCTCTTCGAGATCAGGATCGCCACGTCCTCCGCGCCCACGATGCCGAGGTCGCCGTGCAGCCCCTCCACCGGGTGCAGGAACGTCGCTGGCGTCCCGGTCGAGGTCAGCGTGGCCGCGATCTTCCGGCCGATGATCCCGCTCTTCCCCACCCCGCTCACGACCACCCGGCCGCGGGCCTCCGCGACGAGTCGGACGGACTCCAGGAACGCATCGCCGATGCGGTGCTCCAGGACCGCGAGGGCCTCGGCCTCCGCCCGCACGACGGCCCGCGCGCGATCCAGCAGCTCCACGTCGCCGAGCGGCGGCGCGACCACCGTGGACACGACCTCAAGCGCCATGGGGGACGTGCTCCCTGTCACGCGCCGCCAGGTACTCGTCCACGAGGCGCTGCCACTCCCCGCGCGCGCGCAGCAGCGCCTCGGCGAACTCGCGCACCGCCCCGTGGCCGCCCGGCCGCCGGCAGCGCCAGCGGGCGAGCGCGCGGACCTCCGGCACCGCGTTCGCCACGGCCACCGGCAGGCCGGCGCGCCGCAGCACGGCCACGTCCGGGAGGTCGTCGCCGACCATGGCCGTCTCCTCCCAGGAGAAGCCCAGGCGCTCGAGCACGGCCTCGGCGGCCGCGAGCTTGTACCCGCCCGGGTGCTGCTCGCATTCCACGTCCAGTTCCGCGGCGCGCAGCCGGGTCGCGGGCGAGACACGGCCGCTCAGGATCGTTACCGTGAGGCCGGCCCACTGGAGCATCTTCACGCCGAGCTGGTCGGTGATCTCGAAGCGCTTCATCTCGACGGCGTGCCCCTCCGCGGTCTCGCCCACGTAGATCCCGCCGTCGGTGAGGACGCCGTCGACGTCGAGCAGGACGAGCCGGATTCGGCGCGCCGTCTCCGGCGCGATGCGGCGGTCAGGCACCGGCAGGCTCCAGCGGCCGGGACTCCCCGCGCAGCACCTCGCGGATCGCCAGGACGTCCAGGAGCAGCGGCCGCAGCCGGTCCAGGCGGAGCATGTTCGCGCCGTCCGACGGGGCCCGCGCCGGGTCCGGGTGGACCTCCAGGAACAGGGCGTCCGCGCCCGCCGCGACGGCCGCGCGCACCAGCGGCGGCGTGTAGCGCGGGTCCCCGCCGCTCGCCCCGTCGGCCCGGCCCGGACGCTGCACGGAGTGCGTGCCGTCGAAGACCACCGGCGCCGCGGTCGCCTGCGCCATGCGCTCGAACGAGCGCATGTCCACCACGAGGTCGCCATAGCCGAAGAACGTGCCGCGCTCCGTCACGGCGACGGCCGCGGCGCCGGCCTCCCGCGCCTTCCGGACCGCGCCGGCCATCTCCTCCGGCGCCATCCACTGCCCCTTCTTGATGTTCATCGGCCGCCCGGTCCGGGCGGCCGCCTCGACCAGGTCCGTCTGGCGCGAGAGGAACGCCGGGATCTGGAGCACGTCGCACACCTCGGCCGCCGGAGCGGCCTGCGCCGCCTCGTGCACGTCGGTCAGCACCGGCAGGCCGCTCTCCCGCCGCACCCGCTCGAGCTGCGCGAGCCCGCGCTCGAGCCCGGGACCCCGCGCGGCGCCCGCCTTGCTCCGGTTCGCCTTGTCGAACGACGCCTTGAAGACGATCGGGAGGCGCAGCTCCTCGGCGACGCGCGCCAGCTCCTCCGCCACCTGCAGGTTCAGCGCGTCGTCCTCCAGGACGCACGGACCGGCGATGAGGAAGAAGCCACCCCCGACGCGGAACAACCGCTCGGGCTGGGTGGACGCGTCCGTCACCCGCCCACCTCCGCGGTCTCCGCCTCGGCCGCCTCGACGGCCTCCGGAGCGGCGCCCCGCCGCGCCATCGCCGCGCGGATGAACGACGCGAAGAGCGGATGCGGCGACATGGGGCGCGACTTCAGCTCCGGGTGGAACTGGACGCCGATGAACCAGGGGTGCTCCGGCAGCTCGATGATCTCGACGAGGTTACCGTCCGGCGAGAGGCCGCTGAAGCGCATGCCGAACTCCGCCAGCAGGTCCCGGTACGCGTTGTTGACCTCGTAGCGGTGGCGGTGCCGCTCGGAGATGTCGGATGCGCCGTAGATGGCGTGTGCACGAGAGCCCGGCCGCAGCCGCGCCGGGTAGGCGCCGAGCCGCATCGTCCCGCCCATGTCCGTCACCTGCCGCTGCGAGTCCATGAGGCAGATGACCGGCTGCTCGACGTCGCGGATGAACTCGGCCGAATGCGAATCGTGCAGGCCGGCCACGTGGCGCGAGAACTCGATGATCGCGCACTGCAGCCCGAGGCAGACCCCGAAGAACGGCAGCCCGTTCTCCCGCGCCCAGGAGATGGCGGAGAGCATCCCTTCCACTCCGCGGATCCCGAAGCCGCCGGGGATCAGCAGGCCGTCGAACTGCTCCAGCCTTTCGGAAACGTCGCCGGTGTCGAACTCCTCGCTCGAGAGCCACTCGATGTCGACGCCGACGTCGTTCGCGATGCCGCCGTGGATCAGCGCCTCCTTCACCGACTTGTAGGAGTCCACGAGCGACGTGTACTTCCCCACGACCGCGATGCGCACCGAGCCGTTCGCCGGGTGCTTCACCTTCTCGACCATCGCCTCCCAGCGCCGCAGGTCCGGCGGCGCCGTCTCCAGGCCGAGGCGGCTCACCACCAGGTCGTCCAGCTTCTGCTGCCGGAAGCCCAGCGGCACCTCGTAGATCGTATCCATGTCCGGAGCCGCGATCACACCCGCCACGTCGACGTTCGTGAACAGCGCCACCTTCCGCCGCATCTCCTCCGACATCGGCTGCTCCGTCCGGCAGATCAGGATGTCCGGCTGGATCCCGATCTCCATCAGCTCCCGGACGGAGTGCTGCGTCGGCTTCGTCTTCAGCTCCCCCGCAGCCGCCAGGAACGGGATCAGCGTCACGTGGACGAAGATCGCGTTCTCCCGCCCCACGTCCTGGCGGAACTGCCGGATCGCCTCCAGGAACGGGAGCGACTCGATGTCGCCCACCGTACCGCCGATCTCCGTGATCACGACGTCGTGGTTCGTCGCCACCCGCCGGATCGCCGCCTTGATCTCGTCCGTGATGTGGGGAATGACCTGAACGGTGGCGCCGAGATAGTCGCCGCGCCGTTCCTTCGTGATCACGTCGAGGTAGATCCGCCCGGTCGTGACGTTGTTCGCCTGCGACAGCGACTCGCCGATGAAGCGCTCGTAATGCCCGAGATCGAGGTCCGTCTCCGCGCCGTCGTCCGTGACGTAGACCTCCCCGTGCTGGAACGGCGACAGCGTCCCCGGATCGACGTTGATGTACGGATCGAACTTCTGGATCGTCACGCGCAGGCCGCGCTCCTGCAGGAGCCGCCCGAGCGAGGCCGCCGCGATCCCCTTCCCCAGCGAGGAGACCACGCCCCCGGTCACGAAGATGTGCTTGGTCGGCTGTCGGATTTGATCAGTCATCGCTCTCATCGATTCTCGCTGGGGATCGCCGCGAGAGTGCGGAGCCGCAGCTCCGCCCGACCCACGTCGGCCGGGGTGTCCACCCCGCCCTCGCTCTCCTCCACCACGCCTACTCCGATCGTCAGCCCCGCCGCCAGCGGCCGGAGCTGCTCCAGCCTCTCGAGCCGCTCCAACGGCGCGGGCGGCAGCGCCGCCCACCGCGCCAGCGCCGCCGGCGTGTAGGCATAAATCCCGATGTGCCGCAGGAACTCCGCCGAGGCCAGCTCCTCCGGCTGCGGCTCCCGGCCACGCGGATGTGGGATCGGTGCGCGCGAGAAGTACAGGGCCCGCCCCTCGGCGTCCCGCACCACCTTCACCACCGCCGGGTCGCGCCACGCCTCCAGCGTCCGCACCGGACTCGCCACCGTCCCGATCTCGAAGCGCCCGACCAGCCCCGCCGCCTCCATCACCTGCGCCTCGGCCACGAACGGCTCGTCCCCCTGCACGTTCACCACGACGTCGTACCCCGCGAACTCGGAGCGGGCGGCGATCTCCGCCGCCCGCTCGGTCCCGGACGTATGATCGGGCGACGTGAGCGCAACCTCCGCTCCCATCGCCCGACACGCCGCCACCACGTCCTCGCTATCGGTCGCCACCACTACCCGGTCCAACCCGCCGAAGCCACGGACCCGGCGCCAGACCCATTCGACGAGCGGCCGGCCCGCCAGCGGGTAGAGCGGTTTGCGGGGGAGCCGCTCCGACCCGAGTCGGGCCGGGATCACGCAGAGGATGCGTCGCGCGGGCATCAGGCAAGGTTATCGCCGAAAAAGCATGACAGCTTGCAATTTTCACGCCGACAATCTAACGCCGCGCACCACCGGTGTCAAAGCGCGAAGCGGGCCAGCGCCGGCCGCCACGAGTGACGGAGAGCCCCGCGTTCACCTCGAAGTCGCGGCTGGCGTGAGCGGGGTTCGTGACGGCCCGCAGGGATAGTCCGAAGAAGCGGAGCTCGACGCCGACGTTCTGCTCGAGATCCCGTCCGGAATCGTGGGTCCACGCCATCCCGGCGGTATGGAGGAAGACCAGGTCGGGCGCGCCGATGACTGGCAGCCGCACCCGGTCCGGCAGCGGGATCACGTAGCGGGTCTCGACGAAGACGAGCCGGTCCCCCGTGAATTCCGCGACATCGAACGTGTAGAGCGTCCCGCTGCCGCCGACGAAGCTCCAGCGCTGGCGTGGGAGCGAGTCGGTGCCGGGGAGCGGGCCCTGGGCGCGCCAGTAGACCTCGAGGGCGTGGTTCGCGATCGCGGCCATGGACCACTCGCCCCAGGTGAGGTAGCGCGCGAACTCGAAGTCGCCGCCGGCGACCCGGCCGGCGAAGTCCATTCGCCCGCCGAGCTCGGCGGCCGCGCTCCTCCCCTCCCAGGTGATGGCGGCGCCGGCGCCGACGCTCGCGATCGTGCCCGGGTCGATCGGCGGGTTGAAGCGGAGCGAGTCGCCGAGCAGGTGCCAGGGGTCGCCCGTCGCGAGCGAGCGGGCCACCTCGCGCTCGCCGAGGAGCGCCAGCTCGCCGCTCCATCCGCCGCTGGCGAAGCGGGCGCCCGCACGCCCGAACCAGCGCTCCGACTCGTAGTAGTTGCGGTAGTCCTTGCCGTTGTACAGCACTCCCAGCGAGTTCTTCAGGTCGCTCCGGATCCAGGCGTCGTTGGTGGCCGTCACCTCCTCGTGCCCGATTGTGAGGAATCCGCCGCCACGCCGGCCGGTCAGCTCCGCCAGGTGGGTGAGCCCGCCGACCTCCGTCCGGTAGCCGACCGCCCCGCGCAACATGATGGAGTCGGTGCCGAGCCGGGGCAGGCGCAGCCGCCCGCCTCCGCGCAGCCAGAGCCCGTCGACCCGATCGTAGACCGGCAGCTGCACCCCGGCGAGGCCATCGGGCTGGAAGACCGGCAGACCCGGCGAGCGGCCCTCGATGGCCACGCCGCCGTCGGCGCGGGTCACGGCGTATTCCGCTAGCGGCCGGTCCACGACGTCCCCCTCGAGGCGCGCCTGCTCGGAGCTGTAGAGCCCGCCGCCGGCATTGACCACGTCGCCGGTCACCGTAGCACTCGGGCGCACGAACAGGTTCGCGGATACGCCGACGACGTCCCCGCGGACGGTGCCGTCCAGCCGCAGCGTCGCCCCGGCCACGAGCACGTTCCGCCCGACCGTGTCGCCGCGGGGAATCGTCGTGTCGCGGGTGATGAGCAGGTAGCGGCCTTCCCGCAGCAGCGCCGCGATCCGGCGGTCGGCCGACGGGTCGGAGCGCCCGTGGAGCGTGACCCGCTGCCCGGCCAGCGGCGCGGCCCCGATGCCGAGAAGCAGGAAAGCGGCGGCCGAGTGGATGCGGAGCGCGCGTCTCACGCGGCGCGGAGCGCGAGGAAATTGGCCAGCAGCATCTTTCCGCCCTCGCTGGCGATGGACTCCGGGTGGAACTGCACGCCCCAGACGGGGTGCTCGCGATGCCGAACCGCCTGGACCTCGTCGGCCCAGCCCTCCTCGTCCGTCCAGGCCACGGCCTCCAGCCCCGGCGGCAGGCTCTCCGGTGCGATCACGAGCGAGTGGTAGCGCGTCACGCGCAGCGGTGTCGGCAGCCCCTCGAAGATCCCGGCGCGGGTGTGCCGCACCGGGGAGACCTTCCCGTGCATCGTCCGGCGCGCCCGCACCACCCGGCCGCCGTACGCCTCGCCGATCGCCTGGTGGCCCAGGCAGACGCCCAGCGTCGGGGTGGTCGCCCCGAAGCGCCGGACGACCTCGACGCTGACGCCCGCCTCCGCCGGCGTGCACGGGCCCGGCGAGATGACGATGCGCTCCGGCCCGAGGTCGGCGATCTCGGCGATCGTCAGCTCGTCGTTGCGCCGCACGAGGGGGTCCGCGCCCAGCTCGCCGAGGAACTGCACGAGATTCCACGTGAAGGAATCGTAGTTATCGATAACCAGCAGCACGGTTTCCGCCGTTCCATCCCGCGTGTCGTTCGAGCCGTTCCCGTCGCGCGGGAACGTAAGGGCGCACCCCGCCCCGAACAAGAGCCGTGCCAGCGGCGCCGGCTCCGCCCGCTATCCTCGCGGATGGAACTGCCGGTGCACCTCGCGCAGGTACTCCCGGTCGATGTGCGTGTAGATCTGCGTCGTCGCGATGTCGGCGTGGCCGAGCATCTCCTGCACGGCGGCGAGATCGGCGCCGCCCTCGAGGAGGTGGGTGGCGAAGGAGTGCCGGAGCGTGTGCGGCGTCACGCGTTTGCGAATCCCCGCGCGTCGCACGTGCTTGCGCAGGATCTTCCAGACGCCCATGCGCGAGAGCGGCCGGCCGGCGGCGTTCAGGAAGACGACGCCGCGTCCGGCGCCGCGGTCGAGCTCGGGCCTCAGCTCCCGCAGGTAGAGCGAGACGGCGCGCGCGGCGCTCCGGCCGACGGGCACCAGCCGCTCCTTCGCGCCCTTACCGAAGACGCTGGCGAAGCCCTCCTCGAGCGCCAGGTCCCGGATCCGCAGCGCGGTCAGCTCGCTCACGCGCACGCCGGCGGCGTAGGCGAACTCGAGCAGCGCCTTGTCGCGCCAGTAGAGGCGGTCCGCCACGTCGGGGGCCTCGACGAGCCGCTCGACCTCGTCCCGGCCGAGGACGCCGGGGAGGCGGCGCCACGTCTTCGGGAGCTCGAGGTTCTCACTGGGGTCGGTGACGACGATGCCCTCCGCGAGGAGGAACGCGAAGTAGGTCCGAACGGCGGAGATGTTCCTCCGGATCGAGGTCGGCTGGAGGCCCCGGTCCTTCAGGTGGTAGACGTACTCGCGCAGATCGGCGGCGGAGGTCTCGCCGGGGCGCTTCAGCCCGCGGCCTTGCAGGAATTCGACGAGCCGGGCCAGGTCGCGGCCGTACGCGTCGAGCGTGCGGGGCGAGAGCCCCCGCTCGACCGCGAGGTGGTCGGCGAACATTTCGAGCTGGAACATCAGCGCTTGGTCCGTCGCGACCGCCACCACCAGAAGACCACGAGGGCGGCGAGGCCGACCGCGATCCCGAGCAGGAGATGGTTGAACCGGTCGAAGAGGTCGAGGATCCGCTGCCAGTTCGCGCCGGCGCTGTGGCCGAGGTAGACCAGGAGGCCGTACCAGAGCCCCGACGCGGCCACCATCGGCACCGCGACCCTGGGGAGCGGCACCTCGCTGACGCCCGCGAAGACCGGCACCACCGCGCGGAAGGCCGGGAGGAACCGGCTGAAGAAGATGGCGAAGACACCCCATCGCCGGTAGAAGCTCGCCACCTTCCTGAGCTGCTCCGGCTGGAGGATCCACTGGCCGACCCTCGTCCGGAACGCCTGCTCGCCGTACCGGCGAGCGATGGCGTACACGAAGAGGGCCGAGCCGACGTTCGCGACGAGCACCACCAGCCAGACCAGCCACGGGTTGGCCTGCCCGCGGGCCGACAGGAACCCGCCGAACAGCACGACCGTGTCGGCGGGGATCGGCGGGACCAGGTTCTCCAGCGCGCCGCCGAGGCCGAGCACCAGGTACGTGATGATCGCCGGCAGCGCAGCCAGCCGGTCCAGGATTCCCTCGATGGGCCCCTCCAGGCGCTAGGACCTTGGGGTGGCGGGCTCGAGCAGTGCCACGGCCATCGCGGCGATCCCTTCCCCTCGGCCGATCCACCCCATCCCCTCGTTCGTCTTCCCTTTCACCGATACACGGTCCGGGCCGACGCCGAGCGCCGCGGCCAGGCGCTCGCGCATCGCGGCGACGTGCGGGCCGACCCGCGGCCGCTCGCATACCACGGTCACGTCCACGTTCGCGACCCGCAGCCCGACGCCGTTCACCAGCCCGATCGCGTGCCCGAGCAGCGCGATCGAGTCCGCATCCCGCCAGCGCTCGTCGCTGGGCGGAAAGTGCGCGCCAATGTCCCCCAGGCCGGCCGCGCCGAGCACCGCATCGGTCACCGCATGGGCGACGGCGTCGGCGTCCGAGTGACCGGCGAGCCCCAGCTCGTGCGGGATCTCGACGCCCCCCAGGACGAGGCGACGCCCGGCGGCGAAGCGATGCGAGTCGTATCCGATGCCGATGCGCATGGTGGCGGGGTTCCGGTGGCGGTCAGGCGCGGAGTGGCTCTCCGGCACGGCCGGACTTCGCCGCCGACACGGAACCTGCCCGGGACGGCGGACGCCCCGGGCAGGTCGGAGCCGGCGGGCGGCTCGGCCAGCGCTCACGCGGCGTCAGGCGGCCTCGGCGGTGCCGCGCCAGGCGCAGCAGGGGCAGCCGGCGTCGTCTTCCTGCCACCCGGTGTAGTCCTGGTAGCGCCGGCGCGGCTCGAGGCCGGCCTCGGTGATGAGCCGGCGGATCTCCTTCTCCGGCATGATGTAATCGATGCCGGCCGCGCTCACGACGTTCTCCTCGATCATCAGCGAGCCGAAGTCGTTGGCGCCCATTCGCAGCGCGAGCTGGGCCATCTTCGGGCCCTGCGTGACGTAGGAAACCTGCAGGTTCTCGAAGTTGTCGAGGATGATCCGGGAGAGCGCCGTCACCCGCAGGTAGTCGAGGCCGGTGCCCAGCGGCACGTCCCAGTTGCGCATCTCGGTGTGCAGCGGCTGGAACGACCAGGCGATGAAAGCCGTGTAGCGTCCGCCGCCCCGCTTCAGGCTGCGTTCCTGGGAAGCCCGCAGCTTCAGAACGTGCTCGAGGCGATCCGCCCACGTCTCGCCGACGCCGTACATCATCGTCGCGGTCGTGTGCAGCCCGGCTTCGTGGGCGGCCTCGTGGATCTCGAGCCAGCGGCTCGAGTCGATCTTCTTCGGCGCGATGACGTCGCGCACCGCATCGACGAGGATCTCGGCGCCCGCGCCCGGGATCGAGTCGAGCCCGGCCTGGTGCAGCTGCCGCAGCACCTCGTCGAGCGGCAGCTTCGAGATCCGCGTCATCAGCTCGACCTCCGACGCGCTGAAGCCGTGCACGTGGATCGGGTGGTGCTCCTTGATGTAGCGGAGCAGCCCGAGGTACCAGTCGAGCGGCAGGTACGGGTTGTGCCCGCCCTGCATCAGGATCTGCACGGCGCCCAGCTCCTTCGCCTCGTCGATCTTCGCGCCGATCTCCTCGTAGCTGAGCACGTACGCCTCGTCGTCCTTCGGACGCCGGTAGAACGCGCAGAACTTGCAGTCCGTGATGCAGGTGTTCGTGT
The DNA here is from genome assembly GCA_035715725.1 of Longimicrobiales bacterium. GTDB lineage: Bacteria > Gemmatimonadota > Gemmatimonadetes > Longimicrobiales > RSA9 > JADGGV01. The sequence goes on along the minus strand of DASTKT010000217.1, from coordinate 16,562 downwards.
AGTTGATGTTCCGGTCCACGATGTAGCTGACGACGCCGTCGGGGTGCTTCTCACGCCGCACGGCGTCCGCGCGCGTCGCCAGCTCCAGGAACGGCGTCCGCTCGAGCACCGCGAGCCAGTGCGCGATCTCGTCGGCGTGCGGCCGGCTCTCCAGCGGCGGCGGAACGTAGACCGGCTGCTCGGCCGGGCGCGCCATGCCGACGGAGCCCTCCGGCGTCGCCTCGCGGCGCCGCGGCGAGACCGCGGCGAGGATCGGCAGCGTGCGCTGCTCGGGAGGCGTCGACGTCGGCCTCATATGCGTGCTTCCTTCCGCGTCCATGGCGCTCACCACTCCCGGAGCTCGCGGTAGTGCGCATCCCGCTCCACCGGCCGCTTCCCCGCGTCCTTGATGATCCGGATGATCTCCGAGAACGTCATCCCCTGGGGCGTGTGGGCGCCCGCCTCGTGATAGATCTTCTCCCGCACCACCGTCCCCTCGAGATCGTCCACGCCGAAGTGCAGCGCCACCTGGCTGACCTTCGCCGTGTTCATGATCCAGTGCGTCTTGATGTGGTCGAAGTTGTCGAGGAAGAGGCGCCCCACGGCCAGGTTCTTCAGGTCGTCGACGCCGGTGGTCGCCGTGCCCGTCCGCCCGAGCCGCTCGCCCAGCTCGTTGTTGTCCGGGTGGTAGGCCAGCGGGATGTACGTCAGGAACCCCCCGGTCTCGTCCTGCAGCTCCCGCAGCGCCGAGAGGTGGTCGATCCGGTCCTGGTGCGTCTCGACGTGCCCGTACAGCATCGTGCAGTTCGTCCGGATGCCCAGCCCGTGGGCGACGCGGTGCACCTCGAGCCACTCCTCCGCCGCGAGCTTCCGCTCCGCGATCGTGGCCCGCACGCCGCGCGAGAAGACCTCGGCCCCGCCGCCGGGCATCGTATCGAGCCCTGCCGCCCTGAGCCGCGCCAGCACGTCCGCGTACGTCGTCTTCTCGACCCGCGCCAGGTTGGCGATCTCCACCGCCGTCAGCGCCTTGACCTCGACGCCCGGGTGCCGCTCCTTGAGCCCCCGGATGATCTCCTCGTAGTATCCAACCGTCAGCTTCGGGTGCAGCCCGCCCACGATGTGGAATTCGCGCACCGGGCTGTCCTTGATGATGTCCCCCTCGGCGACGGCCTCCTCCACGCTCATCGTGTACGCCCCCTCCTCCTTCGGCATGCGCGCGAAGGAGCAGAAGACGCAGGTGTTGCGGAGGATGCAGACGTTCGTGGGGTTGATGTGCTGGTTGGCCACGAAGAAGATGCGGTCCCCGTTCTTCTTCCGATTGGTCCAATCGGCCATTGCACCGATCGTCAACAGGTCGTGGGAATCGAATAGCGCGACGCCATCCTCCGCGTCGAGGCGCTCGCCGGCCAGTACCTTCTCGGCAATGGAGTCGAGGCGGGGATCGATTGGCCGAACGACCAGCTCTTCCGTAAACGCCGGGTGCATGAACGACTTCCGGCTGGAGGTCCGAGAAACGGGCGATGTTGCGGCGGAAAGAATAGGAGCGGGATCCGGTGCCGGCAAGGAAGGATGGCCGATCCCGGCATGGTGCCGCGCGGCGGTGCCATCGGCCCGCGAGGGGAGCGGAGCCGAGCGGCGGCGCGGCCGTCGTCCGGGGCCCTTCGTCGTCCCCGGAAAAAACCGGTGGGGGCCCGGCGATGTCCGGGCCCCCACCGGTCGACACAGCGGACTTCCGGTCCGAGCGCCCTACGCCTCGAACCGCCGGATCACCAGGGTGACGTTGTGCCCACCGAACCCGAAGGAGTTGCTCGCCGCGAACTCGACGTCGCGCTCGACCATCCGGTTGTGTGCGTAGTCGAGGTCGCACGCCGGGTCCGGCGAGCTGAAGTTGATGGTCGGCGGGATCCGCCCTTCCTTCACCACCAGGGAGCAGATCACCGCCTCTACGGCGCCGGCCGCGCCGAGGAGGTGCCCCGTCATGGACTTCGTCGAGCCCATGACCAGCCGCCGGGCGTGCTCGCCGAAGACCGCCTTGACGGCGAGCGTCTCGTTCAGGTCGTTCATCGGCGTCGAGGTGCCGTGCGCGTTGATGTAGCCGACGGCCTCGGGACCGATCCCCGCGTCACGCAGCGCCGCGCGCATGGCGAGTTGCGCGCCGACCCCTTCCGGCGCCGGCGCGGTGAGGTGGTAGGCATCCGCGCTCTGGCCGAAGCCGACGAGCTCCGCCAGGATCGGGGCGCCCCGCCGGCGCGCATGTGCCAGCGTCTCGAGCACGACCGTGCCCGCCCCCTCGCCGAGCACGAAGCCGTCGCGACTCGCGTCGAACGGCCGGCTGGCCGTCGCCGGCGAATCGTTGCGCGCAGACAGCGCCTTCATGTTCGCGAAGCCGGCGATGGTCATCGGCGTCACGGTCGCTTCCGCGCCGCCGGCGATCATCACGTCGGCCTCGCCGCGCTGGATCATGCGGAACGCCTCGCCCAGCGCATGGGCGCTCGAGGCGCACGCCGACACCGTGGCGAAGTTCGGTCCGCGGAAGCCGTAGCGCATCGAGACGTGGCCCGCGGCGATGTCCGGGATGAACATCGGCACGAAGAACGGACTGATCCGCTTCGGCCCGCGCTCCACCATGATCCGGGCCTGCTCCTCGAACGTGGCGATGCCGCCGATGCCGCTGCCGATCAGGACGCCGATCCGGTCCTTGTCGATCGAGCCGAGCTGCTCCTCCAGCCCGGACGAGCGCACCGCCTGCTGGGATGCCGCGAGCGCGAACTGGGCGAAGCGGTCCGTCCGCTTCGCCTCCTTGCGCTCCATGTACTGCTCGGGCTCGAAGCCCTTCACCTCGCAGGCGAAGCGGACGTCGAACTCCGGCGTCGCTTCGAATTGCGTGATGGGCGCGCCCCCGCTCTTCCCCTCGAGAAGGGCGCGCCAACTGGTCTCGACATCGTTCCCCACCGGCGTGATCAGCCCCACGCCGGTAAGGACGACGCGATGCTCGTCGGGAGATCGTGTCACCATCCCCACACCGTCCTGCTCCGCGGTCGAGCCACGCTCACTCGACTCCCTTCTCCCGGAGGTAGTTGACCGCATCTCCGACCGTCTGGAGCTTCTCGGCGTCCTCATCCGGGATCTCGATGCCGAACTCCTCCTCGAAGGCCATGACGAGCTCGACCGTGTCGAGGGAATCGGCTCCGAGGTCCTCCACGAACGACGCCTCGTCCGTGACCTTCTCCGGCTCGACGCCCAGCTCGTTCACGATGATCTCCTTGACCTTCTCCGCCACGTTGTCCGCCATCGAATCCTCACGGTTGGGGTGATCACATCACCATTCCGCCGTCGACCACGATTGTCTGTCCCGTGATGTAGCTCGCCCCGGGACCGGCGAGGAAGCGCACGACGCCGGCGATGTCCTCCGGCTGCCCCAGGCGGCCGAGGGGAATCTGGCCGAACAGCGCTTCCCGAGCGGCCTCGCCGAGCGCCGCCGTCATCTCCGTTTCGATGTACCCCGGCGCCACGGCGTTGCACAACACGTTTCGGGACGCCAGCTCCTTCGCCACCGCCTTCGTGAGCCCGATCAGCCCGGCCTTCGAGGCGGCGTAGTTCGCCTGCCCCTTGTTACCGACAAGTCCGACGACGCTCGTGATGTTCACGATCCGGCCCTGGCGCCGCCGCATCATGCCCTTCGCCGCACCGCGGATCAAGTTGAAGGCGCCCTTCAGGTTCGTGTCGAGCACACGGTCCCACGCCTCGTCGGAGAGGCGGACGAGCAGGTTGTCCTCCGTGACGCCGGCGTTGTTCACGAGCACGTCGATCGGCCCGAGCTCCGACTCGACCGTCTTCAACAGGTCGTCCACGGCCGCGGCGTCCGCGACGTCGCAGGCGAAGCCGGCGTGACCCGTGCCCGGCAGCTCCGCGGCCGCCGCTTGCGCGCGCGCGCGATCGCGCGCCACCACGGCGACCCGCGCCCCCGCGGCCGCGAGCGACCCGGCCACCGCGCGGCCGATCCCGCGGCTCCCGCCGGTCACCAGCGCGACCTGCCCCGCCAGCTCGTTCTGCTCCCCCGCCATCGCCACGTCGCTCATGGGTTCAGGAACGCCTCCGCCTCGTCCGCCGTGCCGATGCTCCGGACCTCGACCTCCCGGGAGACCCGCTTCAGCAGCCCCGCCAGCACGTTGCCCGGGCCCAGCTCCAGGAACCGGGTCACGCCGGCACCGACCAGGAACCGCATGCTTCCGGTCCAACGCACCGGCGAGGTCAGCTGCCGCACCAGGAGGCGCCGCGCTTCCCCCCGCTCCGCCACCGGCGCGGCGGTCACGTTGGAGACGACCGGGAAGCGGGGTTCCGCCAGGTCGACCTCGGCCAATCGGGCCTCGAGCCCCGCTTCGGCCACCGCCATGAGCGGCGAGTGGAACGCCCCCGAGACGTTCAACCGGAGCGCTCGCTTCGCACCGGCTGCCTTGGCCAGCTCCATCGCGCGCTCGACGGCCGGCACGTCGCCGCTGATCACGACCTGAGCCGGCGAATTGTAGTTCGCCGGCACGCATTCGCTACCGACCGCGGAAGCCTCCCGGCAGACGCGCTCGACGACCTCGTCGTCGAGGCCGAGCAGCGCGGCCATCGCCCCGGGCCGTTCCTGCCCGCCACGGAACATCAGCTCACCGCGACGGCGCACCGTCTGGAGCGCGTCGCCGTACGCGAGCGAGCCGGCCACCACGTAGGCGCTGAATTCACCTAGCGAGTGGCCCGCGGCGTACGCGACGTCGCCGAGCCGATCCGCCAGCACCCGCGCCACCGCCACCGAGTGCGCCAGGATGGCTGGCTGCGCGTTCAGCGTGAGCGTCAGCTCCTCCTCGGGGCCCTCCCACATCAGCCGTGTGAGCGACAGGCCGAGCGCCGCGTCGGCTTCCTCGAAGGCGGCGCGCGCGGCCGGAAAGCGCTCCGCCAGATCGCGTCCCATCCCGACGAACTGCGAGCCCTGGCCCGGGAAGAGCAGCGCTACCAACGGATCACCGACGAGGCCCAGGTGAAGCCGGCGCCGAAGGCCACGGTCAGGATGTTGTCGCCTTCCTTGACGCGCCCCTGCTCCAGCGCCTCGTCGAGGGCGATCGGGACCGTCGCCGAGCTCATGTTCCCGTAGCGGTCCACGTTCACGTAGACCTTCTCCATCGGCACCTTGGCGTACTTCGCCGTCGCCTCGATGATCCGGAGATTGGCCTGGTGCGGGATGAAGAGGTCGATGTCGTCGCCGGTCAGGCCGGCGCGCAGCAGCGCCTGGTCGGCCGCGTCCGCCATCGACTTGACCGCGTACTTGAAGACTTCGCGGCCGGCCATCTTGACGAGGTGGTCACGCCGTTCGAGGGCCGCGTGGTCCATGGGCACGCGCACGCCGCCGGCCGGACGCCAGAGCAGTTCCGCGAGCGTACCATCCGACCGGATGTAATTCGAGACGAGCCCCCGCCCGTTCGTGCTCTTCCGCACCACGACCGCGCCTGCGCCGTCGCCGAAGAGGACGGCCGTCGAGCGATCCGACATGTCCGTGATGCCCGTCATCTTCTCCGCCGAGACGACGAGCACGATCTCCGCCCGCCCCGCCGCGACCTGTCCCTCCGCCACCCCGAGCGCGTAGATGAAGCCGGAGCAGGCCGCCGAGACGTCGAACGCCGCGGCGTTCGTGGCCCCCAGCGCGGCCTGGATGTCACACGCGGTGGAGGGGAGCAGCCGGTCGGGCGTGGCGGTCGCGCAGACCAGGACGTCGATCTCGCCGGGCTGGATCCCCGCCCGGCACATGGCGATCTTCGCCGCCTCCGAGCCCATGTACGCCGCGCCGATCTCGAGCGGTGCGATGCGCCGTTCCCGGATCCCGGTGCGCTCCCGGATCCACTCGTCGGACGTGTCGAGGGTCCTCTCGAAATCCTGGTTCGTTACGACGTTGTCGGGCAGCCATCGGCCCGTCGACACGATCTCGACGATCGGCTTCGGTCGCTTCATGCACCCTCCGCGAGTCGGCGAGGCCCACGGTTCGCGCCCTGCGCACCGAGGTCGGCGGCGATGTGGCCCACCATGCGCGTCTCGACCGCCTGGATCGCGACGCGGACGGCGTTCCGTACCGCCCGCGGCGGCGAGCCGCCGTGACAGATGATCGAGATACCGTTCACGCCCAGCAGCGGCGCGCCACCGTAGGACGTATAGTCCAACGCCTCCCAGAGGCGCGACCGCTCCGGGTCGCCCAGTCCCGGCGGGCTGCCGTTGTCCTCCAGCAGCCGGTAAAAGAACTGCGCGACCGACTCGTAGAACTTGAGCAGTACGTTGCCGACGAAGCCGTCGGTGACCAGCACGTCGCAGACGCCCCGGATGATGTCGCGCCCCTCGACGTTCCCCGTGAAGTTCAGCCCCGGGTCCTCCCGCAGCAGCCGGTGCGTCTCCACCGCCAGCTCATTCCCCTTCTCCGGCTCCTCGCCGATGTTGAGGAGCCCAACCCGCGGATTCTCCCGCTGGAGCACATCCGTCGCGTAGATCGAGCCGAGGTGGGCGAACTGCAGGAGGTGGTGCGGCTTGCTGTCGACGTTGGCGCCGGCGTCCAGCATGACCACCGGCTCCTTCGCCGTCGGAAGCAGCGTAGCCACCGCGGGGCGGTCGACGCCCGGCAGCGGCCGCAGGATGAAGAGAGACGCGGCCATCACCGCGCCGGTCGAGCCGGCGCTGACGAAGGCGTCCACCTTCCCCTCCCGCTGGAGCGTCAGCCCCACGACGATGGACGAATCGGGCTTGCGCCGGACCGCCGTGGCGGGCGCCTCACCCGGCGCGATCGATTGGGACGCGTGGACCACCTCCAGGCGCCCCTCCGGGACGGGGCCGGATCGCGCCAGCTCCGCCTCGACGACCACCCGGTCGCCCACCAACACGATCTGGAAGTCGCCGGGCAGCTCGCGCAACGCCTGGACGGCCCCCTGCACCTCCACCTCGGGATGCCGGTCCGTACCCATGGCGTCGAGCGCGATGCGCACGGCCCGCCTCCTCAGAGTTCCTCTTCGACCTCGAGCACCTGCTGGCCGCCGTACGTCCCACACGAGCGGCAGACACGGTGCGGCATCCGGTAGTCCCCGCACTTCTCGCAGCGGACCAGCGTCGCCGCCTCGGCCCGCACGTCGCCCCGACGCTTGCGCTTGCGCTGCTTGGACACCCGCCTCTTCGGAACCGCCATGAGTCCTCCTTGGTCAGTCGAGCTTCAGCTTGCGGAGCGGGCCCCAGCGGTCGTCCACCTCGGACTCGCCGCACGCGCACTCGCCCTCGTTCAGATTGGCCCCGCAACGCGGACACAGCCCGCGACACGCCTCCGAGCACACCGCGTACTGCGGCACGGCCAGGAGCACCTGTTCGCGGACCAGGTCCCGCAGGTCCAGGTCGCGGCCCCGGGGAGGAAGCGGGTACACCTCTTCCTCCTCCGCCTCCGCTCGGTCGACGCCGGAACGGAAGAGCGCCGCGACGTCCTCGTCGATCTCCACCCGGACATCCCGCAGGCAGCGGCGGCACGACAGCTCCGCCTCGCCCTCGATCCCGCCGCGCACGACGACATCGGGTCCGGCCTGCTGCGCCTCGAGGTGGACGTCGAGGGGCCGGCTCAGCGTGAGCCCGGACCCCTGCCACATCGGGTCGTCCGGCGGCACGGCCTCGTCCAGGCGCAACTTGCGATTGCGCTCGAGGCGGCCCAGGTCGAACTGCAGCATAGCTGTCAAAGATGACCAGATTTCAAGGCCCTGTCAACCGACCGGGCCCGCGGCTCCGCTCACGACGCCGTATCGAGAACGTCCGCTTCCGAGAAGAAGAAGCGAGCTTCGCGCCACGCGTTCTCGATGGAGTCCGAGGCGTGGATGGCGTTGCGCTCCTTGGACTCGGCGAAGCGCCGGCGAACGGTCCCCTCGGCGGCCTCGGCCGGATCCGTGGCGCCGATCGCGTCGCGCAGGGCGGCCACGGCGTTCTCGCGCTCGAGGAGCGCGGGCATGACGACGCCGGAGGTCATGAAGCGAACGAGTGACTCGTAGAACGGGCGCGCTTTGTGGACGGCGTAGAACTCCCGAGCCTGCCCCTCGGTGAGGCGCATCATGCGGATGGCGCGGATCCGGAAGCCCTTCTCCTCGAGGAGGGCGAGGATCCGAGCGGCGTTCCCGGCGGCTACGGCGTCGGGCTTGATGATCGTAAGGGTCTGCTCCATGGCTCGGTCAGCGTCCGAAGAGTTTCCGGATGATGTCGGCGCGGCTGAGGAAGCCGGTGAGCTTCCCTTCCGCGACGACGGGGAACTGCTCGACGTCCTTGTTGATCATGAGGTTAGCGGCCTCGTCGAGGCCCATCTCCTCGGAGATGCAGAGGACGGAGCGGGTCATGATGTCGCGGACGCGGAGGTCCGGTGGGATGGCGAGGCTGGGGCTCTCGCGCTCGTCCGTACGGGGCACCTGGGGCAGGAGCGCCCGCATCACGTCCCATTCCGTCACGATGCCCAGTACCTCGCCCTTTTCGCCGACGACGGGGATCGCCTTGACGCGCATGTCGACCATCATGTCGACGGCGGATCGGACCGGCGCACCGGGCGCGATGGCCCGGCGGTGCCCCATCATGTCGCGGACGGTCAGTCGCGGCTGCACCTTGACGTCCGCGAGCTCGCTCAGGTGGAGGACCTCGGCGGGCGAGCGGGACCGCACGATGGCATCGACGACGTCGTCGCGGCGGAAGAGGCGGGCGAGCGTGGACAGCGTCTGGAGGTAGAGCGTCGAGGCTTCGACCGGCGCGAGGATGAGCGCGACGAGCTCGGGCCGGACGGTCAGGCCGAGGTCGCGGGCGTCGAGCGGCTCGGGGGCGGCGCCGAGCGCGAGGACGAGACGCTCGACGGCATCCGTGCGGTGGTGGGGCAGCACGGCGCGTTCGCCGACGGGGACGATGGCGCGGCCACGACCCTCGAACAGGGTGCGCTCGAGGGCGCGGGCATCGCCGACCTCGCCGGCCGCGGCGAGCGCGCCGACCATCTCGGACAGCGCCTCGGTCAACGACCGGGCCGCGAGAGGCGCGAAGATGTGCTCCGGCGGGAGCAGGTCTCGCAGACGCATGGATCGCCCGGACCGGCGGGGCCGGTCAGAGCACCTCCTGGATGAGCGGGACCACGTCGGAGGGCCTCCGCATGACGCGAATTCCGGCGTCCTCGAAGGCCTGGATCTTCTCCGCGGCGGTGCCGGCGGAGCCGCTGATGATGGCGCCGGCGTGACCCATCCGGCGCCCGGGCGGCGCGGTCTGCCCGGCGATGAAGCCGACGACGGGCTTGGTCATGTGCCGCTTGACGTACTCGGCGGCCTTTTGCTCGTCGGTGCCGCCGATCTCGCCGATCATGACGACGGCGCGCGTCTCGGGGTCGGCCTCGAAGGCCGCGAGGCAGTCGATGAAGTTCGTGCCGATGATAGGGTCGCCGCCGATGCCGACGCAGGTGCTCTGACCGATGCCGGCGCGGGTGAGCTGGTAGACGACCTCGTACGTCAGCGTACCGGAGCGGGAGACGACGCCGACCGGGCCGGGCATCGCGATCTGACCCGGCATGATGCCGACCTTCGACTTGCCGGGGGCGAGCAGCCCCGGGCAGTTCGGCCCGAGCAGGCGAGCGCCGTGCTCGACGACGTACGGGTAGACCCGGGTCATGTCGAGGACCGGCACGCCCTCGGTGATGGCGACGACGAAGGGGATCCCCGCCTCCGCCGCCTCCATGATCGCGTCCGCGGCGAACGCGGGCGGCACGTAGATGATGGTGGCGTTGGCGCCGGTCTCGGCGACGGCGTCGCGCACCGTGTCGAAGATCGGCACCGCGTGGCCGCTCGGCCCGTCGAAGCGCTTTCCGCCCTTGCCGGGCGTGACCCCGCCGACCACGGCCGTCCCGTACTCCATCATCTGGCGGGCGTGGAAGGAGCCGTCCCGGCCCGTGATCCCCTGTACCAGCAGGCGCGTGCTCTCGTCGATGAAGATCGCCATGGCTCAGCCGTTCCTCTCGGCGGCACCGGCCAGCTCGACCGCCGCCTGCACCACCTCGTCCATCGACGTGGTCGCGCTGAAGCCGGCCTCGGCCAGGATCTGCACCGCCTTCTCTTCGTTGGTCCCGGTCAGCCGGATCACCAGCGGCACGCCGATCTCGATGCGCCGCGTCGCCTCGACGATGCCGTTGGCGACGTCGTCGCAGCGGGTGATCCCGCCGAAGATGTTGAAGCAGATGACCCGGACGCGCGGGTCGCTGGTGATGATCCGCAGCGCGTTGACCACCTTCTCCGGGTTCGACGAGCCGCCGATGTCGAGGAAGTTGGCCGGCTCGCCGCCGTAGAACTTGATCAGGTCCATGGTGGCCATGGCGAGGCCGGCGCCGTTGACCACCGCGCCGATGTTGCCGTCGAGCTGGATGAAGGTGAGGCCCGCCTCGCGCGCGGCCGTCTCGGAGGGCGGCTCCGACGAGGTGTCCCGCAGCGCCTCGATCTCCGGGTGCCGGAACAGCTCGTTGTCGTCGATGTTGATCTTGGCGTCGATCGCCTTCACCTCGCCCCTGGGCGTGGTGATGAGGGGGTTGATCTCGGCCAGCGAGGCGCCGCTGTCCACGAACGCCTCGTAGAGCTGGCGCAGGATCAGCGCGCAGGCGCGCTGCTGCGCGAAGTCGTCGAAGAGCTGCGTCGCGAGCCAGTAGGCCTGGAACGGCAGCAGCCCGTAGCGCGTGTCCACGGGAAGCTGCTTGATCGCCAAGGGGTTCGTGGCAGCGACCTCCTCGATGTCGATCCCGCCCTCCCGGCTCACCATGAAGACCGGCGACTTCGTGGCGCGGTCGACGATGATGCCGACGTACGCCTCGGACGCGATCTCCTCCGCGGGCGTGACGAGGACCTTCTCGACGCGCAGCCCCTTGATCTCCATGCCCAGGATGCGGCTGGCATGCTGCCGCGCCTCGGCGGCGTCCCTGGCCAGCTTGACGCCGCCGGCCTTGCCGCGACCGCCGGCGTGGACCTGCGCCTTCACGACCACGGGCCCGCCGAACTTCGCCGCGATGCGCTCCGCCTCCTCGGGCGTGGTCGCCACCTCTCCCGGGGGTACCGGCACGCCGTGCTCCCGGAGAATCTCTTTGGCCTGGTACTCGTGTATGTTCATGGCTCCGACCGTCACTCCTCGAGAAAAAGTCGGCTACGGCGCGATCAGCGTCCCGGTCTCCCCCCGGACCGTCTCGAGCCCCTGGTCCAGCCGCCCGATGTAGGCGCGCTCGCCTCCGCCGCGCACGAACGCGATCGCGGCCTCGACCTTCGGCCCCATGCTCCCGCGGCCGAACTCGCCGGCCCGCAGCATGGCCTCGGCATCCGCGGCGGAGATGCTTCGGAGCAACCGCTGCTCCGGGGTCCCCCACTTCCGGTATACCCCGTCGACGTTCGTCAGGATGAGCAGCGCCTCGGCGCCGATGTCCCTGGCCAGGACCTGGGCCGCGCGGTCCTTGTCGATGACGGCGTCGACGCCCTCGAGGCGGAGCACCGGGTCCCGGTAGACCGGCGTGCCCCCGCCGCCCGCGGCGATGACGATCGTGCCGGCCTCGACCAGCCGGCGAACGAGGCTTCCCTCGACGATGGCGAGCGGTCGCGGCGAGGGGACGAGGCGGCGCCAGCCGCCGTCCGCCGGCGCGATGGTCCACCCCAGCGTGCGGGCCAGGGCTTCCGCCTTCTCGCGATCGGTGTAGACCCGTCCGATCGGCTTCGTCGGCTCCCGCGTGGCAGGATCGTCCGGGTCCACGAGGACCTGCGTGACGAGCGTGACCACGCGCCGGTCGATCTTCTCGCGCTCGAGCGCGTTCTCGAGCGACTGCTGGATCATGTAGCCGATCCACCCGGCCGTCGCCGCCACGAGCACGCCGAGGGGGAGCGGCGGCAGCTCGGCATGCGCGAGCTCGTTGCGGAGCAGCTCGTCACCGATCTGCGGGCCGTTCCCGTGGACGATGGCCACCTGCCAACCGTCTCGCGCCAGCGCGACGACCGGCGCGAGGCTCGTCCGCGTGTAGGCGAACTGCTCGTGGATGTCCCCCCGTTGGCCGGGCGGGAGCAACGCATTGCCGCCGAGCGCGACGACGACACAGCGCGTCCTGGCGTCCCTCCCGGTTTGCGGCCCGGCAATCATACGGGTGCCCCTCCGGCGTTGCAAGCGACGACGGCGCTACGGACGAGCGGGCTTGGCCTGCGACTGGAGCAACGCCCGGAGGTCGGCGAGCGCCGCGCCGAAGCCGGCGAAATCCCCGTTGCGGAGGAGCCGCTCGGCGCGGTCGAGGAGGTCGAGCGCACGGCGCGGCAGCTCCGCGGCGGCGCCGGTGGTCGGACGGAGCGTGATCGTCCGGGCAGGCGGCGCCGAGCCGGACTGCGCCGCGCGGAGCCCCTGCACGGCTTCGGGGAGCGACATCGCCATGACGACTTTCCCGCCGTCACTCGCGATCACGCGCTGCAGCTCCGGGATCGGGTTGCCGCTGCTCTGGGCGGAGAGGAACAGGGGCTGGATGTAGAGGAAGCCCCCGTCGACGGGGACGACGCGCAGGTGGCCGAGGTTGACATCGCTTCCGGCCTGGCGCCACAGCGTCAGTTGCGGCGAGATCGTCGGGTCCTGCTCGATGAGCGCCTGGACCTGGCCGGGGCCGGGGATCTGCTGGTCGCGCGGGAGCTCATAGAGGACGAGCTCGCCGTAGGCCGGCGGGTCGCTTCGCGCCGCCAGCAGCGCGGTCATGTTCTGCCGCTCCCGGGCGACGAAGGGCATGGTGAGGAGGAATTCGGACCGCGCCTCCCCCGGCAGCGGCATCATGGTGTGCATCGGCCGGTACGGCCGCGCGCCGGGACCGGGCGCGCCGGGGGGCAGCGCCCAGACATCGAGACTGGCGTAGAAGTCCCGCGGATTCGTCAGGTGGTACTCGCGCAGGATCGCGGCCTGCGTCTCGAAGAGCAGGTTCGGATAGCGGAGGTGCGCCTGGACGGCCGCCGGCATCCGGGTCCAGGGCTGGATCAGCTCCGGGAAGATCCGTCGGTACGTCTCGAGGAACGGATCCGTCGGGCCGACGGCGTAGAGGCGGACGGCGCCGGTGACGGCATCGACCGTCGCCTTGACGCTGCCGCGCAGGTAGCGGACGCGGCCGATCCCCTCGAGCTCCTCGGCGCGCGAGAGCGGGAACGTGGAGCCGGCGGTGTAGCCGTCCACGATCCAGACGATGCGTCCGTCGAGGATCACCGGGTACGGGCTCGCGTCCCAGACGAGGAACGGCGCGAGCGCCTCGAGGCGCTGCCGCACCGAACGGCGGAAGACGAGCCGGCTGTCGGGGGAAAGCTCGCCCGAGAAGAGCAGGTTCTTGTCGCCGAAGCGCCAGGCGAAGGCGAGGAGCCGCGGCCAGGAGTCGAGCCGGATGCCGGCCGGGAAGTCCCGGCCGGGCGTCCCGGTGAACGCCGTGTCCCGGCGCGGCACGAGGATCACGTAGCCGGAGAGCGTCTCGCCGATGAAGATGCTGGGGTTCAGCAGCCGAAGCTGCGGCGGCGCGGCCGCGGAGTCGAACTTCAGCGTGTCCACGCCGCTCAGCCAGAGGACCGGCTCGCCGTCGGGGCGCGACTCGGAGGCCGGCGTGACGACGGCACCCATGCCCCGGACGTACTTCGGGTTCAGGCGCTGCGAGATCCAGCTCCTGGAGCCGGGCGGCAGGCCCTCCGGCGTGAACTCGCGGGCGCCGATGGCCACCTGCGTCGGCCCGACGCCGGGGACCACGTAGCGATCGAAGTCGATGTCCGGGAACTTGTAGTAGCCGAAGCCGGTCTGCGTCTGGTTGAAGGCCGTCTCGAGCGGCTCCGGATCCCACACCGGCAGGCGCGAGAGGCCCGGCGCCAACGCCTCCCATTCCGCGACCGGCGCGGACCGGTAGGCGTAGGCGCGCCGCTGCAAGCCGTCGAGGCCATACGCGCGCAGTGTGTACTCGATGTTCCAGCCGATATAGGGCCGCTCGCGCGCGAGCTCGTTCGGCTCGACGCGCAGCTTCTGCACGAGCGCCGGGTAGAGGTGCCCGGCCAGCACGGCCGCGGCGATGAGCGCGCCGACGGCGATCAGGGGCGGGCCCCAGACCCGGCGGACGGCGCCATAGACGAGCGCGCCGGCGGCAAGGAGCGCGAGGAGCGCGAGGCCGATGTCGGCCGGCAGCCGGGCATGCAGATCGGTGTAGCCGAGGCTGCCGCGGACGCCGGTCCCCTCCAGGAGCAGGGCGTACCGGTCCAGCCAGTAGCGGACGCCGACCAGGAGGACGATCGCGGCGACCAGGATCGTGAAGTGAGCGCGCGCCGGGTCGCTCACCTCCAGCCGGCTCTGGCGCCAGTGGATGGAGCCGACGAGCACGTACCCGAGGAGCACGAGCAGGATGCTCCAGATCGTCGCCAGGAAGAGGAAATCGACGATCGAGAAGTAGGCCGGGAGGGAGAAGACGAAGAAGGAGAGGTCCCGGCCGAAGACCGGATCGGTGGCGCCCCAGCGGGCCTGGCGCAGCCAGGCGAGCACGCGGAGCGCGTCGTCGCCACCGAACTCGAGACCCGAGAGCCACCATCCGGCCAGTACCGCGGCCACGAGGATCCCGGCGATCAGGTAGGAGCGCGGGACCTGTTCGGCGATCTCCAGGTTGCCGTAGCGCCGGCGGAGGTGGACGGGTCCGAGCTGGCGGGCGACGACCCAGAGGTTCAACAGCACGACGCCGGCGCCGAGCACGGCGGCGGCGCTGCGCACGAGCGCGGCCGCGCCGAGCCGGGTCCAGAACACCGCGAGGTAACCGACCTCGCGGTACCAGAGCGCATCCGTGTAGAGCTCGACGAGCGCCTGGGCGGCCAGGAGCGCGGCGAGGGCGACGAGCCCGACGTAGATGAGGATGCGGCCCGGTCGACGGATCATCTCACGCGTCGACGCCCTGGTCCCGGAGCCAACCCTCCATGGACCGGCGGATCTCCTCGAGCCGCTCCGGGGTGCGGGCCTCGAAGCGGAGCACCAGGACCGGCTGCGTATTGGAGGCCCGCAGCAGGCCCCAGCCGCCATCGAAAAGGACGCGCGCGCCGTCGACATCGATGACGTCGTGCTCGCGGCGGAAGTGCTCGACGGCGTCGCGCACGATCTCGAACTTCCGCTCCTCGGGGACGTCGACGCGTAGCTCCGGGGTGGATTCGTAGTGCGGCAGCTCGGCGACCAGGGCGGACAGCGGCCGGTCCGACCGCGCCACGAGCTCCACCGCGCGCGCGGCGGCGTAGAGCGCGTCGTCGAACCCGAAGTAGTCGTCGGCAAAGCAGATGTGGCCGGACAGCTCGCCCGCGATCGGCGCGCCCTCGGCCTTCATCTTCTCCTTCATGAGGGAGTGGCCGGTCTTCCACATGATCGGCTTCCCTCCCCTGGCGGCGAAGACCTCCGGCAGCGCCTGCGTGCACTTCACGTCGAACACGAGCTTCTGTCCCGGCCCGCGGCGCTCGAGGATGTCGAGCGCGAAGAGCAGGAGAAGCAGGTCCGCCCGGACGATGTTGCCCTGCTCGTCCACGACGCCGACGCGGTCCGCATCGCCGTCGAAGGCGACGCCGAGGTCCGCCTCCTCCTCCCGCACCCGCGCGATCAGGTCGACCAGGTTCTCATCCACCACCGGGTCCGGGTGATGGTGCGGGAACGTGCCGTCCGAGATGCAGTAGAGCGGGACGACCTCCGCGCCGATCCGCTCGAGCAGCGGCACCGCCACGAGGCTCCCCGTGCCGTTGCCGCAGTCGGCGACGACCTTCACGGGGCGGCGCAGCTCGAACCGGCTCGCGACGTCCTCCACGTACGTCGGCAGGATGTCGCGCCGCTCGAGGTCGCCGCGGCCGGAGGCGAGATCCTCCCGCTCGATCCGCTCGCGCAGCCGCTGGATCGCCTCGCCGTACACGGGGCGACCGCCGAACGTCATCTTGAACCCGTTGTACTCGGGCGGGTTGTGGGAGCCCGTGATCTGGAAGCCGCCGTCCGCCTCGTAGCGGATTTCGGCGTAGTACAGAACCGGCGTCGGGACCGTGCCGATGTCGATCACGTTGACGCCGGCGGAACGGATGCCACGGATGACCGCCTCCGCGAGCCCGGGCGAGCTCGGCCGGTTGTCCCGACCGACGACGACCGTGAGCGCGTAGCCGTTGCCGCGGACGCGGCGGAGCTCGCTGGCATAGGCACGACCGACGAGCTCCGGCACGTCGCCAGTGAAATCCGCCGCCACGACCCCGCGGATGTCGTACTCTCGGAAGATATGCGGGTTGATCTGCATCTCGGCTTCTCGCTTGCGACAGGGCAGCGCTTGAATTCTAGCCGGGTGGTCTTCGGGGCGTCAAATGGCACGGGACCGCCTCTGGTCGCGTGCGGAGGCCGCCGTCGCGGCGAACGGCGCGCCCTTTGCCGCCGCAGCGGCCACCCCTGCGCGCGGCGCGCCGTGACAGCCGGCGCGGCCGCGACCGGCGGCCCACCGCTGGGCCGGCGCGCCGGTGCGGCGCCGGCAGGAAACGAGGCGGCCGGCGCGGGTTCCCCCGCCGGCCGCCGCCGGC
>DASTKT010000216.1:0-88718 GCA_035715725.1 Longimicrobiales bacterium | reverse complement strand
CCCGCGCGCCCCGCCCGCGCCGCGGCCGGTGGCGCCGCGCCGGCCCGTCTCGCCACGGGCGCCGCCGCGCGCCGACGGCTCCTCCATTCCCGCACGCTCGCGGCCGCGCCCCGACGGCTCGCCCAGGCCGGCGGCCTCGCGGCCGGCGCGCGCCGGGCGCCGGCCGGCCACGCGCGTCCGCTCGCCGCGCTCGGCCTCGCCCGCGACCTCCATCTCGGAGCGTACGCCGCGCACGCCGTCGACATCCCAGGCGTCGTCCACGGCGAAGCGGATCTCGTCGTAGCTGGGGAGCGTGCCCGAGAGCGTCACGACGCCGTCGCGCACGGTGATCTCGATGGCGTCGGCGTCGACCCAGGTGTCGTAGAAGAGCGCATCCTCGACCTCCTGGCGCAGCTCCTGGTCCGGGCGGCGGCGGCGCTGGAGGCGGTCGAAGTACGGGCCGTAGCCGTAGCGGGCGGGGCCGTACTCCTCGGCCACGCTGACCTCCTCGCCCCAGGCGTAGCCGCCGCGCGAGGCGGGCGAGGAGAACTCGCCGCCGCGCGGGCGCAGCGCGCCGCCTCGGGGGAGCCGGCCGGAGATGTTGGTCTGGTAGCCGTGCTCGTAGTCGTAATTCGTCCCGCCGTAGCCCCGGCCGCCGACGTAGCCGCCGCCCCACTCGAACTCCTCGTCGTAGGGAGCGCCCTGGCCGGCGCGGCGTGCGCCCTCGATCCAGCTCCCACGGCTGCGGAGCGCGCCGCCCTCGTAGCCCATGTCGTAGTCGCCGCGGAACAACGGCGCCTCGTAGTCGGTGCCGTGCTCGCCGCGTCCGGTCGAGCCGCCGCGGCGGCGGGGGCCACGGGAGCCGAAATCGCGGTCGTACGCCATGTTGCCTCCTCCGTGTGGTGGGCTGGGGAGCCGGCGGACCGATGGAAACGACGACGCCGCACCCGAGCGGATGCGGCGTCGTCGGATCCGGTCACGCGGGCCGGACGAGCGCGCGCAATCTCTATTCCAGCGGGGTGGCGGCTCCGGGGGTGGCGCTCGAGCGGACGAGCGCCGGGGCGGGCGGGCGCCCGAAGAGCCGCGTCATGACGGCGGAGAGGCGGTCCGGGAAGTCGCTCTGGATCCCGTCGACGCCCCAGCGGAAGAGCCGCTCCATGTCGGCCGCGTCGTTGACCGTCCAGACCTGCACGGCGATGCCGAGTTCGTGCGCGTCGCGGATGAAGCGTGGCGTGACGATGTGGAGCCGCCCCCAGGTCTCCGGCACCTGGAACGCGTCGACCGCCGGCGCGCGGCGCCGGCCGAGATGGAGGCGGTGGCGGAGGTAGAAGGCGCGCGCCTGTTCCATGCTCGCGCTGACCGCGCCCTTCCACTCGGAGAAGCGGGTGCGCACGACGTCGTGGATGCCGGCGGCGACGATGCGGTCCTGCGCGCCGCGGCGGCGCACGAGCTCGAACATCGGGCCCTGGGCGGCGACGGCCTTGACCTCGACGGTGAAGCGCATGTCGGGGAGCGCGTCGAGCACCTCGTCGAGCGTGGGGATGCGCAGCCCCTGGCCGCGGAACGGGAACGTCTGCCCGCCGTCGGTCGTGAAGCGGTAGCCGGCGTCGAAGGCGCGGAGCTGGTCGAGCGTCATGGCGGCGACGGCGCCGCTCCCGTCCGTCGTGCGATCCACGGTCGGGTCGTGGATGACGACGACGTGGCCGTCGGCGGAGACGTGCACGTCGAGCTCGATCATGTCGGCGGCCCAGTCGTCGCGGGACCGCAGCATGGCGAGGAGCGTGTTCTCGGGGGCGAGGCCGGCGCCGCAGCGGTGCGCCACGAGGAGTGGCGCGCCGGCCAGCGCGGACGGAGTCGGGCGGCGGCTCACACGTCGTCGTCCTCGTCGGCCCGGACGAGGTCGAGGCGGTCGGTCTCCTCGACGGGGATCGCGTGCAGCCGGTAGAGCACGAGGTCCATGAGGCGGAGCGTCGCCTCGCGCTCTGCGGCGCGCTCCGGCTCGGAGTCGCCCTCGAGCGCGATGCAGCGCTCGGCGAGGAAGAGCAGGATGTCCTCGGCGACCTCCGGCCGGGGTTTGGCCGGCGTCGGCGAGTCGGGCCGCGCCTCGCGCAGGAGCAGGCCGTCGACGAACGCCAGGAAGCCGGGGAACGCCAGCTCGACGAGGCCGTGTCGCGCGATGTCCTCGTCGTGGGTGAGATGCTCCCAGGAGAGCTCCTCCCAGTACAGCTCCCTGGCCTGCTGGAGCAGGTGGGTGCGGCTCTCGGGAGCGAGCCCCGACGGCGGCAGCGGCGCCATGGGCACACCGAGGAGTCGGCCGAGCCGGAGCCGGCGCCACGCCAGGAATGCCTCGGGGAGGGTATACTTGGGATCGGAGTCGCGGGTCATGCGCCTCGGACGGTGGGGGTCACGCCGCGGGAATTGTACGGCGCGCGGCGCGCGCCGGCAACACGACCGGGGCATGACGATTGCGCGGGTGCCGGGCACACCTCGCAAGGAGGCCGGATGGCGAAGCGTCAGAGGAAGGATCGCTCCGGGGGCACCGGGGCTTCGCGGGATCCCGCGGACCAGGGCACGGGGATCCAGGGCTGGGCCGCGCAGCAGGGCCGGACCGGTGCGGGCGCGCCGGACATTCGGACCACTCCCGGGACCGGGTATCAGGACATTATTGCCGAGGAGGAGGCGGCCGCCGACGCCTCGGAGCTGCCGGAGGAGGAAGACTCGGGGCTGGCGGGGAGCGGCCTGGAGGTGAGCGGCACGCTCCCGGGCTCGGTCGGCGGCACGACGGGCACGTCCGGGCACGTCGCCGGGATCCAGAGCCCGGGCGCGCGCGAGCCGGTCGACTTCCTGGGCCAGACGCCGGAGGAAGCGGAGCGGCTGCGCCGGGAAGGGGCGCGCCGGCGCAAGGAAGAGAGCGGCGGCTAGGCCGCGCTCCGGCCCCCGAGTGCCCCGGGCGGCGCGGGCCGGGCCATGCCGCGGAGCGCGTCGGGGTACGCGGCGACGAGCGGCGGCGGCGCCGGCACCTGGCGTGCCTCGAGCTCGCTGCGGAACTGGAGCGCGTTCACGACCGCCTTCCCCTTGTAGTGGTTGTTGAAGACGACGTCGACGGCAGGGGTGCCGGGCGTGCCCGCGAGCTCCCGCGCGCGATCGACCCACGGCTCGAGCTGCTCCGGCTCGTAGAGGTAGTCGTAGCGCGCGTCGCGGCCCGCGTCCTTGCGGAACCAGTCCTGGTAGTTGCGGCCGTGGACGCGGATGTAGCCGACGCCGGCCGTCCGGCGCGCGCTCGGCTCGAGCGAGCGGCGGAAGAGCGGCTGGTCGATGTTCACGAAGCCGATCCCCTCGGCGGCGAGCCAGCCGTAGAACTCCGGGTCGTTCCAGCTCGCGTGCCGCACCTCGACGACGAGCGGCAGCTCGGCGAACGTGCCGGCGAGGTCGGCGAGCCACTCCCGGTTCGGCTCCTCGTTCTTGAAGGACCAGGGGAACTGCGCGAGCACCGCGTCGAGCCGTCCGGCCTCGAGGAGCGGCGCGAAGCCGGCCTCGACCTGGCGGACCTCCGTCGCCGTCCAGGCCTCGCCGCGCTCGTGCGTGAAGCGCCGCCAGAGCTTGGCGGTGTAGCGGAAGTCGGGCAGGTCCGCGGCCAGCTCGGCCCAGCGGCGGCTGACCGCCGGCCGCGGCGGCCCGTAGAAGCTCGAATTGATCTCGATCAGGTCGATGTAGTGGGCGAGGAATCGGACCCGCTCCCCAGCCTTCGGGCCGGGCTGCGGGTAGACGACGCCCTGCCAGTCGGGGTAGTCCCACCCGGCGACCCCGACCCGGATCGTGGCTGGCTTCCGCTTCGGCATGAGCCTCCTCCTGCGCGGCTACGCCTCCTCGAGACCGATCTTGCGCGCGTGCGCCCGCGCCGGCCGGGCGGCGCCGCCGAACTCGTTGTTGCGGCGGGCGGCGCGGTTCATCAGGATCGTGAGCGGGGAGGGCGAGAGGCGCGTGGCGAGTTGCATGCCGCGCCGGGCCTCCGGGCGGCCGCCCTCCGGGCCGGGAAGGATGCGGTTCACGACCGCGAGTGCATCCGCGGTGGCGCCGGGGGCGAGGGCGCGCACGAGCCGCAGCGCCCGTGCCTGCCACGACAGCGTGACCTCGGCCTCGCGGTGGCGGGCGGCGCGCACGATCCGGCGGGCGGCGCGCTCGGCGCTCATCGCGGTGAGCGGCGTCGCATCGCCCAGGCTGAACCAGGTGAACTCGGCGGCGGCCGACCCCTTGAAGAACGCGTTGACGGGCGAGCCGGTGCGCATGAGCCCCGGCACGACGGTGGTGACGCTGATGCCGTAGCGCGCCAGCTCGGCGCGGGTCCCCTCCGAGAACGCGACGGCGGCGGCCTTCGAGCAGGAGTACGGCAGCAGGTGCGGGATGGCGACCTCGCCGCCGATGGACGTGATGTTGACGATGCGGCCGGCGCGGCGGTGCCGCATCTGCGGGAGCACGGCCAGCGTCGCGTGCACGCCGCCCCAGAAGTTGACGGCCATCTCGCGCTCGAAGTCCGCCAGCGTCATCCAGCGCAGCGGTCCGACCTGGATGATGCCGGCGTTGTTGACCAGGATGTCGATGCCGCCGAAGCGCTCCGTGACGCGCGCGACGAGGTCGCGGGCGTCGTTCTCGCGGGCGACGTCGCAGGTGAAGGCGGCCGCGTCGGCGCCGCGGGCCTCGAGGTCGGCGCGCGCCCGCTCGAGCTCCTGGGGGTCGCGGGCACAGATCGCGACGCGGCAGCCGTGGCGGGCGAATTCGCGGGCCATGACGAGGCCGAGGCCGCGCGACCCGCCGGTGATGAGGACGACGCGGCCGGCGAGGTCGGCGTCGCGGCGACGCCAGGCGCGCCAGGCCAGGTAAGCGAGCGTCGCGGCGGCGAGCATGGCGCCGCGGCGGCCACGGGGCTTCGGCATCCGGTCCTCCCTCCTTCGGCGCGGCGCGGCTCGCCGCGGTCCGCGGCAGGCACCGGCCGAAGGAGCGGCGTGGCAAGATACGTGCGCCACGCCGGCGCCGGACGGGCCCACGCATCACGCGCCGAGGCACGGAGATGACGAGCGAGATCACGGACGTCGTCGCGCATCGGCCCTTCCCGCCGCCGGAGGCGCCGTGGGTGATGGAGCAGACGTGGACGCACCTGCTCTTCGCCCACTGGCGGGTGCCCGCCGCCGAGCTGCGCCGGTTGATCCGGCCCGAGCTGGAAATCGAGGAGTTCGGCGGCTCCGCCTGGATCGGCATCGTGCCGTTCGACACGGAGGGGTTGCGGCCGCGCGGGCTGCCGCAGCTTCCGTTCGTCTCGCGCTACCCGGAGCTGAACGTACGCACCTACGTCCGGCACGACGGCATCCCCGGCGTCTACTTCCTGAGCCTCGATTCCGGGAGCGCGGTGGCGACGATCGGCGCGCGCACGGTCTACCGCCTGCCGTACTACAACGCCGTGATGCACGTGGCGGACGAGGGGAACCGGGTCCGCTTCCAGAGCCGGCGCAACGACGGCACGGCGGAGTTCTCGGCGAGGTACTGGCCTGTGGGAGAGGTCTTCCACGCCACGCCGGGGACGCTGGACTACTTCCTGACGGAGCGCTACTGCCTCTACACCGGGGCGCTCGGGCCCCGGATCTTCCGCGTCGACATCCACCACCTGCCGTGGCCGCTGCAGCCGGCCGAGGCCGAGATCGACGTCAACACCATGACCCGGCCGATCGGCATCGAGCTGCCGGCGGAGCCGCCGGTGCTGCACTTCGCGCGCTCGCAGCGGACGCTGATCTGGGCGCCCGAGCTGGTGGCCCGCTCGGGCGCCTAGAATCGATCGAGCCGCTCAGGTCTTGACGCCCCGGCCGCCCGCCCCGCCGGCCGCGGAGCCGCCGCGGTTCTGGCCGGCGCCCGGCGCGGATGCCGAGCCCTGCCGCCCCGGCGCGGCGGCCGCCGCCTCGCCCTGCCCGCCGGTCCGGCTCGCGCCACCCTCGGCGCCACCGCGCCCGCCACCCTGGACGCCGATGTCGCGCGCCTGGCCGGTCGTGCCGGCGCCGGCGCCCACCTCGATGCGGCGCCGGCGCGAGCGCTCGCTCTTCGGCACGTGGATGCGGAGCACGCCGTTCTCGAAGCGCGCCTCGATCTGGTCCGACTCCACCGAGCGCGGGAGCACGAACGAGCGCGAGAAGCGGCCGAAGCGCCGCTCCGCCAGGTGGTAGGTTCCCTTCTCCTCCTCCCGCTCCTGCTCCTTCTCCGCCGTCACGGTGAGGACGTTGTTCTCCAGCTCGATCTGGATGTTCTCGGGCGACATCCCCGGCATCTCCATGACGACGTCGATGCCGTCCTCCGTCTCGACGACGTCCGTCTCCGGCGAGCGGATCATTTCGGCGCCGGCGTGGCCGCCCTGCGGGCCCATCATGAGGTCGAAGATCCTCGTGAACGGGTCGAAGGTCGGCCGAAACGGGGTGATGGCCATGCGCACCTCCTGTTGGGGACTGCCGTATCGCGGTGGGGGACGGATTCGACTGCAAAATGCATACAGCGGGGCCGCCGCCGGGCCGGCCCGCGGGCCGGCGCGGCGGCGGCCATCCCGGCGATCGCGCCGGTCACTGTCCCCGTATCCGCGCGACGGCGGCCTTCACGTCGTTGAGCACACGGCTCTCCGCCTCTTCGCGCAGCCGCCGCTCGAGCGCCGGGAGGCTGGAGCGCTGGCCGAGCTCGCCGAGCCCCTTCGCCGCGGCCTGGCGCACGAACAGGTCTTGATCGGCGAGGAGCGGCTCGAGCAGCCGGGCCGCCTCCACCTCCCTTCCCTTCGCCGTGGCGAGCAGCGTGGCGATCGCGGCGAGGCGGGCCTCGCGGCTCCAGCGCCGGTCGAGGTACGGCGCGAGGATCGTCCAGGCCCGCGCGGGCTCGACGTAGGCGAGCGCGCCGAGCGCACTGGCGCGGAGGATGTCGGTCCAGGACGGCTGCGCGAGCAGGCTCTGGATGACCGGAAGCGCCTCCGCGGGGCGGACGCGGGCCAGGCTGACGACGGCGGCGCCGCGGACGTAGAGCGAGGAGTCGGCGGCTACGAGCTCGCGCAGGCGCGCGGCCACGTCCTCGGCCGGGAAGCCGGCGAGCGCCTCGGCGGCGCCCTGGCGCACGCGGGCGTCGGGGTCCCGCGTCGCCTCGAGGAGCGCGGCGCGGGCGGCGGGCTCGGCCGGCGTGCCGTGCAGCGCGGCGAGTGCGAACACGGCGCGCTGGCGCACGCCCCAGAACCGGTCCTGGCGCGCCGCGCGCGCGACGGCCGCGACGGAAGCCGGCTCGTCGGGCCGCTCGCCGAGGAGCCGGGCCGCCTCGACGCGGGCGAAGACGTCGCCACCGTGCTCGAGCTGATAGGCGAGCATCGAGGTCGGGCGGGGGAAGTCCGCGAGCTGGAAGATCCAGCCACCGGCGTTCCAGACGATGGCGCGCGGCGCGCCGGTCGCCGGGATGGTGGCCGTGCCCTGCCCATCCCGCACCTGCACGATGCCGCGGGCGGGGCCCGCGTCGGTCAGGACCTCGACGGGCACGTCGACGTCGAAGTTGCCGGTGAGCGAGTCCTTCGGCTGGACCTCGCGCGCGCGGAGCGTAACGCCGGAGCCGGGCGCCACGGTGTAGCTCACCTGGAAGACGGGGAGGCCGGCGCCGTAGACCCAGTCCTTGAAGAAGCGCGAGAAGTCGCGCCCCGTCGCCTCCTGGAACGCGACCTGGAGGTCGTCGGAGACGACGGGGCGGTAGGCATACTTCGTCGTGTAGTGGTTCATCGCCTTCCAGAAGAGCGAGTCGCTGAGCTGGTGCCGGAGCATCTGCATGACGGTGGCGCCCTTCGGGTAGATGTGGCCGCTGAAGAAGAGCTCGAACGGGTCGGTGACCCAGCGGTCGTAGACGAGCGGGCGGCGGGCGTTCCGGTCGGCTTCGACGACCTGCTCCTGCGCCTCGAGGCGGTCGAAGTCGCCCTCGGCCTTGCCGCGGTCGACCTCGCGGAACGTCTCCTCCATGAACGTCGCGAAGCCCTCGTTGAGCCAGATGTGCGCCCAGGTGCGGGTGGTCAGCAGGTCGCCGTACCACTGGTGGCCGAGCTCGTGGGAGACGAGGTCGCCGGAGTACGCCTGGGGCTCGGCCCAGGCGGGGTGCAGGATGCCGTCGTCGAGCTGGGTCGTGGCGGTGACGTTCTCCATCCCACCGAAGATGTAGTCGGGCGCGGCGACCTGGTCGTACTTCGCCCAGGGGTACTTCACGCCGGTCTTCTCGGAGAAGACCTTCACCGCCCGCGGCGTCATGCCGAAGCCGCGCCTCGCGGCCGCGATGGAGTCCGGGTACGTCCAGTAGTGGATCGGCACGTCCTGCCAGGCGTCGTCCACGACGGCGTAGTTGCCCGTGGCCGCCATGAAGAGGTAGGTCGAGGCCGGCTTGTCCTGGCTCCAGTGCCATTCCACGTCGTCGCCCACGGCGCGGGTGGCGACGAGGCGGCCGTTGGAGAGCGCCTTCTCCGCCTTCGGCACCCGGATGTACATCTCCCACGTCGTCTTGTCGTTCGGGTAGTCGTAGGTCGGCACCCAGTAGCGCGTGGCCTCCGTTTCGCCCTGCGTCCACATGATGTGCATGCGGTCGATGAAGTACGCGCCCTGCTTCGGCCGCACGGTCTCATAGTTCACCGTGAACGTCAGCTTGCCGCCCGGCGGGAGCGCGGCTGCCGGGCGGATGGTCAGCGTGTGGCCGTCGTAGTCGTGGCGGAGCGCGCGGCCGCCGGCCATGGTCACGCCGCGGATCGTCATCTGCTCGGCGTCGAGCGCGATGGCGCCGAGCGGCCGGTCGAGCGCCGCGACGGTGAGTGTCGTGCTGCCGACGACGGCGTGGCGGGGCCAATCCAGGCGGAAGCGGACGACCTGGTGCTGGAGGTCGTAGTCGTGCGGCCGCTCGCCGTGCGGCGTGCCGGGCGGCTCGGGACCCCAGGTGACGAGCGGCTCCGCGCGGAACGGCGGGACGCGCTCGGTGTCGGCGGGCGGTGTCGCGGCGGCCGTGGGGCGGCTCGGCGCGGGCGTGCGCGGGGCCGGCGCGCAGCCGGCGGCGAGCAGCGTGAGCAGGGCGACGACGTGGCGTCTCATGGCTCCGGTCCGATGACGGTCCCGGCGGCGCGCGCCGAGGCGGCGGCGCGCGGGGCGGTTCCCGGCGGCGGACGCCCTGCACGTGATGGGCCGTATCGTGGCGGGCCGCGGCGTCTGCCGGGGCGCGGGGCGGCCCGCGCCGGCGCAGTCGCCGGCGCGCTGCCGTGCCGGAGCGCAGCCGCCGGAGCGCTCGATCGGCGGGCGTGCCCTTGCGCGCGCTCCCTCGGGGCTGTACTCGTGGAACCCCGGATTCCCCGATTCACCAGAGGAGGCCGCGCGCGGCCGGCGCTGCCGGCGGCGCGCGGCGGCCGGGCCGACCGCCCTCGCGGGCGCGGTCCGGCGCGAAACCCGTCGCGTGCGCGGGTAAGGAACTGGTGTCCATCGTCACGAGTATGAGGCGCGTGCCCGCCTCGACCCCGAGAACCCGACCGGCCCGACGGCTCGCCGCGCTCCTGGCGCTGGCGGTGCACGTGGCCCTGCTCGTGCTGGCTCCGCTGGCGGAGGCGCACGAGCCGACGGGCGGGCCGGTGCACGTCGAGGCGCCGGGCGAGCACCATGCCGTGCACTGCCCCGCGGGGTGTCCGATCTGCAGCGTCATGCAGCTCGGCGCCGTGCCGGGGCGGTCGCTGCGCGTGCCGGCCGCGGCGGTCGCCGCGCGCGTGGTGGCGCAGACGGCCGAGCCTTCCTTCCACAGCCAGCCCTGCCATTCCGCCCAGGTCGCGAGAGCCCCACCGGTCGTCTGAGCGCCGGCCTCCCGCCGGCATCGATCCGAACATCGCCGCACGACGAGCCGGGACGTCCCCGGCTCGGGGCGGCGGGCACTGAGGCCCGCCGTTCCGCCGTGCGCCGGAGACCGGCGCCACGCCGGTCGCGCATCCATCACCGCGCACCTCGGACGACCATGTACGTTGCCGTCATTGCCGTGCTCCTGTGGGCGCGAGCGGACGCGGCGCAGCTGAGCCTGCGGCGAGAGCCGCCGGACAGCGGCCCCGCGGTCCTGCTCACGCGCCGGCAGGCCATCGAAGAAGCGATCCAGCACAACCCGCAGCTCGAGGCGGCGCGGGAGGAGGTCGGGCAGGCCCGCGCGCGGGTCGTGCAGGCCACCGCGCTCCCGGACCCGAGCCTGAGCGGGAGCCTCGAGGACCAGTCGGGCGTCCTGGCGCCGCGGAGCGCGGGGACGCGCGGCCTGGGCCTCGGCCTCAGCATCCCCTTCCCGGACAAGATCCGTCTGCGCGGCAAGGTGGCCGGCGCCGACGTGCGCGCGGCGCAGCTCTCGGTCACGCAGCTCGAGCAGGTGATCGGCGCGCAGACGGCGCAGAGCTACGATGCGCTGCTCGTGGCGCAGCGGCACGTGCGCGACCTGACGGACGCGCGCGACCTGGCGAACGACTTCGTCAAGAAGACGCAGGCCCGCTACGAGGGCGGCACGGCGGCGAAGCTCGACGTCATCAAGGCGAAGGTGGACGCCTCGCAGGTGCAGAACGACCTGATCTCGGCGGAGCGGGACATCGCGAACGCGCGCGTCGCGCTGAACCGGCTGCTCGGGCGGGCGCCGGGCGGGAGCGTCGAGCCGGCGGACACGCTGGCGCCGCCGCCGCCCTTGCCGGCGCTGGAGGGGCTGCGGCTCCGCGCCGCGTCGAACCGCCCGGAGGTCCGCACGCTGGTGGCGCAGCGGCAGGGTGCGCGCGCGGCGACGTCGCTGGCGCGGGAGTTCTGGGTGCCGGACCTGGACATCGGCGTCGTCCGGAACCACTCGCCGGGGAGCGCGGCGGCGTTCGAGACGGACGTCGGCATCGGCTTCCCGCTGTTCTTCTGGCAGCACGGCCGGGGCGAGGTCGCGGAGGCGAGCCACCGCGAGCGGGAGCTGGCCGCCACGGCGCGGGACATGTCGGCGCAGGTCGAGCAGGAGGTGCGCTCCGCGTATGCCGACGCGGAGACGGCGCTCCGCCAGGTCGCCCACATCCGCGACGAGCTGCTCCCCGAGGCGCAGGAAGCCTACCGCATCGCCTCCGTGAGCTACGGGCTCGGCGGCTCCTCGGCGCTCGACGTGCTGGACGCGAAGCGCGCGCTGATCGACGCGCAGAGCCAGCTCGCCGAGGCGCTGGGCGCCGCCAACGACGCGATGGCGCAGCTCGAGCTCGCCGTGGGCGGGCCGCTGCAGCCGACCCCTTCCGCAGGAGACTCCCATGACCGGTAAGACGGCCGCCCTCTGGGCGCTCGCGGCCGGGCTCGCGCTGGCCGGCTGCTCGAAGACCGCGGAGAGCGACGCCGCGCCGGCCACGACGAGCGCCGGCGACATCACGCTCCCGGCGGCGCAGCGGGCGCGGGTCCACTCGCTCACGCTGGCGTCGACGCCGTATGCCGCCACGGTCCAGACGACCGGGACGGTGGCGTTCGACGGCGACCAGTCGACGCAGGTGCTGGCGCCGATCTCCGGCCCGGCGACGCGCATCCTGGTCGAGCCGGGCGTGGAGGTCCGGCGGGGCCAGCCGCTGGCGTACGTGTCGTCGCCGGACTTCGCGAGCGCGGTGGCCGGCTTCCGCAAGGCGGTGGCGGCGGCGCGCAATGCGAAGCGCATCGCGGAGCTGGACGAGCAGCTCTTCAAGAACGACGCGATCCCGCGGCGCGAGCTGGAGCAGGCGCAGACGGACGCGCTGGCGGCGGACGCGGACGTCGAGGCCGCGGCGCAGCAGCTCCGCGCGCTCGGCGTGGACCCGGCGGCGGCGAGCGCGGCGAACGGCGCCGGCGAGCCGGTGCAGGGCGTGATCCGGGCGCCGATCTCGGGGACGCTGGTCGAGCGGCTGATCACGCCGGGGCAGCTCCTGCAGGCGGGCTCGACGCCGTGCTTCACGATCGCGGACCTGTCGAAGGTGTGGGTCATGGCGAGCGTCTTCCCGGCGGACCTGCCGAGGATCGCGGTGGGCGACGCGGTGGAGATCACCGCCGCCGGCTCGGCCGCGGCGTTTCCGGGGCGGATCGACTACGTCGCCGCGCTGGTGGACCCGAACACGAAGGCGACGTCGGTGCGCATCGTCGCGCCGAACCCGGCGCGGATGCTGAAGCGCGACATGTACGTGAACGTGGCGATCCGCTCGCGCCGGCAGGAGCAGGGGCTGCTCGTGCCGGTGGGCGCGGTGCTGCGCGACGAGGACAACCAGCCGTTCGTGTTCGTGGAGGTGGGCGACGGCCGCTACGAGCGCCGGACGATCGGCCTGGGCTCGCGCGTCGGTGACCGGTATCCCGTGACCTCGGGGCTCGAGCCCGGGGACCGCATCGTGTCGGAGGGCGGACTGTTCCTGCAGTTCGCGCAGAGCCAGTGAGCCCGCAGGAGGTGTTGCCGCCGCCCGAGCTGGCGGCGGCGGAGGAGGCGCAGATCGCGGCGGAGCGCGGCTCGGTGGTGAACCGGATCGTGACCGCGTCGCTCGAGCAGCGGTTCCTCGTCGGGATGCTGGCGCTGCTGCTGGTCGGGCTCGGGCTCTGGTCGCTGACGCGGCTGCCGGTGGATGCGTACCCGGACCTCTCGCCGCCGCTCGTCGAGATCACGACGCAGTGGCCGGGGCACGCGGCGGAGGAGGTCGAGCGCCTGATCACGGTGCCGCTCGAGGTCGAGATGAACGGCCTGCCGCGGCTGAAGGTGACGCGCTCCGTCTCGCTGTACGGGCTCTCCAGCATCCGGCTGACGTTCGAGGACGGCACGGACAACTATTTCGCGCGGCAGCAGGCGTTCGAGCGGCTGCCGGGGGCGGAGCTGCCGGAGGGCGTGGACCCGGAGATCGACCCGCTGTTCTCGCCGTCGGGGCTCGTCTACCGCTACGTGCTCGAGTCGCCGGACCGCTCGCCGATGGAGCTGAAGAACATCGACGACTGGGTGATCTCGCGCGCCTACCGCTCGGTGCCCGGCGTCGCCGACGAGTCGGGGCTCGGCGGCGAGACGATGCAGTACCAGGTGCTGCTCGACCCGGGCCGGCTGGCGGGCTCCGGCCTCACCGTGCAGAACGTCGGCGACGCGCTGGGCGCGAACAACGGCAACGCGGGCGGCGGCTTCTACTCGGAGGGGGGCCAGTTCTTCTACGTGCGCGGGCTCGGCCGGCTGAAGACGCTGGAGGACATCGGCAACGTGGTCGTGGCGGTGCACGACGGCACGCCGATCCTGGTGAAGGACGTCGGCCAGGTCGTCGTGGGGGCGGCGCCGCGGCTCGGGCAGTTCGGCTACAACGAGCGCAACGACGCGGTCGAGGGCGTGATCCTGCTGCGCAAGGGCGAGCAGACGCAGACCGTGCTGCAGGGCGTGAAGGCCAAGACGAAGGAGCTGAACGAGAAGATCCTGCCGAAGGACGTGAAGATCCACCCGTTCTACGACCGCAGCGAGCTCGTGCGCCTGACGGAGAAGACGGTGCTGGACAACCTGCTGCGCGGGATCCTGCTCGTCGTCGTGGTGCTGATCTTCTTCCTGTTCGACGTCCGCTCCGGGCTGATCGTGGCGGCGACGATCCCGTTCTCGCTGCTCTTCGCCTTCATCTTCCTCGACCTGCGCCACATCCCGGCGAACCTGCTCTCCATCGGCGCGATCGACTTCGGCATCATCGTGGACGGCGCGGTCGTGATGGTGGAGAACATCCACCGCCAGCTCGCGGCGCGCCACGGCACGCGCTACCGCATCCGCGAGGTGATCGCCGCGGCGGCGGCGGAGGTCGACCGCCCGATCTTCTACGCCATCGCGATCATCGTGGCGGCGTTCCTGCCGATCTACGTCCTGTCGGGGCCGTCCGGCCGGCTCTTCGAGCCGATGGCGGACACGACGATCTTCGCGCTGATCGGCTCGCTGCTGGCCACGCTCACGCTGCTGCCGGTGCTGTGCGCCTGGGTGCTGCGGCGCGGCGTGCGCGAGCGGCCGAACCGGATCTTCGAGGCGGTCAAGCGCCGCTACGAGCGGGGGCTCGACTTCTGGCTGGCCCGCCCGTGGAAGACGGTCGCGCTGTTCACGGCCGTCTTCGGCGCGTCGCTCCTGATCCTGCCGGTCATCGGCGCCGAGTTCATGCCGAAGCTGGACGAGGGCGCGCTCTGGGTCCGGGCGACGATGCCGTACACGATCTCGTTCGACGAGTCGTCGCGCATCGTGCCGCAGGTGCGGCAGATCCTGCGCTCGTTCCCGGAGGTCACCGTCGTCGCCTCGGAGCACGGCCGGCCGGACGACGGCACGGACCCGACCGGCTTCTTCAACGCCGAGTTCTACGTCGGGCTGAAGCCGTACGACGAGTGGAAGGGGCAATACCGGACGAAGGCGCAGCTCATCGAGGCGATCAACAGGAAGCTGCAGGTCTTCCCCGGGATCACGTTCAACTTCACGCAGCCGGCGGAGGACGCCGTCGACGAAGCGGAGACCGGGCTGAAGAGCGCGCTGGACGTGAAGGTGTTCGGGCCGGACCTGGCGGTGCTGGAGAAGGGCGGCAAGGACATCAAGCACGTGCTCGAGGGGATCCGCGGGATCCGCCATGTCACGGTGGTGCAGGAGCTCGGGCAGCCGTCGCTCACGGTGCAGATCGACCGGGACAAGATCGCGCGCTACGGCGTGAACGTGGCCGACATCAACGGCCTGATCGAGGCGGCCGTCGGCGGCGCGGCGGCGA
This sequence comes from Longimicrobiales bacterium, assembly GCA_035715725.1. GTDB lineage: Bacteria > Gemmatimonadota > Gemmatimonadetes > Longimicrobiales > RSA9 > JADGGV01. The sequence goes on along the minus strand of DASTKT010000216.1, from coordinate 73,999 downwards.
CGCAGGTCGCGCAGGGCGAGCGGCTCTACGACCTCGTCGTCCGGCTCGCGCCGCAGTTCCGCGAGAACCCGCAGGAGATCGGCAACATCCTCGTCGCCACGCCGGGCGGGGAGCAGGTGCCGCTGCGCGAGTTCGCCGACATCCAGGTCGGCAGCGGCGCATCGTTCATCTACCGCCAGGACAACTCCCGCTTCATCGGCGTGCAGTACTCGGTGGAGGGGCGCGACCTGGCGAGCGCGGTGCACGACGCGCAGAAGGCGGTGGACGAGAAGGTCCGGCTGCAGCCGGGCTACCGCGTGGTCTGGGGCGGCGAGTACCAGGAGTACACGGCGTCGCGCCGGCAGCTCGCGCTCATCCTGCCGCTCACGCTGCTCGTCATCTTCCTGTTGCTCTTCGCGCTCTACGGCAACTTCAAGTTCCCGTTCATCACGGTGCTCGGCGTGATCCTCTCGGCGCCGGTCGGCGGGCTGCTGGCGCTGCTGGTGACGCGCACGCCGTTCTCCGTCTCCTCCGGCATCGGCTTCCTCGCCCTCTTCGGCGTCTCGGTGCAGACCGCGGTGGTCTACATCTCGTACGCGAACGAGCTGCGCAAGGGCGGCTTCGACATCGCCGAGGCGACGCGGGAGGCGGCGCTGCTCCGCCTCCGGCCGATCATGATGACCGCGCTCGTCGCGGCGCTCGGGCTGCTGCCGGCGGCGCTGTCGACGGGCGTCGGCTCCGACTCGCAGCGGCCGTTCGCGCTGGTCATCGTCGGCGGGCTCGTGTCGCGGCTGTTCATCAGCATCATCCTGATGCCGGTGCTGTACGCGCTGGTGGCGCGGCCGGGAGACCGGCTGAAGGTCTGAGCGACGTCGCGGATCGCAGTATCCGGCGAAAACGCGAGCCCCCGCCGGCGGTCGATTCCGCCGGCGGGGGCTCGTCGTTACGGGGTGTCCGAAGTTCCGCCTCCGCCTCCGGCCGTTCGCCAGCCGTGCCGCGATGCCGAGGAACGGCCCGGAGGCGGAGGCGGGCGCGGAGGCGGGAACGGAGTCAGCCGAGCGTCACGGCCGGTGCGCCGCGCCCGCCTCCGCCGCCCGCGCCGCCGGCACGTCGATCCGGCCGATCCGCCCCGTCCCGCTCAGCGCGAGCCAGATCCTTCCCCGCTTCGCGTCGACGACCATGTGCCGGACGATGGCGCCGGAGGTCGGGATCGACACCGTCTCCATCTTCTCCGTGGCCGGGTCGAAGGCGACCATCGTGCCGGTGGCCGCCTCGTCGAACCAGATGCGGCCGTCGGTCCCGATCGCGATGCCGTACGGCCCCGAGTGCTCGTGCGGCGCCGCGTGCTCCTTCACCGCGCCGGTGGCCGGATCGAGCATGCCGAGCCGTGCCCGGGCGAAGTCGGTGAACCAGACGTTGCCACGGGGATCGACCACGAGGCGGCGCGGCCGCGAACCGGCGTCCGGGAGCGGATACTCCTTCATCGCGCCGGTGGCCGGGTCGACGCGGCCGAGCTTGTTCGTCCCGAACAGCGCGACCCAGATCGAGCCGTCCGGCGCCGGCACCATGCCGTAGGGGAGCGCCCGCGGCGTCTTCACCCGGTACACCTTCGCCGCGCCGGTCCTCGGATCCAGGCTGCCGTACAGGTTCGACTGCTGCACGGTGAACCAGACCTTGCCGCGGTGCACGATCAGGGTGTGCGGGTCCCTCGCCTCGGCGGGGAGCACGTACTCGGTGATCTTGTCGGTCTTCGGGTCGAGGCGGCCGAGGCGGCCCGCGGCATTGCCGGTGTACCAGACCTGGCCGTCCGGCGCCACGGTGATGCCGTGCGGTCCAGATTTCGGCGTGGGCGTCGCGAAGTCCGTGACCTGGCCGGACTCGGGGTCGAGGCGGCCGATGTAGCTGTTCTTCTGGTCGGTGTACCAGACGATGCCGTCGGCGCCGACCGCGGGGTCGTGCGGGAAGGCGCCGGGTCGCGGGAGCACGTACTCCCGCACCTGCGGGGCGAGGAGCAGCGCGAAGGGGGCGAATCCGGCGGCGGCGCGCAACAGGAGCGTCATACCGGACCTCCAGGGATGGGGGGATCTCGCGGGCGGCGGCGTGGCGGCCCGCGCGCCGCAACGTGCCACGGGCCGGACGGGTTCTGCAAGAAGGACGGGCCGGGCTCAGTCGCCGCGGTGACGGAGCGTGTGGTCGTTGAACATGCCGTGGTCGTAGAACCCGTCCTCGAGCACGGGCTCGACCACGAAGTCCTCGTCCAGCCAGCGGCGGAGCTCGATCTCGTACTCGCGGCTGACGCGCGTGAGCTCGAACGGCGGGAGGTTGGCGACGTCGTCGCCGCGCAGCCCCTCGACCACGACCCACCGCTCGCGGCGGTTCAGGCGCGCGTAGCCGATCGGGATCAGCACGCGATGCTCGTGCGGCTTCTCGGCGCCCATCGGGAGCGCGCCGGGGTGGAGCGCGACGTCCAGGTAGCGGACCTTCCGGGCCGAGACGTCCACCAGCATCCGGACGACCTTGCCGACCCGCTCGCCGTCGGCGGCGATCACCGTCCAGCCCGCCACGTCCGACTGGCCCTCGGCCACCCGGAAGTCCGGCAGCTCGTCCAGCGGGACGATCCGCGGGCTCTCGTCCATGCCATACCCTCCGCTCCGAGGCGGCCGGCTCGCCCGGCGTGCGCCGGGGATCGGGGCGGCGCGGCGCTGGCCGCGCGCGGCGACGCCCCACCGCATCGATGCGGTGGGGCGCAACCCGTGTGCCCGCCGCCGGATCGGGGCGCCCGGCGGGCGCGGAGCGCGCCGGGATGCGGAATGGTCCGTGATGCGGGACCGCCGTGTGGCGGACCACCTCCCGGTGCGGAGCGCCCCGCGATGCGGCCCCCGGATGCAACGCGCCCCGGACCGACGCCGCGGTCCGGGGCGCGCGGGGCTCCGCGCGGGCGGCGCTCAGGGCACGCCGGCCGGACGCCGCAGCGGCAGGAAGATCGAGCCGACGTGCTCGTCCACGTCGCGCCGCACGAGCTGCACGAGCAGCAGCTCGCCGGAGGCGAGGATCGCCGCGCCGATGACGACGTTCCAGACCGCCTCCGGCGCATCGCCGAAGACGATGAGCAGGATCGAGAACGTGTTGCCCATGAAGGTGGCGACCTTCGTCGAGTACAGGTGCAGGTCGCCGACGCGGCGGAACTTGATCCAGCCGGTGGCGAACGCGGCCGCCGCGGTGAGGAGCCAGAGCCCGAGCGAGGGGAGGTGCTCGCGGAAGAAGTCGTGGCGCAGCAGCGCGAGCCAGGCGACGGTCGAGCCCATGAGCAGCACGTCGGCGATCGAGTCGAGCTGGCTGCCGAAGCGCGTCGTCGTGCCGGAGCGGCGCGCGACCATGCCGTCGAGCACGTCGGTCGAGCCGGCGACGGCCATGCCGATGCCGAGCGGCAGCGTCTGGCGCAGCAGCGCGAGCGACCAGAGCGCGGGGATCATGACGAGGCGCAGGACCGTGAGGCGATCGGCCAGGCGCCCGAGCTTCCGGGACATTTCGAGACTCCGACTCCGGTCGAGGCGCGCACGGATGGGACAGCGGGGGCGGCGCCGCGCCCTCCAAGACCGGAACGCGCGGACCCCGTCTCCGGTGACACGTGGGTACCCGGTCGCCGCGCCGAGGAGCCCGCCCGCGCCGCGCCCGGTCGGAGCGCTTCTTGCGACGCTCGCCGCCACACGCCCGGAGGGTACTATGCAGGCGGGTTTTGAAGACCGCGCCGAGGCCGGCAGGAAGCTCGCGGAGCGGCTCCGACGCTACGCGAACCGGCCCGATGTCGTGGTCCTCGCGCTGCCGCGCGGCGGCGTGCCGGTCGGCTACGAGGTCGCGCGCGAGCTCAACGCTCCACTCGACGTGTTCCTCGTCCGCAAGCTGGGCGCGCCCGGCCAGCCGGAGCTGGCCATGGGGGCACTGGCCTCGGGCGGCACGGTCGTCCTCAACTACCCGGTGATCCACGCGCTGGGGATCCCGCGCGAGGCGATCGACCAGGTCGCCGAGGAGGAGCGGCGCGAGCTGTCGCGGCGCGAGGAGGCGTACCGCGGGCACCGGCCGCCCACCGACCTGAAGGGGCGCACCGTCATCCTGGTCGACGACGGGCTGGCCACCGGCTCCTCGATGCGTGCCGCGGTGGAGGCGGTGCGGCAGCGGGGCCCTGCCCGCATCATCGTGGCCGTCCCGGTGGCGGCGCGCGAGACGTGCGAGGAGCTGCGCCGCGAGGTGGACGAGGCCGTCTGCCTCGAGACGCCGGACCCGTTCTACGCCGTCGGCTTCGCGTACCGCAACTTCGAGCAGACGAGCGACGAGGAGGTGCGCCGGCTGCTGGCGGAGGCCGCGACCCCGGCGGTGACCGGCGCCGGCACGGGCGCGAGCGCGCCGGCGGCGGAGCGGAGCGTCACGATCGACGCCGCCGGCGTGCGGCTCGAGGGCGACCTGGTCGTGCCGCCGAACGCGCACGGGGTCGTGCTGTTCGCCCACGGCAGCGGGAGCAGCCGCCACTCGCCGCGCAACCGCCACGTCGCGGCGGAGCTGCAGGATGCCGGACTCGGCACGCTGCTGCTCGACCTGCTGACGGCGGACGAGGAGGCCATCGACATCCACACCGCGCACCTGCGCTTCGACATCCCGCTGCTCGCCGAGCGGCTCGTCGGTGCGATCGATTGGCTCGCCGAGGAGCCGACGACGCGGGAGCTGCCGCGCGGCCTGTTCGGCGCCAGCACCGGCGCCGCGGCGGCGCTCGTGGCGGCGGCCGCGCGCCCCGAGCGCGTGGGCGCGATCGTGTCGCGGGGCGGGCGGCCGGACCTGGCCGGGGATGCGCTGCCGCGGGTGCGCGCGCCGACGCTGCTCATCGTGGGCGGGCTCGACTACCCGGTCATCGCGCTGAACCAGGAGGCGCTGGCGCGGATGCAGTGCGAGAAGGAGCTGGTCATCGTGCCCGGCGCCACCCACCTGTTCGAGGAGCCGGGCACGCTGGACGAGGTTTCGCGGCTGGCGCGGGAGTGGTTCCTGCAGCACCTGCGCCGCTGAGGCGGCCGAAAACGCCCTGGCGGCGCCCCGGCGGCGCTGCGATCTTCTTGGGTGGGGGCCCACCGCGTCCGCGCGCCGCCCCCACCACGCCCACCCCCGACCCACACCCCCGGATGCGACGCCGTTCCCTGCCCCGCCGCGCGGCCGCCGGCGCGCTCGCCGTCCTGGCCATCGTCGCCATCCTCGGCGCGACCGCCTTCGCCCGCGTGCGGCCGACGAACGCGCACGTCTACCGCGCCGAGGAGGCCGTGCTCCCGGAGATCGCGTTCCACGGCCACGAGGTGGCGATCCGCCACGTGCGCAACTTCGCGTTCCGGCCGGGCGCCCAGCCGGTGCCCGGCTACTACGACCGCACGTACGACCTGGACAAGGTCGTGCGCGTCTGGTTCGTCCTCTCCCCGTTCGCGAAGCTGTGGCGCGGGCCGGCGCACTCGTTCGTGTCGTTCGAGCTCGCGGACTTGCAGTTCGTCGCCATCTCCGTCGAGGCGCGCAAGGAGCCGGGCGAGGAGTACTCGCCGGCGCTGGGGCTGTTGAAGCGGTACGAGCTGATGTACGTCGTCGCCGACGAGCGGGACGTCATCGGGCTGCGCGCCGTGGCCTGGGGCGACCCGGTCTACGTCTATCCCGGCCGCGCCACGCCGGCGCAGGCGCGCGCGCTCTTCGTGCACATGCTCCGCCGCGCTCAGAGCCTGGGCTCGCGTCCCGAGTTCTACGACACGCTCGACAACAACTGCACGACGAACATCGAGGACGCCATCAACCTCATCGCCCCGGGCCGCGCGCGGAACGGCATCGAGGGCGTGCTCCCGGGCTACGCCGACCAGGCCGCGCTCGAGGACGGGCTGCTCGACACCGACCTCCCGATCGAGGCGGCGCGGCGGCGCTTCCGCGTCAACGAGCGCGCGCGGGCGGCGGCCGGCGCGGCCGATTTCTCGCTCCGCATCCGCCAGCGCTAGAGGCGCCGCGCCGGGCGTGCTAAGTTTCCGCCTCCGGTTTTCCCTTCCCCTGGAGGCGACGTGCGCGGTGCGGCTCTCGTGTTCGCCGGCTTCGTCCTGGCCGGCGCTCTTCCCCTCTCGCTCCCGGCCTCCGCGCCGGCCCAGCGCCCGGCCCTCGACCGGCCCGCGGCCGGCGCCGCGCCGGCCGGGCGGCTGGATACGCTCCGGATCGCGAGCCGGTTCATCGGCGACACGCTGGTCGTCCCGGTCTACGCGCCCCGAGGCTACGTCCCCGGGCGCGGCATGCCGGCGGTCTACGCCGTCGCCTCGCAGGTGTTCTTCGACCAGCCGCGCGTGCGGCTCGCCGCCGTGGTGGACTCGGCCACGGCGGCCGGTGCGCCGCCCGCGCTCTGGGTCGGCGTCCCGTTCGGCCCGGAGGCCGGCGGCCACCACCCGGACACGCCGGCCGGCGAGCGCTACCGCCGCTTCGTCGTCGAGGAGCTGGTCCCCGCGGTCGAGCGGCGCTACGCGCCGGCCGCCGACCGGGATGGCCGCGCGCTGCTCGGCTTCTCCTCGGGCGCCAACATCGCGATCGACCTGGGCGCGCTGCATCCGGCGCGGTTCGGTCGGGTCGCGGCCATCTCGCCCGGGTGGATGGACCGCGCCGCGGACGGCGTCGCCATCGGCGAGGTCTTCCTGGATTCCGCGATGGCGCACGTGCGCCGCGCGGCCACGCCGCTGCCCCGCCTCTGGATCGTGTGGGGCGACGGCTCGATGGAGTGGGAGGCCCGCTCGCGGGAGCACGGGCGGCGCATGCTGGCGGCGCTCGCCGAGCGCGGCGCGGCGGTGCAGCACGCGCCGGAGCTGCCGGGCGATCACGGGCTCGGCCTGGCCGCCGGCGGCCTGCCGCCCGCGATCGGCTTCCTCCTCGGCCCGGCCGCGGCTGGACCCCGCGCGGTCGGGCGGCCGGACCCGGGGCCATAGCGCCTCCCGAAGCCGCGCCCCGGGTCGCCTGACCCATGCCATCCAAACCATCCGGCTCGATCGTGTGTCTCACCCCACGGCCGCGCGAGCGCGCGGCCGTCCGCGGCCCGTCCGCGCGCCCGCCCGCGGCGCGCGGCGTCCGGCCCGCACGGTCCTCCCGCAGAGAGCGGCACCATGAATCTCAGGCTTGCGCTGCGCACGCTCTTCAAGTCCCCGTTCGTCACGGCGGTGGCCGTTCTCTCGCTGGCGCTCGGGATCGGCGCGAACGCGGCGATCTACTCGCTCTTCGACGAGATGCTGCTCAGCCCCGTGCAGGCGCGGGAGCCGGAGCGGCTGGTCAACCTGGGCGCGCCGGGGCCGAAGCCGGGCTCGCAGTCGTGCAACCAGGCGGGTGACTGCGACGTCGTCTTCAGCTACCCGATGTTCCGGGACCTGGAGCGCGTGCAGACGCCGTTCACGGGGATCGCGGCGCACGTCTCGTTCGGCGCGAACCTGGCGTACCGGAACCAGACGCTGAATGGCGCGGGGATGCTGGTCTCGGGCTCGTACTTCCCGGTGCTCGGGCTGCGCCCCGCGCTGGGGCGGCTGCTCGGGCCGGCCGACGACCAGGCGATCGGCGCGAACTTCGTGGCGGTGCTGAGCTACGCGTACTGGGCGACGCGGCTCGGCTCCGATCCCGGCGTGCTGAACGAGACGGTCATCGTGAACGGCCAGCCACTGACGATCGTCGGCGTGGCGCCCCGGGACTTCGAGGGCACGACGCTGGGCTCGCGGCCGAGCGTGTTCGTGCCGATCACGATGCGCGCGCTGATGCTCCCCGGCTGGAAAGGCTTCGACAACCGGCGCAGCTACTGGGCGTACCTGTTCGCGCGGCTGAAGCCCGGGGTCTCGCTGGCGCAGGCGGACGCGGCGATCAACGGCGCCTACCGGCCGATCGTCAACGATGTCGAGGCGCCGCTGCAGGAGGGGATGAGCGACGCCACCATGAAGAAGTTCCGGGCGAAGCGGCTCACGCTGGAGCCGGGGCAGCGCGGCCAGAGCTCGGTGCACCGCGAGGCACGCGCGCCGCTGACGCTGCTCTTCTCGATCACGGGCGTCGTGCTGCTGATCGCGTGCGCAAACATCGCGAACCTGCTGCTGGCGCGGGGCGCGGGGCGCTCGCAGGAGATGGCGGTGCGGCTCTCGCTGGGCGCGAGCCGGCGCCAGGTCGTCACGCGGCTCCTGACCGAGTCGTGCCTGCTGGCGGTGCTCGGCGGTGCCGCGAGCCTGCTCGTCGCGCGCTGGACGCTGGCGCTCATCGGCTCGCTCCTCCCCGCCGACGCGGTCGGCACGCTCCACTTCGAGCTGCGCACGCCGGTCGTGCTGTTCGCGGCGGCGCTGTCCATCGGCACCGGGCTGCTCTTCGGGCTCTTCCCGGCGATCCACAGCACGCGCCCGGACATCGTGAGCGCGCTCAAGGCCAATTCGCGCCAGCCGTCCGGGAACCGCGCCGCCGCGCGCTTCCGCACCTCGCTCGTGACCGCGCAGATCGCGCTGTCGATGGCGCTGCTGATCTCGGCGGGGCTGTTCCTGCGCAGCCTGGTCAACGTGAGCCGCGTCGACCTCGGGCTGAAGATCGACCACGTCGTCGCGTTCGGCATCTCGCCCGAGCTGAACGGCTACAGGCCGGAGCGGAGCCGCGCCTTCTTCCGGCGCGTCGAGGAGGAGCTGGCCGCGACGCCGGGCGTGACCGCCGTGGCCGCGGCGTTCATCCCGGTGCTCAGCGGCAGCAACTGGGGCACCGACGTGCACGTGCAGGGCTTCCGCTCCGGGCCGGACATCGACTCGAACGCACGGTTCAACGAGGTCAGCGCCGGCTACTTCCGCTCGTTCGGCATCCCGCTCCTGGCCGGCCGGGAATTCACGCCGGCGGACGGGCTCGGCGCGCCGAAGGTCGCGATCGTCAACGAGGCGTTCGCGAAGAAGTTCAACCTCGGCCGGGACGCGGTCGGCAAGTGGATGAGCACGGGGCGCGACGAGAAGCTGGACATCCAGATCGTCGGGCTGGTGCAGAACGCGAAGTACAGCGAGGTCAAGCAGGAGGTGCCGCCGCTCTTCTTCTCGCCATACGCGCAGGACTCGACGGTCGGCTCCATGGCGTTCTACGTGCGGACGGCGGTGCCGCCGGAGCGGCTGCTGCGGACGATCCCGCGGGTGATCGCGCGGCTCGACCCGAACCTCCCCGTCGAGAACCTGAAGACGCTGCCGCAGCAGGTGCGCGAGAACGTCTTCCTGGACCGCATGATCAGCACGCTGTCCGCGGCGTTCGCCGCGCTCGCGACGCTGCTCGCGGCCGTCGGCCTCTACGGCGTCCTCGCCTACACGGTGGCGCAGCGGACGCGCGAGTTCGGCGTGCGCATGGCGCTCGGCGCCGATGCCGGCCGCGTGCGCGCGCTGGTGCTCCGCCACGTCGGGCGGATGGTGATCGTGGGCGGGGTGATCGGCATCGCCGCCGCGCTCGGGCTCGGCCGGGCCGCGCGCTCGCTCCTCTTCGAGCTGAAGGGGCACGACCCCGTCGTCATCGTGCTGTCCGTCCTCCTCCTCGCCCTCGTGGCCGTGGGCGCGGGATACGTCCCCGCGCTCCGCGCGTCCCGCGTGCAGCCGAGCCAGGCGCTGCGCTACGAGTAGCCGGCGCCCGTGCGGGCGGCCGGCTTCGGCCGCCCGCGCGAGGCCCGCTCCTCTACGAGATCCTTGCCCGCTCCCCGTCCCCACCACACAATCCGTCCGCTATCCGACAGCCCTGAAGCGATCCGCGGCGACGGCGACCCGGAGGCGGCCCGTGCTCGAGATCAGCGACATCCTGGCGAAGCTCGGTGACGAAGGCGTCGTGGACCCGGACGGTGGGTATCTCTACTGGCTGAAGAAGGAGTACAAGAAGTACACGAGGCAGCAGCGCCACGACATCGTCGACCTCGAGCGGTTCCTCGCGGAGCTGCCGAACTCCCAGGGGCCGATGTACCGGGTCGAGATCTGGAAGCCGCAGGAATTCGAGCGCTACCGCACCGAGATGAACCGGAGGCTCGGCGAGGAACGGGCTCGCCTGTGGCGCGAGTTCACCGCGGGGCTGGAGAGCGGCGGGATCCATTGCAGCCGCCCGTTCCGGCAGGGCGACTACACCCCCAACCTGCAGAACAAGGCCGGAATCTGCTTCGCCGCTTCGATGGACTGGTTGCGCCGGAAGATGTGGAACGCGACGCGTCGTGATCGGAAGCCGATGCACGAGGTGTGGCAGGCGGGGCGGCTCGAGAAACGGCTGGCGAAGCTCGACGGGCTGCAGACCGTGCAGAAGAACTTCGTGATCCCGGAGTACACGCTCCAGGCCTATGATCGGCACCGCACCGCACATCACCGGAACGTCGACGAGGGCAAGGCGTTCGGCGCACTGCTGGCGGGCGGCGCCCGCCGCGGAGTCGAGAACGTCGACTTCGATCGGGACTACAGTGACTGCCTGGACGCGGTGCAGGAGGCCTGCCTGGCGGTGATCGGACCCAGCGTGGAAGCGGTCGGCGCCGACCGGCCGCTCGGTGTGCTGATCGAGCTGACCGAGAGCGTGGCGCGCGGCCATGCCCTCGCCCTCTTCCGCCACGGCGGGCCCGATGGGAACCGCTGGTCGCTGTTCGACCCCAACCACGGCGAGTACATGACGAAGACCGCGGCGGTGCCGGCCGGCGTCGACCTCGCGGCGCGCTGGTACGAGCTGTACTTCGGCGGCAGCTTCGTGCCGACGTTCACGGCCGTCCTGCCGGTGGCCTGACGGTGGCAGGCCGGCGCCGGGTCAGGCGTGCTCCGCGTCGTCGCCCGGAGATTCGCGGGTCCCGGACGGCAGCCGGCTGACGAGCAGCTTGTCGACGCGGCGGCCGTCCATGTCCACGACCTCGAGGCGAAGCCCGTCCGCCTCGAGGACGTCGCCGGCGCTCGGGATGCGCCCGAGCTCGGTGACGACGAAGCCCGCCAGCGTGTGGTAGCCCGCGCGCGCCTCGCCCGGCCGCTCGGCGAGGCCGAGCCGGTCGCGGAACTCGTCCAGCTCGAGCGCGCCGTCCACGAGCCACGACCCGTCCGCGCGCCGGACCACGCCGGGCCCTTCCTCCGGGCCGACCGCGCCGGCGATCTCCTCCAGCACATCGTCCAGGCCGACCACTCCCTCGACGCCGCCGTACTCGTCGACGACGACCGCGAGCCGGGCGCCGCTCTCCCGGAGCAGCTCGAGGAGGCGGAGCGCGCGCACGGTCTCCGGGACGATGAGCGGCTTGCGCAGCGCGGCGCGGAGGTCGAGCGGTGCGCCCTCGGCCAGCGCGGGGAGCAGGTCCTTGACGCGGACGGTGCCGAGGACGTGATCGACGTCGGCGTCGCAGACGAGGTACTCGGAGAAGCGGTGGCGGAGGATCTCGGCGCGCTGCTCGGCGGGCGGGTCGCCGATGTCGATCCAGGCAATGGCGTGGCGGGGCGTCATGAGCGAGGCGGCGCGCTGGTCGGCGAGCCAGAAGATGCGCTCGACCAGCTCGTGCTCCTCGAGCTCGAAGACGCCGGCCTCGGCGCCGACCTCGAGCATGGCGGCGACCTCGGCCTCGGTGACGGGCGGCTCGGTGGACTTGCGGACGCGGAGCAGCCGCAGCACGCCGTCGGTCGTCACGGTGAGCAGCTTCACCAGTGGCGACGCCGCGGTCGAGAGCCTCGTCATCGGGCCGCCGAGCCAGGCGGCGATCCGCTCCGGGTGCGCGAGGCCGATGCTCTTCGGCACCAGCTCGCCGAGCACGAGCGAGAGGAAGGTGAGCGCGGCCACGACCAGCGCCAGGGCGAGCTCCTCGCTGTACGCCGCGATCCGCGGGACGTGATCCAGCGCGCGGGCGAGCTGCGCGGCGATGCTCGCGCCGCCGTACGCGCCCATGAGCACGCCGACGAGCGTGATGCCGATCTGGACGGTGGAGAGGAAGCGGGTCGGCTGCTCGGCCAGCTCGAGCGCGCGCCGCGCCCGCGCATCGCCGGCTGCCGCCCGGCTGCGCAGGCGCGGCTTCCGGGCAGAGACGACGGCGATCTCCGACATCGCCAGGACCCCGTTCGCCAGGATCAGCAGGAAGATGAGCAGCGCCTCGAGCGCGAGCGTGGAGTCGATCATGAGCTCCTTCGCGTGGCTGCCGGGACGCGGACCGCGGCCACGGCGCGCGGCCTGCGCGCCGTGGCCGCTCCGGCCCGCCGGGTGATCCTCACCGCATACGGCCCGCCAGCGCCTCGAGCGCGCGGATCCGCTGCTCGGTGGGCGGGTGCGTCGAGAACAGCCGGGCCAGCCCGGTGCCGTGCGCGGCGAGCGGGTTCACCTGCGCGAGCGGCGCCGCGGCGGGCGCCACGTTCATCGGGATGCGGTGCGCGTAGCCGTCGAGCTTGTGCAGCGCGCGGGCCAGGTCGAGCGGGCGGCCGCTGATCTCCGCGCCGACGGCGTCGGCCTTGAACTCGCGCTGCCGGCTGATCGCCATCTGGACCAGGCCGGCGGCGATCGGCGCGAGGATCATCATGGCGAGCGCGCCGAACGGGCTGCCGCCCTCCTCGTCGCCGCGGCCGCCGCCGAGCAGCGCGCCCCACGCCGCCATGCTGGCCAGCGACGAGACCGCGCCGGCCAGCGTGGCGGTGAACGTCTGGAGCAGCATGTCGCGGTTCCGGATGTGTGCCAGCTCGTGCGCGATCACGCCCTCCAGCTCGTCCTGGCTCATCAGCCGGAGCAGCCCCTCCGTCACGCAGACGACGGCGTGCTCCGGGCTGCGCCCCGTGGCGAACGCGTTCGGCTGCGCCTGCGGCGCGACCGCGACGGTCGGCATCGGCAGCCCCGCGCGCTGGCGCAGCCGATCCACCATGTCGTGGAGCTGCGGCGCCTGGCCGCGGTCCACCACATGGGCGCCGTACATCCGCAGCACCATGCTGCTCGAGACCCAGTACATGAAGAAGTTGATGCCGCCGGCCATGACCAGCGCGATCACGAGGCCGCCCTGCCCGCCGAGCGCGCCGCCGAGCGCCGCGACGAGCGCGGTCAGCAGCGCCATCAGGCCGAAAACCTTGATGTTGTTCATCTTTCACTCCGAGGCGTGCGAGTCGTGGCGCGCGCGTCCGTGAGGATCGCGCGCGGAACGGTGCGGCCGCCGCACGCGCGCCGGCGCGCGCCCGGGACCGCGGGACGTCGCTGAAGGGTCAGGCCTCGGAGGGCGGGGGGCGCGGGTAGTCCCGGCGGTACGGCGCCGCGGAGGGATGGATCGCGGCGCCCCGGCGAACGAGCGCGGGTGCGCGGTGGGGCCCGGGCAGCGGCACGGACGGCGCCGTGGCCGGGAGCATGACGGCAGTGGCGAGGTGGACGGCCGCCGCGAACGGGCGGGGCGAGGGGCCTCGCCGGTGCGCGAGCACGACGTCCGGCGCGCCATCGTGCCGAACCGCGCGCACGGCCTCCCCGCCCTGCCACGCGAGCAGGAGCGCGAGCAGGAGGCCGGGGAGCAGCCGCGCGGGGAGCGTCCGACGTCGCGTACTCATCCGGGACGTGGTAGGCCGGTGGGGCGCGAGTTGTTCCGCCACCACCCGGCTGGCGCCAAGCATTGCCGGCGCGCGGCCGGCCCCGTACCCTCGGGCATGACCGAGCCCACCGGCTATCCGATCCCCGCCCGTACGCACCGCGTGGAGGACGTCGTCCAGCGGAGCCGCTTCGTCACGACGCTCGGCCACGCCGCGACGCCGGAGGAGGCGCGGGCGTTCATCGACGCCGTCCGCCAGGAGTTCCCGGACGCGACGCACAACTGCTGGGCGTTCGTGGCGGGCCCGCCGGGGAGCACCGCGGCGATCGGGATGAGCGACGCGGGCGAGCCGCACGGCACCGCGGGCCGCCCGATGCTGGACGTGCTGCTGCACTCGGGGGTCGGCGAGGTCGTCGCCGTCGTGACGCGCTACTTCGGCGGCGTGAAGCTCGGGAAGGGCGGGCTGGTGCGGGCCTACGGCGGCGCGGTGCAGCAGGCGCTCGCGTCGCTGCCGCGGGCGGAGCGCGTCGAGCGGGTCGAGGTGACGGTCACGGTCGACTACGCCGTCATCGAGCCGCTGCGCCGCCTGCTCGAGGAGGCCGGCGCGGACGTGCTCGAGGAGAGCTACGCCGACGTCGTCCGGTACCGGGCGGCGGTCCCGGCGCCCCGCGTGGCCCGCCTCGAGGCGGCGCTGGCCGACGTCAGCGCCGGCCGTGCCTCGGTGACGCGGGGCGGGGCGGCGTGAGCGCGGCGGGGGGCGCGGCCGGCGGCGAGCGCGGCGCCGGCTGAGCGCCGCGGCGCGCCGGTTGGGGCGCGCTGGCCGTTCGGTTTGGGTCGGAATGTCCTGATCCCGCCGCGTCCGCTCCGCTCCGCGCCGCCCGGAAACGCCCGCGGCGCCTTGCGTTCCGCACCGCGCCGCCGCGTGGCCGCGGCCTTGCCCCAGCACATCTGGCTCGCAGCGTTCCCCGTCCGACGGGAGGCGCCGGAGCGGCGCGATTCCCGATCCGGGCGGCATCCCCAGCGAGCCGTGGAGGTGCCCCATGGACCCGAAGCCCTGGCTCCGAAATTACGGCGCCGGCGTTCCCGCCACCCTCGAGCCGTACCCCCGGCGCACCTTGATGGACTACGTGACCAGCGGGGCGCGGGAGCGGCCGGCGCATCCCGCCCTCGTCTTCCATGGAGCGCGGCTCGGCTACGGCGCGCTGGAGCGCGAGAGCGATGCGCTGGCGGCCGGGCTCGCGGTGATGGGCGTCCGCAAGGGCGACCGCATCGCGCTGCTGATGCCGAACTGCCCGCAGTTCGTGCTGGCGGAGCTGGGCGCGTGGAAGGTGGGCGGGGTCGTCGCGCCGCTGAACCCGCTGTACAGCGAGCGCGAGCTCGTGGAGACGCTGAACCGGGTGGGCGCGGAGACGATCGTCACACTCAGTCGCTTCTACCCGCGCGTGCTCGCGATCCGCTCGCGGACGCCGCTCAAGCGCGTGATCGTGACGAACATCAAGGAGTACCTGCCGCCGGCGCTGCGCGTGCTCTACACGCTGTTCCGCGAGGCCAAGGCGGGGGACCGCGTCGGCGTGCGTCCGGGCGACCAGTCGCTCCAGCGCCTGCTGCGCCGCCACGCGGGCGCCCCGCGTCCCGCCGTCGCCGTGTCCCCGGACGACGCGGCGCTGCTGCTCATGAGCGGCGGCACGACCGGCACGCCGAAGTCGGTGATCGGGCTGCACCGCGGGCTCGTCGCCAGCGGGCTGCAGCTCCGGGAGTGGCTGCGCCCGATCCTGGGGGAGTGGAACGACACGGTGCTGCTGCCGCTGCCGCTGTTCCACGTGTACGGCAACGCGGGCGCGCAGAGCTTCGCGCTGATCGGCCACAACCCGCTCATCCTGGTGCCGAACCCGCGGGACATCGACGACCTGGTGAAGACGATCCAGCGGGAGAAGCCGTCGGTGTTCGTGAGCGTGCCCGCGCTCTTCAACGCGCTGCTGAACCACCGCGAGGTCCGGGCGGGGCGGGTCGACTTCCGCTCGATCAGGGGGTGCTTCTCGGGCGCCGCCGCGCTCATGGCGGAGACGAAGAAGCGCTTCGAGGAGCTGACCGGCGGCCGGATCGTAGAAGGCTACTCGCTGACCGAGGCGATGATGGCATGCGCGGTCAACCCGGTGCTAGGCACGAACAAGATCGGCTCGGTGGGCATGCCGATGCCGGACGTCGAGGTCCGGATCGTGGACGAGGACGTGGGCCTCGAGGAGCGCGAGACCGGCAAGGTCGGCGAGGTCGTGATCCGCGCGCCGCAGCTGATGGCGGGCTACTGGAACGACCCGGTGGAGACGCGGCGCACGCTCCGGCCGCTCGGCGCGGGCGCCCCGTGGCTGTACACCGGCGATCTCGGCTACCTCGACGAGGATGGCTACCTCTTCATCGTCGATCGGAAGAAGGACCTGATCAAGGTGAGCGGGCTGCAGGTGTGGCCGCGCGAGGTCGAGGAGGTCCTGGCCACGCACCCGGCCGTGCTGGACGCAGGGGTGGCCGGCGTGCCGGACGAGCGCAAGGGGGAGGCGGTGAAGGCGTGGGTCGTGCTCCAGCCCGGCGCGAGCGTCACCGAGGCCGAGCTGCGCGAGCACTGCCGCGCCTCGCTGGCGGCGTTCAAGGTGCCGTCCGCGATCGAGTTCCGCACGGAGCTGCCCAAGACGCCGCTCGGCAAGGTGCTGCGGCGGCAGTTGCGGGCGGAGTCCACGCCGAAGCCGGAGTCCGCCGGCGTCGCCTGACGCGGTGGGCACCGGATCGAAATCGCACCCGAAGGAGGTTCCGCATGTGCGTTCATACGCGGCGGACCGCGATGCAGCGCGCGGGAAGCCGCCGGGCGCCCGGGAGGTCCCGGGCGATCGGCGCCGCGGGCGTCGCGCTCCTGGCCGTCCTCGGCTCGTGGGCGCCAGCGCGCGCGCAGGAGCCGGCGTTCCGCGGCACGTTCATCCGTGACACCGCGGCCGGCGACGACATGGAGCAGGTGATCAACCAGAACCTGCCGAAGATCAAGAGCGTGCTCGGCAAGCTCTTCAAGGGCACGGCCCGGGCGCGGCTGCGCGAGGTGAACCGGCCCTACTCGTGGATCCACTTCGCGCCGTGCCCGGAGGGGATCGCGACGGAGACCGACCTCTGGGCGGGCGAGTGGAAGCTGACCACGCCGACCACCGGCGAGGTGAAGGGGTGGAAGCGCCGGACCGGCGACGGGAAGGTGGAGACGATCGACGTCGCCACGGAGCTGGCCGCGAACACGTTCACGCACCGCTTCAAGGCGGAGGACGGCACGCGCACGAACGTGTACACGCTGAGCCCCGACGGCCGCACGCTCACGCTGGACGTGACCGTGGTCAGCGGGAAGCTGACCGGGCCGATGACCTACCGGCTGGTGTACCGGGCGCGGACGTAGGGGAGGCGCCTCCTGCCGAATCCGCCAGACTGGTCGTCGCCTCGGCCTCCGCGCGCGGCTCCGAACGGGTGAGGGGTCAATCGGGGCGGGGGCGTGAGTAACTACGGGTTGGACGGCGGGCGGGGGCCGGTGCTGCGGGCGGGGGCGGGGGCGAGGGGGGACCACTCCGGGTCCGACGGCGGGCGGGGGCGGAGACGGCGGGTGGGGGCGGGCGCGAGCGCGGCGCGGGCCCACTTCGGGAGCACTTCGGGTGGGGGCGGGGGGTGGCGCAAATTGCCATGGCGGCGCCCCACGCTCGGGGGAGGATTGGACCCATGCGGCTCGAGCGGATGCGCAGGGTCCAGGCGGCGGAGGCGCTCGTCTCGGGTCGGCTCGTTCAGACCGAAGGTGAAGACCGGGGCCTACGAGGTCGCACGGAAGGAGGCCAACGAGGTCCGGGCCGTGCTGCGCCGGCTGGTGATCGAACGGGTGTTCACGGAGCCGCAGGTCCGGAAAGCATACAACCTCGCCGGCGCCTGCGTGGGCATGTTGACGAACGCGATCATCGCGCTCCAGAACCGCCCGGACCCATGACCCCGCGCCCGCGCCCGCGCTCGCGCCTGCCCCCACCCGCCGTCTCCGCCCCAACCCGCCGTCGGACCCGGAGTGGTCCCCCTCGCCCGCAGTCTCCGCCCCCGCCCGCCGTTCGACCCGTCGTCGGACCCGCAGTTGGTCCCACCCTCGCCCTCGCCCGCCGTTCGAGCCGCAGTCATCCCCGCCCTCGCGCCCGCCCGTAGCTAGCCCGCGCCCGCCCGAAGTCGCGGTCGTCCCCGCAGTTCCTTCAGAGGCGGTCCTGCCCGACTCCGGCGCCGCCGCACCGGCGATCTCCTCGTGAACGCGCTTACGTCACGCCGGCGCAGGCGTTCAGGGCCGGCGACCATCGGCCGCCGCGGCTCAGTGCCGCTCGAGCGCCGTGACCGCCGCGAGCTGTGCGAGCGGCACGGTGACGAGGATCACCGGCGCCGCGGGCTCGTCGAAGTGCGTGGCGGCGAGGAGCGCGAGCCCCGCGCCGGCGAGGCCGACCGAGGCGAGCAGCTCCTTGCCGAGCGGGCCGCGGCGGCCGCCGGCCAGCCACTCCGCCATGGGCAGGAGCAGCGCCTCGCCCGCCACGCCGCCGAATACCGCGCCGAGGATGACCGGCGCCTCGCATTCGTCCGGGTTGCCGGTGTCCTCGCAGGAGAAGTTGCCGCCCCAGGCGCCGAGGAACGCGCCGCCGAAGAGCCCGACGCCGCCGCCGAGGATGCCGGCGGCGACGAGGCCCGGCACCGACGCGCGCCGGTCGGCGGGCGCGCCGGGGGACGCGGCGGCGGGCATCGCGGCGGCGGGCATCGCGGCTGCGGCAGGCGACAGGCCGGTCGAAACGCGCGCGGGCGCAGGCGCGCGGTCGGCCGCGGCGGGCGCGGGCGGGCGCGCCCCGGCGCGGAACGGGGTCAGCCGCGCGTCCGGCGCGGCGGCCAGCCTCGGCGGCGCGAGCCGCGGGGCCTGCGCGGCGGCGGGCCCGGCGAGGGCGAACATGCAGCAGAAGGCGAACAGGGGTCGCGTCATCCGGCCTCCGGGAGTCGATTCACGCGCGTGGAGAGCATGGAACCGCGGGGCGCCGGGGAATGTTCCTGCCGGACGTCGCGTCGAGACCAGGTCCCGCCTGCGCGGCTGCCGAGCTTGTGTACCGCCCCGGTCCGGTCGCAGTATTCCGACACCGAGAACAGCCAGTCCGGTCCGGCGCTTCGCCGGCGGCCCGCCCCGCGGCGGCCCGCATCGGCCGGGGTCCGGGCGGTCCACCGTTTCTGCGAGGAGGCCAGGATGAAGGCGACCGATCGTCTCCCGCTCCGCCGGCCGGGCGGAGCCGCGCCCGGAGGGGCTGCGTGAGCCCGTCCGACGCCGAGATCGGCCAGCACCTGCTGGATGACCTGCGCCGCGCCTACGCGGGCGACGCCTGGTACGGACCGCCGCTCGTGGCGCTGCTGCGGGACGTGCCGGGCTCGGCGGCCGCGGCGCGGCCGATCCCGGGCGCGCACTCGATCTGGGAGGTCGTGCTGCACCTGACGTCGTGGACACGCGAGGTGACGCGCCGGCTCCGGGGCGCGCCGCCCCGCCCACCGGTCGAGGGCGACTGGCCCGAGGTCGGCGAGCCGGGCGACTGGTCGTGGCTGGCCGCGCGGGAGGCGCTGGCCGAGGCGCAGCGGGACGCGGAAGCGGCCGTCGCCGCGTTCGATCCGGCCCGCTGGCGCGAGCTGGTCGGCGGCGCCGAGCGCGACGCTACGCTCGGCAGCGGCGTCAGCTTCGCCACCATGGTCTCCGGCCTGGCTCAGCACCACGCCTACCACGGCGGCCAGATCGGGCTCCTGCGAAAGGGGGTGCTCGCCGCCGCTCCCTGAGTGGTGCCGTGATCCCGCCGGAGCGCGCCACGGCGGCGCCGCTCCGGTCCCCCGCTGCAGGAGGAACCCGTGCCTCTCCCCAAGCTCCGCGGCTGGATCCTGCTCCCGGCGGCGCTCGCGGCCGCTGCCTGCGCCGATTCCCCGCTCGCGCCGGACGACGCCGGCGCGGCCTCGCGCATGCGCCCGTCCTTCATCGTCAGCGGCACCACGTTCGACGACGGGCTCGACCCCTTCTCCACCGCCCGCTGGAGCCCGCAGGAGCATACGCTCGGGCGGGGGCCGCTGCTCGCGGCCAACGTCCAGCCCTACCCCGGCGGCGTCCACCTGGCGACGTCCTCCGCCGGATTCCAGGGCGCCGAGATCGCGTCCCGCGAATGGTACGGCTGGGGCGTCTACACCGCCCGCCTGAGCTGCGGCGTGCCGGCGGGCGCGCTGTGCGCGTTCTTCCTGTACCAGGGCGGCGCCCGCAAGGCCGACGAGATCGACATCGAGGTCGAGGGCGGGACCGGCCGGATCTACTACACGACGTGGGTGCAGGGGCGGCGCACGAACTCGACCAGCGCCGTCCTCGCGGACCCCGCCGCGTTCCACGACCTCGAGATCGAGTACCGCGGCGACCGCGTCGTCTTCCGCGTCGACGGCGTGGAGCAGGTCCGGTTCACCCGGAAGCTGCCCACCCGCGCCATGCTCGTCATGTCCAACGCCTGGTGGCCGACGTGGCTCACGCCGGCGGCGGGGAGCGCGGCGGGGAATCTCGATCTCGATCGGATCGTGGCGGGGTCGTGAGCACCTCCCGGCCATGGGTCACGCACCCGTACCCGGCTGTTCGAGAGCACGACCGGGTACGGGTACGATGAACCCTCGCGCCGTCGGGCGCTCGTCCTTGGGGCACGCGCCGTTTCGGTCTCGATCCCAGCGCCGCAGGCGCGGATCTCGACCTCGCGCCCGAAACGACGAGCCCGAGCGCAGCGCCGCCGGCGCGGCGCCCGAGCCCGAGCCCGTCCTCACGTCCGCGGGCGGCCTCACGTCCGAAAGTGTCACACGGAGCCACCGAGGGCACGGAGGAGCCGCGGAGGGCGGCCGCACGATTCCGGCATCACCCCGAGCCGCCTGCGCACGCCGGACATGACATCGAAGGAAGGTGCGTTCCCCCGGCGAGCCTCCGCCGCCCGCCACTCCTCTGAGCCCTCTGCGCCTCTGCGGTGAAAATTTCCGTTCGCGGCCGCAGCCGCGCCCGCGAACGCCGATGAACGCCGCCAGCCGGGCTCGGGCGCGGGCTCGCGCGGGGACGTGCGGCTGGACCTCTCCCCCCGCGCGTTTGTCTCCCCCGGCGGTGCCCGCTACATTCGCGCGCCGGCGCCGGGGCGGGCGCCCGGCGGCATCCCTCGGCGCGAGGCGCCGGATCGCCGGGCGCCGCCGTCGTGTAGGGACAGGGGACCGAGGCACTCAACCGGACGATCCATGCGCGCGATTCCGCTCCTTCTCGGCCTGGCCGTGGCGGCGCCGCTGGCGGCGCAGGCGCCGGCGCAGAAGCCGTACTTCCAGCAGAAGGTCAGCTACCGCATCGAGGCCGTGCTCGACGACCGCGCGGAGGTGCTGCACGGGCGGGCGCGCATGCGCTACCAGAACCGGTCGCCGGACCGGCTGGACACGCTGTACTTCAACCTGCACCTGAACGCGTTCCGCCCGAACAGCGCGTGGGCGCGGCGGGACCTGCAGTTCAACAACCGCCGCTTCCAGGACCTCGGCCCGAAGGACTGGGCGTACGAGCGCCTGAAGTCGGTGACCGTGGCCGGCCGCGCGGCGACGCCGCTCTACCCCGGCGCGCCGGACTCGACCGTCGTCGCCATCCCGCTGGCGAAGCCGCTCGCGCCCGGCGACAGCGTGATGGTGGACCTGGACTGGGACGCGCGCCCCTCGACGCTGCCGCGCCGGCAGGGGCGGCGCGGCCGGCACTACGACTTCGCGCAGTGGTTCCCCATCGTCGCCGTCTACGACCGCGGCGGCTGGGAGGTCCGGCCGCTCCTGCCGCAGGGGGAGTTCTACGGCGAGTTCATGAGCTTCGACGTGACCATGGACCTGGCGCGGGACCAGGTCGTGGGCGCGACGGGCGTGCCGGTCGAGGGCGACCCGGGGTGGCAGCGCGCCGCGGCGCCGGGTTACGCCGACTCGCTCTTCTACAAGCGGGACGCGTACGGGGCGCCGGGCGCCGCCGAGCGGCTCGGCCTGGTCAAGCCGTCGCCCGCCGCGGAGCGCAAGCAGGTGCGCTGGCGGGCCGAGGACGTGCACAACTTCGCCTGGACGACGGCGCCGGAGTACATCTACGAGGGCGGCCACTGGAACGACGTCGCCATCCACGTGCTCTACCAGCCGGGCGACACGCTGTGGCAGCGGGGGCAGGCGCTCGACAACACGAAGACCGCGCTCGCGTGGCTGGACTCGATCTACGGCAAGTTCGCCTGGCCGCAGATGACGAACGTGCACCGCATCGAGGGCGGCGGCACCGAGTTCCCGATGATGGTCATGAACGGCGGCGCGAGCCTCGGCCTCATCCTCCACGAGGTCGGGCACAACTACACGATGGGGATCCTGGCCAACAACGAGTGGAAGGAAGGCTACCTCGACGAGGGCTTCACGTCGTTCCAGACGAACTGGTACTTCCAGACGCACGGCCACCCCGACGCCTGGGAGCGCGACTTCGAGCAGACGGGCGAGCTGGACCGGCGGGGGATCTCGCAGCCGCTCGACCTCCCCTCGGCGGAGTTCCGCGACTTCGACACGTACAACGCCATGACGTACACGAAGCCCAGCGTCGTCTACCGCATGCTGCAGGCTTATCTGGGCGATGCCACGTTCCGCAAGGGACTGCGCCTCTACTACGACCGCAACAAGCTCCGGCACGTGACGCTGGCGGATTTCCGCGCGGCGATGGAGGAGGCGAGCGGGCAGGATCTGGGCTGGTTCTTCGACGAGTGGTTCCACACGACGAAGACGCTCGACTACGCGGTGACGGGCGCGACCGCGGAGCGCCAGGCGGATGGCACCTGGCTGACGACCGTGGAGGTGACGCGGCAGGGCGAGGCGTGGATGCCGGTAGTCGTGCAGGCGGGCGGCTCGAGCTGGCGGCTGGAGGGGCACGAGCCGACGCAGCGGATCCGCTTCGTCACGCCGGAGCGGCCGTCCGAGGTCGTCGTCGATCCGGACGGGATCGTCGTGGACGTGGACCGGTCGAACAACCGCCGCTCGCTCTGAGCGTCGCCACCGGCGCTGCCCGCCGCACGGGCGGGTCGGCGAGCCGGCGTCAGTTCGCGGGGTGGCCGCCGACCGGCTGCGTGACCCGGCCGATCACGTTCAGCAGCTCCCCGGCCGTCACCGGCTTGATCAGGTGCGCGGTGAAGCCGGCCGACCGGCAGCGCTCGATGTCGACCGGCCGGCCGAAGCCGCTCAGCACGATCGCCGGCGGTCCTTCGGGGCGGCCCTCCACGCCCGAGCGGACGCGCAGCCGGGGGAGCAGGTCCAGCCCGCTGCCGTCCGGGAGCTGCAGGTCGACGATGAGCACGTCGAACGAGGCGGCCTCCTCCCGTTCCGCGTCGGACGCGCTCCGCGCGATGCGCACCGTGTGGCCGTGGCTCTCGAGCAGCCGCTGCATCGCGTTTCCGGCCGCCGCATCGTCCTCGACCAGCAGGATGCGCAGCCCGGCGCGGCTCGGGTCGGCCGCCGCGGGCGCACTCCCCTTCGCCGGGATCGCCGCGACCGGGAGCCGCACCCGGAACGTGACGCCCTTCCCTTTCCCGCCGCTCTCCACGGCGATCGTGCCGCCGTGCCGCTCGACGATCTCGCTCGCGAGCGAGAGGCCCAGGCCGCCCGCCGCCGGCGGCGCCGCGGCCGTGCGCCACCAGCGGTCGAAGACGCGCGGCACGTCGCTCGGCTCGATGCCGGGACCCGTGTCGCTGACGACGAGCTCGACCACGCTCCCCACGCGGGCGCAGCGGAGCTGCACCCGGCCCCGCGCCGGCGTGGACCGCAGCGCGCTCGAGACCAGGTTCCACACCGCCTGCTGCAGCCGGTCCCGGTCGCCGAGCACGGGCCCCGCGTCGGCGTGCACCGCCGCGGCCAGCTCGACGCCCTTCAGCGAGGCCGCCGGGCGGAACGATTTGACGACCCGCTCGACCAGCGGCGCCAGCGTCAGGATCGGCTCGTGCGCGAGGCGTATCCGCCCGGCGACGACGCTCGAGGCATCGAGCAGGTCGTCGACCAGGCGCCGCGCGCCGGCGGCGTTCTCCTCGATCAGCTCGAGGGCCAGCGCCGTGCCCGGCCGGTCCAGCCGCCCCTCGCGCATCAGCCCCGCCCAGCCGAGGATCGCCTCGAGCGGCGTGCGCAGGTCATAGTCCAGGTTGGCGAAGAAGCCGTTCTTCGTGCTGTCCACCGCGACCAGCTCCTCCGCCAGCCGGCGGGACCGCTCCGCGGCGCGCGCGTTCGCGATCGTCGCGGCGAGCTGCCCGGCCACCAGCTCCACGAACGCGCGCGACTCGTCGGCCGGACGGAACCGGTTCGTTCCCGCCACCAGCACGCCCGCCACCCGGTCGCTCGCCGGGTCCTGGATCGGCACGGCGAAGACGGTGCGCGGCGCGAGCGACGGATCCCGCAGCACCGGATCGAGCACCCCCTCCACCCCGCTCACCTCGACCGTCGCGCCGCCGGCGACCGCGCGGCCGATGCCCCACAGGTCGACGCCCGCGGCGAGCCCCGTCAGCTCGATGATGGCCGGAGCCGTTAGCGCGGGGCGCGAGCTCAGCCCCGCCGCGGCGACGAAGCGCGCCTTCGCCCCGTCGGCGTCGAGCAGGTACAGCAGCGCGAACGGCAGCTCCCGCGGCCAGAGCGCGAGCGTCTCCGCGGCCAGCCGGCAGGACTCCGCCGCCGTCCCGGCGCGGAAGCCCCGCGCGATCAGCGCCCGCAGGAGGTCCAGGCGCCGCGTCGCCAGCACGCGCGCCGTCTCGTCGATGGCGACGACGATCACGCCGTCCGGGCGCCCCGCCGCGTCACACAACGGGTCGCACGAGAGCGTGAAGTAGGTCTCCTCGAGGAGGCCGCCCCGCTCGATGTGGAGGAGCACCTCGCTGGCCACGGCCGGCTCGCCCGTCGACAGCACGCGCTCGGCCAGCGGGCCGATCGCCTCCCACGCGGCCACGCCGCAGCGCTCGACCGGCTGGCCGACCGTCACCGGGGGCCGCCCGCCGCGGAGCGGGAGGAAGCCGTCGTTGCAGAGAAAGGCGCGCTCCGGGCCGAGCGCCAGGCACATCGGGAGCCGAGTGTCGAGGCAGTGCCGCACCGCGCCGCGCCAGTGCGCGGGCCAGCCGCCCGGCGGGCCGAGCGGGGTGCCGGCCCACGCCAGCTCTCGCAGCATCGACGCCATGCGGCTGCCGCCCGAGAATACCGGTTCGGATGCGTCCATTCGGAGGACCTCCCGAGGGCGCGCAGGTGGGGGGAAGCGCGCTGGAGAGATGGGAGCTCGAAGCCGTCCCGTGAGGGGGCGAGTCCCAAGGTACACGCCGGCCGGGTGGCGCACTATTCGTAGATTTTCGTAGGTCGCGGCGCGGGCGGGCCGCGCCGCGGGGCGGGCTGACGGAAAACGATGGCGGTCGCGCGGCCGATGCGCGGCGGTCGCTCAGTCGTTGCGGAACCGGTACGTGAGCGCGAGGCCGGCGCCGCCGCTGCCGACGGTCGGCGCGAGGCGCGCGTGCGAGCGGCCGAAGCGCACCACGCCGCGGCCGACGAGCGTGCCGACGAGCGCGCCGGCCGCCACGTCGCTGGCGAAGTGGGCGCCGTGGTACATGCGCGCCACGCCGACGCCGCCGGCGAGGCCGTAGGCGGCGATCCGGGCCCAGAGCGGTCGCGCCTCGGCGGCGAAGACGGATGCAATGGCGAACGCCTGGGTGGTGTGGCCGGACGGGAAGGATGCGTCGCCGCCGAACGGCTGGAAGTGGTGGCTCCCCTCGTGCTCGCGCGGGCGCGCGCGCCCGAACACCTCCTTGAACAGCGGCGTGATGACGCCGCCGGCGGCCACGCTGCTGGCGGCCGCCTCGATGCCGGCGCGGCGCAGCCCGGGCCGGTCGAGCGCGATGCCGGCCACGTAGGTCGCGACGACGATCGGGATCGACGCCTCCGAGCCGAGCGGCTCGATCGTGTTCAGGAGCACGTTCTTGAAGCCGCGCCGGTCGCGGTCGACGAAGCGGTCGGCGGGCTCGTCCGCGAGGGAGAGCGCGGCGAGGCCGGCGGTCACGGCCGGCACGGCGAGCCACTCGCGCCGGCCCCAGCCGGCCGGCGCGGCGAGCGCGTGCGCGGTGGCGGCGAGCCCGAGGCGCACGTCGCGAACGGGCGTGAAGCGTGGCGGTGCGGTGTCGGCCGGCGGCTGCTGCGCGGTGGCGGCGGTGGCGCCGAGCGCGAGCGCGGCGGCCAGGACGCAGGCCGGGCGGCGGCACGGGCGGAGGAGACGGAGCGGCATCGGGCTCGGTGGCGCGGAGGTACGGCGGCGCAACCGGGAGCGGCCGGGCGGCGCGCGGGTGGACGCGCCATCGTCGCATGGCGGACGGTGTGGCGCAAGGGCGGGTGTGGACGCACGGAACTTGCCTCGGCCCTCGGTCACCCCCCGGACATCGCGCGGCAGGGGAATCCAGGGTGGAGGAGAGGAGCCAGGAATGGCGGACCAGCAGCAAACGGCGACGGTGCGCCTCCAGGTCGCGGGCGCGAAGCCGCAGGACGTCGGCACCGGCACGGCGCGGATGGGCCGGAAGCAGCTCCAGGGCCTCGGCGTGAGCGAAGGCGGCGTCATCGAGATCGTGGGGAAGCGGGTCAGCGCCGCGATCGCGCTGCCGCCGTACCCGGAGGACGAGGGGCTGGACGTGATCCGGCTGGACGGGCTGCAGCGCACGAACGTGGGCGTCAGCATCGGCGACTACCTGGAGGTGAAGCGCGCGGACGTGAAGCCGGCGCGGCGCATCCAGCTCGCGCCGGCGCAGAAGAACGTGCGGCTGCTGGGCTCGGGCGAGCTGCTGCGGCGCACGCTGTTCCAGCGGCCGTTCGTGGCCGGCGACGTCATCTCGACGTCGATCTACCAGCGCGGCAGCGGCACGGGCGGGCAGCCGGGCGCGTTCCCGGAGGACCTGTTCCGCACGTTCTTCGAGCAGCCGGCGTTCGGCCTGCAGGAGATCCGGCTGCGCGTCATCTCGACCATGCCTCGCGGGGTCGTGCAGGTGGCGCAGGACACGGAGATCGAGCTGCTCCCCGAGTTCGTCGAGATGGAGGAGGCGGCGCGCACCGCCATCACGTACGACGACCTGGGCGGGCTGGGCAATACGATCGACCAGGTGCGCGAGATGATCGAGCTGCCGCTGAAGCACCCGGAGCTGTTCCAGCGGCTGGGCATCGATCCGCCGAAGGGCGTGCTCCTCTACGGCCCGCCGGGCACGGGCAAGACGCTGCTGGCGCGCGCGGTGGCGAACGAGGCGGACGCGAAGTTCTTCCACGTCGGCGGCCCCGAGATCATGGGACGCTTCTACGGCGAGAGCGAGCAGCGGCTGCGCGACATCTTCCAGCAGGCGCAGCAGCAGGCGCCGAGCATCGTGTTCATCGACGAGATCGACTCGATCGCGCCGAAGCGGGAGGAGGTCACGGGCGAGGTGGAGCGGCGCGTCGTCGCCCAGCTGCTCACGCTGATGGACGGCCTCGAGCCGCGGCAGAACGTGGTCGTGATCGGGGCGACGAACCGCGTGGACGCGATCGACGAGGCGCTACGCCGGCCGGGCCGCTTCGACCGCGAGATCGTCATCGGCGTGCCCGACATCGAGGGGCGGCGCGAGATCCTGGCGATCCACACGCGCGGCATGCCCATGGCCGACGACGTGAACCTGGAGGAGATGGCGCGGTCGACCTACGGCTTCGTCGGCGCCGACCTGTCCGCGCTGGCGCGCGAGGCGGCGATGGAGACGCTGCGCCGCAACCTGCCGAGCCTGAACCTCGAGAACGGCGACATCAGCGAGGAGGAGCTCGAGAACCTGCGCGTCGTGCGCGAGGA
Organism: Longimicrobiales bacterium; assembly: GCA_035715725.1. GTDB lineage: Bacteria > Gemmatimonadota > Gemmatimonadetes > Longimicrobiales > RSA9 > JADGGV01. Next base: position 46,619 of record DASTKT010000216.1, on the reverse strand, counting down.
CTTCCTCAACGCATTGAAGCGCGTCCAGCCGTCCGCGCTGCGCGAGATCATGATCGAGGCGCCCGACATCGGCTGGGACGACATCGGCGGGCTGGAGAAGGCCAAGCGGCAGCTCCGCGAGGGGATCGAGCTGCCGCTCAAGTATCCGGACGCGTTCCGCCGGCTGGGCATCCGCCCGGCCAAGGGCTTCCTCCTGTTCGGCCCGCCGGGCACCGGCAAGACGCTGCTGGCCAAGGCGGTGGCCCGCGAGGCGGAGGCGAACTTCATCGCCACGAAGTCCTCCGACCTGCTCTCGAAGTGGTACGGCGAGTCGGAGCGGCAGGTCTCGCGGCTGTTCGCGCGCTCGAGGCAGGTCGCGCCGGCGGTCATCTTCATCGACGAGATCGACTCGCTCGCGCCGCAGCGCGGCGGCGGGCTCGGCGAGCCGGCCGTGACCGAGCGGGTCGTGAACACGATGCTGGCGGAGATGGACGGGCTCGAGGAGCTGACCGGCACCGTCGTGATCGGCGCGAGCAACCGGCCGACGCTCATCGACCCGGCGCTGCTGCGCCCCGGCCGCTTCGACGAGCTGATCTACGTGCCGGTGCCGGACCGCGAGGGCCGGCTGCACATCCTGAAGATCCACACGGCGAAGATGCCGCTGGCCGCCGACGTCGACCTGGAGGGGCTGGCGGACCGCACGCAGGGCTACACGGGCGCCGACCTCGAGGACCTGGTGCGCCGCGCCGGGCTGCAGGCGCTCCGCGCCGACCTCAAGGCGGAGGTCGTCACCATGCGCTTCTTCGAGGAAGGGCTGGCGGACACGCGCGCGTCCGTGACGAAGGAGATGGAGGAGGAGTACGAGCGGCTGGCGACCGAGCTGAAGCGCGAGCACCCGCGCGTGCACCGCATCGGCTTCGCCATCGGCGCGAACCCGACGGACCGGATGGCGGCGGACTAGCGCGCCGGCGCGGCGCGTGGGGCGGCGGGGCCGGGGCATGGGGCACGCACCTCGACGCCGCCGGCGCCGGGCGCCGTCACGGCCCGCCCCGCCGCGGGTGCGGGAACCGGCGTCCGCCGGCACGGCGCGACCGTCGCAGCGCGGCCCGCAAGTAGCTCGACGCGGGCCGGGACGAGCGCGCTCGCGCCGGATCGCCGTTCGGATCCGGACCCGGCGGCGCCGGCGCGGCGGGCGGCGCCGTCCGCTGGCGCGCCCGCTCCATCCGCTCGGCGAATTCGGGGCCGAGCCCCTCGCAGATCGTCCGCGCGATGCGATCGATGATCTCGCTCCAGTCGTGGGCGCGGGCGATCTCGCGCCGAGCGGCGATCGCCTCGGGGGCCGCGGCCGCGGGCGCGAGCGCCGCCGCCAGCGCCGCGGACCACCCCTGCACCCCCGTGGCCAGCGTGATCACCGGGCGGAAGTCGAGGAGCGAGCGGATGGCGGCTCCGACCACGGGCCGGCCGCTGGCCAGGTATTCGTGGAGCTTCAGCGGGTAGATGTTGTTCGTGTAGCCGTTGACCGTGTACGGCATGATGCACACGTCGAAGTGCTGCGGATACGCCGGGAGGTTCCAGACCGTCTTCGGCCCCAGCATGTGCACGTTCGGCATGCGCGACATCTCGTCCAGGACGGTGCGCAACTCGCCGCGGAGGTTCTCCGGGCCGACGAAGATGAACGACCACTCCGGGTGCTGCGCCGCCAGCTCGTGCAGCAGCGGCCAGTCGAGCTGCTCCTTGAGCGTGCCCGTGTAGCCGATCCGCGGATGCGGGATGGACGCGATGTCTCGCGGCTCGGGCACCGGCGTGGCGTACATGGGGAAGTCGACGCCCTCGGGGGAGAACGTCATGCTCGGGTTGATCCCGCTCTTGCGCTCCATCAGCGCCGGCGAGATCGCGAACACGTGGTCCACGCCCTGGATGACCCGGAACTCGACCGGGTCCATGGGTCCGGGCTCGGGCGAGAACGAGTATTCGTCGTCGATGTGGTAGAGCGAGAGGTGCGGCTTGCCGATGGCGAGCGCGGGCTCGAAGCGCGGATGCCACAGGTAGAGCACCCGCGTCGTACACCCCAGGCCGCGCAGCCGGCGCCACGCGCCCCGAACGCGCGCATCCGCCACCGCGCGGCGCAGCCACGCGGGCCGGACCAGGTCGGGGAGCCACGGCTCCGGGATGCCGATGTGGAAGCCGGGCGGGAGCAGCGGCGCGAGCTTCGTGAGCTCCATGCGCCGCGCGTTCCACGAGCGAGTGTCCCGCCAGTGATGCGTCGGCTCGAGCCAGAGCACGTGGAAGTAGCTCGCGAGCCGGGTCAGGACGTGGTGCGGGGTCATCCAGCGCGAGCCGAACCGGTGGTACGGCATCGCGAGGAGCCCGACGTCCGGTAGGAGCGGAGTGGTCATCGTAGGCGCCCGCTTCTGCGCATGGCGGCGCGTTTGAGGGGCCGCAGGAGCTGCCGGCCGGCGAAGTCGACGTCGCTGATCAGGCGGCGGCGGTTCGTGCCGAGCCAGCGCACCATCGCGGCGTAGCACGACAGCCGGGTCCCCAGCCCGACCGGTGCGCGGCCGATCGCGGCGAGGTACTCCCGGAACTCCCGGAAGTGCGGGAAGACGAGCCTGTCCCGGACGGCGGGATCGAACCAGACGGTGCGCCCCTGGCGATCCGGCGCGATGGCGGTGGACTGCAGCGCGTGCGCCCGCCGGTGGAACAGGCATTCCGGGATCCGGTGGAAGCGGCCGCGGAGCAGCAGCTCGGCCAGGAGCACGCGATCGGAGTCGGCGTAGGCGCCGTGCAGCCGGGTCTGCCGGAGCGCGTCGAGCCGCGTGAGGCCGAAGTCCGCCTCGCAGAGGTGGTCCATCCGGATGACGTCGCGGAACCGCTCCCGCGGGTCGTCCGAGGCGAGGCGCAGCACCGGGTCCTCGCGCGGGAGGAAGCGGCCGTGCTCGTCGATGTCGCGCGTGACGGTGTAGCAGACCGTGACGCCGTCGTCCGCGTCGAGGACCTCGATCGTGCGCTCGAGGTAGGTCGGCAGGCGCACATCGTCGTGGTGCGTCAGGAGGAAGTACTTGCCCCGCGCGTCCTCGATCACCGCGTTCTGGTTGCGCACGAAGCCGACGTTCTCCGCGTTGCGCCGATAGCGGATCCGGGCATCGCGGGCCGCGTAGTCGAGGCAGATCGTGCGCGTCCGGTCCGCCGACGCGTTGTCGTAGACGAGCAGCTCGAAGTCCTCGAACGTCTGCGCGAGCAGCGACCGCAGCGCCTCCTCGAGATACCTCTCGCCGTTGAAGACGGGCATGCCGAGGCTGACGCGCGGCGTGGCCGGCGTCCGCCGGGGGTGCGGGGCGCTCACGGGCGCCTCCGACCGGCGCCGGCGCGCCGCGGCCGGCGCCGCGGCTTCGGCCGCGTCGCGCCGGGGGCCAGCGCGATCGGCGCGCCGGTGGCGGCGCGGCCGCCGCGCAGGTAGAGCACGGCGTCGCCATGGAACGGCGGGACGAAGCGCCGGGCGGCGCCGCCGCGGACGGGATCGCCGCGGAGCGATGTCCCCGTCCGCGGGTCGAACCACTCGGTCGCGAGCGGGCCGCGGAAGCCGGAGAGATTCACGTCGACGGGCTTCGTCGCATCCGGGACGTAGACCAGGTACTCCGCCGCCGTCGCGCTCGCGTACGCCAGGCAGTACCGCGTGGACGCGAGCTCCGGCCGGGGCGTCATCCTGGCGAGATCCACGCGACGCGAGAAGTCGAGGATGTAGCCGAGGTTCGCGCGCAGCCTGACCCATCGTTCCGCGTTCGGCTCCCACCCCACCGGCCGGCGGCTGCGGCGCAGCACATCGTCGACGATGTCCTTCCAGCTCGCGAGGCGTACATCCCAGGGCGCCGGCGCGCCGCTCCCGACCGCCTCGCCGTCGTAGCCATCCATGAAGCTGGGCTGGTTGCCTCGCAGGAACGTCTTCCACGCCCAGGCGTAGTCGCCGCCGATGCCCCACAGGTGGTCCGTGTCGACGATGACGACCTTCCGGCCGTCGGCGACCGGCGGATCGTTCCGGTACGGGTAGCGGGGCAGCTCCTCCCACGGCGAGATCCAGTCGGCCGGGCCGTTCAGCAGGTCGGCGTTGCTGCCGGGCCACTGGTACTGGCTCATCCCGACCGGGTGCTGCTTCGGCTTCGTCCTCTCGTACGCGTGGATCAGGTCGATCATGTGATACTGCCAGTCCCGCGAGGATGCGTAGCTCTCGTTGCTGATCTCGAAGAGCACGTTGTCCAGGTCGTTCACCGCGTCGATCACGCGGCGGACGTAGGCCTCCTGGTACGCGGTGACCTTCGGGATCCGGAGCTGGTGGGTCTCTTCGCCGCCGTCGTTGCGATCGGGGTCGCCATCGACGCCGTTGACGTTGTTCGCGCGGTTGAACGGGTGTCCCTGCCACGGGTTGCCGCGGTAGAGCCTCGAGTGCGCGTTGTCGATCGACCAGCCGTTGAAGAGCATGATCGACACGTAGATCCCGCGCTCGCCGGCGCGGGCCACCCGGGAGCGCAGCCGCTCGAAGTACGCGTCGTCGAGGGAATCGAGGTCGAAGCGCGGCATGCCGTCGAGCGCGAGGCCGGGGCCCGTCCGCCGGTACGGCGGCCCCGGGAAATAGCGGTAGTCGGCCGTCGTGACCCACGGTCCCCAGCGCGAGTTCTCCCACGCCCAGAGCCGGATGAAGTCGTGGTTGTTCGCGACGAGGAAATCGAGGTACGCGCCGTAGTCGAACGCCGGCGGCTGCGTGCCGATGCCGTTGTCGGCGAAATCCGCCCACGTATGCGCGCCCGTGAGGAGCACCGCCCGGCCGGTGGCATCGGCGAAGTACCGCGGGTTCGTCGGGTGGCGGCGGAGCGGTCCGGACGCCGGCGTGCGTGCCGCGCGCCCCGGCGGGAGCGACGGCAGGATCGGTGCCGCGTACCTCGGGATGCCCGCGCGGTAGTAGTAGACCGCGGCGCTCGCCGTGGAGAGGGCGACGAGGCCGGGGAGCACCAGGGCGAGGAGGAGCGCGCGGGCCGAGCCGCTCGGGCGCCGCGCCGGCATGGCGGTGCCGCCGTTCGGCGCGATCGGATCTCCGTGTGCGTTCATACGGCCGTCGGCTCCGCCTCGCGCGCGCGGGGCGCGGGCTCGACGTCGCCCGCGGGGCGCTCGACGCGTTCCAGCCAGATCTCGCGCCAGAACGGATAGAGCTGGCGCGGGCAGAAGAGCCGCTTGTGGCTGCAGGTGGCCCGGCAGACGGCGCCGTCGAGGATGATGCAGTCGCTCGAGAGGTGGACCATCGCCCCGGTCCGCTCGTCGATGAGGCGCTCGACGCGGGCGAGCACCGGGCGCTCGCTGCCGCAGTAGCGGACCATCTCGGGATCGAAGGAGAGCCCCCGGTTGCGGCCGCGCCCGTCGACGGTCCGGCGGATGGCGTCCAGCGGCTTGACCCGCACGAGCTCGCCGGGGAGGAGGTCGAGCGTCTGCCGCGGCGTCCGCGCCAGCGTGCCGGCCGTCAACGGGTAGGGCGGACCGCCCCGCCACGACTGGAACCGGTCGTAGGCACGAAGCGCGAGCCGGTAGCCGCGGAACCAGCGGGCGTGGATGAGCCGGCGGAAGAGCCGGAACGACGCCGCGCGCACGACGTCCATCACGCCGACGTTCCCCGACCGGACGTCGCGCACGTACTGCCGGACATCCCACCACGCCATGGGAGTGGTGGCGGCGAGCAGCTCGGTGGCCTGGCAGCGGTAGCGGATCGCTTCCCCGTCCGGGCCTGGGCGCTGGGTGGCGGCCATCAGCCGCGCGCGGTCCCAGCGTGGTTGCGCGGGCGCCGGCGCGGGTCCGGCGGCGCGCGGCCGGTCGGGCGCGGCGCGGCGCGGTCGGGCGGGCGCGCCGGCGCGGTCGTCCACCGGCTTCAGCCACGCTTCCTTCCAGAAGAACGGGCAGTGCGCCTGGCAGCCGCCGTGCGCGGCGCCGCTGCAGCGCATCCCCTCGAGGTGGACGGCGTCGCGCATGCGGCGGTTGCCGGTGTAGTCGATCGTGTCGCACGTCTTGTCGGCCCGCTTGTCGACGCGGACGCGCGCACCGCAGTACTCGAGCATCTCGGGCATGAAGGGGAGGCCGTCGATGCAGCCGTTCTCGTCGAGCGAGGCGAGGATTTCCGCTTCGCTGCGGACCTCGACGAGATCGCCGGCACGGAGGTTCGGCGACATGGCTCACCTGCCGGGTTCGAACGTCACCGGAGACCGGTGCGTGGCGTCGGGCGACGCCCGGTGTGGGAGGCGCGAGCCGGGCGCTCGCGCCATCGGTGTTCACGTGGTGGAACCGCTTCGGCCCCTCCGCGCCCCTGGCGGGTCAGTCGGTCCGGGCGGCGGCGTCGCCGGCCGAGCGCGCGAGGCGGGGCGCCCCGCCCGACGGCTCGGCCGGCTCCGCGGCCACCGTCCGACAACGCCGCAACCGCGGATAGAGGTTGGCACGCCCCTTCATCGTGCGCGTTTCGCCGATGAAGAAGCTCGCGGCGGATCGCCAGGTGCTGAACGGGCGATCCGTCGAATACTCGTGCGCGTACACGTTGACGTGGTACGTGCCGGCGCCCAGGTGCAGGTCCAGCTCGAACGTGCACTCGAGCCGCTCGCCCGCGCCGAGCGATGCGCTCATCCCGCCGCTCAGGCGCGCGTTGCAGGTGTCGAAGAGGGGGTAGAAGTTGTCGTCGACGATCTGGACGACGACGGAGACGTCGCCGCTCGCCTGGCTCGCGGCGACCGTCACGTCGACGCACGCCGTCTCCCCCGGCTCGAATCGGACCGTGGGCCCGTCCGCGCGGCGGAGCCGGATCTCGCGGATCTGGACGCGGGTCCCCTCCTCCGAGCGCTGGTCCTGCGCGCGGCCGATGTAGGTGCGGATCACCTCGTCCGTCGGGCCGCACGCGATCATCCTCCCCTTCTCCAGGAGCATGCCCCGCGGGCACAGCTCGGCCACCGCGTGCAGGTTGTGCGAGACGAACAGGACGGTCGTGCCGCCCTTCAGGATCGAGTTCATGCGGTCGAGGCACTTCTGCTGGAAGAGGTAGTCGCCGACGCTGAGCACCTCGTCCACGATCAGCAGGTCGGGCTCGACGTGCGCGGCGACGGCGAAGCCGAGGCGGGCGTACATCCCGGACGAGTAGCGCTTGACCGGCGTGTCGATGAAGTCCGCGAGCCCGGCGAACTCGACGATCTCGTCGAACTTCCGGCGGACCTCGTCCTTCGTCATGCCCAGGATCATCCCGTTCAGGTAGATGTTCTCCCGGCCGGTCAGATCGGGGTGGAAGCCCGCGCCCACCTCGATGAGCGCCGAGAGCCGGCCGCGCCGGGTGGTCCGGCCGCGCGTGGGACGCATGACGCCGCTCAGCAGCTTGAGGATCGTGCTCTTGCCGGCGCCATTCGCGCCGACGATGCCGAACGCCTCGCCACGGCCCACCTCGAAGGAGATGTCCTGCAGCGCCCAGAATTCCTTGCCGTGCAGCGACTCGGCGGGCGCGCTCCGGCCCAGCCGGCCGACGAGCCCCGGGATCAGGTCGCGCAGCGAATCGTAGATCTCTCCCCGGCGGAACTTCTTGTACACGTGCTCCATGACGAGGACGCCCTCGGACCGGGCGCTCATACGCTCTCCGCGAAGTAGGGCTCGACGCGCTTGAAGAAGGCGACGGCGGCGACGAGGCCGACGACCGCGACGCCGGCGCTGTAGCCGAGCCATCCCGCGGACGGCATGGGCTTCGAGAGGACCGCGGCGGCGATGCCCTCCAGGATCGGCGCGACGGGGTTCAGCATCAGGACTCCGGCCCACGCGCCGAACATCGAGACGTCGTAGAAGACGGGCGTGAAGAAGATCGCGAACGTGATGATCACCTCGACGATGTACTTCACGTCGCGGAAGAAGAGGCCGGCCGCGGACAGGAAGATCCCGAGCCCGGCCACGAGCAGCACGAGCGGGACGAGGAGCACGGGGACCCAGAGGATCTGCGCGCCGACCCCGACGCCCGCGACGACGAGGAGGAGAGCGAGGACGACGGTCGCCACGCCGAGGTCCGCGAGCTGGGAGAGGACCGAGGCCACGGGGAAGATCATCCGCGGCATGTAGATCTTCGTCACCAGGTTGGAGTTGGAGATCAGGCTCGTCGACGCGAAGCGGATCGACGCCACGAAGAACGCCCACGGCACCGAGCGCACGGCCACGCTGACGACGTCGTCCGTGCGCAGCCGGCTGCCGGAGATGGAGGCGAAGGCGTACTTGACGAGCACGCCGGCCATGACGATCAATGCGGGCATCAGGACGGCCCAGGCGAAGCCCATCACCGACTGCTTGTACTTCACCTTGATCTCGCGCCAGGCGACCACGAAGAGCAGGTCGCGGCGCCGGACCAGCTCGCGGAGCGAGCGCAGCAGCTCGCCGCGCGTGGTCCCCCCTTCGAGGCCCACCACCGTCTCGACGTCCGGGCGCCCGGCCCACGACGCGGCGGACGGTTCGGCGGCGCCCGCGGCGGGCGGCGCATCGGCCGCCGCGGCGGCCGTCGCCGGCTCCACGCTCACCGGCCCGCTCCGCGCGTTCATGCGACGACCAGCTTCCGCGCGTGGAAGCCCTCCGCGTACCCGCTCGGCGACGCGCACTCGACGCCGCGCAGCCGCATGAGCCCGTCGAACGTCGCGTCGGTGAACCAGCGCTTCTCCCGCTGCGTGGCGAACGCCTCCATCAGCGAGCCGACCTTGCGGCGCCGCGTGGCCTCGTCGAGCGGGACGAAGACGTTGGGCGTGGCCAGCCCGCCATCGTACTTGGGGATCTCGTACTCGAGGATGAGCTGGTCGCGGAACGTGTTCCAGGTCAGCTCGGCGATCACGCGATGGTCCTGGTGCAGGTCGTGGGCGTGATGCGTGAAGATGACGTCGGGCGCGAGCGTCGCCTTGAGCGACTCGAACAGCTCCTTGATCTCGCCGCCGAGGTAGGGGAAGAAGCCGTCGCGGAAGCGGTGCACGCTCACCCGGGCCTCGGCGGCGTCGCCGAGGAAGAGCGCGGCGCCGCGGCGTGCTTCCGCGGCGCGCGGCTCCGAGCCGCTGAAGACGATCCAGTCGACGCTGCCGCCGGGCCGTTCGGCGAGCAGGCGCAACACCGTGCCGCCGCAGCCGATCTCGATGTCGTCGGGGTGGGCGCCCAGGCAGAGGAGGCGGAGCCGATCCCGCGCCGCGGGTCCGAGCTCGAGCGTCATCATGGCCGCGCGGCCTCCGTCTCGAGGCCTTCCGCGTACAGGCGCATGCGCCCGGCCAGCGACGCCACGGCGCGCCGCGGCACGGCGCCCTTCCAGACGAACCACGGCGGCTCGCCGCGCTCGTACAGGGCGTCCAGGCGCTGCTTGTCCTTGGCCGTGTCCATCGGCACCCAGAACCCGTCGTAGGGATAGCCGACGAGCTGCCGGGCGGCGATCAGCCGCTCGAACGGCGCCAGCACCAGCTCCTCGCCTGGCCGCATGAAGTCGAAGATCTCGCGGCGGAGGACGAAGAAGCCGCCGTTGACGCGGAGCCCCGACTGCGCGATGTCGCGGAAGCTGGTGACGAGGCCGCTCGCGTCCGCGGAGAGGAAGTGGTAGCTCAGGTTCGGCCGGACGGCGAGGAAGCTCGCCACCTTGCCGAGCCGCCGGACGTGCTCGATCTGGTCGGGGAGGTGCAGGTCCGTCAGCCCGTCGGCGTAGTTGGCCAGGAACGTCTCCTGGTCCTCGAGGTACGGCCGCACGGCCAGGAGGCGCTCGCCGATGTTCGTGTTGAGCCCCGTGTCGACGAACGTGATGCGCCAGTCCTCGATGTCGCTGTTGAGCAGCTCGCGCCGCCGCCCGCCCGCGGACAGGACGAAGTCGTTGGAGACGCACTCCTCGTAGTTGAGGAAGTAGTTCTTGATGACGTCGCCGCGGTAGCCGAGGCAGAGGATGAAGTCGTTGTGCCCGAAGTGGGCGTAGTACTTCATGATGTGCCACAGGATCGGGCGGTACCCGAGCGGCACCATGGGCTTCGGGACGTTCTCCGCATAGTCCCGCAGCCGCATCCCCAGGCCTCCGCAGAACAGGACGACCTTCATGGCTCGCTCCTCACGCGTTGGATGGCGCGACACCGAGCTCACGCACCGGCGGCCCCCGCCATCTCGAGGGGGGTCCGCCAGCGCATCCGCCCGTCCAGCCGGCCCTCGGCCTGCAACGCCTGGATGTGACGGATCCGGAGGTAGCGTCCTCCGTGGAAGTCCCGCGCGGTCAGCTCGTGGCGGCGGTACGCATCGTGGAGCTCCTCGACGCCGCGCCGCACCGTCCACTCCGGGCGGTACTCGGGGAGCAGCGTCTCCAGCTTGCTGCAGTCGACCCGGTAGCTGCGCGGGTCGGGGCCGCCGCCCTCCGCGAACGTGATCCGGCTGCCGGGCACGACCTCCGCGACGATCTCCGCGAGCTCGCTCACCCGGTAGTTCTCCGCGGTGCGCCCCACGTTGAACGCCTCGTTGTGGACCCGCTCCCGCGGCGCGTGCAGCACGGCGAGGAACGCGCGGGAGAAGTCCTCGACGTGCACGAGCGGCCGCCACGGCGTGCCATCGCTCTGGATCAGGACGTCGCCCGTGGTGAACGCCACCGCGACCAGGTTGTTGACGACGACGTCGGCCCGCAGCCGCGGCGAGACGCCGTACGCCGTGGCGTTGCGCAGGCACGTCGGGCTGAACGAGTCGTCGGCGAGGCGGGCCAGGTCCCGCTCCACGCGCACCTTGGACTCGCCGTACGGCGTGATCGGGTTGAACGCCGCGTCCTCCTGGAGCATGTCCGCGCCGGCCACGCCGTAGAGGCTGCACGAGGAGGCGAAGAGGAAGCGGGGCACGCCCGCGGCCTTCGCCAGCTCGGCCAGCCGCACCGAGGCGCGGTGGTTGACCTCGTACGTGATGTCCGGGTTCAGGTTGCCCAGCGGGTCGTTGCAGAGCGCGGCGAGGTGGATCACGGCATCGAAGCCGGCCAGGTCGGCGCAGCGCACGTCGCGCACGTCCATCCGGATCGCCTCGCCGTCCGGCGCGTCGTCGCCGAACGTGCACTCCTCGAACAGGAACGTGTCCAGCCCCACCACCGTGTGGCCGTGCTCGCGCAGCATCCGGCTCATGACCGAGCCGACGTACCCGTTGTGACCGGTCAGCAGGACTCTCATCGGACCGTGGGGTTGGAGGAATCCGGTGTGGCGGCGGCGCCGCCCGGCGCGGAGCGGACGGTGGCGTCCCCGGGCGCGGCGGCCGCGCCCGCGTCGCCGGGCAAGGCGTCATCGAGCGGCTTCCGCTCCGGGAGCAGCCGGATGTCCGTCACCTGGACGGTGCGCGGCAGCGCGAGCAGGTGCACCACGGCGGTCGCGACATCCTCGGGCTGAATCAGCCGCTCCGGCCGGTACGGCCGCGCCTCGTACCGGTGCACGGCCGCCTGCATGGGCGTGGCCGTGCGGCCGAGGTAGACGGTCATCACGCGCACGCCGTCCGGGTTGACCTCCGCGCGGAGGCTGTCGGCCACGGCGCGCAGGCCGTGCTTCGTCGCGGCATACGCGCCCAGGTTGGGCCGGGCGCCGAGCGCCACGGTCGAGTTGATGAACACGACCTGGCCGCGGCGGGCCCGCAGCGGCCGCAACAGGAGCTTCGTCAGCAGGTAGGGCGCGCGCAGGTTCGTGCGGTACTGTCGGTCGAGGTCCTCGAGCGACGCGGCGTCCGTGGGCCCGAGCGCGATGACGCCGGCGGCGTGGACGAGGACGTCGAGCCCGCCCGGCTCGGCGGCGATGCCGGCGGCGAGCGCCCGGACGGCGGCATCGTCGGTCAGATCGAGCGCCTCGACGATGGCCGTAGCGCCGAGCCGCTCGGCCTCGCCGGCCACGGCGTGGAGCCTCGCGCGGTCGCGGCCGACGAGCACGGTGTCCGCGCCCGCGGCGGCGAGGGCGAGCGCGAGCGCGCGGCCGATGCCGCTGCTCGCGCCGGTCACCAGCGCCGCCAGGCCGTCGAGCCCCGGTCCCCTCATGCGTGCCGCCTCACTTCGGATCCTCGTGTCGGACGTTCCTCGAGCAGGCCGGCGCGTTCGCCTCGAACGGTCCGTGCGGGCGCGACGCCGCCGCGAAGACGCGCGGCGCCGGTGTGCCGACGCTCCGGACCGGAGACGCCGACCAGGGCAGCGTCGTGCGGTCGGCCCCGTCACGGCCGCGGCTCCAGCGCCATGTACCATTCCACCGTCCTGCGTAGTCCATCATGGAGCGGTGTGGTGGCGCGCCAACCCATCTTTTCCCGTGCGATCCGGACATCGGCGGCCCGGACCCGCTCGCCCGGACGGTCGGGGACGGCACCGAAGTCCGGCTCCACCGTCGGGTCGATGAGTTCCACGAGCTGGGTCACGATTTGCCGGACCGAGACCAGGGTGCCCGTGCCCAGGTCGATCGTCTGTCCCTCGAGGCCCTCCGCGTATCCCGCCATGAGAAGAGCGTCGGACATGTCGTCGATGTAGGTCCAATCCGCTCCCAGACGGCCGGCCGTCAGACGCGGAGGCGTTCCGCTCGACAGCGAGCGGATCACGTAAGGGATGAGCTTCTCCTCGGGCTGCCCGGGACCGAACGTGATCGCGGGACGGACGATGACGACGGGCGTCCCGTAGAGCGCGTGAAACATGCGGCCGTACGCGGTGGCCGCCCATTTCGCGGCCACGTACGGGGAGCTCGGTGCCTCATCGGTGCGCCCCGGCTCGGGCTCGGTCATGGAGCCGGGGAGCACGAATCGGATGCAGCCGATCTCGATCGCGGCGGCGAGCAGGTTGACCGTGCTCGCGAGCAGGCTGTAGAACGTCGGCAATACCGCGGTCGACGCCGGTGCGGCACTCACGTGGCCGGCGAAGTGGTAGATGAGGTCCGGACGCACCTCCCGCAGCAGGCGCCGTACGGCGTCGATCTCCTCGAGCCCGGCCCGACACCAGCGCAGCGAGTCGGTGCTCCCGCTCCGCTCTCTGCGGGAGACGGCGTACACCTCGCCCCCCGACTCGACGAGCCGTCCACAGAGATGAGACCCCAGGAAGCCGCTCGCGCCGGTGACCAGGATCCTGCGACCGGCGAGGGCGCTGGCCGCCGCGCCCGCTTCGGCCTTCCGGGGGAGCTCGGAACAGGATCCGGGGCCGGTCATGCGTCCCCCGCGGTGCCCACGCCTTCACCGGCGATGGCCAGCAGTCGCTGCTCCGTGAGCCGCTCCGCCGCGAGCCGGATGGTCGAGAACGCCATCCCCGCGCGCTCCGCGATGTCCAGCAGAGTGTGCCGCCCGTCGGAGAGATTGAGCACCCAGAGCAGCGCCATCTCGTAGCCCGGCAGCTCGCTCTCCCCGCCGACCGGCCGGTACAGCCCCCGCCGGCCGAGCTGCGGCTCGCACCGCGGGTTCAGGTTCACGAACGTGGCGTCGTGCTCCAGCACCTCGAAGACCTCGAGGCAGCGGAGGAACGAGTCGGCCAGCGACTCCGGCCGCACGAGCGCCAGGTCGTCGGCGGAGGTGTGGTACTCCGGATACCGCCCGTTCGGCGTCCTCGTGAAGCAGCCGACCGGCAGGTCGAAGCCCGGCGAGCAGTACTGGCGCTCGTCGTAGCCGTAGGGGACGAAATCGAGAAGCTGGAAGCGCTCCCCCGAATGCTCGAGCACGTGACGGACGGCGCGGTCGACGACGGCGTTCCCGCGCCGGCTGCGCTTGTAGGTCGGGGGGCCCGGATCCCCGACGCAGCTCAGGACCAGGCCGTGGCGGATCCTGGCGACGACGTCCTCGTTGCGCGCGAGCCAGGTGATCGAGCCGATCGTGCCCGGGATGAACAGGAACCGGTAGGTGAGCCGCGGCGTCCCGGTGGCGATGAGCCGGGCGAGGAACGTCGCGAGCGCGATCCCGGACAGGTTGTCGTTCGCCAGCGACGGGTGACAGGCGTGGCAGGAGACGAGCACCTCGTCGTCGCGCGCGCCCGGGATGCGCAGCTCGCCGTACGTCAGGTGGCCGGGCTCCAGCGTGGAGTCGATGCACACCTCGTACGTTCCCTCGGCCAGCCGCTCGAGATCCCGGTGCGCCAGGCAGAAGCCCCAATCCTCGTGGTAGTACGCGGTGCGGTAGGGGATCCAGTCCGGGTGCTCCGGCAGCGTGTGCAGGTGCGGGCGGAGCTCCTCGAGCGACATCGCGCGGCGGACCGGCACGCTGTAGCTCACCACGTGCAGGTTGGAGCGCCGGAAGTCGACGACGCGCTCCCCGCGGCGGTCGGCGATGTACGCGTCGCGGATGTTCCACTCCCGGGGGACCGTCCAGTCGAAGACCGGCGTGCCGGTGGGCACCTCGTGCAGCTCGAGCGGGATGTGCCGTTGCAGGCGACGCAGCGTCTCGCGGAAGCCGTCGCCCGTGATGCTCCGGCAGATGGGGTAGAGCTCCTCGACGAGGGCGTACATCGCCTGGCCGACGTCGGCCGCGTCGCCCAGGGCCGGCAGCACGAGCGTGCTCATCGCGGGCGTCCGTCGAAGTCCGGGTAGGCGGCGTCCCGGTCGAGGATGACCGGGTCGGGGATCGGCCAGCGGATGCCAAACGCCGGGTCGTTCCAGCGCACGCCCCGCGCATGCTCCGGCGAGTGGAACTCCGAGATCTGGTAGTGCACCTCCGTGGCATCCTCCAGCGCCTGGAAGCCGTGCGCGAAGCCCCGCGGGACGTAGAGCGCGCGCCGGTCCTCGGCGCCCAGCTCGACGGCGAAGTGGCGGCCGAACGTGGGCGAGCCGGGGCGCAGGTCGATGATCGCGTCGAAGATGCTGCCGCGAATGCACCGCACGACCTTCACCTCCTCGAACGGCGCCGCCTGGTAATGCATCCCCCGCAGTGTGCCCCGCCGCCGGTTGTACGAGATGCTGCACTGCGCCACGCGGGTCTCCAGCCCGAGCGCCTCGAGCTCGCGCCGGCACCACGCGCGGGCGAAGAAGCCGCGCTCGTCCTCGATCGGCTCGGGGTCGATCAGGTACGCCCCCGCGAGCGGCGTCTCGGTGAAGATCACGGGTGGACCACGGCCTCGGGGATCGGCACCAGGAAGCGCCCGCCCCAGTCCCGGATGTGCGCCATCTGCGCCATGATCTCGTCCTTCAGGTTCCACGGCAGGATCAGGACGTAGTCGGGCTTCGTCTCGTCGATCCGCTCCGGCGCGTGGATCGGGATGTGCGTGCCCGGGAGATACTTCCCCTGCTTGTACGGGTTGCGGTCCACCGTGTAGTCGAGGAAGTCCGTCCGGATGCCGCAGTAGTTCAGCAGCGTGTTGCCCTTGCCGGGCGCGCCGTAGCCGACGACCGTCCTCCCCGCCCGCCGCGCCGCGATCAGGAACTCGAGCAGCTTGCGCTTCGTCTCCTTCACGCGCTCCGAGAAGCCGCTGTAGTAGTCGAGCCGCCGCAGGCCGAGCTCCTCCTCCCGGCGGGCGAGCTCGCGCGCCCGCTCGCTGACCGGCCGGGAGTGGTCCTCCGCGTGGCGGCCGTAGATGCGCAGCGAGCCGCCGTGCGTCGGCAGCTCCTCCACGTCGAAGAGCGTGATCCCGTGGGCCGCGAAGATCTCCCCCGCGGTCAGGAACGAGAAGTACGAGAAGTGCTCGTGGTAGATCGTGTCGAACTGGTTCTCCTCGACGAGGCGCACCAGGTGGGGGAACTCGATGGTGAGGATCCCGCGCGGCGCCAGGAGGAGCTTCAGCCCGGCGACGAAGTCGTTCAGGTCGCTCACCTGCGCCAGGACGTTGTTGCCGAGGAGCAGGTCCGCCCGCTTCCCCTGGGCCGCCAGCTCCGCCGCGAGCCTGCGGCCGAAGAAGTCGACGAGCGTCGGCACCCCGCGCAGGGCGGCCGCGCGCGCCACGTTCGCCGCCGGCTCGATCCCCAGCGCGGGCACGCCCCGCTCGACGAAGTACTGCAGCAGGTAGCCGTCGTTGCTCGCGACCTCGACCACGAAGCTGTCGCTGCCGAAGCCGAAGCGCTCGACCATCTGCTCGGTGTAGCGGCGGCAGTGGTCGAGCCAACTGTCCGAGTAGGAGGAGAAGTACGCGTACTCGGAGAAGATCGCCTCGCCGCTCACGTACTCCTGGAGCTGCACCAGGAAGCAGCGCTCGCAGACCAGGACGTGCAGCGGATAGAACGGCTCCATCTCGTTGAGCCGCTCCTCGGAGACGTAGCTCTCGCAGAGCGGCGACATCCCCAGGTCGACGAACGTGTGGCGCAGCGGCGCGTCGCAGAAGCGGCAGCGGGCGCCGCTCCGGCCGGCCGTCGATGGCGCCGGGTGGGTCTCCGCCGTGGCGGGCAGCACTTCGATCGCACTCATCTTCGGTTCCGTCCGGGATCGGAATGGGCCGTTCGGTCCGGTGACCGGGGCGGGTCCCGACGGGACACCGCCCCCGGCGATCGACGCATCGCGCGGCCCCGGGTCGGTGACCCGAAGGCCGGCCGACCGGCCGGTCCGCGTCGGGGTTTGGGAGAGGATCGATACGCCGAAAGGTGTACAGCGACGCCCTCTGTCGTGCATGGATCGGACCAGCCGGGGGCCTCGCGCGGCGGCGCCCCGCCGCGCCCTCCAGGCGACTCCGGATCCCGCCGGCGGGCCGGAACACCCTGTCCCAATCGGATCGGCCATCGTGCTGCGAGCCCGCAACAAGGCACGGCCGGATGTGGCAGGCGTCCGGGCGGATCGTGGAACGGGTCCGTGCGCGGCCGGGCCGCGCCGCGGCTCGAGGCACGCGCCCCCGCCGCATCGCAGAGGCGCCGGCGGCTCGATCGGAGCGCGCAGGAGGCCTCGCCGGCTCCCGGCGCCGCGCCGCATCGGCGGCGCGCTCGGCGCGGGGACCGGCGGAGCCGACGGCGGCGGAGCGGCGCCGATCCGGTAGCCGCCGGAGTGTCCTTGCGAAGCTCGGACACTACGCATCATCTTTCGATCGCACCGGTTGTCATTATGGCGTCCCACGCGATCCCGCGATATCATAGCCGAGCGCACAGTCCTCCATTTTCCCGGACAGCGTCGATCCCCGGCGATGATTCCGTCCGCCGCTCGCGCACGCCTGCTCCCGAGGCCCGGCCGCGCGCTCGCCTGGCTGTTCGGCCTCCTGGAACGTTCCGAGCGCTGATCGCTTTCCCCACCAATGCCGAGGCAAACGACGATGGTCCCGTCCCAGGGCAGCTCCGGACTGATCCGAGTCGCGGTCCTGGCCGGCGCGGTGGGGCTCGGCATCGGCGGCCTCATCGGCTTCATGCGCTACCGCGCGGTCGTCGCCGCGACGCCGGCGCCCGCCGATCAGGTCGACGACCGCGCCTCGCTGCTCCCGCCGGAGTACCGGGAGCGGCTCGGCTGGTATCTCGGCGACATCCGGCGCGAGAGCGGCATCGACATCCGGATGCTCTTCGCCTCGCCGCCCGAGGGAGAGGCGCTCGAGCGCTTCGCCGCCGAGAGCGCGACCCGACTCGGCATCGGCCGCGGGAACGGCACGCTGCGCGGGATCCTCGTCGTCTACGATCCGGCGGCGCAGCGGCTGCGCGTCGAGGTGGGATACGGGCTGGAGGCGTACTTCCCGGACGCGTTCATCGGGTACCTCATCGAGAAGCACGTCCGCTCCTTCTTCGCGGCGGGCGACCCGACGACCGGGCTCCGGCTCATGGTGCGCATCCTCCACGAGCGGATCCGCGACGAGATGCTGGGCGGGCGCTTCGACCCGGCGCCGCTGCTCCGCCGCCCGGGCGCCCGCTACGGGTCCGGCGGCGGCGGAGCCTCCGGCGCCGCGCCGCTGCGGGCCGATCCGAAGGCGTTCCTCGCGGACGATGACGGCTTCCGCGGCGACCTCCCGCCGGCGCTGAAGGCGCGCTTCACGCCGCAGCCCACGCCGGATGCCGCCTATCAGCGGTACCGGGAGTGGCTCGAGACCGGCCGCTACGATCCGCGGGTCGAGCTCTTCACTCCGGCGTCACGGGCGTATCTCCTGCGCCTCCCGATGACGCCGCCCTACTTCGACCACATCCTGATGCTGGAGTCGGGGCGGAGCTACCGCGTCGTGGAGCGCGGCGACCTGGCCATGCTCTACTTCACCGACACGCCGCTCCTCTCGCCCAAATTCCTGCGCCGCGACTCGGCGGGCTGGCGCCTCGACCTGATCCAGGAGGTGCGCAACTCCCGCGAGCGCGTGGGGTGGCGCTTCACCTGGTCGCTCGTGCAGGGGGGCGAGGCGTACGACCGCTTCGCGGACCTGTTCGTGGACGTGGGCGAGGGGACGATCCGCGTCGGCGACGGCGACAACCGGCCGCTGCCGAGCCTGGCGAGCGGACCGGTGGCCGTCACGCCCGTGCCGCTGCCTCGCCGGCTCCCCGACAGCCTGCTCGCGCCGCCCGCGCCACCCGCGCGCGACGAGTTCGGCTACGCGACGCCGGCCGTGGACAAGCGGGAGCTCGTCCGGCTGCTGCGGCGGCGAGACTTCTCGGCGCTGGAGGACATCCTCGGCGCCGCGGAGCGCGACGCGCAGCGGGACTTCCACCTCGAGCTCGCCGCCGCCGAAGCGTTCGACGCCTTCGCCCGCCCGGAGCCGGAGCTCCAGCCGCTGCTCGACGAATGGGTCGGACGCAACCCGACCTCCACCGAGGCGCTGGTGGCCCGCGGCAACTACCACCTCCGCCGCGCCTGGACCAGCCGCGGCGAGGACCTGCTCTCGCGGACGCCCCGCGACAGCGTCCGCAAGATGGAGCGCTGGGCCGCGCTGGCGCTGCGCGACTACGCCGAGGCGGTGCGGCGCGATCCGCGCCACCTCGGCGCGTACGAGGGGCTCATCTACGTCCTCCAGCTCTGGGGCGCCGAAGCGCAGGCGCGCGACGTCCTCGCCCAGGCGCTCCGTGCCAGCCCGTACAGCTATCTCGCGCGTGTCGCGATGATGGCGGTGCTGCGCCCCGAGTGGGGCGGGAGCCTGGAGGCGATGGACGGGCTCGCGCGCCAGGCCGACCGCTACGCCGGCGTGAACCCGCGCCTCCGCGTGCTTCACGGGTTCGCGGACCGCACGCGATCGCACCAGCGCAGGCTCGCGCGCGATTGGGACGGCGCGATCGCGGCGGCGACGCGGTCGCTCGCCTTCGGCGAGAGCTGGGGCGCGCGGCAGGACCGCGCCGAGGCGCTGTACCGGGCGGGACGCTACGAGGAGGCGCTCGCGGACCTGAACCGGGCGCTGCGGACCGTGCCGCAGGACGACGACGCGCTCGAGTGGCGCGCCTACACCCTCCTCAAGCTCGCCGGCTCCTCGCGCTACGACCAGCGCGAGCAACTGCTGCAGCAGGCGGAGCGCGACGCGGCGCTCGCGGTGGAGCTGCGTCCGACGCCGGAGCGCGAGAGGCTGCTGGCCGAGGTCCGCGCGTGTCCGACGCCGGGATGCCGGTGAGCGGCGCGGATCGCGCGCCGCAGCGGGCGTCGGAGGCAGAACAGCTCGGAGGCTCGAAGGCTCGAGAAGCAAGCGTAAGAGCAGGCGGGGTTTACGCGGGTATGCTCCTTGCCCCGCGGGGGGGGTGTGAACCATCACGCGGATTGGGGGCCGGAGCGCGATGCGCTTCTGGGCCGGCGCATCTCCGAGCTGGGGCTGCGCATCGAGGGGAGCCCGGTGCAGGGGCTCGTCGAGGAGCTGCACCGCGAGCTGGACGAGCGCGGGCTCGCGTTCAAGCCGCCCGTCTACCTGAGCGACGAGTGGGGCTGCCCGGACGGCGTGCCGCTGATCGGCGTGCCGTTCTACCTGGCGGACCGGCGGCTCTCTCGCCTGGAGGAGGAGTACGCGGTCGAGGTGGAGGGGGAGGCGGACGCGATCAAGTTCCTGCGCCACGAGGCGGGGCACGCGTTCAACTACGCCTACCGGCTGTACGAGCGCCCCGACTGGCGACGCGTGTTCGGGCCGTACTCGCGGCCGTACCGCGAGCGGTTCCGGGTCGATCCCTACTCGCGCGACTACGTGCGCCACATCCTCGGCTGGTACGCGCAGAAGCACCCGGACGAGGACTTCGCGGAGACGTTCGCGGTCTGGCTGACGCCGGGGCTCGACTGGCGCGCGCGCTACCGCGGCTGGCCGGCGCTGGCGAAGCTCGAGTACGTCGACGCCGTGATGCGCGACATCGGCCGCACGCCGCCGCCGGTGCACGCCGAGCCGCTGCCGGACTACCTGCCGGTGGAGGCCATGCAGTACACGGTCGGCGAGCATTACACCGGCTGGAACGAGCATCTCCCGGCCGACGCGGAGGTCTTCGACGCCGACCTGCAGAACATCTTCGCCACCGCCGAGCAGGCGCCGGACGCGGAGCGCGCCGCCGAGTTCCTGCGCTCGCACCGGCGCGAGCTGGTGCGCCGCATCGCCTACTGGACGGGCGAGGCGACGACGGTGGTGCGCTCGCTCATCGACCAGCTCACGGAGCGGGCGCGGGTGCTCGACCTTCGCGTGCACGGGCTCGAGGCCTCGACGCTCATCGAGCTGACGGCCTTCGGCACCGCCGTCATCATGAACTTCCGCTACACGGACGCGCTGGACGGGCGGAGCTGGAAGGAGACGCCGTGAGGGTCACGATCCTGCACACCGACGATGCCGCCGGACCGCCCGAGGATCCGGTCCTCGGGCAGCTCGAGGGCGCGCTGCGGGAGGAGGGGCACGAGGTCTCGCGCGTCGTCGTCGCCGACCGGGTGCCGCCCCTCGTGGACGCGCTCTGCGCCAACCCGCCCGAGCTCGTCTTCAACCTGGCCGAGTCGTTCGGCGGCAAGAGCGCGCTCGAGTCGAACATCGCGGCGCTGCTGAACCTGCTCCACCTGCGCTACACCGGCTCGAGCCCGGCCGGCCTCCTCCTCGCCGGCGACAAGTCCATCGCCAAGAAGGTGCTCGGCTTCCACGGCATCGCCACGCCGGAGGGCGCGACGGTCTACCGTGGCGATCTCGACTGGGCGGGAAAGCTGCACTTCCCGGTCATCGTCAAGCCGCCGCAGGAGGACGCCTCGCTGGGCGTGACCGCGGAGTCCGTCGTCCGGAACCTGCAGGAGCTGCTCGAGACGATGAGCGCGATCGGCCGCGAGTTCAGCCAGCCGGTGCTCATCGAGGAATTCATCGACGGCCGCGAGTTCTACGTCGGCATCCTCGGCAACGAGTCGCCGAAGCCGCTCCCGGTGATGGAGCTGGACTTCACGGGCTTCCCCGCGGGCCGGCCGCGCATCGCCAGCTTCGAGGCCAAGTGGGGCGACGGCGGCGCCGGCCAGGGCGCCGAGTTCGCCGGCACCCGCTCGATCTTCCCGGAGCACGTCGACGAGGAGCTGCTGCGGAAGATGCAGGCGACGGCGGTCGAGGCGTTCCGTGCGCTGCGCCTGCGCGACTATGCCCGCATCGACCTGCGCGTGACCGACGCGGGACAGGTCTACGTGATCGAGGCGAACCCGAACTGCTATCTCGAGCGGAACGCCGAGTTCGCGCGCGCCGCGGAGCGCGCGGGCCTGAGCTACCGCGAGCTGATCCACGGCATCGTCGAGCTGGCGAGCGCGCGGTACGCGCGGTGAGCGTCCGCGGGCGGCCGAAGCTTCATTTGGGCTCACACGGAGACACGGGGTCCACGAAGGAGCCACGGAGCCGGGCACCCGCAGCCGGCGGGGGGACGCTGGCCATGGCAATTCACGGCCCCACCCCGCTCCCGCTCGGACGCCCGGAATGACCCAAAAAGGAAGGTGCGTGCCCCGGGCACCGGCCACCTCCCGCGAGCTCCCCCTCCGTGCTCTCCGTGCCTCCGTGTGACACTTTTCCGTTCAGGGACCCAGCGAACGCCCGGAGCCCGGCCAACCACCCTCTCCGCGTCTCCAAGAACTCCGCGTCTTCGCGTGACGCCCCTTCCGTTCACGCCCCGTGCGGCCCCGAACCCGGACCCTCGCCGTCGTCGCCCTCTCCCGCCATCAGCCGCGCCAGCGCCTCCACACCCAGCCCGGCGCGCGCCGGCCGCGCGGCGAGGCGGCCGCGGCGGAGCACGACGAAGCGGTCGCCGACATCGAGCGCGTGCCGCGGGTTGTGCGTGACGAGGAGCACGCCGGCGCCGCGGGCGCGGGCGGCGACGACGTGCTCGAGGACGCGGCGCGCCTGCTTGACGCCGAGCGCGGCGGTCGGCTCGTCGAGGATCAGCACGCGCGCGCCGAAGTGCAGCGCCCGGGCGATGGCGAGCGCCTGGCGCTGGCCGCCCGAGAGCGTCCCCGCCAGCCGGTCGGGGTCGACGGCGTCCATCCCCAGGCGGCCCAGCTCGCCCTGCGCCACGCGGCGCGCGCGCTCGGCGTCGAGCCAGCGCAGCGGGCCGAGGCGGCGGACCGGCTCCGCGCCCAGGAAGAAGTTGCGCCAGATGCTCATCAGCGGGAGCACGGCCAGCTCCTGGTAGACCGTGTCGATGCCGCGGGCGCGGGCGTCGGCGGGGGAGGCGAAGCGGGTCGGCGCGCCGTCCACGAGCAGCCGGCCGGCGCCCGGCTCGGTCGCGCCCGACAGGATGCGGATCAGCGTGGACTTGCCGGCGCCGTTGTCGCCCAGCAGGCACACGACCTCGCCCGCGCGCACCTCGAGCGAGACGTCCTCGAGCGCGGAGACGGCGCCGTAGCGCTTCGAGACCGCCTCCGCCGCGAGCACGGGCGGCGCGCCCGCCACGGCGCCGGCGCCCGCCGCGGCCCCGACGCCTGCCGCGCGCTCGGCGCCTGCCGCGCGCTCGGCGCCGTCGGCGCCGCCGGCGCCTCCGCCGCTCACCGCGCCTCGATCGCTCACCGCGCCTCCAGCGCCCGGCGGCGGACCCAGCCGTTGAAGAGCACCGCGGCGAGGAGCACGGCGCCCAGGAAGACCTGGAACCAGTCCGCGTCGACGCCGACCAGCACGAGCCCCTGCTGCACGATCCCGAAGATCAGCGCGCCGAGCGCCGCGCCGACGACGGAGC
This sequence comes from Longimicrobiales bacterium, assembly GCA_035715725.1. Taxonomy (GTDB): domain Bacteria; phylum Gemmatimonadota; class Gemmatimonadetes; order Longimicrobiales; family RSA9; genus JADGGV01. Next base: position 23,691 of record DASTKT010000216.1, on the reverse strand, counting down.
CGTAGCCGCCGGACAGGAGCGTGCCGCCGATGACCGCGGCGACGATCGCCTGGAACTCGAGCCCCTGGCCGCGCAGCACATCGGCGCCGGTGTAGCGCACGGCCTGGAGCGCGGCCACGAGCCACGCCGCCACGGCGGTCAGGCAGAAGAGCGCGACCTTGAGCCGGTGCACGGGGACGCCGAGGCTGCGCGCGGCGTCGGCGGCGCCGCCCGTCGCCTGGATGTGGTTGCCGAAGCGGGTGCGGTGGAGCACGAAGCCGCCGGCGACGACGACGGCGGTCGCCCAGAGGATCGAGACGCGGAACGGCCCGGCCTCGACGGCGAAGAGCAGCCGGGCGCTGTCGTAGCCCGGCGTCGCCTCGAGCCCGCCGAGCTGGGTGCGGCCGGTGAGCGCGCGGCTCGCGCCGATCGTGAGGCCGCGCAGCACGAAGAGCGTGGCCAGCGTGACGATGAAGGACGGCAGGCGGGTGCGCGTGACGACGACGCCGTTCAGCGCGCCGACCGCGATGGCGAGGAGGAGCGCGGCGGCGAGGGCGGGCCAGAGCCCCCAGCCGAGCGGGCCGGCGAGGAGCGCGATCGTCATCCCCGCGGCGCCGACGACCGAGCCGACGGACAGGTCGAACTCGCCGGCGACCATCAGGAGCGCGACCGGCACGGCCAGGATCGCGAGCGGCGCGGCCGCGTTCAGGTACGCCGCCGTGCCGGGCGCGCCCAGGAACGGCGCGCCGGCCAGCACGGCGAACAGGACCCAGACGAGCGCGGTCCCGGCGAGCGCGCCCAGCTCCGGGCGCGCGAGCGCCGCCGGCAGCCGCCCGCGCCCGGCCACGCTAGCGGATCCCGCGCCCGGCCAGCTCCACGACGCGTGCCGCGGTCTCCCGCGTCACGAAGCCCGGCCCGGTCCGGATCACGTCGCCGCCGCCGGGGAGCGTCCCCGTCTCGCGGTACTTCGTCAGGAGCACGATCGGCAGATACCCCTGGAGGTACTGCTGCTGGTCGATCGCGAAGAGCATCCGCCCGTCCTGCAGCGCCTGGAGCACGCGCGGCGTCAGGTCGAACGTCGCGAAGGCGACGTCGCTTCGGCCGATGCCGCGCAGCGCCGCGAGTGCCGGGTCCGCCGCCGCCGGCCCGAGCGTGAGCACGCCGCGGACCCGCGGGTCGCGCCGCAGCGCCCCGGCGATCCGCTGCTGCGTGTCGTCCGGGTCGGAGAGGTTCACGGCGAGCACGTCCACCGAGCCGCCCGCCTTCCGGAGCGCATCGGCGAAGCCGCGGCAGCGCTGGTCCTGCGACGCGTTGCCGACCTCGTGGTTCACGCACAGCGCCCGGCGGATCCCCGCGCCCGCCATCCGCTCGCCCGCGCCGACGCCGGCCTCGTACTCCGTCTGCCCGACGTGCGCGAGGACGCCCAGCCGCTTGTAGGCGTCCGCGCCCGAGTTGATCGAGACGACGGGGATCCCGGCCGCGACCGCCGCGCGGATCGACGTCCCGAGCGCCGCCGGGTCCGGGATCGAGACGACGAGCCCCGCCGGCTTCGTCGCCACCGCCGCGTCGATCAGGTTGCTCATCGCGACCATGTCGAAGGAGGGCGGCGCCTGGTACTCCACCTTCACGCCCATGTCCCGCGCGCCGTCGCGCACGCCGTTCGCGACCACCGACCAGAACGGGTCCGACGACTGGCCGTGCGTCACGACGACGATGCGGAGGTCGGCGCGGCCGGGAGTGCCGCTGCTTCCACCCGCGGCCTGCGAGCGGCCGCAGCCGGCGGCGGCCGCGAGGGCGAGCGCGAGGAGCGCGGGCGAGGCCGCGTGCCGCGTGCGGGCGATCCCCGCGAGCGCGAGCCGGAGCGTGGATGCGGCGGACCGGCGGCGGGCTCCCCGCCGGGCGCGAGTTCGCTGAGACATGGCGGGTCCGGGCGGTGACGTGGGTTTCCGGGCGGGAAGATGGCGTGGCGGCGGGGACGCGGCAACGCGCGCGGCCGCGCCCGGACTCGCCGGAGCTGCGCGTGCGGCATCACCGGCGGGCGCCGGACGCCGCGGCCGCCTCGAGCGTCTCGACCAGGACGCGCGCGTCGCGCTCCCAGTGGTAGCGCGCCAGGATCGCGGCGCGCCCGGCCGCGCCCAGCCGCGCGCGCCGCTCCGGCTCGCGCAGCGGCGCGACGGCGTCGGCGAGCGAGGCCGCGTCGCGGGAGCGGAAGACCACGCCCGCGCCGGTCTCGCGCAGCACCCGGGCGCACGGCGCCGCGTCGGAGCTGACGACGGGGAGGCCGAGCGCCATGTAGTCGAACAGCTTGTTCGGGATCGTCGTGTTCCAGGAGTCGTCGGCGTGGTGCGGCACCACGCCCGCATCCGCCTCGCCGGTCAGGCGGAGCGCGTCCGCGTGCGGGAGCTGGCCGAGGAAGCGGACGGACTCGGGACCCAGGCCGAGCTCGGCGGCCAGCGACTGGAAGAGCGGCAGGTCGCGCCCCGCCCCGATCAGGCGCAGCCGCACCGCCTCGCCGCGGTCGCGCAGGATGCGGACGGCCCTCAGCACGTCGGCGACGCCGCGCGCCACCTCCATCAGTCCGAGGTAGACCAGCTCGAGCGGCGCCGCCCGGTCGCGCGCCGGGCGGGGCGGCGCTTGCACGCGCTCGAGCGGCGGCGTGTTCGACACCACGGCGATGCGCTCCGGCCGCACCCCGAGCGCGCGGATCCGCTCCGCGGACTCCTCCACCACCACGAGCACGCGGTCGGCGCGCGGCAGCGCCCAGCGCTCCACCGCCTCGACCGCCGACGGGTTGCGCACGAGGACGTCGAGCGGCCCCTGGCGCCCGGCGTCCCACGTCTCGCGGATCATCGCCGGGTAGTTCTCGGCCATGTCGATGACGACCGGGATGCGCAGCCGGCGCCCCGCCCAGAGCGCCGTCGGCGCGAGCGGCAGGTCGCGCACCGCGAGCAGCTCGACGCCGGCCCGCCGCGCGACGCCGAGGACGTGCCGCGCCCAGCGCGGGTTGAAGAACGCGGGGAAGCTGGTCGCGCGGTCGAGCCGGCGTCCCAGCCAGGGGAGCGGCGCCATCCGGTGCACCATCCCCTCCGCGCGCGCCTCCGCGAGCGGCGCCCGCTCCCGATTGCGCGCCAGGATGTGCACGTCGTGCCCGGCCGCGGCGAGCGCGGCGCAGACCTTCTCGGTCCGCACGTCCCACGGATACTCGCAGTCCCAGACGTAGCCGAGGCGCATGCGGCCAACGTGTGTTTCCGGCGGGAGGAAACGCAAGCGGAAAAAACCGGGCGCCCGGCCTCGATGGAGGCCGGGCGCCGGTCACCACGCAGCCGGAGTGCGGTCCGGCTGCCGCCCAGCTACTGCACGTTGGGCATGTTGAAGGGATTCGGGTACTTGCTCCCGTCGACGACCTCGAACGGACCCCAGGTCAGGTACATCGTCGTCGGGTTGTTCTTGTTCTTGTTCCCCCCGAGCGTGATCCCGCTCACCTGCGGCGTCGTGCTCCCGGCCCACGTGTAGCCGTAGAACACCCACGGGTTGTTGGCCACCTGCCCGCCGTTGGTCAGCCGCCGGCGCCAGTAGTACTGGCGAGCCGTCGTCGCGCCCGTCTTCTCGTAGTAGACGACGAACTCCCACCACTCGCCGTCGCTCCACTCGGTCGTCTCCGAGCCGAAGTCGGAGGCGCTCCCCGCCAGCGGCGTCCGGCTGTAGTTCAGCCACTGCCCCGTGCTCGGATCCTGCGCCGTCGTCTCGGTGATGTACTGCGTCGCGTTCGAGTACTGCAGCTCGCCGCGGCCCCAGTAACCGTTCCACAGCCAGAACGCGATCTTGTAGGAGTCCGCCCACCCCGAGGGGTCCGGGCCGACCGTGGTCCATCCCGGCGTGAACTTCATGCGCCAGCGGTACCACATCTTGTCGATCGCCGGGAAGTACTGCTCGAGGCGCGGAGCGCTGCCGCCGCTCCCGCTGTTCTGCGGGAACGTGATGCGCACCGCCTTGCCGAACGTCGGGTCGGAGACGAGCTGGTAGTAGGCCGACGCGTCCCCGCCGTTGAACGTGAAGAGGTTCTTCGACTTCAGGTCCGAGTCGCTCGCGTAGGTCGACCAGTCCTGGCCGATCACCTTCGTGTACGACCCCGACGGCGGCGGCGACGACGGCGCCGTCACCGTCACGACGGCCGTGTCGGTGACGTTGGCCGCCGCGGCGACGACGACCTTCGCCGTGCCCGCGGCCACGCCCGTCACCAGCCCCGACGAGCTCACGGTCGCGATGGACGGGCTCACGCTCGTCCACGTCTTCGTCGCGCCGCTCATCGCGGTCCCGGTCGCGTCATAGACCGTGGCCGAGAGCTGCACCGTCGCGCCCGTCGCGATCGACGCCGTCTTCGGCGAGACCGTGACCTTCGAGGCGGTCTGCTGCGTCACGGAGACGAACGCCGTGTCCGCCTTGCCGCCGGCCGCCGCCACGATCCCGGCGCGCCCCTGGGCCATCCCCTTCACCACACCGGTCGAGCTGACCGTCGCGATGCCGCTCGAGAGCGACGTCCACGTGGCTCCGCCCACCGAGCTGCCCGAGCCGTCCGTCACCGTCGCGTTCAGCGTGACCGTCGACCCGACCGCCACCGCCGCGCTGTCCGGCTTCACCGACACGCTCGAGATCGTCGTCGTGGGCGGCGGGCTCGAGCTCGAGCCGCAGCCGATCGGCTGCGTGCTCACCACGAAGTTGTCGAAGTAGCGCTCCTCGGGCTGCGGCGCGCCGGTGTTCCAGTAGTTCTCGAGGAGAATCGAGTTGATGCCGTACGCCGAGAACGAGCCGAGCCAGTTCAGGTTCGCGCTGCGCGCCTCCAGCGCGCCGTTCACCCAGAACTCGAACACGCCGTTGGACTGCCCGGCGTCGTTCAGCCGGACGTGCGATTCGACGCAGTACCACTGGCCCACGTGCGCGGCGTCGAAGATCGGCGTCTTGCCGGTCACCGCGCCCAGCCAGCGCAGGTTGTTGAAGTCGTTGTAGGTCGTCGTCTTCAGGTTGCCGGCGTCGTCCGTGCCGGACGCCGGGTCCAGCGTCAGCGTGCTCGACGTGCCCCCGGTCCAGACGTGCGCGATCATCGCCTCGGCCCAGCTCGAGTTCGCGAAGACCGCGGCCCGCGTGAACTTGTAGCCGCCGCCCCCGGTCCAGCCGGGCTGGTTGCGCACGTAGACGCGCCAGTAGATCTCACGGTAGTTCGCGGTCCCCGCATCGACGGGCCGCATGTACGACGACGGCGTCCGCCCGAACGCGAGCTTCAGGTTCCCCGCCGCGACCTGCCCGGCGGTCGACCAGCGGGCGCGCATCCCGGTCGAGCCGTCCGCCCCCACCCCGGCGACGCGGCCGAAGCTGCCGTTGTCCGTCGTGACCTCGAAGTAGCGGCTCAGGCGGTCCTGGTCGAAGTCGTCGCACCAGATCCACCCGGAGCGCGGCGTGGCGCACTCGTTCGCCAGCCCCCCCGACGACGACGGCGCCGAGGTCACGCTCGCCGTGAACGTCACCGGCGTCAGCCCGCTCACGGTCGCCGTCGCCTGCACGGTCCCCGCCGTCGTCCCCACCGTCCACGACGACCGCGCCTGCCCCTGCGCATCCGACAGCACCGACGACGGGCTCAGCGACCCCGACGCCGTCGCCCACGTCACCATCGCGCCCGCCACCGCCGCCCCGTTCTTGTCCACCACCTTCACCACGAGCGGCGAGGCGAGCGTCGCGCCCACCACCGCCGTCTGCCCATCCCCGCTCACCTTCACCACGCTCGCGGGCACCGCCGACGGCTGCGCGGGCGCAGCCGAGTCCACCACCGTGATCAGCGCCGTGCCCCAGTTCGGCCCGCTCTGCGCCTTGATCGTCGCGGTGCCCACCCCCACCCCCGTCACCACCCCTTCCTTGTCCACGCTCGCCACCGCCGCATCCGACGTCGTCCAGCTCCGCTTGTTCCAGGTCTTCGACGTCTGCAGCGTGGCCGTCAGCTTCACGCTCTCGCCGATGCGCAGCGTATCGGCCGCCGGGCTGACATCGATCCCCGACTGGCTCGCGTCGCGCCGCGACGCACTCGCTACCGTCCCATCGGGCAGCGTCGGCTCCCCTTCGCTGCACGCCACCAGCGCCGCCAGCGCCAGCAGGGTCGGCACGCGCAGCCGCAGCCGGCGGCGCGTGCGGTTGTGGAACTCTCGGTGGAACTCTGGTCTGGAGGTTCTCATCGGGCCGTGTCCCCCTCACTCGTTTGCCAGCCATCATGGCCGGCTCGGTCCGGTACCTCTCGTCCCCCCAGCGTCCGGTCCCGCCCCTGCCGCCCCACGGGCGGCCCACGAGCCGCCCCCCTCGCACGCTCCCCGGCCCCCACACACGAACGGGCCGCTCGCACCCGGATCCCGGTCTCTCCCGGGATCAGGTCGCGAGCGGCCCCACGGGCCCGGCAGGAGGCGTCCAGCAGACGTCCTTGCACGGGTCTCTCGGCCATGCGGCGCCGGCGGGCGCACAGCGGTGCCCATTGTGCCAGCGACAGACAGGGGTCCTGCGACTCCGGGGGAAGAGTTTTCCGCACCGCCCCGCCGCGGCAACCCCGGTGCCGACTTGAATCCGCGCCCGCTCAAATTCCGCAAACCGTTACACATCAACGACTAACCCCCACCCCTTGCGCATCCCGCCCATGCCGGATGGGGCGCCGGACACGGAAAAAATTTCCGCAGGCCGGAAAAAACTGCCGAGCGAGAGAGCGGGGGAGTGGGGGAGTGGGCGAAACGGCGCTCGCCCGCTCGCCCGCTCGCCCGCCCGCGCCGGCCTGGCGACGCCCGCGGCGCCGCTGCATCGTGGGGGAGCGGCGCGGCCGCTACGGGCGGGGTCGCGGAACGTGGAGGCGACCGAATGCGTGTGGGCGAGCGGATCCTGGCGGCGCTGTCGCGGTCTCCGGCGGAGGGGGATCTCGAGGAGGCGGCGGACGGCTGGACGGTGGAGAACGCGCTGGACGGGCTACGCCGCTATTTCCCGGATCTCGCCGGGCTTGTGCGGGGGCGGCGGGTGCTGGACTTCGGGTGTGGCGCGGGGTGGCAGGCGGTGGCGCTGGCGCGGGAGGGGGCGGCCTCGGTGGTGGGTCTGGACACGAACGAGGCGGCGCTGGCCGGCGCGCGGGAGCTGGCGGCGGGGCTGGGGCTCGGGGAGGACCGGGTCCGCTTCGTGGCCCGGCTGCCGGCGGAGTGGCTGGGCGGGTTCGACGTGGTGGTGTCGCAGAACGCGATGGAGCACTTCGCGGAGCCGGAGGCGGTGCTGCGGGCGATGTGCGGCGCGCTGCGTCCCGGCGGGCGGATCGTGATGACGTTCGGTCCGCCGTGGTATGCTCCGACGGGGAGCCACATGCACTTCTTCACGCGGGTCCCGTGGGTGAACCTGGTGTTCTCGGAGCGGACGGTGCTGGCGGTTCGGAGCCGCTACCGGTCGGATGGCGCGACGCGCTACGAGGAGGTGGAGTCGGGGTTGAACCGGATGAGCGTGGGCCGGTTCGAGCGGATCACTCGGGGGCTGGGGCTGGGCGTGGAGCGCCGCTACTACCGGTGCGTGCGCGGTCTCGACTTCCTGGGCCGGATCCCGCTGGCGCGGGAGCTGTTCATCAACAACGTGAGCTGCGTGCTCGTGCCGATGGGCGGCGGCCCGGCCGTTCCTCGCGCCGCCTCGTGAAGGATTCCCTCCCGTAGCCGGCCGCGGTCAGGCGCCGGCATCCACGCGCCGCATCCCGGGTGCTCTCCTCCGCCGGGGATCGGGGCGACCGAGGCCTTCCACCCCGGGGGCGCAGCCGGAAGCGGGTCCGGCTACCGCACGTTGGGCATGTTCCAGGGGTTGGGATACTTGCTGCCGTCGACGACCTCCCAGGGACCCCAGGTCAGGTACATCGTCGTCGGATTGTTCTTGTTCTTGTTGGCGCCCAGCGCGATCCCGCTCACCTGCGGAGTCGTGCTGCCGCTCCAGGTGTAGCCGTACCATGTCCACGGGTTGTCGACCACCCGCCCGCCGCTCGTCAGCCGCCGTCGCCAGTAGTACTGGCGCGCCGTCGTCGGACCCGTCTTCTCGTAGTGGATGACGAACTCCCACCACTCCCCGTCGCTCCACTCCGTGGTCTCTTCGCCGAAGTCGCCGGGGCTGTCCGCCAGCGGCTTCTCGATGTAGGAGAGATTCTCCCCCGTCTTCGGGTCCTGCGCGGTCGTCTCGGTGATGTACTGCGTCGAGTTCGAGTACTGCAGCTCGCCCCGGCCCCAGTACCCCTCCCAGAACCAGAACGCGATCTTGTAGGAATTCGCCGCGCCCTCCGGCTCCGGCCCGACCGTGGTCCACCCCGGCGTGAACTTCATCGTCCAACGGAACCACATCTCGTTTAGCGGCGCCCGGAAATACTTCTCGAGGCGTGGCGAGGCGCCTGAGGTCCCCGTGTTCTGCGGGAAGGTGATGCGCACCCCCTTGCCGAACGTCGGGTCGGAGACGAGCGCGTAGTAGTTGCGCACGTCCTCCGCGTCCGGCCAGCCGAACAGCTTCTTCGCCTTGAGATCGGCATCTCGGCCGTATCCCTGCCAGTCGTCGCCGATCACCTTCACGTACGGCCCGCCGGGGAGCACCGGTGGAGGCGCCGACACCGTCACGGTCACGACCGCCGTGTCGGCGAGCCGCGTCGTCGGCTCGATCGCGATGACCGTGAACACCCCGGTGTCGTGCCCGGCGCTGTAGACGCCGTCGGCGCTGATCGTGCCGCCCGTGGCCTCGAAGGAGACCTGGACGGCGGCGCTGGTGCCGTCGCGCATGACGCCGGTGACCTCGAAGCGCAGGGTGCCGCCCGGCGCCACGCTGGCCATAGCGGGGTCGATGACGATGCGACTCAGCGGCGCCCCGTCGGACGGCAGGGTCGAGTGGTCAGCGCCGCAGGCGAGGAGGAGGACGAGGACGGAGAGCGGCGGCGCCGGACGGGTACACGGAGGATAGTGGTTCGCCATGTGACTCCCTCGAGGCGGCGCCAGAAGCGTGGACGCCGCATCGTTGCCTTTCTGGGCCCCGGTCGTACCTTCGACTCGACGCGGGAGCCGGCCCCCTCACCCCGCGCCCACCCGAGGATGATGGATCCGCGTTCCCGTGCCCGGGGTGTGATCGAGCGGTGCGCCGTGCGCGGCGGGCTCCCCGGCCTGGGCCGGCGCGCGCTCGCCGGCCGCACGCTCATCCTGGCCTACCACAATGTCGTCCCGCGGGGAGAGCGGCCCGCGGGGGATGCGTCGCTGCACCTCCCGCAGGACCGCTTCGCCGCGCAGCTCGATGCGCTGCTGGAGACCCACGAGGTGGTGCCGCTCGCGGCGGTGCTCGAGCCGGACGGTCGCCCGCCGCGGCGCCCGCGGGCCGTCATCACGTTCGACGACGCCTACCGGGGCAGCCTGACGGCCGGCCTCGCGGAGCTGGCGGCCCGCGGGCTGCCGGCCACGTTCTTCGTCGCGCCGGCGTACGTCCCGGACGGCGCGTTCTGGTGGGACGCGCTGGCCGCCGCCGGGCCCGTGCGCGAGACCGCGCTCGAGGCGCTCGCCGGCCGCCAGCGGGCGATCCTCGACTGGGCCGCCGCGCGGGGCGTGCGCGCGGCCGCCGTGCCGCCCCACGCCACCGCCGCGAGCGAGGCGGAGCTGCGCGCCGCCACGGCGCATCCCGGTATCACGCTCGGGTCGCACTCCTGGAGCCATCCGAACCTCGCCCGCCTCCCGGCGGATGAGCTCCGGGCCGAGCTGCGCCGCCCGCTGGAATGGCTGCGGGCGCGCTTCGCGGCCGTGGTCCCATGGCTCGCGTATCCGTATGGCCTGGCCTCTCCGTCGGTCGCCCGGCTGGCCGCCGAGGCGGGCTACGCCGGCGCGCTCCGCATCGACGGCGGCTGGGTCCCGGCCGCGCTCGGCGACCGGTTCCGCGTCCCGCGCCTCAACATCCCGGCCGGCGTCTCGCCGGAGGGGTTCGTGCTGCGCGCCGCCGGGCTCGTGCGCCGGTGAGCGCATCGCCACGGTCCCGCCCTCAGCCGCCGATCTTCCGCAGGACCCAGTTCGGGTACGGGTCGAGCAGCGATGCCGGCAGCCGCAGCCGGGACAGCAGCCGGTGCCGCGGGCGGGAGCGCTCGGGGATCAGGTGGAAGCGCCCGCGGAGGCTCGCGATCAGCTCGTAGTAGCCGAGACCGCGCCACCCCGAGCTCGCCCACTCGCCGTGCTCCCGATATCGCCCGCGGAGGATCGCGTAGCGCCGCGCCAGCCGCGCCGGCAGCCACGGCACCCACCAGAGCCCCGTGGTGTGTACGTCCACGGGCAGGTACTTGTTCGGCGTCTCGTTCACCATCAGGTGCCCGCCCGGCCGCAGCAGGCGCCAGACCTCGGCGATGTACTCGCCGCGCGGCTGCGGGATGTGCTCGAGGACCGCGTTCACGAGCACCATGTCGAAGGAGGCGTCCGGGAACGGCAGGTGCCGCGTGTCCCGCACGTGCAGCAGCGTGGCGCGCGGACCGAAGCCGCCCGCGTCCAGGATCTCCTTCCCCGCGGCGACCCGTTCCGCGTCCGGCTCCACGCCCACGACCTCCGCGGCGCCGAGCTCCAGGAGCGCGCAGATCCCGAGACCGTGGGAGGCGCCGAAGTCCAGCACGCGGGCGCCGGCATACAGGAACCCCAGCGGCTTCAGCGTCCGCTTGAGCGTGGTGTACCGCTGGATCTCCGATGGATCGTAGGCGACGCGCTCCAGGAAGATCTCCATCGGGCCCTCCTTCGGGGCGGGACGGTGTCGATTGCGCCTCAGGTGATCGGCGCCTGCGCGGCCTCCCGCGGCGGGGCGCCGCGCCCGCCCAGCCGCCGCTCCAGCTCGTCGAACAGCAGCCCGGCCTGCCGCCGGCGCGAGAAGCGGCCGTCCGCGGCCAGCGGCTCGGGCCGGACGCCGCTCCGGTACTCGCGGTAGCGGCGCGCCAGCACGGCGGCCAGACCGGCCTCGTCGTCGGGCGCGACCACGTCCGCGCCGCTCCCCCGCAGCAGCATCGCCGTGCCGCTCTCCGGCCGCGCCAGCACCAGCAGCCAGGCGGAGAACTGCATGTACTCGAAGATCTTCGACGGGATCTGCAGCTCCGTGTCCTGCGGCAGGCTCACGAGCATGGCGGCGCCCGCCAGGAACTCGAGCAGCTCGCTCCGCGGCCGGTGCGGGTGCAGCCGCACGAGGTCCCCGACGCCGGCCTCGCGCGCCAGCCGCTCCAGGCCGACGCCGCCGTACGCCGCCGCGTTCCCCACGAAGTCGGCGCCGACGTCCTCCGGCCCGAGCGCCTCGGCGCGGACCAGCGCCGCCAGCGCGCGCAGCAGCGGCCGCGGATCCCGGTCGATGTAGATCGTCCCCGCGAACGCCAGCGTGAAGCGGCGGCCGTGGCGCGGCGGTGGGGTCGGCTCGTCGTCGCACCCGTTCGTCACCGTGACGATCCGCTCGGCGGCGGCCGGATGGCTGCGCCGCAGCGCGAGCCGGAGCGGCTCCGTGTTGGCGACGACGAGCGACGCCGCGCGCACCGCCCGCGCCTCGAGCCGCCGGGCGAGCGCGTACCAGAGCGGGCTCGCGACGTCGCGCGGGAGGAACGGGAGCTGGCTCCACGGATCGCGCAGGTCCATCACCAGCGGGATCCCGCTCCGCCGCGCCACGCGGGCCACGTGCGCGTGCGCCATGTGCGGCGGCCCGCACGTCACGAGCGCGTCGTAGCCGCCCGTGCGCGCCAGCGCACGGGCGAGTCGCGCGGCGGAGCGCGCCCAGCGCGCGTCGGCGCGGACCCACTCCCACGCGCGGAACGCCCGCGCCAGCGCGCGCAGCGAGGGCTCGAAGCGGATCTCGTCCCGCGTGGCCATGTCCGGCTCGACGGCGGCCGCCGGCGCTGCGCCGGGTGGCGCCGCGCCGGCCGGCCACCGGCGCTGCAGCCGGTGCAGCGCGCGGCCGAGTGCCCGGCGCGGCGCCGACTCCTCCAGCCGCGCCCGCGCGCCGAAGAGGCGCACGCCCGGCGGCAGCTCCCGCAGCCGCGTCCAGTCCGGCGCGTCGAGCTGCTCGGGCGCGGCGGTGACGACGTCGAGGCGCCAGCCGCGCTCGTGCGCCACGCGCGCCATCTTCTGCCAGCGCAGCGCGCCGGTCGCGGAGCCGGGCGGGAAATGGTAGCTGACCAGGAGGAGCCGCCGGCGCGCGAGCGGCGCCGCGGCGGTCTCGAAGAACGGCTGGATCGCCCCGTGGCGGGAGCCAGCGGGCGCCGGCGTCGCCTGCGGCGGGCTCACGGGCGCGCCGGGCGCGGCCGTGCTGGCGCTCACGCGGCCCACCTCCGCGCCCAGCCCTGGAAGACGAGCACGGCCCAGAGCGCGAGCCCGGCGCGGCCGCCGCCGGCGCGGAACCGGCGCCACTCCGCCTGGATCGGCTCCGGCCGCAGCAGGCCGGAGCGGCGCAGCTCGCTCTCCGAGAGGAGGTCGTCGGCCCAGTCGCGGAGCGGCCCGCGCAGCCACGCGTCGATCGGCACGGAGAAGCCCATCTTCGCCCGGTCCACGAGCGCGGCCGGGACGTGCCGGTCCAGGATGCGGCGGAGGATCCACTTCCCCGTGCCGCCCCGCACCTTCAGCCGCCGCGGCAGCCGCCAGGAATATTCGACGACGCGGTGATCGAGCAGCGGCACGCGCACCTCGAGGCTCACCGCCATGCTCGCGCGGTCCACCTTGGCCAGCAGGTCGTCCACCAGGTACGTGGCCTGGTCGGCCAGCATCATCCGGTGCAGCAGGTCGGGGCCGGCGTCGCCGCGCAGCACCTGCTCGACGGCGCCGTCCTCCTCGACGCCGCCCTCGACGAGCGCGGCCGGCTGCTGCCACGCCGAGAGCAGCGAGCGGTACATCGTGGGCGCGCCGCCGAGCCGCAGGAACGCGCCGGCCTTGTGCACCTTGTCGCCGAAGCGCGGCGGCCGCAGCCGCGCCGGCAGCACCGGCGCGACGCCGCGGGAGACGCGGTCCCACGCGGCGGGCGAGACGCCGGTCATCCCCGCGGCGGCCAGCCGGCGCAGCGGGCCCGGCACGCGCGCCGCCGGCCGCAGCACGCGCTCGCCGGCGATGTAGCGGTTGTAGCCGGCGAACACCTCGTCGCCTCCGTCCCCGGAGAGTGCGACCGTGACCTCCCGGCGCGCCATGCGGCAGACCAGGCAGGTGGGGAGCTCGGACGGATCCGCGAACGGCTCGTCGAAGACCTCGGGCAGCTCGGGCACCAGCCGGAGCGCGTCCTCCCCGCCCAGGTACACCTGAGTGTGGTCGGTGCCGAGGTGCCGCGCGACGCGCGCGGCCGGCTCCGCCTCGTCGAAGTCCCGCTCCCGGAAGCCGATCGTGAACGTGCGCACCGGCGTCGGGCTGCAGCGCTGCATCAGCGCCGCCACGGTCGACGAGTCGATCCCGCCGGAGAGGAACGCGCCGACCGGCACGTCGGAGCGCATCCGCAAGGCGACGGCGTCCTGGAGCAGCCGCTCGCCCTCGTCGACCGCCTCGTCGTCGGAGCCGGTGAACGGCGCGGCGGCGCAGGCGCGCGCCACCTCCTCCAGCCGCCAGTACGGCACCGCCGCCGGGAGCGGAGAGGCGGGATCCGCGATCGTGAGCAGGTGCCCCGGCTCCAGTTTCCGCACCCCCTCGAAGATCGAGCCCGGTCCCGGCACGTAGAGGTAGCGCAGGAACCCCACGAGCGCCCGCGCATCCACGCGCCGCTCGAAGCACGGCAGCGGCGCCAGCGCCTTCAGCTCCGAGGCGAACGCGACGACGCCCCGCCCCGCGAAGACGAACAGCGGCTTGATGCCGAGCCGGTCCCGGAGCAGGTGCAGCCGCCGCTCGCGCCGGTCCCAGAGCGCGATGGCGAACATGCCGATGAAGCGCCGCACCGCCGCGCGCACGCCCCACGCCTCGACCGCGGCCAGGATCACCTCGCTGTCCGACCCGCCGTGGAACGCGGCGCCGGACCGCGCCAGCTCCTCGCGCAGCTCGCGGTAGTTGTAGACCTCGCCGTTGAACACCATGACGAACCGGCCGCTCGCCGACGCCATCGGCTGATGGCCGTGCGCCGACAGGTCGATGATCGCCAGGCGCCGGAACGCGAGCGCGATCCCCGCCTCCGCGTCCGCCCACACGCCGTGGTCGTCCGGCCCGCGGTGCGCGAGCCGCGCGCTCATCCGCTCGACCAGCGAAGCGGCATCCCCGGCGACGCGGGGCTCCGAGGCGAAGATCCCGGCGAGACCGCACATATCAGCGGATTTCGGTGGGTGAGAGAAGGACGCCGCGTGGGTCGAGGAGCGCGGCGCGAAGCGCCGCAGCGGGGCGGAGCCAGGCCACCGCAGAGGGCAACCGACGTGCCAGGCATGGGATGGCGCACCGCCGGCCGAAGGCCGGCGCCGCTTCCTGGCCGCGCTGCGTCCGCCCCCGCGTCCCGTGTCGGGCGAATGCAGCGGAGTGTGGGGTGCCGCGCACATCGCGGCGCCGCGTCTGGCGCAGAAGCGTCCGATCCCGGGCCCCCGTCGCGCCCTCCCCCCGCTGGCCCTGGTCTTGCCCCTCGGACGGCCGTTCCGGCGCCTCTGGTCCCGCCGGCGTCGGCGCCGGGATGCTCGCCTGCTGGTCCGCCCGGGAGCCCTGCGATGTGTCCTCGACCCGACCCGCCCGTCCCACCGGCGGCGGACGATCCACTGGATCGTTACCGCGACGTCCGCGTGCTCGTCACGGGCGCCTCCGGCTTCATCGGGCAGTGGGTCTGGCGGCTGCTGGCGGACGCGCGCGCGGATGTCTGGGTGGCCGGCCGCAACGTGGCCGCGCTCGAGCGCGTCGCCGACGCGCAGGCCATTGCCGGCCAGTTCCTCGAGGCCGACCTCGCGGTCCCCGGCACCTGCGCCAGCCTCCACGCCCGCGTGCGGCCGTCGATCACGTTCCACCTCGCCGGCTACGGCATCTCGCGCGGCGAGCAGGACGCGGCGATGGCGCATCGCATCAATGCCGAGCTCCCGGAGGAGATGGCGCTGGCCGCGCTCGGCGTCGCGATCGACGACGGCTGGGGCGCGATGCGGCTGGTGAACGTCGGCTCGGTCTTCGAGTACGGCTCGATGCAGGGCCCGATCACCGAGGATCGCGTCGCCACGCCGGCCACGCTGTTCGGCCGGAGCAAGCTCGAGGGGACGCGGCGCCTCGAGCGGCGCGCGGCCACCGAGGGGTTCCCGGCGCTGACGGCGCGCGTCTGCGCCGCTTACGGCCCCGGCGAGCGCCCGCACCGCCTGCTTCCGTCGCTGCTCCGGGCGGCCCGCACCGGCGAGTGCCTCCCGCTCACGGCCGGCGAGCAGGAGCGCGACTTCGTGTTCGTCCGCGACGTCGCCGAGGCGTTGCTCCGGCTCGGCCGCCTGCGGCCGGCCCCGCTCGGCGTCGTGAACCTCGGCACCGGCCGCACCTGCTCCGTGCGCGCGTTCGTCGAGGCCGCCATCGACGTCCTCGGGCTGGACCCCGGCCAGCTCCGCTTCGGCGCGCTCCCCTACCGCGAGGACGAGGTCTGGCAGGACCGCGTGGATGTGAGCCGGTCGCAGTGCCTGCTCGATTGGCTCCCGCCGACCTCCGTGCCCGCCGGCATCCGGCGGACGCGCTCGCTCGCCCCCACCGTGAACGCAGGCTTCGCATGAGGAACCCCGTCGATCCCGTGGCCGCGGACGCACGTCGGGCCGCGCGGCCGCCGCGCGCGCAGCCGCCGGTCGGCGCCCCCGCCGCCGGCCGCCCGCGTCCGCGGCGCGGCGAGCCGGACCAGCCCGCCACCGCCCACCGCCGCGAGGTGGTGCCCTGGACGTTCCTCGGCATCCTCCTCCTGGGGACCGGACTGCGGCTGCCGGGGCTCTTCACGTTCCCGCTCGAGCAGGACGAGCTCTACACGATCCTCGAGTCCCGCGACCTGTTCCACGTCCGGCTCCTGCCGGGGATCCGCGTGCGGCCGCTCTACTTCCTGCTCCAGCATCCGCTGCTCGACTGGCTCCCCGTCACCGCGCCGGCGCTCCGCCTCCTCCCGATCGTGTTCGGCGTGCTCGGCATCCTCGTGACCTGGCGCCTGGCCACGCGCCTGGCCGGACGGACCGGCGGGCTCGTCGCGACGCTGCTCGTGGCGATCTCGCCCTGGCACATGCATGCCTCCGGCATGGCCCGCTACTGGTCGCTCGTCTACCTCCTCGCCGCCGGCAGCTACCTGCTGCTCGTGCGCGCGTACGAGACGCGCGAGGTCCGCGCGTACCTCGGCGCCCTCGCGCTCCTCGTCCTCGGCTCGCTCACGCACCCGGGCTACCTCTTCCCGCTCGTCGGCGTCGCCGCCGCGCTCGCGCTGATCGGCGACGACGGCCGCCCGCGCTGGCCGTGGGCCGACCGCCCGGCCTGGCTCCGCCTCTGGCTCCCCTACGCCGGCTTCCTCGCCCTCGCGTTCCTCGCGCTCCGCCTCACCGGGCACGCGGGCGCGCTCCGCAACTGGAGCGGCCGCGGCTGGGCCGCCGATGCGCGCCTCCTCCCCGCCATCGTCGAGTGGGTCGGGCCCGTCGTCGCCGCGCTCGCGTTCCTCGGCGCGCTGGTCCGGCTCGCCGCGCCGCGGACGCCGGCCGACCGCCGCATCGGCGCCATGCTCCTGCTCGGGCCGATCGCCGCCGCGCTCCTCCTCGTCCTCGCCGCGCCGCTCACGGACGCGTACGCCGATTATGCCATCGGCATCCTGCCGCTCCTCTACGCGGCCGTCGGCGTGCTGGCCGCGTTCGTGGCGGAGCTCACGCGCCGCCCGCGCGCCACCGCCGCCGGCGCGGCGCTGCTGGTCGTGGCGGCGTCCGGCCCCTCCGCCCTCTCGCACCTGAGCGACGGCACGCGCTTCGACTACCGTCCGGCGTTCGCCTTCGTCCGGGCGACGTCGCCGCGGCTGCCGATGCTCGCGTGGCCGATCGTCGTCGCGCGGGAGTACGCGCCGGACCTGACCGCCTACGAGCTGGCGCCGGACCCGCGCCGCGTCGAGGCGCTGCTCGGGCGGCTCGGCGATCTGTGGGTCGTGACCTCGGAGAAGCGCTACGGGATCGTGGGGGACGACGACGGGCGGCTCGGCGGCTGGCTCCGCTCCCGCTGCGCGCTGCGCTTCACCTCGCAGCGGCCGCGCTTCGACGACCGCGTGTACCGCATCGACGTCTACCGCTGCGCCGCCGGCGCCGCGGTGGCCGGGCAGGAGGAGGCGACGCCGTGACGGATCTCGACGTCCTGACCGCGTGGGGGATCCGCCCCGTCGGCCCGCTCCCCGAGCCGCCGCGCCTCCAGGCGGCGCCGCCGCGGCCGACCCGCGCCCCGTTGGCCGCCCGGCCGGCGACGCAGGTGCCGGTGCTCTGGCTGGCGTACCAGGCGGCCGTGATCGTCATGCTGCTCACCTACGTCTGGCGCTTCCAGCAGCTGTACGGCTGGCTCGCGAAGTTCCACCCGGTCGAGCTCAGTACCGGCCTCGCCGCGCTGCTCCTCCTGGCGACGGGCGGCGTGGCCCGGCTCCGGTCCATCCTGGGGACCCCGGTCTTCCTGGGTGCCCTCTTCCTGCTCGTCCAGATGGTGCTCTCGATCCCGGGCGGCGTCTACCCCGGCCTGAGCCTGAGCTTCCTGCTCCGGGACCACATCAAGACGTTCATGCTGCTGCTGTTCGTCGCCCTGGCGGTCCGCTCGCCGGCGGACGCCCGGCGCCTCGCGCTCGCCCACGTGGTCGGTGCGCTCGCGTACTCGCGCGCCGTGCTCGCGCACGCGCCCGCCGTCGCCGACGTCCGGCTGCAGACGCTGATCTATTACGACGCGAACGACTACGCGATGCTCCTCGTCTGCACCTTGCCGTTCGCGTTCTACTTCATCGCGCCGCCGCGGCGGCTCCGGGTCCGGCTGCTCGCCGCCGGCGTCGTCGGCTACTTCATCTACGGCATCATCCGGAGCGGCTCGCGCGGCGGCTTCCTCGGCGTGCTGACCGTGCTCGCCGCGCTGCTGGCGAGCTCGGCCATCCCGTGGCGCCAGCGCCTCGTCGGCGTCGTCGGCGTCCTCGGGCTGCTCAACGTGCTGGCCGGCGCCGGCTACTGGACGAACATGAAGACGCTGCTGCACCCCAGCGAGGACTACAACTGGGCCGGCAACTCGCAGTCGGGGCGGATGGAGGTCTGGAAGCGGGGGATCGGCTACATGCTCGACCGCCCGGTGCTCGGCGTCGGCGCGAACGCGTTCTTCGTCGCGGAGGGGAAGTTCTCGCCGCTCGCCCGGCAGCACATCGCCAGCCGCGGCTTCAAGTGGTCCGCGCCGCACAACTCCTTCGTCCAGGTCGGGGCCGAGCTCGGCCTGATCGGCCTCTTCGGCTTCATCGCGCTCCTCGTCGTCGCGGCGCGCGCGGCCCGGCGCCTGGGCGGGCGCCCGTGGGACTGGCTGCGCGAGCACCCCCGCGAGGCCGCGTTCGGGCAGACGATCCTGATCTCGCTCGCGGGTTACGTCGTCTGCGGCTTCTTCCTGACGCAGGCCTACTCGGCGTTCATGCACACGATCTACGGCATGCTGATCGGGCTCACCGCCTGCGCGCGGGCGCCGCAGCTCGCCGTGGCGGCGCCGCGGCGCTGGCGCGCGCTCGAGTTCCACCCCGCCGCGCCGCGGCCGTACCCCCACCCGGCCTGGCAGCCGGGCCCCGGCGTCGAGGCGGTGAGATAGCGGGCGGCAGCCCCTGCGCCCGCCGGCGTGTGGGGCCCCGGCCACACGTGCGGCGGGCCGCCGGCCCGGGCCGCCCCGGGCGTGGCGCGGATCGCGCCGCCACCGCGCGCGCCGGCGCCGGCGCCCCGTCCCGCCCGAGCCGGCAACCTCATGCACGGCCGAACGTAACGTGATCCGCGCGCAACCGGCGGCCAGGCCGGCACGGGATTTCCCCTTCGCCTCCCGCTGATCGCGCCAGGACTCCCTTCACGCCGATCACCCGGCCACCACACCAGCGGCCTCGACCGCGCCTGATGCCGGCTCACGGCGCCCTCGCGCTGAGATCCCCCGATCCACCACGGTGCTCAGTTGGATCACGAGGCCGCACCTCCGCCCGCCGACGCCGGCCGCTTGCCGGGGCCGGTCGCGGCGCTCCGCGGCTTCGCCATCGCCGCCCGCCTCGAGCCCGACGTCCGCCTCATCGACGAGGTCCTCGCCGTCGGCGACTCTGCGAGAGCACGCTCTTCCGGGGCTCCCTGCCGATGAACCCGCGACTACGCCTCCGGCGCTCGCCGGAGCCGCCCACCCCCGTGCCGGCCTGGCGCGCGGCCTACGCGATCCGGAACCCGGGCATGCGAGAGACTCTACCCCTCGTCCCCGAACCCGCCGCGCCGACGCCGGCCGCGCCGCCGGCCCCCGTCGCGGTGCTCTCGGCTCCCGCGGCGGACGCCGTCGCCGCCGTCGACATCAGCGTCGTCCTCTGCACCCGCGATCGCTGCCAGTCGCTGCGCCGCACGCTGGCCAGCTTCACGCGCCAGGTCGTGCCGGCGGGGCTCGTCTGGGAGCTGGTCCTCGTCGACAACGGCTCCACGGACGCGACGGCCGACGTGATCGCCGAGTTCGGCGGCCGCCTGCCGATCCGGTGCGTCCTCGAGCCGCAGCCGGGCGCGAGCCGCGCCCGCAACGCCGGCATCCGCGCCTCCCGCGGCGACATCGTCGCGTTCACGGACGACGACTGCCTCCCCGACCCCGACTGGCTCGAGCGCCTCTGGCTCGAGTTCCGCGCGGAGCCCGAGCTCGCCGGCCTCGGCGGGCGCGTCGAGCTCGCCGACCCGGCGGACCGCCCCGTCTCGATCCGGACCTCCGCCCGCCGCGACCGGCTCGCCGGCCCCGACCTGCTCTTCGGCGGCATCCCCGGCTGCAACACGGCGTTCGTCCGCTGCGTCTTCGTCTCGGTCGGCCTCTACGACCCCGGCTTCGGGCCCGGCAGCCCGCTCCCCGCCGCCGAGCACTCCGACCTGGCCTATCGCGTCTTCCGCGCCGGCTTCCGCGTCGATTACGTCCCGGAGCTGGTCGTCCGCCACGCCCACGGCCGCCGCAGCGACGACGCCGTGGGAGAGGCCAACCGCCGGTACATCGTGGGCCGCGGCGGCTTCTACACGAAGCACATCCTGCGGGGCGACGTCGCCATCCTCCGCTCCGCGTACTGGGAGCTGTCCGCCGCCATGCGCGCGCTCGCCGAGCGGATGCGCGGCGACACCCCGGTGCAGCCCGTGCTGCGCGACGTCCGCTACCTCTTCGTGGGCATGCTGCGCGGCGTGCCGCTGGCCTGGCGCCGCGGCGGCCGGCTCGCGCCCGCGCCCGCCGCGCCGGGCGCCACCGCGCCGGGCGCCGCACCGGCCGAGACCGCGCGGGCCGCGGCCGCGCCGGTCCTCGGCGCTTCGGCCACGGCCGCCGGCGCGACGCCGATCGCCGCCCCACCGGCCGCGGCCGCGGACTGATGCGTCCGCCCGCGCGCGCCAACGCCGCCCCGCAGGTTCCCGCGCCGGCCGCCGACACCGCCGGGCGCGGCGCGCCGCGCCCGCTCCGCGTGCTGATCGTCGTGCCGTGGGACCAGGAGACGGGAGGCGTCGCCTCCGTCGTCGGCAACCTCGCCGTGCACCTCCGCCGCGGCGGCCACACCCCCGTCTTCTTCCACCCGGCGGCGGAGAACCATGGGCTCCGGAAGGACCGCACCGCCTGGGGATTCCCCGGCTTCACGGCCCACCTGCGCAGCCCCTCCGCCCCGGCGCACCGGCTCCGCAGCCCCGTCGCGTTCGGGGTGTTCCTGCCCCAGACGCTGCTCCGGCTGGTGCGCGTGATCCGGGCGGAGCGCATCGACATCGTGAACGTGCACTACCCGGTGGACGCCTTCGTCTACTTCGCGTTCTGCCGGCGGCTGCCCGGCGTGCGCCTCGTGACCTCGATCCACGGCTCGGACGTCTTCCCCGACGGGCGGCTGGGTGCCGCTCCGTCGCGGCTGGTCCGCCGGCTCCTGGCCGCGTCCGACCTCGTCGTCTCGCCCTCCGCCCGCTACCGCGACGCCGTGGTGGATTGCGTGCCGGAGCTGGCCGGCCGCGCCGTCGTCGTCTACAACGGCATCGACGTCGACGAGTTCGCCGCGCCGCCCGCCACCGCGCCCGCGGACCCGCCGCCCGCCGATTTCGTGCTCTGCATCGCCGGGCTCATGCCGTGGAAGGGGATCGACGTCCTGCTGCGGGCGTTCGCTCGCGTCGCGGGGGGCCACCCCGGCCTGCGTCTGGTCGAGGCGGGCGGCGGGCCGGACGACGTGGCGCTCCGCCAGCTCGCCGAGCACCTGGGCATCGCGGACCGTGTCGATTTCCTCGGCGCCGTCCCGCGCGCCACGATCATCCGCCTGCTCCACGGCTGCCGCTTCCTCGTGCTCCCCTCCCTCGCCGAGTCGTTCGGCATCGCCGCCGTCGAGGCCATGGCCTGCGGCCGCGCCGTCGTCGGCTCCGCGGTCGGCGGCATCCCCGAGATCGTCACCCACGGCGAGACCGGCCTGCTCGTGCCGCCGGAGGACGACCGCGCGCTCGCCGAGGCGATGCAGCTGCTGCTGCGCGATCCCGACCTCGCCCGGCGCTTCGGCCGCGCCGGGGAGGTACGCGCCCGCGCGGAGTTCCGCGCCGAGCAGACCGGCGAAGCCTACGTCGCGCACTTCATCCGGCTGGTCGCGGCGCGGAACGCCGCGCGCGCCGCGACCCGGAGCTTTCCCTGGAGGCACTCGTGACCGCCACCTTCGCCGCCCGCCGCCGGCTCACCGCATCCCTCGCCGCCCGCCTGACGGAGCTGCGGGCGAGCGCGCTCTGGAGCCCCGCCGCCTGGGAGGCGCGAGCCCGCCGGCCGCCGCCCGACGCGGATCATGCCGGCCACATCCGCGCGGCGCTCGACTGGCTCTGCCGCGCGCAGGACGCCGCCGGCGGCGCGGGCATCTCGCGCGGCTACGGCCTGACCTGGGACCCGACCCTCCGCCGCGCGGGGTGGCAGCCGCCCGACCCGGAGGCGACGGCGTGCAGCATCCCGACCCTGTTCCACGCCGCCGACCGCTTCGACCGCGCCGAGCTCGTCGAACGCGCGCTCCGCGCCGCGCACTGGCGGCTCGACGTGCGCTCCCGCTCCGGCGGCCTGCCGCGCGGCGGCGCCGCCCCGCCCATCGCGGCGCTCGACGCCGGGCCGGCCATCCTCGGGTGGCTCGCCGCCTGGGACCACGCGGCCGACGTGCGCTCCGCCGAGGCCGCGCTCGCCGCCGGCCGCGGCCTCGCCGCCGCGCTCGCGAGAGATGCCGGCGCCGCGGGCGCCGGCGCGACGCCCCGCGCCGCGCTCGCCGCCTGGGCGCTCGCCGAGGCCGGCGTGCGCCTCGGCGAGGCCGAGTTCCGCGAGACGGCCCGCGCCTGCCTCCGCAGCGTCGCCGCCCGCCAGCGCGAGAACGGCTGGATCCCCGGCTGCGCGCCGCAGGGCCCCGAGCCGCCGGACCTCGCCGCGCTCGCCGACGCCGTCCGCGGACTCCTCGAGGGCGGCCGCGTCCTGGCCGAGCCCGCGCTCCTCGCCTGCGCCATGCGCACCGCCCGCGCGCTCGCCGCGGCCGTGCGCGACGACGGGCGGATGCCCGGCCGCCTCGATCCGGCCTGGCGCGCCGCCGCCCGCTGGAGCTGCCTCCCCGGACAGGCGCGCATCGCCGACGCCTGGCTCCGCCTCCTCGAGCTCACCGGCGACGCGTCCTGGATCGAGCCGAGCGGCCGCGTCGTCCGGTTCCTCAAGGCGACGCAGCACCGCGCCAGCCGCGATCCGGGGCTGCGCGGCGGGATCCTGGGCGCGTCCCCCGCCGGCGCCGGGCACGCCGGCTACCAGGTGCTCGCCGGGGCCACCAGGTCGTTCGTGGACACACTGATACGGCACCGGGACGCGCGCCTCGGCGCGACCCGGCCGGTCCCCGTCCTCGCGTGAGGTCCGCGTGCGCATCCTCCACGCCTTCGCTCCGGCGCCCGTGGGCGGGCTCGAGCGCGTCGTCGCCGAGCTGGCCGCGGGGCATCGGGCACGGGGACACGAGGTCCACGTCGTCGCCAGCGTCTCGCCGCCGCTCGACCCGGCCCTCACGCGCTTCCTCGCGGAGCTGCGGCGGCGCTGCCTCGACGTGCACCGCCTCGACGTCCCCGCCCGCGCGTACCTCCGCGAGCGCACGCTCGGCGTCGGGCTCCTCCGCCGCCTGCGCCCGGACCTGGTGCACACCCACGGCCTGCGCTGCGACGTCGTGTTCGGCGGCGCCGCCCGCGCGCTCGGCATCCGCACCGTGACCACGGTGCACGGCTATACCGGCGGCGGCGCGTGGATGCGCGGGATGGAGACCGTGCAGCGGGCGGCGCTCCGCCGCTTCGACGCGGTCGTCGCCGTCTCGGGCCCGCTCGCCGCGCGGCTGGCGTCCGCCGGCGTGCCGCGGGCGCGGATCCGCGTCATCCCGAACGCGTGGCGCGCGGATGCGCCGCCGCTCCTCACGCGGCGGGCCGCGCGCGAGCGCCTCGGCCTGAACGGGCCGCACGTGCACCTGGGCTGGGTCGGACGGCTCAGCCGGGAGAAGGGGCCGGACGTCTTCATCGATGCGCTCGGCGAGCTGCGCGACCTGCCGTTCGTCGCCTCGATCCTCGGCGACGGCCCCGACGCCGCCCGGCTC